>JAHBUB010000025.1 GCA_019638285.1 Cyclobacteriaceae bacterium | reverse complement strand
TGGCTACATCGAATGTGATTTTTGGTGGCATGCGTCAATCCAACAAAGATTTAATTTCTCAATTTACACCCACAGGTGAAGCAGCATTGCCTGTTGGGTTTTTTAAGGACGGGAAGCCGTATATCGAGTTGGGCTATGGAGTAGAAAACATCTTTAAGATATTCCGTGTTGATTTCGTTCACCGGGTTTCTTATCTGGACAACCCAAATGCGCGAAAGTTTGGCATTCTTTTCACCGCCCAGTTGCAACTCTAGAATCATACCCGTTTTTCTCTTCCTAGGGTGGTTAAGAGCCCAGAAAACCTCATATTTGCATTCTTAATCTAGAATTTGATGAGTGTTGTTAAAATAACATTACCCGATGGTTCCTCCAAAGAGTTTCCAAGGGGAGTAAAAGGTATTGAAATTGCAAAAAGTATCAGCGAGGGACTTGCCCGAAATGCTTTATCCGTAGAGGTAAACGGTGAGATTTGGGATCTGGACAGAGCAATTGAAACGGATGCTGAAATAAAGATTTTTACATGGAAAGATAAAGGAGGAAAATATGCTTTCTGGCACTCGTCTGCCCACTTATTGGCGGAAGCCTTAGAGGCACTTTACCCAGGAGTAAAATTTGGCATTGGGCCACCTATTGAAAATGGTTTTTACTACGATGTGGACTTAGGTGATCGCCCATTTGGGGATGATGAGCTATTGGTAGTGGAAAAGAAGATGATCGAGTTGGCTCGCCAGGCAAACACGTTCACTCGAAGAGAAGTATCAAAAGCAGATGCAATTTCCTTCTTTAAGAAGAAAGGGGATGAATATAAGCTGGAGCTAATTGACGGTTTGGAAGATGGCTCAATCACTTTTTATGAGCAAGGTAACTTTACTGACCTATGCCGTGGCCCACATGTTCCATCAACCGATGTAATCAAAGCAATAAAGCTTTTGAGTGTTGCTGGTGCTTACTGGCGGGGCAACGAAAAGAATAAAATGCTCACCAGGATTTATGGTATCACTTTTCCCAAGCAAAAGGAGTTGGAAGAATACCTTACTCTGCTGGAGGAAGCAAAGAAACGAGACCATCGGAAACTAGGTCGCGAATTGGAGTTGTTTGCCTTTTCTGAAAAGGTAGGCATGGGCCTTCCTTTATGGTTACCAAAAGGGACTATCCTGCGAGAGCGATTGGAGCAATTTATGCGAAAAGCACAGGTGAAAGCTGGATATGATCCAGTGGTGACACCTCATATTGGCAGTAAGCAACTGTACGTCACTTCTGGGCACTATGAAAAGTATGGGAAGGATTCATTCCAACCCATTCATACACCGGATGCAAGCGAAGAGTTTTTGCTGAAGCCAATGAACTGTCCGCATCACTGCGAGATATACAAAACCAAACCCAGGTCTTACAAAGACCTGCCTATTCGTTATGCGGAGTTTGGAACCGTATACCGCTATGAACAAAGTGGTGAGCTTCATGGCTTAACACGCGTGCGTGGATTCACTCAGGATGATGCTCACATCTTTTGCAGACCAGATCAGGTGAAAGAAGAGTTTATTAAAGTGATAGATTTGGTATTTCATGTGTTCAAATCTTTGGGTTTTGAAAATTATACCGCGCAAGTCTCCCTAAGAGACCCGGCCAATAGGGAAAAATATATTGGTGATGATGAATTGTGGGATAGGGCTGAAAGAGAAATACAGGAAGCTGCAGATGAGCGTGGTTTAGAGACGGTTGCAGTTAAAGGCGAGGCTGCCTTTTATGGACCTAAATTGGATTTTATGGTAAAGGATGCCTTAGGACGCAATTGGCAGTTGGGCACCATACAGGTAGATTACCAGCTTCCACAGCGCTTTGAATTGGAATATACAGGCTCCGACAACCAGAAGCACACACCAGTGATGATTCACCGAGCGCCTTTTGGCTCTCTGGAGCGGTTTGTAGCTATTTTGATTGAGCATTGTGCGGGTAACTTCCCGTTGTGGCTCTCGCCTGATCAGATTGCTGTACTGCCAATATCCGAGCGGTTCAACGACTATGCGCACGAGGTGATCGAGGAGCTCAGGAACAGGGATATCAGAGGGTTTACAGATGATAGGGATGAAAAGATAGGGCGAAAAATAAGGGATGCAGAGATGAAAAAGGTGCCTTTTATGCTCATTGTAGGGGAGAAGGAGGTAGAAGATCGCAAGGTATCAGTACGGAGACACGGGGCCGGAGATCAGGGCGCCATGGACCTTGAAGTGTTTGCTTCCTATTTTGAGCAGGAGAGCAAGCCGCCATTTTAGCCAATAATGGCTTATTATTACATATAATAATGGTAAGATAAGTTTCCCTGCATTTTTGAAAAGTTGAAAATATGGCGATATTTGCACCCCTGTCGGCATGGCTGGCAGGTTATTTTTTTAAACTTAAACCCATTTAGTGGCAATATTTCCAGGCAGCAAGAAACCTTTTAACAGAAGAGGTTTTAGACAACGAGTAGTAGAAGAACCTTATCGTGTAAATGAAAGGATAATCGCACCTCAGGTGAGGGTGGTTGGGGAAAATATCAAGGTAGATGTGTATTCTACTTCGATGGCCATCAAATTGGCAAAAGAGCAAGGGTTGGACTTAGTAGAGATATCGCCTAATGCGGTACCTCCAGTGTGTAAAATCATTGATTATTCTAAGTTTAAATACGAGCAGAAGAAGAAACAGAAGGAAATAAAGCAGAATGCTCAGAAAACGGTAATCAAAGAGATCCGTTTTGGGCCTAATACAGATGAGCATGACTTTAATTTTAAACTAAAGCACGCCATTAATTTTCTTCAGGAAGGATCGAAAGTAAAGGCGTACGTTCATTTTGTAGGAAGATCGATTGTGTATAAAGAGCGGGGAGAGATTCTCCTTTTAAAATTTGCACAATCATTGGAGGATTACGGTAAGGTAGAATTGATGCCTAAGCTGGAAGGGAAGAGGATGTATATGATGATTGCGCCAAAAGCAAAAAAGTAATTTTTTTAAGTGTAAATAGAATGCCAAAGTTAAAGACGAAGTCAGGTGCAAAAAAGAGATTTAAAATCACTGGCAGTGGTAAAATTAAGCGTAAGAAGGCTTTCATGAACCACATCCTGACAAAAAAAGGAACTAAGCAGAAGAGAAGACTGGCCCAAAAAACCACCGTTAAGAAAGTTGACGAGGATAATATTAAGCCGATGCTTCCTTATGCTTTTTAGGTTTGTGATTGATACGCAGTCACAGTATTGTTAAACCCGGTCACTGAGCATTAAGATCTCGTTCATTCGAGGCGCCACTGACCAAAAATTGAAAAAATAATGCCACGTTCAGTAAACAGTGTAGCATCGCGAGCGAAGAGAAAACGCGTCCTCAAATTAGCCAAAGGTTATTTTGGGAGAAAGAAAAATGTTTGGACAGTAGCCAAAAATGCTGTCGAGAAAGGTCTTGTATATGCATACAGAGATCGTAAAGCTAAGAAAAGAGATTTCAGAGCACTTTGGATTCAAAGAATCAATGCGGGAGCAAGGCTTCATGGCATGTCGTATTCTGAGTTTATGGGTAAAGCAAAGAAAGCCGGTGTTGAACTTAACAGAAAAGTGCTTGCTGACCTTGCCGCAAACCATCCTGAGGCTTTTGGAGCCATCATCAAGAAACTTGGTTAATTACGATTTACTAAATATTGAAAAGGGCCTTGCGCCCTTTTTTTGTTTAATTCCTACTTTTGTGATTTATGAGCAATTCTAAAAAGATATTCATTGCGCTGGCTGTGCTATTTTTTATGGGGTTGGGATACATGGGTTACGATATTGCTACTCGTACTACCTTTCCCGGGGCTAAATCTCAACCTAAGGAGAGGGCTAAATCTCAATTTATGGTCCCAGATTCCCTGTTAAGGGATACTCTGAAAGCAATTCAACGGTGAAAACAGCAACTTATCAACTGTAGAATCATATTGCCGGATCGCTATTTTTTAAAAACATAGGCTGCTGTACTTTAGTATCAGATTAAAGCCAACTATAGACAGGATTATCCCCCGGGGTCAAGGACTTCGGGGGATTTTCTCTTTATAACCCATTCCATTTTCTCCTTGCCCTTCGTCTTGTAATAACTCTTCTGATCCTTTGGAAATATCTGTAGCACGAAGACAGATTGATTCTTCATTTTTATTTTTAATCCATAGAATATATTGAATGGTTTGATACTTTTAAGTTTAAAACCTTTTACCTTCTATAAACGGCTGAGTTGTTATTACTTTCCATCATTGCGTATTTACTCTTAACAGTGGCCATTGGTTATTGGGCATCGCGGAAGGTAAAAACCTCGGGGGATTTTATGCTTGCAGGGCGAAGCTTGCCCATTATGCTTAGCTCTGCCGCGTTGTTCGCTATCTGGTTTGGATCCGAAACTGTGTTTGGTGCTTCAGCAGAGTTTCTGCAGGGAGGATTGTATGCTGTGATTGAAGATCCATTTGGTGCAGCACTTTGTCTTGTTTTGTTTGGACTTTTTTTTGCCAGAAAGTTATACAACATGAACCTCCTCACGCTGGGTGATTACTTTAAGTATCGCTATGGCAAGAGAACAGAATTGATAGCAAGTATTTTCCTTGCCCCTCCTTATGTGGGTTACATCGCTGCGCAATTGGTAGCAATGGGACTTATTCTAAATGTGGTGGTGGGTATTGAAGTCTGGCAGGGAGTGGTCATCAGTGCTATAGTAGTTACTTTTTATACTTTCATAGGGGGAATGTGGGCGATCTCTATTACAGATTTTATTCAAAGCATAATTATTGTTATTGGGCTATTGGTCTTGTCCTTTGTGCTTGCTGATAAAGCGGGCGGAGTGGCAAACGTTCTCAGTGAGGTACATCCACGCAACTATAAATTTGTGCCCTCATGGGACATTAAAGAAATAACCACATACATCGCGGCATGGTCGGTACTTGGCCTGGGTTCTATTCCCTCTCAGGATATTTTTCAGCGAGTGATGTCTTCCGGGTCAGTAAAGATTGCTGTTCGCTCGTGCTTTATTGCTGCGGGATTGTATTTGACGATTGCCATGCTTCCTTTGTTTATTAGTTTATGTACCAAATATCTTTATGCGGACCAACTGGCGGGTGATGCCCAATTGGTGCTACCCCACATGGTGTTAATGCATACATCCATGCCAGTTCAAATACTATTCTTTGGTTCCCTGTTGTCAGCTATTATGAGCACCACTAGTTCGGCACTGCTTGCACCTGCTGCTATATTTTCTAAAAACCTAATTCAGCCCTTAACGAAAAACACTTTGTCGGATAAACAGCTACTCTATGTTACCCGACTATCTATATTATTTTTTGCTATCGTGGCAACGGTGATGGCCAGTCTTCGTGAGAATATTTATGAATTGGTGGCAGAATCCTCTATACTAAGCCTGGTATCGCTTTTTGCGTCACTTACGTTTGGCTTATATTGGAAGAGAACCAGAAGCACAGGAGCAATATTGAGTATGGTGATGGGGTTAATAGCCTGGTTGTTCTTTGAGTGGGTTTATCCATTAGAAATACCCAGTCTGGTGCCAGCCACTACGGTCAGCATTGCCTCGTTAATTCTGGGGAGCTTAATGTGGAAAAAAGGGTAATTCCGATACGCTGTGAAGAAATCAGTATTTGGTGAGCGAAGTATCAATTTCTTCTGCCCAAGCTATGATGCCCCCTTTCAGGTTGTAGAGATTATCAAAGTGGTAGTTTTTTTCTAACCATTTTATGGTGTTGCCACTCCGTGACCCACTCCGGCAATGGATGATTACCTTCTTATTACGACTTATTTTTTCTATACTTTCAGGTATATTTCCAATAGGAATATGCTCTCCATTAATGCTACATATTTCACACTCGTACTCTTCTCTCACATCGATCAATTGAAAATCAGCACCATTTTCCTTCAAGGCTTTTAACTCGTTGACGGTTACCTCTTTCATATCCATTTCTTTCGTTGTATTATTAATCCCACAAAATGATTCGTAATCTATTAGTTTTTTTATTGAATTCCTTTCATTCCGGTTTGGAAATTTAATCACATTAATATCCATACTCAGTGTGTCTATCAAGAGTACTTTGTTGATAAGGGGCTCACCAATCCCGGCTATTATTTTTAGTACCTCATTGGCCTGTAAACATCCGATAATTCCGGGTAATACACCCAACACGCCACCCTCTTCACAATTAGGGACAGAACCAGGTGAGGGTGGGGCTTGGTAAAGATCTCTGTAGCTAGCACTCCGATTTAGATTAAACACTGCTACCTGTCCCTCGTATCGAAAAATAGATCCATACACCAACGGTTTGTCCAATAGAACAGACGCATCATTCAGCAAATACCGAGTGGGGAAGTTATCTGTACAGTCCACGATGATATCAAAGGGCCCTAACAACTCTAATGCATTAGCAGAATCAATTTTGTTATTGATGATCTCAATTTTGATATATGGATTAAGGGCTTTGAGTTTTTCGGCCGCTTGCTGGGCTTTGGGTTTACCGATATCATCAACTCCGTAAAGAACTTGTCGTTGTAGGTTGGATTCACCTACAATGTCAAAATCCAAAATACCAATGGTGCCTACACCCGCGGCCACTAGGTATTGCAAAACGGGACAGCCAAGACCTCCGGCACCGATCACAATCACAGAAGCAGCTTTTAACTTTTGCTGGCCCTCTATTCCAAATTGGGGTAGCACAAAGTGGCGACTGTATCGCTCTAGTTCTTTTTTATTAAAATCAATTACTTTACTCATAGCTAATTCTCTTCAATTTACGATACTTGTGTGATTGGTAAATCATTAAAAAAATGGATAAACGAAATAATTTTTCTTCGGGTGCCAAATGGGAGGACATTGTGGGCTATAGCCGTGCTGTACAAATCGGAAATCAGCTCGAAATATCCGGAACTGTTGCTGTGGATGAAGGTGGAGAGTTGGTGGGTAAAGGAGATCACTACCAACAAACAAGATTTATTCTTGAAAAGATCGAAAAGGTATTGATAAAAGCCGGCTTTGAATTAAAAGATGTGGTGCGAACAAGGATGTTTGTAACTGACATCAGCCATTGGGAGGAAATAGGTAGGGCACATGGCGAATTCTTTCAGAAGATAAAGCCAGTGACTTCTATGGTAGAGATTAGCAAACTAATCGATTCGGATCATCTGGTAGAGATAGAAGCCACCGCTATTAAGAGCAACTAAAACCTTTTGGCTGCCAATTGAGCAATTGTCTCTCCAATGGCCAATGAAGAGGTGGCAGCAGGAGAGGGGGCATTGCACACATTGATCACGTGCTTTTTTTCTACAATCATAAAATCGTCCACCAGGCCTCCGTTCCTATCACAAGCTTGGGCTCTCACACCCGCACCTCCATTTTCGAGATCCTCATATTGTATTTCAGGAATTAATTTTTGCAACGCTTTTACAAAAGCAGCCTTTGAAAATGAACGGTACATTTCACCCATACCTGTTTTCCAATATTTGAAAGCTACCTTCTGAAATCCCGGCCATGCCAGTGACTCGGCCAATTCTGCCAGATTAATGTCACTTTTTTTGTAGCCCTCACGACTGAACGCCAACACGGCATTGGGTCCGGCCTCGACTCCTCCTTCGATCATTCTGGTAAAGTGAACACCGAGAAAAGGAAAATTGGGATCAGGTACGGGGTAGATTAAATTTTTAACCAGATATTCCTTTTCTTTTTTCAATTTATAGTACTCACCTCTAAATGGGATAATTTTAAGGTTGAGATCCGGTGTGGTGAGTCGCGCTATCTTGTCCGAATACAATCCACCACAATTAATGACCAGTTTTGTAGTATAACTTTCTCTTTGGGACACCACCACAATTTCGGTTTCATTTTCCTGGATTTCAATTACCTTTTCACTCAACCGTATTTCACCACCTTTGTTTTGAATCAGTTCACCATATTTTTTGGCTACCATTTTGTAATCTACAATGCCGGTTTGCGGTACCACCACACCCGCAATACCATTGACATGCGGTTCATATTCTTTTAGTTCTTCTTTATTTATTTTTTTTAAATGGGTAAGGCCATTCTGTTGTCCACGTTCAAATAATTTATCCAACAAAGGAATTTCTTCAGTATTGGTGGCTACGATTATTTTTCCACACAACTCGAAGGGGATGGCATTCAGTTTACAAAAATCAACCAATAAGTTGTAGCCGCGTAAGCAGTTGGTTGCCTTTAGGCTTCCAGGCTTATAATAAATGCCGGAGTGAATTACACCGCTGTTATTACCGGTTTGATGAAGGGCAAGTGCTTTCTCTTTTTCGAGAAGAAGTAACTTGATATTGGGGTTGTCGTTTTGCAGTTGGAGTGCCGAGGCCAAACCCACAATTCCCCCACCGATAATTACTACATCGTATTTCACAGACTAAAATTTTGGCTGAAAACTACTAAAATTTATGCTGAAATAGGCCTTATTCTTACATTCAGGCTGGACTCTACAATTACCAGATGATTCTTGGGGATCATCGTCCATTGCTTCCCTTCCGTTAGTTTTTCTGACACCACCAGTACAGCATTGTCATCATCTTTAGGGGCCTCCAGATGAGTGATTCCATTCTCCACCACATAACGGCTGCCTTCTGAATGATAGAGTGTAAGCGGTTCATACGAGGCATCTGAGACGTATCGGGTGGCCACTATAAACTCTCCATTGGTGATGGCCATATTGAGGTAAGCGGGTTCATTAATACCTACTTGTTTCATCAACCCATTTACTTTATCAAAAGTGTAGTTGAAGGCATCCGCAACTGCATCTCCGGTGATTACCTTGTGATTTGTATACAAGTAATTAAGTAGAAAGGCGAAGAGATGTTCTGAATCGGTCTGTCCCTTTATCCAATTGTAAAGTTCATCATCCAAAGGCTCTCTTAATTTTCTTTTGATGAGGGGAAAATTTTCAAGTCCGCCATTGTGTGCCATCAAAAGTTGCTTGTACTGAAATGGATGACAATTTGATTCCGATACTTCACCCACACTGGCGGCACGTACATGCGCTAGTAGGCAATTTGTTTTTATTTTAGGCGCCAGATTACGAAGGTTTCGGCTATTCCAAGCGGGGTGCACGGAGACAAAATTAACAGGTTCGTTATTTACCTCGGGCACATACCATCCGATTCCAAAACCATCTCCATTAAGTGGTTCTTCTATCTCTTTGGCGTTGATACTCTGTCGGATGAGGGAGTTCTTAGGCTGATACAGCAATTTATCTGCAATGATGGGCGTGCCTTTGTAGGCCATTAATCTGCACATGACAATAGTATTTACTGAAAAGGTATGAAAAAAGGCCGTTGATAGTATTCAACGGCCTCCTACTTATTTTTAAATCTGTTCTTTATTTATCTGCCTTCTTGAACTCCATGGCAGCAGAGTTCATGCAATACCTGAGGCCAGTTGGCTTCGGACCATCTGGGAATACGTGTCCCAGATGCCCACCACATCGACTACATACCACTTCATCACGCTCCATACCAAGGCTATTGTCCTTACCTACCACTACTGCCTCGTCTTTTAGGGGTTGGTAGAAGCTGGGCCATCCAGAACCGGACTCAAACTTAGTGTTGGAATCAAATAGTTCTTGATGACAGGCGGCACAATAATATTTGCCTTTTTCATGGTTATCCCAATATTTGCCGGTGAAAGCCCGTTCTGTTCCTTTCTCTCTTAAGATATTGTATTGTTCAGCGGTGAGCGCTGCTTTCCATTCTTGTTCTGTCTTTTTCATAGGGAAGTTGTTCGCTTGTTTTTGTTCATTCTTGCTGTTTTGTGCACAGGCCCCAAGGGCCATCGTCATCAAAAGAAGGTAGATATAATTGATCTTTTTCATCGTATAGACGGATTTTTGTTTAATAAGATATACGTAATACCTGGTCATTCAGGGTATTAAAAATTGCTAAATGATTTTTTTCTTTTTCCGACTGCTTTCTGTTATGCAATAATAACAAATGGGGAGAAGAATGGTTCAGGCGTGTTGTTGTTGAGTTTCCAGGATTCAAGAAGAATAGGTCCTGGCGAAGCGAGTTAGGAATGCGGTAGGCCTGCCGAAGCAATCTCCGAGATAGGGGATGAGGCTCATTTCGGATCGGTGATAACACCGATCGAAAGGCTTATCCAAACTACTTCTTCTCTATCCACCAGGCCCAGATGACAAAGAGCCACATTAAGTTAGCCGACCAGGCTACCGCTTGTACATTTGGTGGAGGGGCCCCAAGGATATTCATAAAATAAATGACCACAAAGAATCCTATAAGTAACCAAAAGGATATCTTTTTCTGTGGTTTAGCGTAGCGATAGTAAAGAACTGTTCCAAGTATGAACAATCCTAGCTCTATGATGATGGCCAATACAGAATGGTTCCACAATCCAAGTCCAACTTTTACGTCACTAAAAGGAGACAAAGGCAAATCAGGACGATGGGTGATGAAATCCAGTACCCAATGGCTCAATACTAAAGCACCAAGTAACGTTGAGCCCTGTTTGTTCTTAGTGAATAAGTAGTAAACGGTGCCTAACATAAGCCCCCATACTATAGCCATGAGCAGACTGTGCGAGTAGGGATAAAAATCGAAACTGAGTGGCGTAATTTGTGTATTTCCAATTTCAATATGGAAGGTCTCTATTCCCAGCAAAACAAATATGGGCCAAATCAAGTCGAGCCATTGAGCCGCAATAAATAAGAGGGCAAGGGAAGGAAGTTTACTTATTTTTCTTGATGCCAACCCCAGGGCGTAGTGTCCTATGAACATGACGATTCATTAAATGAATAATTCAATAAAACGAATTTGAAGATAAAAAGGTTTTGAGGAATTTAAAAATTGAAATTGGATATCTCAGCCTTTCATGAAGGAATCATTCAAATAGATTCAGTCGATCTTTTAGCCTTTGGTTTTCCTGTTGAAGTTCTGCGACTTGATGCAACAGATTATTCACCACATCCAGTCCCTCCATATTGATGTTCAATTCATAATGTAGTCTGATCATTTTTTCAACACGTTGTAAATGAGTTATTCGGATATACTCTTTGTTGCCCTCCTTCACGGTTTCCAACAGTTCGTATTTTTGCAGTGACTGGACAAATTTAACGGGTACATTGTATTGTATACAGAAGGTCTCTATAGATATTATATTTTGTTCTGCCATGGCTATCTTAATTTGGCTAATTCAGTGAACAGTTCTTTTTCTTTTTCGCTCAATGAGGTGGGTAATTTAATGTTATAAGTAATATATAGATCACCAAACAAATTGTCTTTTCTATAGATGGGAAATCCCTTTCCTTTGAGTTTTATTTTTGTGTTATTTTGAGTCTCAGGCTTCACCTTTATTTTAGCTTTTCCATCAAAGGTATCTACTGTTAACTCCCCACCGAGTAGGGCTGTGTATAAGTCCAAATCTATTGTGGCGTGGAGATCATCTTTGTCTCTTTTGAATTGCGTATCATTCTGAATGATAAACTTGATATATAAATCTCCATGCGGTCCACCATTTATTCCTGGTCCCCCATGGCCTTTTATTTTTATTTCCTGTCCGTTGGCAACACCCGCGGGGATGGTGATGCGAATATTTTTGTCATTCACTGTAAGCGTACGCTTGTGGGTAGAATAAACATCTTTCAGGTTGAGGTGAAGTTCGGCATGGTAATCCTGTCCTCTGAACCTAATGTTTTGCCGACCCTGATGGGAGGAGGCTCCCCCAAACATTGATTCAAAGAAATCAGAATAGTCACCGCCTCCAAAATCATGACCTGTACCTTGGTAGGTGCGTTGTTGTTGCTGCTGTTGTTTGGCTTTTTCAAACTGTTCAGCATGTTTCCAGTCTTTTCCGTATTGATCGTATTTTTTACGGTTTTCCGGATTGCTTAATACTTCATTGGCCTCATTTAATTCTTTGAATTTATGTTCTGCTTCCTTATTGTTAGGGTTAACATCAGGATGGTATTTACGTGCTAGTTTGCGGTAAGCATTTTTGATTTCCTTTTCGGTGGCGTCTTTGTTTAGACCGAGAACTTTATAATAATCAATAAAAGTCATGTATGTTGAGGTTAACTTCCGTATTTCGATTGGCGACAACGACAAATATACGATGCAAACAAGCTATTTTTGATAAACCCATGAATGATATTCATCATGAAAAAAGATGATAATGGTTTAGTGTGAGCCACTGTAAATAAGAGTTACTTTTTTTCTACCCTGGCAAGGATGTCGCTCATCATTTCAATCTGTACTTTTTGAATTTCCAATAACTCCTGCTGTTGATGCATGATAAGGTGATCAATTTTTTCATGGAGCACCCTAATCTCCAACTCTGATTTGAGGTTGATCATGTAATCCTTTCTGGCCCTATTACGATCTTTTTCTTCCTGCCTGTTTTGACTCATCATAATCACGGGTGCCTGCATGGCTGCAAGGCAGGAGAGTATCAGGTTCAGCAGTATAAAAGGGTAGGGGTCAAATCCTCTGTTGGCCAACCAGAAGGCATTGAGGACAATCCACAAGAGTAAAAATACCCCAAAGGAAATGATGAAGGTCCAGCTGCCGCCAAACGAGGCGACCTTATCAGCCACCCGTTGCCCTTGATTGGGAGTTTCCTGATCATCATCATCTACTTTGTCCGTGAGGGTAGATTTGGAAGTGATGGATTCAAGCACTGTCTTTTCTGCCTCGGATAGTTCACCCGCTTCTTTGATAAGATAATTTGAAATGTATTGCTCCCGATAATGATTCAATTCGCTATTGGAAAGAAATTGTGCCCTGGTAAATTCGGGATTTACCTTTTGAATAAACTCAAACAGAGATTGTCTGATGGTATGAGCCGAAACTCTGTTGGAAATTGGGAATTCTTTTTGGGAAAGGTCACTAATAAATTTTTCCTTCTTCATGACTTTTAATTATTGTTGGTTTTCCTTCGGAAGTATTCAAGGTACAAAAGGAATATACATGACAATAGTAGCACCTTTGATTTAATTCCAATGCTATTTAGATTATGCATTGATTGGACTGGAGAGTTCACCTGTATTGGAAATAAAAAAGCAACCCCAAATGAGGTTGCTTTTAAAATGGCACTATTTTTAATTCTACTTCTGACCGTATTTCTTAGAATAACGTTCGTACAGTTCTTCTTGATTGCCTGGCAGGGTGATGTGTTTACCACTGATAAACGCGTGCAAGAGTACGTTGGTTCTGTAGTCTAGCGCATCGCCTTCAGAAACGAACAAGGTAGCGTCTTTACCGACTTCTAAAGTTCCTACACGTTTGTCTACGCCCAACGCTTTGGCCGTATTGGAAGTGATGGTTTTTAGTGCATCCTCCTTGCTCATGCCATAAGCTGCGGCCGTGCCTGCGAAGAAGCCAAGGTTGCGGGCACCATGCAGCGATCCATCCTGTGACAAAGACACCATTACACCTGCTTGAGAAAGAAGGTAAGGCAACTTATAGGCCATGTCTACATCATCGTCTACCCGATCTGGAAGGTTGTGGGTAGATGGCAGGATGACAGGAATTTTATTTTCCTTTAAAAAATCAGCTACTGTCAGGGCTGCTTCACCGCTGATCAAAGTAATGTGCTTCACACCGTTGCGTTGTGCCGTGCGTATAGAAGTAATGACTTCTTTGGGTTTATTGACATGGATGAAAAGAGTTTTGGTTCCATCAAACAAGCCCTGCATCGCCTCCATTTTCAAATTTGCTTCTTTGTTGGATTGGTTTCCGTAAGCAACAGCGTCCTTAAAGAAATGCTCGAGGTTTGATACCTGATTATCGTATTCTTTGTTAGGTGATTCTGTAAAAGAAAAAGTGGCGAAACTGAACTGCCTCTTCATCATCAGAGGCCAGTTGATGTGAATGCCAATATCAGCTGAATGGACAGCATCTTCCCAATTCCATCCCTCCATCTCCATGAGTGAGGAACTTCCTGAGATCGTTCCTCCAAGAGGGGTGCTTTCGGCCAACAATACTCCATTGAACCTGAAGGTAGGTGGATATTCAGAATCTGCATTGTAAGAAATGAGCGATCTCACATTGGGATTCATATCACCTTCCTCTTCGGTATCGTTCATGGCACGGATGGCACTTACCTCTTCAAGTCCCACTTGCGAGTTGGGGAGGATAAAGCCAGGGTAAATTTGTTTGCCCGTTGCGTTGATTACTTCATAGCCGGAAAGATCAATTTTTGCCGTAGTTCCATCTACTACATTGGTAAGTTTTCCCTTATCAAATGTGATGAGTGCGTTTTCTATTATTTGTCCGTTCCCGATGTGAGCCGTTCCCCCTGTGAGGGCGATTGGCTTCGTCTGCGGTGGAGCTGGAACTGGTTTTTGTGCTATTGCCCAATGACTGACAATTAGAACCAGTACGAGTATATAGTTTAACTTTTTCATAATATCTCAGTTAATAGTTTTATTCTTCTGTTTCTAAGCCCATGATGTCATCGCAATGAAACTGAACCTGGATTCTTCCATCACCGTGCTGAGTTGGACTGCCTGACTTCTTAGCGCCTTTCATTTTTTGGATCAATCGGGCACGTTCGGTATCAAGGGCCTTGTTGTTTTGCTTCTTGTCTTTCTCTACATCAAAGTACACTTTTCCACCAATGGTTTTCAATGGCTTCGCATATACAGATAGGGGATGATCATTCCACAGTACCACATCGGCTGATTTACCCGGTTTAATACTTCCCATCTGACCGTCCAGGTGAAGCATTTTGGCGGGATTCAGCGTCACCATTTTAAGTGCATCTTCTTCCGACATTCCTGCGTACTTCACCGATTTTGCTGCTTCCTGATTTAACCTACGGCCCATCTCTGCATCATCGGAATTGATGGCAGTAACGATACCAGCACGTTGCATAATGGCGGCATTATAAGGGATGGCATAGCGAACCTCCCATTTATAGTTCCACCAGTCGGCAAAAGTGGAGCCAGCAGCACCGTGTTCAAACATTTTGTCTGCTACCTTATAGCCCTCTAAAATATGAGTGAATGTGTTGACGCGAAAATCAAATCGCTCAGCCACCTTCATCAGCATGTTTATTTCAGACTGTACGTAAGAGTGGCAGGTAATGAATCTTTTCCTGTTGACAATCTCTAACATGGTCTCATCAGCCAAGTCCCTTCTTGGTTTAAGGGCCAATGGTTTTGCTTTTGCGGAAAGACTGTTGTAGGCATTCCATTTTTTCTCATACTCTCGTGCATTGGTGAAGGCGTCTACATACACCTGTTCTACCCCCATGCGTGTTTGTGGAAAACGTATGGAGTTTGGATTGCTGGATCTCTTTACGTTTTCTCCGAGCGCAAACTTAATGAACCCATCTGCCCCCTGGATTTTTAGATTTTCAGGAGACTCTCCCCAGCGCAATTTGATCATCGCAGATTGCCCTCCGATGGGGTTGGCGGATCCGTGAAGTACCTGAACGGCTACCACACCACCGGCCAGCGCTCTGTAAATGTTTATGGCTTCAGAGTCCAGTACGTCACCCATGCGCACCATGCCTGAGTTGGTGGCCACATCGTTGACGCTAGCTGCTCCAATATGAGAGTGTTCATCAATAATTCCTGCGGTGAGATGCTTGCCGGTGCCATCGACTACTTTGGCGCTGGCATCAGACAAGTTCTTTCCAATCTTGGCAATCTTGCCATCTTTCAAGAGTACATCTGTATTCTGAAGCACACCTTCGCTCTCGTTGGTCCAAACGGTTGCGTTCTTAATTAAGATTGTTTCTGTAACCGGAAGGCTAGGGTAGCCATGCCCGTTGAATGGGTAAATAACTTTTCCCAGCTCTTCTTTGGCTCCTTCATTATTGGTTTTATTAGTGGCTTGGGCTATTGCATCGCCAGTCCGTTCACCTGTCCATGATACCCAGCTGCCGTCAATTAATTGTCCCTTTCCTTTCCAGCCATTTCCTTCGCTCCATCCTGAAAGACGAATGCTTCCCTTACTGTCTTTCTCTGGCCTGAAACTAAGGGTAACCAGATCGTTGTCAAAGGTAGCAATTGCATCTACTGTTGTGTCGTTAATTTTTACTTTGGCCTTATGGCTGCCAGCTTCTCCTGTTACTTCAAGATTATAGCTTTTTCCATTGATGGAGAGATTATAGGTACCGCTAAAATCCCTGGCATTTAGAGGCTTTATGTTATAGGATTCACCTTGCACCCAGTTTTGATGAATGATGGTTTTATCATCAAACAATTTGCCGGAAGTAATGATGAAGTTGGCCAACATACCTTTTTTCAGGCTACCCACCTGATTATCAATTTTAAGTAATTGGGCAGGGGTGGTAGTCAAAGCCTTTAAGGCAGTGGTTTCTGTAAGACCATTAGCGATGGCTTTTCTTACGTTGGGTAGGAAGTCACTTGTTTTTTTAAGGCCTGAAGTAGTGATAGAAAAATTAATTCCGTTTTTTTCCAACGCAGCAAGGTTGGCAGGTGCCAGCTCCCAATGCTTCATTTCTTCAAGCGTAACATTTTGTGCATCCAATGGATCTTCTACATCGTAGGCATCAGGGAAATTTACAGGTTCTATAAGAATGGCATTTGAAGCTTTTACTTCATTGATACGCTGGTATTCATCTCCACCACCTTTAATGATATACTGTGTACCAAACTCATCACCGAGTTTATCGGCACGTAAAACGTTGATCCAGCTGCCGGCATCAAAAACTTGTGGCAGTCTTTGATTTTGGATCCAGGCCTCCAGGGAATTGTCTGCAAATGGCCGAGGTGTCTGGCTTCCAAACCATTCAGCATCAAAGTGAGTTTGACGGAGCACTGCAATAAATCCCATCAGCGAAACAGGATAGGTTTGGGAAGATGTTCCTTTTGCAAACGAATATTGAGCAGCGGCCTTTTGTCTTAGCAGGGCAGTATTATCATTTTTCTCACTTAGAGTAACGAAGGCGCTTGTACCGCGGGCGAGTCCATCGTATTTGGTGGTAAGGACGGATCCGAATCCGGATTTCCGTAATTCTTCAGCTGTTTTGGAATTAATAGTAAATTCATCAGCAGCATTGTAGTGCGCCTTTATCGCTTCGTTGGCATTATAGGCCCCCTTTGTTTTAGACTGTGTCTGTTCTTTTCCTCCATAGGGGCTACTGGTTGGCCTTTCTACATCAGGCAAACCGTAGTTAGTGAACATATCAATGAGTGAAGGATAAATAAACTTCCCTTTAAGGTCAATGGTCACATACCCTTTAGGTACGGAAAGATTGGCCCCCACTTGCTCTATTTTGTCGCCCTTAATTAACAATGTGGCATTTTGCAAGGTAGTTTGTGGGTCTACCACAATAGTGGCATTGGTAAAAGCATATTGACCCGTCCGGATGTCCTTTACGTCATTTCGGGGAAAGGTCTCCTGTGCCCAGGCTCCCCATCCTGAAACCAGCAGAATGAGGGTTAGCATAAATTTGAACTTCTTCATGTGATAGTAATTTTTTTAATTCAGCACCAATTTGGCTCTAAAATTTAAAGAATGAAATAATTCAGTAGAGGAGTTCGTAGAATGTATAGATGTGTGGTTAAATAGGCATGTATTGAGGAAAAAGAATGAACCCTAGAATTAGTATTATCCTCATAATTAGGTGTTTCTGACCAAATTTGGCCAAAACCGGACGAATTATAGGGTTTAACTGGTAGTAACAATTGGATGCGTATGGTAAAGGATAATCCTTATAATCATACTTGGGTTTTTGAGGAGAGATGATACCCAACGGAGGCTGTTCCCACAACCCTAATTTTAGTCCTTCTATCTGGTAATAAGATGAACCATTCCTATCGCCTCTTTAAAAACAACTTCATATAATCCTAAATAGCGAGCATTATCCAATTCATTTTCAGATATAATCAATCACTTAAAATGTTTGAAAAGTGTAGCTTTAGGGCAAACACCCTTTCCCTATGCAACAATTGCTTTACAAGATTTCTCTTATTGCAATTTTTTCCACGCTTTTGGCGTACAACATCAGCTATTCTCAAAATCAGCCGACACTGGCAATAACAAATGTCACGTTAATTGATGGAAATGGAGGTGAACCTATTTCTGATCAAACGGTACTTATTAGAAATGGTAGAATCGAAGAGATCGGAAAAGCATCCTCCACTAAAATCCCCAAAAACACAAAAGTGATAGATGGAAAGGGCAAGTTTATCACACCTGGTTTTGTAGACTCTAATGTACACGCCTCCATTTACGGTGGTATGAACCGCCCTGAGACAATTATAAAATATGAATCGCAAAGTGAGGCGCTGGTGACAGAGTTTGCGCAAATTCAATTGAAATATGGCGTAACTACTATTCGTGATAGTTTTGGTGCTTTACTTCCTTTGATGGCGGTTCGGGATCGTATTAACAGAGGAGAATTGGCAGGGCCCCGAATGTTGGTGGCAGGTAACATAGTGGGGTGGGGCGGTCCGTTTTCTGTCAGCTGGGCATTGGCGAAACCTTCTGAAATCAATGTATTTCAAGAGCAGTGGAATGATTTTATTACCCAGGGAAGTGGGGAGGATCTTATGGATATGTTGCCCGATGAACTTAATGTGGCGATCAATAAATACCTTGATAAAGGACCTGATTTTATTAAGTACGGAGGTACATCTCATTTTGATAATCCTGTCATGATTGCGTTTTCCACAAGGGCCCAAAAGGTGATTGTGGAGCAAGCACATAAAAGAGGACTTGTAGCAGAGACCCATTCGACTAGTTTGGAGGGGCTACGCATGTCTATTGAAGCAGGCATTGATCTCATTCAGCATCCTGAACACTCTTCCAGAGTACTGCCGGATGAATTGGTACAAATTATTAAGGATCGTAATATTATTTGTGCCATGCTAAGCAATACGATTACAGGGGATGTATGGCAACAACATGTACAAAAAAGAAAGACAGTTCTTGAAAGTATTAAAGGAAGAGATGAGGCATTTGGCCCTGAACATATTAAAACTTCAACCCAAAAGGGACGTGAAGCACAAGATGCAGAAGATTATCTGGAAATAGCCCGAACCAATGCGAGAAAATTAATTGATGCCGGTTGCCTTGTAACTATCGGCACTGACAGTTACCAGGGATCTGCTCCAGAGTTTTTGCAAGCTCCCAAACCTCCCAATCAGGAGCCAGGTTCTGGCAGTATTATGGCCATTGAGGGATTGGTTGAGTTAGGGATGACACCCTCTCAGGCTATAGTAAGTGTAACAAAAACAGGGGCAATGGCGGCCAGAGGATTGGATAATTTTGGAACGATTGAGAAGAATAAAATTGCTGATATAGTTTTGTTGAATGCTAATCCTTTAGCGGACATTTCTAATATTAGAAAAGTAAGTGCTGTAATTAAAGATGGGAAAGTGATTGACATTTCCCTCCTTCCGGAACATCCTGTATTTAGGAAATAGTGTAAGCAAGAATTTTCCTTGTTGAAAAAAAATCCCCAGGTGTTTTGCTGGGGATTTTTAAATTGATTTTGGTTGGGTTTACTTATCAATAGCGCCCACCACGCGCTTCATGAATTCATTCAAGGCCTCCTTTTTTGGTTTGCCCTCTTTTATCATCGCACTTACTTCTAAAGCACCATACATATTGGAAAGTAACTCACCAATCACGTCAAGTTCTTCATCTTTTAGCGAGGATACCTCTGTTACCGACTCCAGGGTTTCAATCGTTTCCTGTAAAAAGTCAGCATCATTTTGTTCTACAAACTCTGTGAAGTGTTTAATTAGGGGTAGTCTCATTCACAAAATCTTTAAGTACTTCAAATTTGTTGGTTTGCACTTGTTTTGACAATTCACCTTTATTGAAAGCAGCAAAGGTAGGGAGGTTATCTACATTGGCCAGCTTACGCGAATTGGGGAACTTCTCTGCATCAGCAATGATGAAGGTTATCCCAGGTGTTTCTGTTGCCAGCTTCTTAAATTTTGGCTTCATGATCCTGCAATTGCCACACCAACCGGCAGTGTACTGCACCACAACTTTATCAGCCCCAGAAATTAATTCCTGTAAGTTATCTTCTGTTAATTCGTTTACCATTTTTAGTTCATGCTTAAATAGTTGGCTACTCCTTTTCTATCTGCGGTCATCGCTTCTTTTCCTTCTTCCCAGTTGGCAGGACAAACTTCTCCATTTGTCTGAACGTGCGTATAGGCATCTATTAATCGTATATATTCTTTTACATTTCTACCCAAAGGCATGTGATTGATCCCTTCATGAAACACAGTTCCGTCCTCATCGATCAGGTAAGTGGCGCGGTAGGTTACATTATCACCTTGTATCAACTCCAGGTCTTGTTTCTCATCGTATTCAACTCCTGTGATATCAAGAATCCCCAATGCATTTGCCAAGTTCCGATTGCTATCGGCCAACAGGTTATAAGTAACACCTTCAATACCTCCATTATCCTTTGGAGTGTTGAGCCATGCAAAATGTACTTCAGCAGTGTCGCACGAAGCACCTATTACGATGGTATTTCTTTTGTCAAACTCTCCAAGCGCTTCCTGGAAGGCGTGAAGCTCTGTAGGGCACACAAATGTGAAGTCTTTTGGATACCAGAATAGAAGCACTTTCTTTTTATTTTCAATTGCTTCATTGAGCACGTTTATTTGTATCGTGTCACCTAATTCATTGATAGCGTTTACTTTTACGCTTGGAAATTTTTTACCTACTAATGTCATTTGTGAATTACTTTTGTTGTTCAATATCTAACCACAAATTTATCCTAATAGTTTGTAGATGGGGAGCGGGGAGCGGGCATTGAAAGCACTGTCAATCCAAATAAGATTCTTCCATTCTGATAGAAGTAACCTTTATATTGTGTTGAAGTGATTTTGTCAGTATAAATTGTGACAAAAACTATGTAAGTGCCAAATATATTATTTAGCAAAATATTTTTGACACTGGACAAGATTTGCTCAGTGCTACTCTAAAGCACAAAGACTCAGACTAATTGGATTTGTTTAGATCCAACCAAAGATCGAAATCCATTAAGAAGCAGCGGCTAATTTTTTGATGGAGGAGTGATCATAATATGCGCACGGTGTGTGCCGGGATCCATGAGCCATGGCATACCTGGGGCAGCAGGCTTTAAGGGAAGCCCTGTAGTCTTTGAAGTAGCATATGGAATGTAAACTACAGATCTTAAATTAGCACCAGTCACCTCTCCAGTTTGAGTATTAAAGACTTCATCGGAGCCTGACAATACAAACAAGCTGGCGTTTTGTGGGATTTTTAATTTCCCTGACTTTACTTCATTCTCTCGGATGTCAAATACCTCTTTAAAATCTTTCCCTTCCTTTCGTAATTCTCGCCCGCGTGCCATGAATGAATCAAGGTCTTTAAAATAACAGGCTACATTGAATCCTTTTTGGTTGGGATCATCAGCCAGACAGACCAGATCATTGCTTCCTTTTCTCAGCACTATAAACTCTCCCTTTTCAGAATAACCATAGATCATAGCCCCATCTCGCATATCTTCCTGAGCTGCCATTACTGCGGACTTTATTTGTACATCCTTGCTAGGTACGTTGGTTTGTGCAAACGAGATAGAAAAGATAAAAAGCCAGGCTGCAAAAAAAGTTATTGATTTCATTGTGTAGAACGTTTTATTGAAAGGATTTGAAAGATTTAATAGATATCGGGTATCAAGTTACTGCAATTATCGATGGAATTCAAGATTGACCTGGGGAGAAGCCTTTACCTACACTTTTCGGGTGTTCACCTACAATTGACTAGAGGCGGCCTAATTCCCCTTGTGGGATGTAAATGTCCGGCCTACTTTTGATTTAAATAATAAGAAAACATGGAAACAACAAAAAGAACAGATGGAGATAACCAGTTTTTACCCAACAATAATTCTGGTAAAATATTTTCTGGTGTAATTGTAGTAATTGTTGGTTGTGTATTGTTGGCCAACCAAATGGGGACAGAAATTCCGCGCTGGGTTATTAGTTGGCCAATGTTACTGATTGCCATTGGTTTTTATGTTGGAGCCAAGCATTCCTTTAAAAATTGGAGTTGGATGGTTCCGGTATTAATTGGTTCTATTTTCCTTGCAGATCGAATTGTTCCCGATTTAGAGATCAGACCTTACCTCTGGCCGATTGTTATTATTGGAGTCGGTTTATTTATCATTTTTAACCCAAGGAATGATGTGGGCAGGCGCAGGTGGGGCAGAAGAGGAGGATGGGGCAGTAGTGCCGGCTTTTCAAATCAGGACAATGAAGGAGTAAATAATATGGACGATTATCTTGTCTCAGTTTCCGTTTTTGGTGGAGTTCAGAAAAACGTAGTTACTAAGGATTTTAAAGGTGGAGAAGTGACCACTTTATTTGGAGGATCCTCTATTAATTTGATGAAATCGGATATTAAAGGAAGAGCGGTATTAGAACTCACACAAATTTTTGGTGGAGCAGAATTAATCATACCGGCCAACTGGCGCCTTCAATCTGAAATGGTTTCTGTTTTTGGTGGAATTGAAGACAAGCGCACATTTCAGAATGACCAATCTTCAGATCAGGAAAAGACACTTGTATTAAAAGGCACTTCGATTTTTGGTGGACTTGAAATTAAGAGTTTCTAGAGATTAAGCTAAAAGTAAATTTTATGAATTGGTATATTGCAAAAGTAGTATTCAATATTGTAAGCGGTACGGGCGATCACAAAGCCCAGTTCGATGAACAATACAGACTTATCAAAGCGGATACGCTAGAAGAAGCCCTTTATAAAGCAGAACAGGTTGGATTTAATGAAGAAGAGTTGCTCATAAATATAAAGCAAGAAATTGTGAGGTGGGATTTTGTGGGTGTTACTGAATTGTATCCATTCAACGATTTGAGAGATGGTATGGAGCTTTTCTCCGCCATCAATGAGGAGGAGGATCGTGGTTCCTATTTGGAAGTGGTAAAAATGAAGACAGCTTATGTGAGGGGTAAATTGGAAGCAGTAAAAGAAAATGCATGAAGCAGCAAAGCCAAAAAATTGTCCTTCTGGAAATTATTTGGTGGCTTGCATGGACTTGCTTGCAAGTCTTTGCATTGAATTTTGCTGGGTTTGATTGGAAAATAAGTATTACAGATGCAGTAATTTCTAATTTCATTTTGGGGTTGGAGGGCTATTCAATTATACTTATACTGAAGGTTTATCAGCCTGATAAATCGAAATTGTATTACCTGTTGATTTGGAGTGCTGCGCTTGCTGGAATTTATATATTGTTAGTTGAGTTTGCGTTGGGAATTGCATTTATAGGAAACATTACCTACTTACAATTCCTTGATAACACAATATTGTTGCGGTTTGGAGTTTCCTTTCTCATGCTTGCTTTTATCTCTGTGCTTGGCTGGATATGGTTCTATCTACAAACCCAACAACGGGATGAGAGTCGTAAGTCAGATATGGAAAGATTATCAAGAGAGGCTGAGTTATACAGTCTGCGGCAACAGTTGCAGCCCCACTTTCTCTTTAACAGTCTGAACTCGATCAACGCCTTAATTGGGACAGAACCTGCCAGAGCACGCACGATGGTACAACAACTATCTGATTTCTTCAGAGGAACATTGAGACGACAGGATTCACACAGGGTTACTCTAACAGAGGAATTGGATCAACTAAAACTATATTTAGATATTGAAAAAGTCCGCTTTGGTCATCGCCTACAAACAGAGGTGTTTATGGACGAAAAAAGCATCGGTATGATGATTCCATCGCTCTTGTTGCAACCAGTGGTTGAGAATGCCATTAAATTTGGCTTGTACGATGTCACTGGGGATGTGCTAATAAGCATACAAGCCGAAGTAATGGGAGATGACTTGAGGATATGTGTTGAAAATCCATACGATCCGGAAACAACATCTCCGAGTAAAGGAGTAGGGTTTGGGCTGAGTTCCATCGAGCGGAGATTGTATTTGTTATACGGACGTAATGACCTGCTTACCACAGAGAATAAGAATTCAACATTCAAAACATGCATTCATATCCCTCAAACAAAATGATTAATGTAATTATCATAGATGACGAGCCCCTGGCTAGAAGTATTGTGAAAGAATACTTAATGGCTTACCCGGATATGCAGGTGGTGCAAGAGTGTGGCGATGGCTTTGAGGGGGTGAAGGCAATTGCAGCCAGGCAACCCGACCTGATATTTTTGGATATCCAAATGCCAAAGATAAACGGCTTCGAAATGTTGGAGCTGGTAGAGAATCAACCAAGTGTTATTTTTACCACTGCATTTGATGAATATGCTATGCAGGCATTTGAGACCAATGCCATAGATTATTTACTGAAACCATTCAATCAAGATCGATTTGATAAAGCAATTTTAAAATGGAAAAGTCGAATTACGAAAAATGAAGGACTTGCTCCCGCGTTTTCTGAGAGTCTCAGACAACCAGAAGAGCGCAATAGAGTAGTGGTAAAGGTGGGCAATGCAATAAAGATTTTACCGGTGCATGACATACACTACATCGAGGCTTATGATGATTATGTAAAGATTCACACCCAAGATGGATATCATCTAAAGAAGAAGACTATGAATTTCTTTGAGAAGGCACTGGATAATAATCAATTCGTGCGCGTGCATCGATCTTATATTATTTCATTGGCCCAACTGACTAAAATTGAAATGAAAGAAAAGGAAAGTTATGTAGCCAAAATGAAGGATGGATCGGTTATCCCAATGAGTAAAACCGGCTATTCCAGATTGAAGGAAGTTTTGGGTCTGTGATTTCGGCTCGTTTATTGCAATGTTGTATTATGATTTAGCAGTCAAAGATTATGAAAACAAATTTTTTCATCTTTTTTTTCCTAACACTTATTTTTTCCTGCCGCAGTACTCAAAATCAAACTACTGTTGAGCAACCTTCTTTATCTAAAGGGGAAGAGGAGGTAATCATCCCTTGCTCCGGTCCTGAATATTTTACCGATGGAGAGGTATTCAGAGCCAATTCTATTGGCGAAAGCATTGATTTATCCGTATCAAAAAGAAAAGCAATGACTAATGCCCGGTCCCAATTAGCGGCCAGTATCCAAACAACGGTGAGGATGGTAACTGATAATTATGTAAAGTCCACTGAAAACAACAATCAGGAAGAAATTGAAGAACGATTTGAAAGTTTGAATAGGGAAGTGGTGAGTCAAGAATTAAGGGGGATAAGAAAAATATGCGAACGTTATTATCGTACAACTGAGGGTAAATATAGAACCTACGTGGCCATTGAACTCTCCGCACAGGAATTGGTGGACGCTTATTACCAGAGACTACAAAATAGTGCGAGTTTGACAATTGATTTTAATTACGAAAAGTTTAAAAAAGCCTTAGAAACTGAGATGCTCCAGAATAGGCAAGAGAAGGAGTAATTGATGTGCAAGAACAAATCTGTTTGAAAATTAGTGATTTACCGCCTTCATGTTATATTTCCACAATATTCTTGAACTATTAGGAGGATAAGTATGTAGCATAGGTTAGGGTTATGGTTTAGATAGAAGTGAATATGCCTAGCGCCATACACAACTTTCGATAATGAACGCAATCACTGAAACTCAAAAGTCAACATCCTTAATAGACAAAGCGGCTGAAACATTGCTGAAGAAGTTTATAGATGTGAGATCATTCACACTTCATATTGTCCGGACATTACAAACGGAGGATTTTGTGGTGCAGCCTGTGGTGGATGTCAGTCCTGCAAAGTGGCACATGGCACATACCACATGGTTCTTCGAAGAGTTTTTTCTGGCAAAGTTGTATAAGGGCTATAAGCGATTTCATCCGAGATATGCTTTTCTTTTCAATAGTTATTACGAAAGTGTAGGGGAGCGTGTGTTGCGTCCCAACCGCGGCAATATGTCTCGTCCAACCGTGGAGGAAATAAGAGACTATCGTCAATACGTGGACCGGTACATGCAGGAATTAATCCCCCTGCTGGATGATGAATCACTTCAGTTATTGGAGCTAGGATTAAATCATGAGCAACAACATCAGGAATTGATGTTGACGGATATTAAATACGTGCTGGGGCATAATCCTTTGTTCCCTCCCTATGATGAGCAATTTGAGGAAACTAAAAATTGTACGCCTGAAGAAGGATTCGTTGTGAAAGAAGAGGGTGTGTATGAAGTTGGATTTGAAGGAGAGGGATTTCATTTTGATAATGAAGGAGAGCGGCATAAAGTTTATCTCAATCGATTTGAAATTAGCAAAGCATTAGTGACCAATGAGAAGTACCTTGAATTTGTGGTGTCAGGTGCTTATAGCAACCATAAATACTGGCACAGCGATGGCTGGGCATGGATTCAGGAAAATAGAATTACTTCCCCTCTTTATTGGCATCAAATAGATGGAGAGTGGCACAGGTACTCATTGTCCGGATTGCATGAACTTGATAAGAGCGAGCCCGTAACCCATGTTAACTTTTATGAAGCGTCTGCATTTGCTGAGTGGGCTGGAATGCGATTGCCTACGGAATTTGAATGGGAGGTAGCCAGCGATCAGTTCCATTGGGGACAGCGATGGGAACATACCAATAGTGCCTATCTGCCTTATCCTGGTTTTCTTAAACCTGAAGGAGCCATTGGCGAATACAATGGCAAATTTATGGTAAACCAAATGGTATTGCGCGGCAGCTCAGTAGCAACGCCCAAAGGGCATAAACGAAAAACATATAGAAATTTCTTCTATACCCATCTTCAATGGCAATTTTCTGGCATAAGACTTTGTAAGAAATAGTGATGACTCAAACCAGCACCTATAATCCCGAGATTTTGAGTGTCATTGGAAAAGGACTTTCCGGCTCACCAAAACGATTGCCAAGTTGGCTTTTTTACGATGAGAAAGGTGATAAAATATTTCAGGCCATTATGCAAATGCCGGAGTATTACCTCACCTCAAGTGAGTTTGAAATTTTACAAACCCAGAAGCATAGAATTTTAAGGCACATCGTAGGAGATAATGAAGCAAGCAATGCGGTATTTAAATTGGTAGAGTTAGGTGCGGGCGATGGCACCAAAACAGAGGTGCTGTTAAATCATTTTATTAGCCAACGCATTGACTTTACTTATGTGCCTGTAGATGTATCTGAGGCTGTGCTGACCCAACTTGTTTCTAGACTAAATAAATCATTGCCTGATTTGAAGATTCACGCTAAGTGTGAACTTTATAGTGATGCCTTGGAAAGCATGAAAAATGACACCAGTGAAAAGAAGCTGATATTGTTTCTGGGTGCCAATATCGGGAACTTCAATAAAGAAGAAGCCATCACCTTCGTAAAGAAGTTGGCTATTAATATGAATGAGAATGATAGGTTGCTGATAGGTTTTGATCTAAAAAAGGATCCACGCCTTATTCTTGCGGCATACGATGACGTTGAAGGAATTACACGTGATTTTAATCTGAATTTGCTAGGTAGAATAAATAGAGAATTTGGCGGAGAGTTTGATTTGGATTTATTTTCACACTATCCCTATTATGACCCTGAAATCGGAGTTACAAAAAGTTTTTTGGTGAGTGAGCGGGAACAAGAGATTTGGATCGAGGCACTTGATAAATTTATACACTTTGATAGGTATGAGGTTATTCACACTGAAGTATCTCAGAAGTACGATCTAAAAATGATCAATTCATTGGCATCGCAGGCAGGCCTCGATATCGTAGATGTTATTTGCGATAAACGAGAATATTTTGCGGATGTGATCTTCAAGGTCAAGCGATAGAAAGCTGGCTGTAAATTTTGTTAATTTCATCCTTGTAATTTTTTTCCAACACTGTTCTTACGGGTTTCAAAGTGTGTGTAATCTCTCCCTTCTCCACTGACCATTCACGTGGACACAATAAAAATCCTCTTACTTGTTTGAAGTTGGGCAACACTTTATTGAGCGAATCTATTTCGGACTTGTATTTGTTGATTACTTTAATATTATGAACCATGAACTCAGGGGATGTCCAATGGATTTCTTCATTTTCACACCATGTTTTAAGAATTTCGATATGAGGCAAGATAAGGGCCGTAACAAATGGCCGTTGAAAACCCAGAATAAGTGACCGTTCAATAAAGGGTGATTGGGATAAGTAATTTTGAAGGGGCAGCGGAGCAATGTATTTTCCAGCAGAGGTCTTGAATATTTCTTTTTTGCGATCTGTAATCTGTAAGAAGCGCTTATTGACAATTTTTCCAATATCCCCAGTCTTAAACCATCCATCGTATGTAAAGGCTTCCTGTGTGAGTTCTGGCTTTTGATAATAGCCCTGCATTACGTTTGGTCCCTTTACTAATATCTCACCTTCGTCTTCCCCTTCCATTAAATCAATTTTTATTTCCACACTAGGAATGACGATCCCTACCGAACCAAACATATTAAGTCCGGGCTCAAAGCGGTTGATACTTATAAGCGGAGAGGTTTCTGTAAGTCCATAACCCTCTACTACCTGCACGCCAGCTGCTGATAACAAGCGGCCTATTTCAGGACGGAGAGAAGCCGCACCCACTACCATATACCTGAGCTTGCCGCCCAATCGATTTCTCCAACGATACAACACCAGCAATCTTGCGATGAATAACCGAACGCCATAAGTCAAGCTAATTCTTTCTCTCTCCTTGTATTGTTTGCCAACGTTTATTGCCCATTGAATTGTCTTGCGTTTTAATAATTTTTTAGACATCATTTGCTGCTGCAAATAATCATACATTTTTTCCAAAACACGTGGGACAGCGGTGCTGAATAGCGGTCTTACCGATTTGAAATCCTGTGTAAAACTTTCACGATTTCGACTGTAGTAGATCGATACTCCAAAAGCGATGTATCCGTAATTGGTATTGCGTTCCAGAATATGGCTAAACGGTAAAAAACTTAAAACCCTGTCTCCGGGTTGCAGTGGAAAAAATGTAAGTGCTGCTTTTATGTTACTTACCAGATTACGGTGAGAAAGCATAACGCCTTTCTGTTCACCTGAACTTCCTGAAGTGTACATGATAGAAGCAATATCATTTTCGTCAATGGCTGCTTTTATTATTTTTAGCTTTTCAAGCAATTGAGAATCATTTGTGGAATTATCCAGTGGGTTAAAATAGGATGGTATTCCTGAATCAATGCAATGAATCTTCGGATGGGCTTTTAGCCTAGGTTTCAGATCATTAAACTTGTCGAAGTCTTGCTCAGTAGTGAAACAAAGTTTTGCCTCTGTCTCATTGATGATGGCTTCAGTTTCTTCCTCATGCAGGCCAGGATGGATAGGTACAGTGATTATGCCAACCTGCTGGCATGCAAAATCCAGTGTTACCCACTCCGGGCGGCCCATGTGGGGAACAAGGATGATTTTATCTCCCTTTTGAAATCCATTTTCTATAAACCAACATGAGAGCGCGTCTACTTTGTTCTGTAATTTGCTTATGGAAATGGCATTCCATTGATTGTCGCTGAAATAGTTGAGTGCTTTCTCATTAGGATATTTTGCCTGTTGGTAGGAAATTAGATCAAACAATCTGACGAAATCAATGGCTTCTTTTTTTTGAGTCTTGTTCTTGCTGTTCATGACCTTAAGATCCTTAGATAAGTTGTAATGAGATTGTGTGAAACTTTATAGCATCTATCGATTGTTACTTTGATCTAGCTTTGGGGCTTAATATACAAGATGTCGTAAAGCACTTCGAAAAACTCAGGGAACTCAGGCAGATTGTTATGTTTTCCATTTACAATTGGATGAAGTGTTATTCTTTCTGGAAAGAGTTTTTTGAGTTTCTCACTTTGCGCAAATGTGATAAGTTTGTCGTTTGTTCCGTGAATGATGTGCACAGGACAATGCACTCCCTTTAGGTATTGATCCGTTCGCATATCATACTTGAGCAACCATTTGAGGGGTGTAAAGAATAAGTACCTTCTTGTGTTATAATAAAAACTGTAATAAGGAGAATCCAGGATTAGCATTCTTGGGTTGTTCCACGAGGCTACCCTTGCGGCTATTCCACTGCCCAACGAGCGGCCATATAAAACCACCTGGTTTTCAGGATAGATTTGCACCAACCATTTGTAAATGTATTGTGCGTCACTGAATACTTTCTGCTGATTCCGCTTACCGCTGCTCTTTCCAAAGCCCCGGTAATCGATCATAAAAAAATCGTAGCCGTTGCTTAAAAAGTCTTTGGCGAATTTTCCCCAGCCCTTAATACTTTTCGAGTTTCCTTTTAAGTAGTATACTACACCTCGGGTATTAGGGACTTTAAAATGGATGGCATTGATTCTTCCACCATCTTCCATATCGAAATTTAACTCTTCAAAAGGGAAGGGGTATTTATAGGTAAAGGTGCGAGACAATCGCTCAGGCCTAAAAAAAGCGAAGTGCTGGAAAAAATAGAACAACACACAAATAATGACATAAATGATGGCAATCGTAATAAGTGTGTTGACCATAATTCCATCAAATTATAAAGAATAGATCAAATTGGATATTCTTTGTTAAGCAATCATTTCAATATTTCCGCCAATTTGGAATGATAAAGGTCAAACTCCCGAAGGTCTTTGTGGCCACCACCTTCGATGAGGATGAAATCTCTGGGATCATCCAGCATGGGTATTAACTTTTGAGCGGACGAAAGGGGAACTACCCAATCGTTGGTACCATGAAAAATTACTTTTCGACATTTTACTTTTGAAAGAAAGGCCGCATTGGAAAAATCTTCATCTTGGGGAAGCCAGTTGAGTAAAGGTCGAAGAGGCCAGTAAACCACATCCCCAAATTCCGCAAAGGGTGTTTCTAGTATTAAAAGATCGGGAGATGTTTTTGCGGCTAACTCCGTGGCCAAGGCCGAACCAAGAGAGCGACCATAAATTATAATTTTTGAAAACTTGAAATTTGAATTTATCCAATTGAACACCAGCGATGCATCGCTTTCTAAATTGTCGTGATTGGGATTACCGGTGCTTTTGCCATACCCATGATAGTCAAACATCACCACATCATACCCAAGCTGAGTGAAATCAATTGCATATTCTCCCCAACGACTCAGGTCACCGGCATTTCCATGTAGATAAAAAATTAATCCTTTTGATACAGCTGGAGCAGTGAAATGAATGATGTTTACAGTGTTGCTATCTGGAGTCGTTATAAAATACTCTTTGAAGGGTTGTTTAAAATCATATTTGTAGTTTTTGTCGAGCTTGGTGGATTGAAAGATAATCTGGTCGCTGAAAAGATAGAATAGGAGATTGGTCAGAAAATACAATAGGAGTAGAAGCAGAAGGACCTTCCAAAACTTATACTTACGAAGAAGACTTATCATGCAGACAAAAATAGATATTCTTAAATGATTCTGATTTTAATATAAGATTTCCTTCTTTAACATATACTCAAAATAACCTAAGCTGATCAGTTTCTTCATCATGGCTCTTTGCGGGTTCGGGCTCGTTGAAGTTGGACAATGAAATACCAAGGAGTCTTATCTTTTGCGTTTCAAGATCGGTAGCAATCAGGAGTTCTTTGGCAGTACGCACGATGATATCCAGATCGCAAAAAGGATTTGTAAACGATTTGCTGCGAGTTATTTGTTTAAAATCATGGTACTTTATTTTCAGCGTAACGGTTCGCCCTTTTAATTGATTTCTAGATAGCCGATCGTAGACAGATTGCCCGATTTTATCCAGGGCTTCATTCATTTCCTCAAGGATAGTCAGGTCTTGAGGGAAGGTATCTTCAGTACCCACTGATTTGGCTTTTCGGTAAGGTTGAACGGGTCGATTGTCTTCACCCCGTACGATTTTGTAAAAGAATTTGCCACTTTTACCAAAGTGTTTAATCAACTCAGCTTCAGAAAGTTTTTTTAAATCTGCACCGGTATAAAGTCCCATGGTTTTCATTTTGGCAGCGGTAACCTTACCCACACCAAAAAATTTCTCTACTTGTAATTTCTCCATAAATGATTCAATCTTGGAGGGACCAATAAAGGTGATTCCATTAGGCTTGTTAATGTCGGAAGCGATTTTAGCAACAAACTTATTGATAGATATCCCTGCGGAAGCAGTTAATTGAAGTTCATCCTTAATTTCTTTTCTGATGCGTTCTGCGATTTCAATGGCAGATCCTATTTGTTGCTTGTCTTCCGTCACATCAAGGTAGGCTTCATCGAGTGAAAGTGGCTCAACGAGATCGGTATACCGATGAAAAATGTTTCTTATTTTTCTTGAAACTTCTTTGTATACATCAAACCGGGGACGAATGATAATTAAGTCTTTGCACAATTGCACCGCTTGTTTTGACGACATGGCGGAGCGGATACCAAATTTTCTCGCTTCATAGCTGGCAGCAGCCACCACACCACCGCGCCCCTGAGGTGATCCGCCTACCACCAAAGGTTTGCCTTTGTAAAATGGATTGTCTCGTTGCTCAATAGAAGCATAAAAGGCATCCATGTCGATATGAATAATTTTTCTCAATCAACTCTAATTTCTTTTCAAAGATAGCCATGCGTAAATAGAAGAGGAACAAAAAAGACGCCCTATCGTTGCTGAACGATAGGGCGTCTGAGACAATAAATTATTAGACCTAATTGATCTCCAGATTTAATTTCTGATTGAGATTAGAGGCCTCACCGCTAAATATGGTATTCAATTTATTTAATTGCACGTCCAGTTCAGCAGAAAGTTCTTTGAAAACCACATAAGCAGCATCAGTTGGTTTTGCGTCACCAGTCTCTACGCTTCTACGCAGGGCTGATAATCTGTTGTTAAGTTTTATGGGGAAGTTCAATGGATCTTGGCCGCTTTGATTTTTGGTTTGATAAATATCATTTTCTATGACCGTTATTTTATCTAAAAATGCTTTAGCTGCTGCCGCCACTGAGGGATCATTTGCACCTTTCAATCCTTCCTCAATCTTCTTGCGCGCGTCACGTATCTTAATCACGGCCTCATTGGCTGCACTCTCTTTGTCCCTGATTTTGATGGCCAGGTCATAAGTTTCTTTTAGGTCAGCTGTGGTTATGCCCTTCAAATTGGGGTTGATCATTATAGTGAAAGGTTGAGTGTCCGTATAGCTGCCGGCTGTAAGGCGCACTTTGTAATCCCCTGGAGGGGCTGAAGGACCTCGCTTGGGGCTGCCACCCCAGATAATGATACCATCAAATACGGTAGCACCAGGATACTTCAAGTCCCATGTAAATGAGTTAAGACCAATTCCTGTGGTAGGCTTTGAGCTTCCCCCTCTCATCCACCATGGAAGGTTAGGGGCTACCTTATTCACTTTCTCTTTACCAACGTGTGTAGAAATTACCTTGCCTTGTGCATCCAGGATTTCGATTTTAACAGAGTCCAAACTGTTCTTCAAATAGTATTGAACCTTTAGATCATAAATACCGCGAATCGGATCTGATGGTTTAAAAAGTATCGTGTTTTGCTTGGCCAGTTCAGCAGTAATTTGACGCATGGGATTAATGTCATCTAAAATCCAAAATCCACGTCCGTGTGTTCCCAGTACCACATCGCTGTCTTTTATTACCAGGTCGCGAATAGGAGTATCGGGAAGGTTGAGCTGGAGGGGTTGCCATAAGTCACCCGCATTAAAGGAAACATAAACACCATGTTCTGTTCCAAGAAATAATAATCCTGGCCTTTCAGGATCCTCACGCACAGTCCTCGCAAAATGACCGTCTTTTATACCGGTGATAATTTTAGTCCATGTTTTTCCATAATCGGTGGTTCTGAATACGTAAGGCTGGCGATCGTCCACCTGATATCTGTTTGCAGCTAAGTATAAAGTACCCGGCTTGTGTACGGATTCATCAATAATGCTAACGCGTGAAAACTTTGGTAAATCTTTGGGTGTAATATCCTTCCAGGTCTTACCTCCATTTTGGGTGATATGAACTTTTCCATCATCGGAGCCAGCCCAAATGGTATTCACATCATGATGGGAGGGGGCCAAAGCAAATACGGTGGCATAAATTTCAGGGCCATTCATATCATTGGTGATAATCCCTCCGGTTATTCCGAGAGTTTCCGGGTCAGCATATGTTAAATCTGGACTGATTTTTTCCCAGGTTTGGCCATCATTGGTAGTTTTCCATACATGTTGTGAGCAAGTGTACATGATGTTGGGATCTTTTGGAGCAAACATAATTGGGAAAGTCCACTGCCAGCGTTCTGGAAGAGCACTTGCAGGTTCCCCTGAAAAGAACCTTGGATAGACCTGAATGTCCCTCTCTTGACCGGTTTTTCTGTTAATACGGGTTAATAGGGCGCCCTGGCTTCCTGCATAAAACACATCTGGATCGGTGGGGCTTTGTGTAATCCATCCGCTCTCACCACCACCGACTTCATAATACCAACCATGGTTGGGGCCACTGGCTTGCATGTGACTCCATCCATCACTTGGCATGGCCAAGGTGCTATTGTCTTGCTGTGCTCCAGCAACATGATAGGGCACATCACTGGTAGCCATTACATGATAGAATTGAGTGGTAGGATAGTCTTCTTCTGTCCAGGTCTCCCCACCATTTATACTCACGCAAGCACCCCCGTCATTGGAAGCAATCATTCGTTGTGGATTATTTGGGTCAATCCACAAATCGTGATTGTCGCCATGAGGTACTTGAATTTCTTTATCAAAAGTGACTCCGCCATCAGTAGATTTCCAGAAGTCAACGTTGAGACCATACACTATATCTTTATTTAAAGGATCAGCAATCAGACGTGAATAATAGAATGCACGCTGGCGTAATTTTCTTTCATTATTTACCTGCTTCCAGGTCCATCCACCATCATCTGAGCGGAACACACCTCCTTCATTGGCTTCTACTACTGCCCACACGCGATTGGGGTCTGCGGGTGAAACGGCAACTCCAATTTTTCCCAACGGGCCTTCTGGCATTCCCGGGTTTTTGGTTAACTCGGTCCAGGTGTCTCCACCGTTTTCTGATTTCCAAAGTTTGCAATCCGGTCCACCTCCCCACATCTTCCAGGCTTTGCGGTATACTTGCCATGTGGAAGCGTAAAGTACCTTCGGATTGGTACGATCAATCACTAAATCAACTGCTCCGGCTTTTGGGCCTACATATAGAACTTTTTTCCAGGTGTTGCCACCATCTGTAGATTTAAATACTCCGCGTTCTTCGTTATCACCGTATGGGTGACCAAGAGCGGCTACATACACGATATCGGGGTTGGTAGGATGAATTCTAATACGGGAAATGGCCTGTGTGTCTTTGAGCCCCAGTGATCTCCACGTTTTTCCACCATCGGTAGTTTTATATACACCCTCGCCTTGTGTGATACTTCCTCTTAGCTGCGTTTCGCCTCCTCCGATATAGACAATGTCGGGGTTGGTTTCAGCTACTGCAACTGCTCCAATAGAAGATGAGTTGATTTGCCCATCGGTTACGGGAAACCATTCATTTCCCCCATCCACTGTTTTCCAAAGTCCGCCACCAGTAGCTCCAAAGTAATATTCATTGCTTCTTCCAGGGCTTCCCATGGAGCTAAGGGACCTACCACCACGATTGGGCCCGATATTGCGCCATGTAAGGTTATTATAAAATGAGGGGTCGAAAACTGGTTTTGTTTGGCTTTGGCCATTGGAGGTTATGGTCACCATTAATGCGAGAACAATGGTGGATACCGTATAGACAAATCTAAATTTCATAAAAGTATGGGTTTTGGATATTCTGGAATACAAAGTATTATTATTATTAGATAATAGCAATCCTAATTATATGGATGAAATTGTAGTGAACGATTTTTATTTGAGCATAAATCCATAGCCAAATCATAAATGAATCATTTCAGAACAACAGGATTCAAACGAGTAATGCTACACTTAGTGGCCAGAATTTTTTGTTAGAATCAACTCGATATTTTTCACAACAATCCTCATTAATTTTTTTTAATTGTTAAGTGCCAGGTTTTTAGATTGGTGGTGAATTGAGGATATATTTGCCCTTTGTTGATGCTGTATTATACAGTCTCGGCTTAGTTTATAAATACAATTTATTGAAGTGAGAAAAGGTTTGAAGTGGCTAATCGCCACATTTTTATTTGTATTTGCTCTCCTTCTCTCTCTCGTTGCTCCGATTGATTACACCCCACTTGACCAACAGCCATTTTATCATCGCATGATGGAAAAGTTGGATACTTTTCATTTGAATGAATATCAGGCATCCAAGGCATTGAAAGTAGGGTGGAGTCAATTTTCAATTGTTCCAGATCATCCGGTGGTGATGGCAGGATATAAACCACGAGAAAAATTTACAGATGTGCATGATTCATTGTATGCAAGAGTGATGGCCATCGATAACGGAAGTACCACGGTCTATTTTATTTCAGTTGATTTGTTGTTGTTCCCACCTGCCTTGAAGAATCTTTTGATGAAAAGGGCAAAGTTGGACACTTCTGACTTTATGTATTTTTCAGCAACGCATACGCATACCGGTGTTGGTGGTTGGGACCCGTCAAGGCTGGGTAAATTTCTGATGGGTGATTATGAGGAAGCATGGATGACTCAGTTAGCGGACGAAATTGTACATCATATGCAGAAGGCAAAAATCACTATGCGGCCTGCATCATTGTTGAGTTGGGAGGCTAGCGGAATGAAACATGTTTCGCACCGCATTGATAAATCTGGCAAATCGTTAGTAGATGGTAAATTGCGAGGGATTAGTATTGTTCGTGATGATAGCACAAAGGCATTGTTGTTTACATTTAGTGCTCATCCCACATTGATTTCAAGAAAGGGAACCTCTCTGTCAGCTGATTATCCAGGTGTGGTAATTTCGGAATTGAAAAAGAAGTATCAGTACGCCCAATTTCTTGCGGGTATGGTTGGAAGTCACGGTATTTCCGGATTGCCGATTTATGAATTTCCGTTTGTCGATTTGGTGGGAAAATCGCTGTCTCGAAACATTTTAGGGGCAGAACAAATTCCAGAAGGCAATCAGTTGTCTATAAAAACCGGGCGTATTAAAATTGAACATGGCCCATCACAACTTCGCCTTACTAAAAATATTAAATTAAGAAATTGGGTATTTGAAGATTTAGTAGGTCCTTTGGAGGGAGAGATTGATGTAATTAAAATAGGAAATATTTTATTTCTCGGCACTTCCTGTGATTTTTCCGGAGAGATATCCAGAGACAATAGCTTTGACGAGAAGGCTGCAGCAGTCAATTCCAAATTGATCATCACGAGTTTTAATGGAGAATACACGGGGTACATCACTGCAGATGCACATTATTCAAAAAGCGCACACGAAGAAGTACGCGCATTAAACTGGGTCGGGCCTTATTTTGGGGAATACTATACCGAGATCATTGAACAAATCATCGAGAAGTCTGATCAATAAAGTCTGAAGATCAATTTGCCCCTGGTCATAAGGGGTGGTTATGTAAGTTGAATTTGTTTCACTGATGCCACCAGGGAAGTAGGGGGAAAAGTTTGGGTAAATGGAAATGAGTTTATAAGACAATCGACAGATGGATACCTGATAATTATCAGCTTTTATTGATTCAATGTAAAGTATTTTTGTAAAAACATATATGAAAATGAAACGATTTCAACTTCAACTTTTAGGCATCCTATCGCTGGTAATTATTCTTTCAAGCTGTAGTATAAAAGTTCATTCTACGTATGACAAGGGTGTGGATTTTTCAAAATATAAGACCTTCTGTTGGCTCAATGGTTGTGAGTTTACTTACACCGGGCCTACCTACCTCAACGACAGTTTAATTAGAGAGAAAATAAGGGAATCAATCGTTGCTGAGATGAACAAAAAAGGACTTATGCAAGATGATGATAATCCGGATTTACTGATTGACTTTCACATCTCTATGGAAAATGAATCATCTATTATCTATCATCATGGTGGTGATAATGTTTATCAATTCAAGTCTTTCCCTGACCAAGAGGTAATCCACTATCTAAAAGGAACTATTGTAATACACATGGTGGATAAAGTGGAAGGTAGAATGGTGTGGCGCTCAGAGGCCATTGGATATATGGACATTAATCCTGACTTGTCTGAGAAGAATATTCGCAAGGGAATTGCAATCGCTTTGAAAAATTATCCGCCTAAGAAATCAAAGGAATAGGAATTTTTATTTGATGATAATTAGTCCTCGAGACAAAAACGAGGACTAATTTTTCTTATTACAGCGAGGCAATCACTTTAATCTAATTGAAGCCTTCAATTTATTTTTTTAATTTAAGTTTTCCGCCTTCCATTTCATGGCAGTGTGCACCCTGGTATGTCCGCTGGGATGGTCAAAGAAGATTATTTCTTCCCAATAACCTGGATTTATTTTTCTGTATTCGGAAAGTTTCATTGCCACAGAGGCGAAGCCATCTGGCTCGTGTGCTGCATTGAGACCAAACACATCTGATTCCATTTCAGCGCTCCTTATAATGCTGTTCAGGAATGGAGTGGCCAGAAATAGATAGACAGCGAAGAGTATGACGAATAAAGGAAATCCAGCCACATCAGAGATATCTTTAAGTTTCCAATTATCTCCCCATTTAATGACTGTCTTTTGAAATGACCAATGCACAAACGCAAATCCTATGATGATGATAAGGCTAAAATAGATTAAATTCTCAGGCCCATGGTTAAGCACGTAATGACCAAGTTCGTGTCCCATTACTGCTTTTATTTCTTCGGGTGTGCAACGATTGAGCAAATTATCATTGAGAGAAACGCGAATGGTACTTCCAATACCACTTACGTTGGCACTGATCCTATCGCTTTGTTTGGAGGCATCAAATTGATATACGTTATCGGCAGGCACACTGTTTGCCCTGGCCATGGAAAGTATAGATTCTCTCACCGGGCCTTCTTCTAATGACTTGTAATCATTAAAAAGAGGGCTGATGAATACGGGACCGATAAACATGATAAATACGAGAAAGCAGAAAGTGACAAGTCCTCCCCATATCCACCACTTTTCCTTTACTTTGCGCATGATCATATAAAGAATGGCCAGTATGATACTTCCAAATATTGTCATAAGGATCAATCCAATCATTTCTTCTCCCATCCATGCACCGATAGAGAGGTTAGAAAGGTCGTACTGGTGTTCGCGGTAAAAATTCTTATAATAGTTGAGGGGAAAAGACAATATATAAGCTGCAATAAAGTAGAGCATAAAATATATTGCGTTTTGTAAATTTATATTCTTCACTTTTGAGGCGATGCTCTTTATTCTAATGGACAGACCTTTTGTTAAAAAGATCCATGCCACTGCGATACCGTAAAGAAGGCTCCAAAGAAGCAACCAATAGCCGCCTTCAAAATAGGAATCAGACTTTTCTTTTTGCGCTGGGGTAAGGGTGTCAATATATTTTTGTGTTTCCTTTTCTACATCAAATGATATGACTTGAGAGGAGGCCTGTGCGATGGAATCACTTTGAAGAGTTGTGGTGCCAAAGGAATTATGGCTGCTAAAAATGATGGAAGTGATGAGCAGGAAGTATTTCATTGTAGTGGGGTTACCCATTAAAAATAACAAACCCTTTGAGATATCTCAAAGGGTTTGTTGTGGTAATCCAGTTTTTGACTACTAATTTTTGTTTTATTAGGCTACGCCTTTGAAAGGATCATCAATAGAGTGGCTTTGTGGTGTAAACCATTTTACGCCTTCTTCTGTCATATAAGCACAGTCCTCCAATCGCATTCCAAACTCTCCATAAATGGAGATGTTAGGCTCGATACTAAAGCACATACCCGGCATAAATGGTTGTTTGTTGCCCAATACCATATTGCCCCATTCGTGGCCGTCCATGCCAATACCGTGGCCTGTGCGGTGTGGTAAGCCTGGAAGTTTATAACCAGGACCATAACCTGCATCTTCCAATACTTTTCTGGCAGCGATGTCAACATTCTCACAGGGGTCTCCCAATATTGCAGCAGCAAAGCCTGCTGATTGAGATTCCTTTTCCAGGTTCCATATTTCGCGTTGTCTGTCGGTGGGATCAGCACCAAATACAACCGTTCTGGAAATATCAGATCCGTACCCCCCCACACTGCAACCTCCATCCATAATAATAACATCTCCTTTTTTGAGATACTGCTGTTGGATACTGCCATGTGGATAGGCGGATGCTTCTCCGAAATTGACAATACAACCGCCTCGTGCACCGAGTCGTTTATGAGCTTCGGTAAATAAGGCTTGAAAGTCCTGAGGGGTCATACCTTCTTCGAGCATACTCGTACAAATCTTGTGTACTCTTAGTGTAATGTCGTTGGCACGTTGCATCAATGCAAGCTCTGATGCTGATTTGAACATACGGCAGGGGATGGTCACCGGATCTCCACTTACATAATTGAGATTTGGGGCTTCTTTTCTTACACCATCGTATAAAAAGAATCGAACCCGCTCTTCCATGGCAATGGTGCCAGTGGATATTCCCATATCTTTAAGTGCTAACGCTACTTGCTTGTAGGGGCTTTCATGTTCTTCCCACACACGAATGTCATTTCCAATGGTCATCAATTCTTCTACGCGTGCGGCTTCAAAGGCAGGACTTACATACTTCAATTCTCCTTTTGCAGGAATAATGACTGACATCATCCTTTCACTTGTTCCCCATCGAACTCCTGTAAAATATTCCATGGTGGTGCCACCGTCCAAAAACAAGGCATTGATTTTATTTTCAGTCATCAAGCGCTGTGCTTTTTCAATTCTTGCAAGCCGTTCTTCTACCGAAATGGGAACAATATCTGTTGTCATGGATTTTAATCCATCCATAGGACCGCCTGATTTTATACTGGAGGAGTCAGGTGTGGTACATGCACTAAGAAATGCTGCCCCTGCCGTTGTTCCTACAGAAAGTTTTATAAAGTCTCTTCTTTTTATTGTCATAGTAATTAAATAAAATAGTTTAAATCAACTTAACAGATTATGCTACATCATGAAAAGGCTTATCAATAGATGGGCTAGGTTCTGTAAACCATTTTACACCATCTTCCGTCATGTAAGCACAATCTTCAAGACGTACGCCAAATTCCCCATAGATCGAAATGTTGGGTTCAATACTAAAACACATGCCGGGCATAAGAGGCTGTTTATTTCCCAATACCATATTACCCCATTCGTGTCCATCCATTCCAATTCCGTGACCTGTTCTATGAGGAAGTCCCGGAACTTTATATCCAGGTCCATAACCTGCATCAGTGAGTACCTTGCGTGCAGCAATGTCTACATTCTCGCAAGGGTCTCCTAGTTTGGCAGCGGCAAAGCCGGCAGCCTGTGACTCCTTTTCCAAATTCCATACTTCGCGTTGCCTGTCCGTAGGTTCTGCACCAAATACGATTGTGCGGCTGATGTCAGAGCTATATCCGCCCACTTTGCATCCTCCATCCATGATAATGATATCTCCCTTTTTAAGATATTGTTGCTGAATGCTGCCATGCGGGTAGGCGGATGCTTCACCAAAATTGGCACCCATTCCACCACTCGCTCCAAGGCGTTTATGTGCCTCCGAGGTGATTGCCCTAAATTCCTGTGGTGTCATTCCTTCTTCCAACATGGCCACACTCGCTTTGTAGGCTTCTATGGTGATGTCGTTGGCACGTTGCATCAATGCAAGTTCTGCAGGTGATTTGAACATGCGGCAGGGGATGGTTACTGGGTCTCCACTTACGTAGTTGAGGTTTGATGCTTCTTTTCGAATCCCATCAAATAAGAAGAATCTTACCCGCTCTTCCATAGCGATATTGCCACTGCGAATTCCGAAGTCTTTAAATGCCAATGCTACTTGCTTGTAGGGACTTTCATGTTCTTCCCACACGCGGATGTCTTTACCAATGGTCATCAACTCTTCTACGCGTGCCGCCTCAAAAGCAGGGCTGATATACTTTACTTCTCCTTTTGCAGGAATAATAGCAGCCATCATCCGCTCGCTGGTGCCCCAGTTGATGCCGGTAAAATAAGCCATGCTTGTGCCTCCATCCAGGTACAACGCTTCAATCTTATTTTCAGCCATAAGACGCTGTGCCTTTTCTATTCTTGATTCTCTTTCCGCTTTGGAAATTGGCACAATGTCTTTCGTCATTGACTGAAGTTTGTCCATTGGGCTATCTGTAGAAGGCGGAATAGTTGACGGTGTGGTGCAGCCGGACAAAAAAGCTAAACCAGCAGTTGTGCCTGCTGAAAGTTTTATAAAATCTCTTCTTTTAAGGGTCATAGTTTTTAGATAAGATAATTAATTCAAGTCGGATTAACTGAAATCTCCAAAGGGTTTTTCGATAGAGTGGCTTTGCCCAGTAAACCATTTTACTCCCTCTTCCGTCATGTAAGCGCAGTCTTCAAGCCTTACACCAAATTCTCCATAGATAGAAATAGTAGGTTCAATGCTAAAGCACATGCCAGGCATAAGGGGTTGTTTATTTCCAAGCACCATATAGCCCCATTCATGTACCTTCATTCCAATTCCATGACCCGTACGATGAGGACACCCAGGTACTTTGTATCCAGGCCCGTAGCCGGCATCGGTAAGCACCTTCCGTGCAGCGATGTCCACATTCTCACAAGGATCACCCAATTTGGCAGCTGTAAAACCTGCGGCTTGGGATTTCTTTTCCAGGTCCCAAACCTCGCGTTGTCTATCGGTAGGCGCTGCACCGAATACAATGGTGCGGCTGATATCAGAACGATATCCGCCCACACCGCACCCTCCGTCCATCAACACAACATCACCTTTTTTCAGATATTGCTGTTGAATACTTCCATGTGGGTAGGCAGAGGCTTCGCCAAAATTAACGTCAATGCCACCACGAGCACCAAGTCGTTTATGCGCCTCGGTAGCAATTGCATTAAAATCCTGTGGTGTCATTCCTTCTTCCAACATGGCCACACTCGCCTTATAAGCTTCTATGGTTACATCGCTGGCCCGTTGCATCAATGCTATTTCTGCAGGTGATTTGAACATGCGACAGCCGGCAGTAACCGGATCACCACTTACATAGTTGAGATTTGACGCCTCTTTTCGAATCCCATCAAACAAGAAGTACCTCACCTGTTCCTCCATGGCGATGTTACCGCTGCGAATTCCAAAGTCTTTAAATGCTAACGCTACTTGCTTGTAAGGACTTTCATGTTCTTCCCATACGCGTATATCATTACCAATGGTCATCAGTTCTTCCACGCGTGCGGCTTCAAATGCTGGACTAATGTATTTGACTTCACCCTTGGCGGGTATTATGGCAGCCATCATCCGCTCACTGGTTCCCCAGTCAATTCCTGTAAAGTATGACATGCTTATGCCGCCATCGAGGTACAGCGCTTCAATCTTATTTTCGGTCATAAGACGCTGTGCCTTTGCGATTCTCGCTTCCCTTTCCGCTTTGGAAATAGGCACAATGTCTTTCGTCATTGGTTGAAGTTTGTCCAGTGGACTGCTTGCAGAAGGGGGTGTGGCTGTCGGTGTTGAGCAGCCAGCCAACAATGCTGCTCCGGCAGTTGTGCCCGCTGAAAGTTTTATAAAGTCTCTTCTATTAAGGGCCATGATTATTTATTGATAGAATATTATTTATTAATTAGGTGAACTAAGCCACGTCATGAAAGGGTTTGTCGATAGCAGGACTTGGCACAGTAAACCATTTTACTCCTTCTTCCGTCATATAGGCGCAGTCCTCAAGACGTACACCGAATTCTCCATAGATAGAAATGGTTGGTTCAATGCTGAAGCACATGCCAGGCATAAGAGGCTGTTTATTTCCTAACACCATGTTACCCCACTCATGTCCATCCATTCCAATACCATGTCCCGTGCGATGAGGACAACCCGGTACTTTGTATCCTGGGCCATAACCCGCATCGGTAAGCACTTTGCGCGCTGCGATGTCCACATTCTCACATGGGTCGCCTAATTTGGCAGCAGCAAAGCCAGCGGCTTGAGATTTTTTCTGCAAATTCCAAACTTCAGTTTGGCGAGCGGTAGGTTCAGCACCAAACACAATGGTACGGCTGATGTCAGAACTATACCCACCTACACTGCATCCTCCATCCATAAGAGCGATATCTCCTTTTTTCAAATATTGTTGTTGAATACTGCCGTGTGGGTAAGCTGACGGTTCACCAAAATTTACACCTATGCCACCTCTAGCCCCAAGCCGTTTGTGCGCATCTGCAGTGATCGCACTGAATTCCTGTGGTGTCATCCCTTCTTCCATCATGGCTACGCTCGCTTTGTAAGCTTCTATGGTAATGTCGTTGGCACGTTGCATCAATGCAAGTTCTGCAGGTGATTTGAACATGCGGCAGGGGATGGTTACTGGGTCTCCACTTACGTAGTTGAGGTTTGATGCTTCTTTTCGAATCCCATCAAATAAGAAGAATCTTACCCGCTCTTCCATAGCGATATTGCCACTGCGAATTCCGAAGTCTTTAAATGCCAATGCTACTTGCTTGTAGGGACTTTCATGTTCTTCCCACACGCGGATGTCTTTACCAATGGTCATCAACTCTTCTACGCGTGCCGCCTCAAAAGCAGGGCTGATATACTTTACTTCTCCTTTTGCAGGAATAATAGCAGCCATCATCCGCTCGCTGGTGCCCCAGTTGATGCCGGTAAAATAAGCCATGCTTGTGCCTCCATCCAGGTACAACGCTTCAATCTTATTTTCAGTCATAAGACGCTGTGCCTTTTCTATTCTTGATTCTCTTTCCGCTTTGGAAATTGGCACAATGTCTTTGGTCATTGACTGAAGCTTGTCCAGTGGACTGCTGCTAGGGGGTGGGGTAGAAGCAGGTGTTGAACAGCCGGCTAATAATGCAACACCAGCAGTTGTTCCTGCGGTAAGTTTTATAAAATCTCTTCTCTTAAGGGTCATAATGTGTTGAGGTTAAGTATTGATTTAGATAGTTGGTAGGTTCTTTTTTAAGCAAAGGTTTTGTCGATGGATGGACTTGGCTGGGTAAACCATTTAATACCTTCTTCCGTCATATAGGCACAGTCTTCGGTGCGTACACCAAATTCACCATATATAGAGATGGTAGGTTCAATACTAAAACACATGCCGGGTCTTAATGGCTCTTTATTGCCCAAGACCATGTTGCCCCATTCGTGGGTATCCATTCCTATACCGTGACCCGTGCGGTGAGGACATCCAGGTACTTTATATCCTGGACCATAACCAGCATCGGTAAGCACTTTGCGCGCAGCGATGTCTACGTTTTCGCAGGGGTCTCCTAGTTTAGCTGCAGCAAAACCAGCATCTTGAGACTTTCTCTGTAGATTCCATACTTCTTTTTGACGATCCGTTGGTTCAGCGCCAAATACGATCGTACGGCTAATGTCTGAACTATATCCTTCCACTTTGCACACACCATCCATCAGTACAATATCCCCTTTTTTCAAGTATTGTTGTTGAATGCTTCCGTGTGGATAAGCGGAAGGCTCACCAAAGTTGGCACCAATTCCACCGCTCACGCCAAGGCGTTTGTGCGCTTCTGCTGTGATGGCAGAAAATTCTTGTGGAGTCATTCCTTCTTCAAGCATGGCCACACTTGCTTTATATGCCTCGATGGCAATGTTATTGGCTTTTTGCAGCAATGCAATTTCTGCTGGTGATTTATACTTCCTACACTCGGCAGTAACTGGCGTACCACTTACATAGTTAAGGTTGGATGCCTCTTTATGGATACCATCAAATAGGAAGAAGCGCACCTCTTCTTCTATACCGATGTTACCGCTATTTATTCCGAAATCTTTAAATGCAAGTACTACTTGTTTGTAAGGACTTTCATGTTCTTCCCACACGCGGATATCACTTCCAATGGTCATCAACTCTTGCACGCGTGCTGCTTCAAAGGCAGGACTAATATATTTTACCTCTCCTTTAGCAGGAATAATGGCTGCCATCATTCTTTCACTTCTTCCCCAACGGATACCGGTAAAATAATTCAAACTGGTACCTCCTTCAAGATACAAAGCTTTGATCTTGTTATCCGTCATTAACCGTTGTGCTTTTTCGATTCGTGCCTCCCTTTCTTGTACGGTGATGGGTTTTACATCACCCGTCATGGGCTTCAGCTTATCAAGCGGGGAGTTTGATTTGGTGGTTGTTTGAGCAGAGGAGGTAATGGAAGTTAAAAATGCTGCGCCAGCTGTACTTCCGGCAGTAAGTTTTATAAAATCTCGTCTTTTAAGGGTCATAGTTTGTTTAGGTTAATGATTGGATTAACCAAATTGACACAATTAGGTCAATTAATGAACATAATTATACACAAGCGGCTCTACACAGACACAACTTGAGTGGTATTCTATTTCAACAGCCAATTTCTCCATTCATACCAGAAATTATTGCTGTAAGTACAAAGTGTTTGAGCCCAAGAAGCAAAAAGTAAATTCACTTTCTGTTGTCTTCACTTTTGATAGCGGTTAATTTTAATTCTAGTAATATTGGTGAGTGACCTAACCCCTAATGAGATGGTTTTATATAGATCTGCTGGGGTGTTAAATATTTTACCAACTACTTCATTATTTCATAAAACAGGAATATTAACTGAGTTAAATACTTGAAAATCTTAATCATGGGGCATGGAGAAATTGTATTTTTTTAAATTGAATACATAACTCTTAATTTCAAAACCGTAAAAAGCCGCTTGCCACTGTTAATTTACTTAAATATGCATTTCTGGTTGCTTGATTGACAATTTAGATCGAACATGCACAAATTCTAATATAAAGCATTGCTTAGGAGTTTTACATTATTTTCCGTTCTATCACTCTACATGATAGCTTCTTTGGGATTCTTTGATTCCAATTTAGTACTCCTTCATCAGGCAGCCTATCAATCTTACGTTACGATGGCAGATACTTCTGAGCTTACAGTGCTCCACTTCTCTGAAGAAGAATTTGAAAGACTAAACTGGACAGAAAAAGGACGGGAATTTCAATGGCAGGAGAAGATGTTCGATATATCTTCAATTGAGAAGAATGATGATGGCTATAGGGTGACTTGCAAGCATGACGTAGTTGAAAGTTTTGTTGTAAAGGCGTTAACACCCCTTAAAAATGGAGGATCTAACAATCTGCCAGTAAAAAAGCGAAGCAGAAAAGGTTTCTCCACAAAGCATTTTGCTCAAAAAATTTTAAAAATTGCACCTGTTGAAACTCATTGTAAAATGATCCGCTTTGAACCAATTCAAAAACCTTCTCAAGCTTTTAATGAGATAATTTCTCCCCCACCAGAGTTCTTTCTATTCTCTTAAATGTCTAACCATTTTATGTTGGACGATGCATGTGATGGAGGCTTCCTGTTACATTGAGCAGTTTTGTAATTTATATATAATGCTGATGTAATCTTTTGCCTTTGATATACTGCAATCAAAGTTGATGGATATTCCATAAACTGAAATTAATACTTTCTAATAATTTTCAATGAACTCATTTTATGTATGTGTAATTAATTATGCGTGCGTACTTGGGTTGTTACTTATAAAATATTCATGAAAAAAATATACATGTCCTTTTTAGGATTATTGATTAGCCTTTCTATGATGGCCCAATCGGGTCAACTTAAAGGAAAGGTATTTGATGCCGTGGATAACAAGCCAATGGCAAACGCTAATGTACGGCTTGTAGGAGGTAGTGGAACTACAACAGATAATGATGGAATGTTCTCTTTACCCTGCAATGGTCCAGTTGATATCATTGTTTCTTTTGTTGGTTACAGGGAGGTAAGACAAAGAGTTGAAAACTGCAATGATGAATTAAGTATTGGTATGGTCATGGCCAATCAAATACTTGATAATGTGGTAATCACCGCAACCTCCAATGCCAACCACTCTATTTTATATCAGCCAAGGAATCTATTTCCAAGATGGGTGAAGTGGAAATTCAACGAGGCACTGGTTTGTTTTTAGACGATGCCATCAACACAAACGTACCTGGTGTATATATGTCAAGACGCGCTGTATCTTCTGGTCAACAGTTTAATATCAGAGGGTATGGTAGTGGTGTGGGCTTCAAAGGAGCAAACAACAACTTTGATGGTCAGGGCTATAAGGTGTATCTAAATGGTATTCCAATTACGGATGCGGAAGGAGTCACTTTGATGGACGATATTGATTTTGGGTCTGTAGGAAATGTAGAAGTAATCAAAGGTCCAGCTGGGTCGTTGTACGGATTGGCAATTGCCGGAGTAGTTAATCTTGAAACCAAAAAACCTGAACCTGGAAAAACATCCATTGGCCAGCAGGTGATGGTTGGTGATTATGGACTTCAACGATATACCACTCAATTAGAAATTGGCAGTGATCGTGCTTCGCTTTTGTTGAATTATGGAAATCAGCATTCAGATGGATTCATGAGTCATAATGAATCAAAAAAAGATTTTGTAAATATGGCCGCTGAATTTTATCCCAATTCAAAACAAAGGATCAATACTTATTTAGGATACAGCCACAGTTATGATGAGCGTGGAGGGGAACTTACCATTGATCAGTACAATACCGGAGACTATACTGGCAACCCCAGGTACATCAAGAATAACGCACACTCAGAAATTACCAGCTTCAGGGCGGGACTAAGTCACATTTATACCTTCAACGACAAAATTAGTAATACGACTACTTTTTTCGGATCAGGGGTTAGCAACAACTCAAGTTCTGCGGGCGGTTGGACAGATAAAAATCCTATCAACTATGGTGTGCGTTCTACCTTGGACATGAATTTTTTGCTAGGATCCAACGTAAGCCTAAGTGGTATTGTTGGAGTTGAATCACAACGTCAATATGCTCAGATTATAGGTTATGGAATGGTTGCGGACAGCACCAACCTCAGTGGATATAATATAATTAGCAATTTGAGAAGTAACCAGTCCGCCATGAGTGGAACCACATCCTCATTTACTGAATGGACACTATCGCTGCCTCATAATGTTTCTATTACTGCTGGAGTAGGCATGAGCACAATGAATATTGAATTGAACGATCGCGTTTATTCAGCAGCCAACAATATTCCTTCAGGAGGCAAGCCTACACATTATGAAATTACTTATGATAACATGGTGTCACCTCATTTTGCCATTAACAAAGTATTTAACAGTTCCCTTTCTGCTTATGCTTCTTATAGCAAAGGATACAAGGCACCCGTTAGTTCCAATATTGTAATTTCTACTACTGGTGAATTAAATACCGGGCTAAGGCCCGAGATAGGCAATCAGTTTGAGATTGGCACAAAAGGTTCTTTGTTAGACAGTAAATTAAATTATCAAGTGGCATTATTTGACGCTGAATTTTCTGATAAGATGACATCTGTAGCAGTCCCTCTTAATAACACCACCACATTGTACAGCTACATAGCCAATGGCGGCAAGCAGCAAAATAGAGGCTTGGAAATTGCAGTGGCCTATAAGGCTTATCAATCGTCAACAGGTTTCTTAAATTATGCGCGTCCGTTTGCAAATCTTACCTATTCAGATTTTAAGTATAAAGATTTTACGTATGAGACAATCGTTGCAGGGCAAAAGGCCATTGCAGACTACACAGGAAAGGCTGTGGCAGGTGTATCTCCAATAGTAGCCAATGTGGGTATCGATTTATCGGCCAACAATGGCTTTTATGGCAATTTGAATTATTCATTCAAAGATTCTATGCCAATCACATCGGATGGTGCATTTGAATCCCAAATCTACCGCCTGGTGAACGCAAAGGTGGGGTATCATAAAATGGTTTCAGATCATTTTGATATAGATGCATATTTTGGTGCAAATAATATTACAGGACAGCGATACTACTATATGGTTTTCGTTAACCAGTTAGCAGATGCATATATTCCAGCACCCGATAAAATTAATTACTTTGGTGGATTAAATTTGAAATACATATTCTAAATCAAGAACAGAGGGCGGGTTCACTACCTGCTCTCTTTTTTTTTAAAATTATAACTATGAGAATGTCTAATATTATTTACCTCCTGGTAATTCTACTTACCGGATGTGGAAGATTCTCTAATAAGGATCAAAAGGCAGAAAACGAAAAGAGGATAGTGTGCCTTTCCAAGCAATACAATGAAATTATTTATGAATTAGATGCACAAAAAGATCTCGTTGCGGTTGATCTTTCCAGTACCTATCCTCCCGAAATAAAAGAATTACCCACAGTGGGGTATCATCGGGCGTTAAGTACAGAGGGGATACTTTCTATGAAACCGACCATGATCATTCACGATAATAATGTAGGCCCCGAGCAGGTGATGCAACAAATGGCAGAATTGAAAATACCAATGATGGTATTTAACACAAAAGGTAACGACATTGAAAGTTCAAAAGCACTGGTATCAGAGATAGGAAAATATTTTGGAAAGGAGAAAGCCGCAGACTCATTGAACACAAAGCTCGATCGGGATGTACGTAGGGCAGAAGAAGCACTGGCCAAGTACACAGAAAAACCAAAAGTAGTGGTTATTCATTATGGAAGAGCTGGTAACCTATATCTCACCATGACAGAAAATAGTACTACCGGAGACTTAATACGAATGGCCGGAGGAACAATTCCTATTCCCGGAGACAAAGGTATGATGCAATTGTCAGCTGAGGTAATAGCCAAGTCTGATCCAGATGTAATTCTGTTAACTGACTACGGATACGACCGTCTTGGTTCACCTGAACAAATAAAATCCCTACCGGGTGTAGCGGGCACCCGTGCGGCTGCCAATAACAGAATTTATCGCGTAGAAGAACATGATATGGTATACTTTGGCCCAAGAACAGGCGAGGTGATACTTATGCTCCAGGAGTTAATTCATCGAGATGAAAAGACTCAATAAAAAGAATAAAGTATTATTTCCGGTTCTTATAATCCTTCTGATAATTACTTTTTTTCTGTCTTTAAAGTTTGGAGCCATTACTATTTCATGGACAGAGATACAATCTTCTATTTCCAAATGGATAAGTGGGGATGAACTCAATTTGAACGAAAGGATATTCTTGCAGATCAGGTTGCCCCGTGCTTTTGCCGGAGTGTTGGTGGGTGCAAGCCTTGCTGTAGGGGGTGTACTAATGCAAGCCCTATTTCGCAACCCCATTGTAGAACCTGGTCTTATAGGCACGTCCAGTGGTGCGGCATTTGGCGCATCACTTTATTTTGTATTAGGTTCTGTCATTAAGTTTCATTTGGGTGAGTGGACTTTGCCGTTAGCGGCTTGTATTGGCGGGGCGGTATCCACCGTGGCTGTCTTTTTATTGTCTCAAAACAGAGCCACAGGAAAGAGTTCTGTGGTGGCTTTACTGCTTATGGGCCTTGCCATCAATGCACTCTTTCTTAGTGGTGTGGGATTTCTTTCTTACCTAGCACGCGATCCTCAAGCCCGATCCATTACCTTCTGGAACCTGGGAACGCTATCAGGGGCCAATTGGATTTCGGTTACGATCATTGGTATAGTTACGGTAGTGTGTACCATCATTTCCATGCGCTATGCCAAACAACTCAATGCGCTGATGATGGGAGAGGATGAGGCGATTTTTCTTGGAGTGAATTTAAAATGGTTGCAGATAATAGTAATTACACTCAATGTGCTACTGGTCGCAGTGTCTACCGCATTTATGGGTGTGATCAGTTTTGTAGGTCTTGTGGTGCCTCATCTTCTGCGTTTGATGGGTGGTTCGGACAATAGGTTTCTCATCATCGGGAGTGCGATAGTCGGAGGTATTTTATTAAGTATGGCAGATCTTGTTTCGCGGCTGCTTTTGGCTCCTGCCGAACTTCCCATCGGGATCGTTACCGCGCTAGTCGGGGTTCCTGTATTCATCACCTTACTGCGCAAAAAACAATATTACTTTTAGTGTATGCTTGAGGCCGAAAATATTACTGTTCGTATTGGAGATAAGATCCTTCTCGATAAAGTGTCTGCTCAATTCCTGCCCGGTAAACTCAACCTGATTATTGGGCCAAATGGTGCCGGCAAATCTACTTTGATGAAAGTGCTTAGCAGGCAAATGACAAATTATGAGGGCAAAGTAATGTACCAATCCGTGGATAGTAAAACCTTACGGGATAAAAACCTGGCCAGAATGAGGGCGGTACTTTCACAGAATATTGATCTGGCATTTCCGCTAAAAGTATGGGAGATTGTAATGATGGGGCGTTATCCTCATTTTGCCGGAGCACCAAAACAGGTAGACGAAGAGGCCTGTATCGCTGCTTTGAAATTTTTTGAAGTAGAAGAAATGGCAGAACGAAACTACCTGACTTTGAGTGGAGGAGAGCGTCAGCGCGTTCATTTTGCGCGCGTGCTTACACAACTTTGGTATCCATTGCCTGATCAGGGACGTTATCTTTTGCTAGATGAACCGTTAACCTTTTTGGATATACATTATCAATTTCAGTTTATGCACAAGGTGATAGAACTTTTAAAGCAAAAAGATTTAGTAGTGGTGGGGGTGGTGCATGACTTGAACTTGGCCGCCCGATTTGGTGATGTGATCCACCTCATCCAAAATGGCCAATTGGTAGCCAGTGGGTCAAAAGAGGAGGTGCTTACTGAAAAGAACATAGAAGGGGCATTTCAGCTTAAGCCAATTATATACAGAGAAGAACGAGGTTTGCGTTTATTCTTTGAGTGAACCACTTGCTTCTTTTATGATAAGGCACTACTCAGTATTCTAATCTAAACCAGATATCTGATTTAGTACTCCACGTAATTAAAATTAACTGTTTGTACTTACATGCAGAGTAGATTTATTCAAACTACCCTAGGGCACTTTGCTACAGCACAACAATCTTTAAGAAAAACACATCCTGACCCTTATTTTTGGGGTGCATTTATCCTTACGGGTAAATAATAAAATGAAAGGAGTTATTGATTCTTATCCTTGAACCATCTTACCTTTGTAAAGGTGAAAAGCGTAAAGAATATATATGATATTTTAAGATCGGTGATCCTGTCCGGGTTTATTCTCCTGTTTTTAATTGGGGGAATAGGGGTCAATGATAATTCATCCCTTAGACGAGATACACATGGAGCTACTCTAGTATCTTCGTCTACCACGGATCTTTATAGCTTTGCCACCAGTACTGAACGATGCTTTGAAAACCTGCAAAGAGTGCCGTCCTCGCCCTCCAAGGCTAGTTTCGGGGATTATCTGTCGGTTGCTTATTTA
>JAHBUB010000024.1 GCA_019638285.1 Cyclobacteriaceae bacterium | reverse complement strand
TCATCCAAAATCAGGGTTTTAAAGTCCCTAAAATGAAGTGCATTTTGGCGCGCCAAATCTATCAGTCTTCCTGGAGTGCCAATTACGAAATGAGTGGGTCTTTTCAGTCTTGTAATATCGCGCCCCACACTGGTTCCTCCAATAAAGCAGGCACTCGAAATGTTCAGTCCTACTCCAATGCTTTTCAATTCCTCTTCTACCTGTACGGCCAATTCCCTGGTAGGCAATACCACCAGCACTTGAAATGAGGCTGGCTTACCCAATAGATTGTTTATTATTGGAACAAGAAATGCAGCGGTCTTACCAGTTCCTGTTTGGGCAATGCCCATTACATCCTTGCCTTCCAACACAGGTTGAATGGCATGTTCCTGTATTTCGGTCAGAAAGTTATAACCCTTGTTCAGTAAGTTGGTTTTGATGCGCGCATCTACTTTCAAATCCTGAATCTTAAAGGAGGGTTGAAAGGTTGCTTCCGTTTGGGGAGTTGCTTTCTTTACAAATAAGCGGGGATCGATGGTACTTACCGCAGGTCCTTTGCGCTTATTGGATTGATTTCTTTGATTTGGGCTAGAGTTGGTCCTTGGTCTTCTTTTTTGTCTTAAACTATTCATTTTGTTTGTTAAAAAATATATTGTGCCTCTGCTGGGAAAAATGGTAAAATGTTAATCAGCAATGAGTTGGATAAATAATATCCTAGCACATTTGATCTTCAGCAAACAAAAATTGGGAGTAGCAATAACTTTCCTCAATGGAATAATTTGACTAAACAGAATGATTTCTGCTAAAAACTTGGGCAAAGATAACACAGATTTTTATAAATGCCTAATTCACCCCTGCACTCTGAGCTAATAAAGAACTATAAACGAAAGTAATTCTAGAGGAAAGCCTGAATTCCAGTCCTCCTTGTGCTACCTTGGGCATTCTTTTTAATTTGCATGTCATGGCTGAATATATGATTCTCGTATGGATTGGTGGTATAGTGATTGGCCTGTGGCTATTTCTATATGTGCTCCCACTCAACCTTTGGATTACTGCCCTCTTTTCGGGGGTTCATGTAAACCTGCTGAACCTTGTGTTTATGCGTGTGCGCAAGGTACCCCCAGCACTTATCGTTCGGTCTCTGATCCTGGCCACAAAAGCGGGCATACAAGGAATTACCGCCAGCCAATTAGAGACCCATTATCTCGCCAAAGGTAATCTCACCAATGTGATCAAGGCCCTGGTGGTAGCAGATAAAGCCAATTTAAAGATGAACTATCAGCAAGCCACAGCGATTGACCTGGCAGGAAGAGATGTATTAAGAGCCGTACAGCTGTCCGTATCACCCTATATGATTATTGTGCCGGCCATTACGGGAGTATCTATTGAAGGTATCCAGTTGATCACAGAAGCAAGGGTTACAGTTCGTGCAAATATTCAGCAACTGGTGGGTGGTGCTGGAGAAGAAACCATTAAAGCCAGGGTAGGGCAAGGTATTATCTCTACCATTGGTCAATCCAGTTATATGCAGGTCCTTGAAAATCCTGACCGCATCTCTAAGACTGTTCTTGAAAATGGGCTGGATGCAGGTACCGCCTACACTATTTTATCCATTGACATTGCCGATATTAATATCGGCCGCAACATTGGCGCTATTCTTCAAATGGATCAGGCCAATGCTGACCTTAACGTAGCCAAAGCCAAGGCAGAGGAAAGAAGGGCCATGGCGGTAGCCAGTGAACAAGAGATGATTGCCCGGGTACAGGAAGCCAAAGCCAACGTAATTATTGAGGAAGCTAAAATTCCAATGGCGCTCGCTGGTGCTTTCAGGGCAGGGAGACAATATGGAATTCGAAAAGAAACAAAATAATACTTCGAGCTACCTGATTGGTCTGTGCCTGTTGCACAATTTCGTATTTATATTCACAACCTATTTCCCTATAATTGCGTCAAAAGGAATAAATGACCTGGTTTCGTGATTTTGGACTATTTGAGGCAATACTCACCTTCCTTTTCCTGGGGTTCTATATTGTCTATATTATAAAGGTAGTACGTATTGCAAAAAGGCTGAACACACCCTACGGCAACATCTTTTACAAACTGATCATTCGCTCCCTCTTATTTGCCCTTTTGCTGGTTGCCTTTCTCGGCCCCTCCTTTGGCGATTCACGAAAGGAAGTAAAGTCTGTGGGCAAAGACATTATGATTTGTGTTGACTTATCAAAGTCTATGGAGGCATTTGACATTCAACCCAGCCGCCTCGAGAAGGTTAAGTTTGAAATGAAGCGGATTGTGGATGCCTTTAGTTCTGACCGGATCGGGATTATCATTTTCTCTTCGGAAGCATTTATGCAAAGTCCGCTTACCTACGATCAAAATGCACTCAATCTTTTCATCGAAACGATGAATACAGGGCTGGTCCCTTCCTCCGGCACGGATTTTGGGCCTCCCCTGCGCATGGCGCTCACCAAACTGAGCGATCAGGAAGGACCTAGTTCCCAGCAAAAATCCAAAGTAATCATACTGATCAGTGACGGTGAAGATTTTGGAGAAGACACGAATGAAAGCGTTAAAAAAATACAGGATAATGACATCAAACTATTTACGTTAGGTGTGGGTACCGCTAAGGGAAGCCAATTGTATGCGGGAAGTGGCTTCAAAACCGACAGGCAGGGAAATACGGTAGTCACGCGACTGGATTCCAGGTCGTTGCAATCCCTTGCCAATCGCACCGGAGGAGAGTATTTCGAGATCAATGAAACTAAAAATGATGTATCGCGATTAATCAATACAATCAGTGGAATTGAAGGTGAATTGCGCGACACCCGCTTTGTGGACGTGAGCGCCAACCGTTATCATTATTTCCTTTTAATTGCACTATTTTTGCTAGTAATTGATGTGTTAGTGAATGTGAAGACCGTAAAAATATGAAGTTAATCATCGGATTTTTGATCGCTGTTCTCCTCTTATCCGGTATTGATAACATTGCATTGATCAACAGCCTCAAATCTGAGGCGAAAAAAGCCTATCAATCCGGAGATTATAAAACAGCTGCAGAAAAATATCAGTTTTTGGTCGATTCTCTTCAGGTGAATGAAAATGAGGTGGTTATGAATTTGGCCAATGCCCTCTTTCAAATGAACGATACCACCCAGGCCAAAAGTCAGTACCAATCTCTCCTACAGAGCAACTCGGCTCAGATGCGCTCCTTGTCCAACTTGCAGTTGGGTGTGATGGCCAATCGTACCGGAAAATATGAAGAAGCACTTGAATACTTTAAACAATCGCTGCGTACTGACCCCTCCAATGAAGAGGCGCGCTATAACTATGAAATGGTAAAGAAAAAACTGGAAGAGCAGAAGAAACAGGAGGAGCAGAAGAAAGACAATAAGGATCAGAAAAAAGATCAGGATAAGAAAGACGATCAGAAAAAAGATTCAAAAGACAAAGAGAATAAAGATCAAAAAGAGAAACAAGATCAGGAGAAAAAGGACCAAGAGAAAAAAGATCAGGACCAGCAAAAGAAAGACAAAGAAGAGCAGGAGAAGAAAGACAAAGAAAAGAGTGAAGAACAAAAAGAGCAGGAAAAGAACGAGGAGAACAAAGAGAAAAAAGACATCCCTCCTTCCGTTGCTGACAAGCTCAAAGACATGGAGATGAGTGAGGAGAAAGCAAAAATGATATTGGAGGCCATGAAAAATCAGGAAATCCAATACCTGCAGCAAAACAAACGCAAAGCCACCAAACCGAAAGATAAAACCAAACCAGACTGGTAATAAATAGTCTTGAGTTTATAGTCTTGAGTCATTAGTCTCAGACTAGACCAAGGACTAAATACTCAAGACTAAAGACTAAGGACTAAAATACTAATCATGAAAGAAGTATACATCGTATCCGCAGTAAGAACACCCATAGGAAGTTTTGGCGGAAGCCTATCCAGTTTAAGCGCCATTCAGTTGGGTGCTACGGCTGTTAAGGGTGCGTTAGAGCGCATCCACCTTGATACAAAAACAATTCAGGAGGTGTATATGGGCAATGTTATTTCCGCAGGCTTAGGCCAGGCCCCCGCTACGCAAGTGGCAGTTGCCGCTGGGTTAGGGTATGAAATTCCCTGCACACAAGTCAACAAAGTATGTGCCTCCGGAATGAAAGCCATTATGGTAGGTGCCCAGTCCATCCTGCTTGGTCACAATGATGTGGTGGTAGCAGGAGGAATGGAGAGCATGAGTAATGTTCCCTACTATTTACCCAAAGCCCGATTTGGGTATAAGTTTGGCAATGGAGAGATGGTCGATGGCTTATCTTTCGATGGGTTGAATGATATCTATAACCATTGTGCCATGGGTGTGTGCTCGGACAACACTGCCAAGGAGATGAATATTTCGCGCGAGGCGCAAGATGAGTTTGCCATCAATTCGTACAAAAGAGCAGCTGCTGCCTGGACGGCCGGAAAGTTTAAGGAGGAAGTGGTGCCTGTGGAGATTAAGGGAAGAAAAGGAGAAGGGACCCTGATGGGTGAGGACGAGGAGTATAAGAATGTGTTTTTTGATAAGATTCCATCCTTAAAACCCGCGTTTGGTAAGGACGGAACTGCTACTGCCGCCAATGCCTCCACCCTTAATGACGGAGCTGCGGCCGTAATATTGATGAGCAAAGAAAAAGCGATTGAATTGGGGTTGAAGCCCATTGCAAGAATTCTCGGGTTTGCAGATGCGGCCCAGGATCCAATGTGGTTCACCACTGCTCCATCACTGGCAATACCCAAAGCCATGAAAATGGCAGGAGTCGATAAAAAGGACGTAGCCTATTACGAAATCAACGAAGCATTTTCTGCCGTGGCACTGGCTAATAATAAAAACCTCGGCCTGGATGTAGAAAAGGTAAATGTGAATGGTGGTGCTGTGGCCCTGGGCCATCCCCTGGGCGCCTCCGGAGCACGCATTACCGTTACCCTGGCCAATGTATTGAAACAAAACAATGCGAGCATTGGTGTCGCAGGTATTTGTAATGGAGGTGGGGGTGCTTCTGCCATTGTAATAGAAAGGTTGTAAAAGAATAGCGGGCATTGCCTTCATGCAACATCATTGCTGATTATTCGTTGGTGAGTCAATAAGGCATATGATATCTCGGAATCTTATTGTTGTATTTATATTTCTTGGGTTTTCTGCTTCTGCCCAACGTGTGGTCAGAAAGTACTTTGACCCACAAAAACGACAACTGCAGGAGGAGTATACTGTTTCTAAACAAGATAACGAGACCCTGGATGGCGCGTACAAAAGATATTATCCCAATGGACATACGGAAGTGGAGGGGATATTTTCCGATGGTTACCGCTCAGGATTTTTCAGTGAATACAATGAAGAGGGAACATTGGTTCGAAAAATCAATTACCTCAATGGGAAGAGACACGGCCCTGTAGAAATTTATGATGATAATGGAATTCTCATTCAACGCGCGTTCTATCAAAACAATCTTTTGGTTGACAGTATCCATTCCTTTTTTGAATCCGGAGTAATTAAAAGTGAGTCTTATTTTTCGAAGGGAAAGCCCGATGGGTTGGTGAAAGAATTCTACCCCTCCGGTAAATTGAGAAAGGAAATCAATTACAAGAATAAAAAACCCAATGGACTTACCATCACTTTTTATGAAGATGGAGGAAAAGAAACGGAAGCCAATTTTAAAGACGGGGTATTAACCGATTTTTATAAAACCTATTTCCCCAACGGTCAACTGGAAACAATCTCTACCATGAACCCGGGTGAAAAGACAGGGAACTTCAAAAATTATGATGAGGAGGGGCATCTTCTGCTCGATGCTAACTTTTTGGATAGTAAACTTCATGGAAATAACATCGCTTATTATCCCGATGGAAGCATTCGTCACAATTTTCAATTCAAAGAAGGAAATAAAGTAGGTGTAAATATTGCCTACTACCCCAACGGCAAAATAAAAACACGAGAGCAAGTGTCTCCAAATGGCCAGTCTACCGTCAAAGATGAGTTTAACGAGGAAGGGATTCAACTCTCACGAAAAACATTTAAGAAAGAAAAACCTGAAGGGGTATGGTTGTACTACGCTGCGGATGGCAAGGCCCTGAAGTTGAAAGAAACTTATGAAAACGGAAAGCTTCATGGCCTAAAGACCACCTACTCTCCACCGGGTACAAAGGCATTGGAGGAAACCTATCAATTTGGTTTAATTACCGGACCGGTCAGAAGCTATTATGAAAACGGTAAAGTACAGTGGCAATGTGAGTATCGTGCCGGGCGCCAGCATGGATTGTACACCGGCTTTTATGAAAATGGTATGATTAAAGAGCGGGGAGAATACATCGCCAACAAAAAGCACAAAGACTGGATTGAATACGATGAGAAAGGCAACGTGACGAAGACATACACCTTCAAGGCAGGCATTCTCATTGATGAAAAATAAGTGAGGGAGGGCATTGGGTGTTCCCCCTTCCATTTCTTACTTTGCAAAATAATGAACACTCCATGAAGGCAATTAAGGAGACCCAATTTAAGTTCAAAGGTCAGACAGGTTTTTACAGCGGTAAGGTAAGGGATGTTTACTTTTTCGGAGATAAAATGGCCATGGTTGCTACCGACCGAATCTCTGCTTTCGATGTCATTCTTCCAAAAGCCATTCCTGACAAAGGCCGTGTACTCAATCAGATTGCCGCTGATAACCTCGAAGCCACCAAAGACCTTGTTCCCAACTGGGTGCTTTCCACCCCCGACCCTAACGTCACCATAGGTTTTAAGTGCGAAACTTTTCCTGTCGAAATGGTAATCAGGGGCTACCTGGCCGGTCACGCATGGAGGGAGTATCGTGCGGGAAAACGAATCCTTTGCGGTGTGCCTATGCCAGAGGGATTAAAGGAGAACGACCCACTGCCCACCCCCATCATTACCCCTACTACAAAAGCAAAAGTGGGCCACGATGAAGACATTTCAAGGGAAGAAATTATAAAAAAGGGTTTGGTCATTGAAAATGAATATGAAAAACTAGAAGCATATACCCGGGCATTGTACGCAAGGGGAACCGCATTGGCAGAAAAACGAGGGCTGATATTGGTCGATACCAAATATGAATTTGGTAAACACAACGGCACCATTTATTTGATTGATGAAATCCATACTCCCGATTCGTCCCGTTATTTTTATAAAGAAGGATACGAAAAAAGGCAATCGGAAGGACAACCTCAGAAACAGCTCTCCAAAGAGTTTGTAAGGCAATGGCTGATCGAGAATGGATTTCAGGGTAAAGAAGGGCAACAAATACCCGAAATGACCAATGCGATTGTAACATCTATTTCTGACCGATACAAAGAATTGTATCAGCAGATGACAGGGAAAATGCTTGAAGCCATCGATTATGACTCGCTTTTAGAACGAATCGAGCAGCGTATCGTTAATTCCATAAAATAAACTATTTTTAGGATTGAAAATGGAATTATGAAGTATACGATAGATAAACAAGAGAAGTACAGTTTGTTGGGTCTCCACGAAGAAAAGATGGATTCGAGTATCGCCCCGGATCTGAAGACCCAAATGATCACCTTGCATGCTGAGGGTGTTAGGAACATCATTCTCGATCTGACAGAAGTGAAGTATACGGATTCTTCCGGCCTGAGTGCACTCCTGGTTGGCAACCGGATTTTTCAAGAGGATGATGGCATTTTTGTACTTGCCAAATTATCAGAGCACACACTGAAATTGATTAAAATTTCGCAACTGGACAGTGTGCTCCATATTCTTCCTACTGTGGAAGAGGCCATAGACGCAGTTTTTATGCACGAGATCGAAAAAGACATGAAAGACGGGGATTCCTAAAAGGTCCTGAATAAAAATTTTATATAAATCCCGACCTATCCCGTTGGGATTTATTTTTAGCAAACAAATGCCTTTTCAACTTACTATATTAGGATCTAGCGGAGCACTGCCCGCCTATGGAAGGTACCCCTCCTCGCAATATCTTAATGTTCAAAAGCATCATATTCTTATTGATTGTGGAGAAGGAATTCAAACACAATTGAAGCGTTACTCCATTCCTACTCAAAAGATTGATAAGGTTTTTATCAGCCATCTCCATGGCGATCATTACCTGGGGCTTATGGGTTTACTTTTTAGCATGCATCTACAAAGAAGAACCAACGATCTCCACATTTATAGCCAACCCGGCTTGGATGAAATCATCACCCTTCAGTTAAAATATTCCAGGTCTGCCTTACACTATAAACTGATCTTTCATGCCATCCCACCTGGCAAATCAGTTTGTTTGTATGAAGACGATGTTCTTACCGTTCATTCCATACCCCTTCAACACAAGGTACCCTGCACCGGCTTTCTATTTCGCGAAAAGGAAAAACCAAAAAGAATAGACAAAGCAACGTTCCCCAAAAATATTCTACTCGCTCATATCGCCCAATTAAAACTAGGGAAGGATGTTGTAGATGAACAAGGTGAATTGCTCTATAAAAACGAAGATTATACCCTTCCACCACGTCCTTCTCATTCGTTTGCCTATTGCTCAGACACAGCCTATGACGAAAGTATCGTGCCCCAAATTAAGGATGTAGATTTATTGTACCATGAAGCCACCTTTATGGAGGAGCATGAGGATAAGGCTGCTGCCACTTTTCACAGCACCACCATACAAGCGGCTAAAATTGCCAACATGGCCCACGTAAAATGTTTGCTCATTGGTCATTACTCTGCAAGATACAAAGTGCTTGATCCCTTGCGGGAAGAAGCGGCTACTTTATTCAAAAACACAAAACTTGCAATTGAAGGAGAAACCCTAGACATTATAAAGTTATGAGTCCCGAACTAACCCGCAAGAAGAACAATCTTTTCATTATCCTTTGCGGCATTTTTCTTACCAACGCGATTATTGCGGAAATGATTGGTGTCAAAATATTTTCTTTTGAGAGGACAATTGGACTATCTCCTGCCCATTTGGATATCCTTGGATTTACCATGGATTTTAACTTAACAGCAGGCGTTATTATTTGGCCCATTGTATTTGTCACCTCCGATCTGATCAACGAATACTTTGGCAAGCCTGGTGTGAAAAAGATAAGCTATCTAACAGCCAGCTTCATTGCTTATTCATTTGTTGTTATTTTTCTAACAATGAAACTACCACCAGCTGCCTGGTGGTTGGATGCCAATAGCATGGATGCCGAGGGGCACTTCTTCAATATCAATTTTGCCTTCTATAAAATATTTGGACAGGGACAACGCATTATTATTGGCTCACTTACTGCATTTTTGTTAGGGCAACTTGTAGATGTGTATGTATTTCAAAAATTGAGAAGGATTACCGGGCATAAAAAACTTTGGCTAAGGGCAACAGGGTCTACCGTTGTATCACAATTAGTGGACAGCTTCGTGGTGTTGTTCATTGCATTCACCGGAATATTTACTACCTCACAAATTATAGCCATTGGGGTTACCAATTATATCTACAAATTTATAGTGGCGATTGCCCTTACCCCCTTAATTTACGCGGGTCACTACACTATCGACAAATACCTGGGAAGAGAACATGCCCAACGCATTTCCGATGAGGCCAGTGATGACAGTCAATCATTTTTTTAAACGGCTCCAGTTGTCCATCACAATCCCTGCGGCCACAGCAGCATTGAGTGACTCGGCACCGGCTACCCCAGGTATCGTGATCTTATGGGTTACCAACGATTCGATTTCCGAAGAGATTCCTTTTGCCTCATTTCCAATTACAATCACGCCCCTTTTATCGAAGGATTGGGTATGCACATCTTCGCCCACCATGAAAGTTCCGTACACCGAAGTATCCCATTTGGGGATCAGGGTGAGTAAGTCGGCATAGGCGAAATGAACCCGTGTAAAAGAACCCATGGTGGAATTGATTACTTTGGGGTTATAGCAATCAGCGGTGTGTTGTGAAGCCACTATTTTTCTAATGCCATACCAATCCGCAGTTCTAATCATGGTACCCAAATTTCCGGGATCCCTGATGTCGTCCAGCACCAAAATGAATTCATTCTGCCCCAACGTGGGTACCTGGTTTGGTTTTTGCCTGACTACTGCAAGGGCACTTTCGTTGGTTTGAAAAGAACTCAAGTGTGCCAACTGTTTTTCAGAAACTACCCATATGTTGCCATCCACAGTATCCAGTAATTGCTCATGTCTTTCCCGGAAAGATTCAGTAACCAGTAACATCTCAATTTTGAAATCCGACTTCATCACTTCCCCCACTCCTTTCTCCCCATCCACCACAAAACATTGCTCCTCTATACGGTATTTCTTTAATTGCAAGGATTTGATGAATTTGATCTGGCTCTTACTAATCATATGCTGCTTTTGAAGGGGAAATTTAGATATTTTTTAACGGCCGGCCTGTTATCCATTCTATTTTCCGGGTGTTTGGGTACCCGTTACCTTGCACCGGGCGAAAAACTCCTCTACAAACAAAAAACGATTACCCCAAAAGGATTTAAAAAAGAAGGCCTCAACGACCTTTATATTCAAAAAACCAATAGAAGGCTTCTGGGGCTCCCTATCAACTCGCTGGTGTGGATGTATGCCACAGGGAAGAACCGATACAACCCCGATAAATTTGTAGCCAAAAAAGAAAAAGTAGAGACAAGGTACAATCGCAGAATTGCCAAAAGCAAAAACGAGAAGAAAAGGTCCTCCTTGCAATACAGAAAACAACGCAAGATGGATGTGTTGAATGGGAAAATTGAAAATGGCAATATGTTTATGCAGTGGGGAGAAAAGGCTGCGGTTTATGATTCTTCTACTGTCGCTCTTTCCGCTGAGAAGTTAACTGATTATTTATTTACCCGTGGTTATTTCGAAGCCACCGTCCACATAGAAAAAACAGAGGGTGGGAAAAAAGTATCCATTAACTACCACCTTGATCCCAAGGCGCCTTATTTCTACGATTCCATTTCTCATGCTATCGAAGATCAAAAAATTGAAACCCTTTTCGAAAAGAACATAAACCTCAGTCTCATTAAAAAAGGAGCCCAGTTCAACCAGAACACACTTAATCTGGAGCGAGAAAGAATTGACAACCTCCTGAAGGACAATGGGTACTTTGCTTTTGGTCGCGATTATGTGGAATACGATATTGACACAACTTACGATGGCTATCACAAAATTGCGTTGCGCCTTAATATCTACAATCCTACAGGCTTATCTGCTCACAAACAATTTCGAATCGACTCCATTATTTTTATCACTGATGCCAACACCCAAGCACCCAGCATCAACACAAAAAGGAAAATCGTTCCCTACCGTGATATAACCTATCAATACTATCACAATGAATACAGTAAAAGGATTCTAAGTCAGCGTATATTCTTTCATCAAGACAGTCTTTATAGTCGTACCGCCACGATCAACACACAACGCCAGCTGGCCAACCTGGGCATGTTTAAGTTTGTAAATATTAATTATGACACATCTGGCGGTAAGTTCATCGCCAACATGTACTCCAGTTCACTTAACAAATACTCATGGTCCAATGAAGCAGGGCTTACCGTTACACAAGGGTATCCAGGCCCTTATTACAACATGAGTTTTTTAAAACGAAATCTTTTCGGTGGAATGGAAATTTTTGAACTTAACGGGCGGGCAGGATTTGAAGGAGTCGCCTCCGCTACCGATAGAGAGAATTTCTACAAGAGCATTGAAGCGGGTATTAACGCCACCATTACCTTTCCACAATTTTTAATTCCGTTAAGTAAGGCAGCACAGGAAAGAATTGGTAAACTAAATCCAAAAACAAAACTACTCGGTGGATTTGCCCGCTCCAAGCGACCGGAGTATGAACGAGAGACCACTACCTTCTCGTACACCTACTCCTGGGAAAATAAACGTGTCACCCAATATTCCTTTACGTTGGCCAATCTTAATATTATACAATCCAAGCTCGACAGTAGCTTTCGGGCCTTGCTCAATAATCTCAGTGCCACACAGGGCAATAACATCAGGCTGGCTTTTAATCCTTCATTTGTCAGTAGTATGATTTTTTCCATGACCTGGAATCCAGAGAATTATGGAAACACCAGCAGCAACTCAAAGTTTTTACGCGTACAGGCTGAGAGTGGAGGTACATTCCTTAAAATCTACACTCCGAAAATAATAGAAAAAGAAAACCTGCAACTTTTTAGGTTCTTGCGCCTCAATGTAGACTATAGAAAAAACAGAATCCTAAACAGCAATTCTGTGTTGGCCTACCGCATCAATACAGGGGTTGGCTGGTCGTATTCTAAAGAACGTGTGCTTCCTTACGAAAAATATTTCTTTGCCGGGGGAAGTAACAGTGTGCGTGCCTGGCGCCCAAGAAGACTCGGTGTAGGTTCAGCACCCCCGCTCCTTAGTGGCAATCCCAAACAAAACGGATTGTTTGATTATAGCTTTGAGAAACCTGGGGAAATTCTTTTGGAAGGAAGTGTTGAGCTTCGCAAAAAATTATTTGGATTTGTAGACGGAGCTGTGTTTGTAGACTGGGGCAATGTGTGGTCATTTGATGAAAATCAACTGACCTCTGGCTCCAGTGAACCCAGTCAAGCTTCCTGGACGGGCAGCACCAAGTTTCAATTTGATAATTTCTACAAAGAGCTTGCAGTGGGTACCGGATTTGGTTTGCGATTTGACTTCTCGTTCCTTGTGCTCCGGTTCGATGTGGGAATGAAGGTCATTGATCCCTCTCGGAAAGAGGGCGAGCGTTTCGTACTGGATGAAATGAAATTCTTCAGGCCATTTGGCGTTGGGAGAGAACCTGTTATTTATAATATTGGAATCGGGTATCCCTTCTAGCATCTGGGGACGGAGTCAAAAGTCGAACAACTTTTTAAGCTCAACCTTTACCTTCTCGGCATTGGGCAGCATCCTCTTCTCCATATCTACATTAAGCGGTACCGCGGGTAAGTTAGCTGCTCCATATGTCCACACCGGTGCATCCAATGCAGTGAAGCACTCTTTGGAAATTCTTCCTGCTAGCGACTCTGCAAACGAATTCATCAAAGGTTCTTCGGTAAGTACAAAAGCCCTTCCATGTATTTTTACCGAATCCACAATTGCTTCCCAGTCCACAGGATTGAGTGTGCGCAAGTCCAGAATCTCTACGCGGCCTTCAAACGACTTAGCTGCTTCTTTGGCCCAGTACACCCCCATGCCATAGGTAATAATTACGGCTGACTCGCCCACAGTAATTTTTTCATCATCTGCAATTTGTACCCTATTGGCTTTGCCTAAAGGAATTATATAATCCTCATCCGGCTCGATCGTTTTTGCATCCAATGTTCCCGGTACTTTGCTCCAATAAAGTCCCTTGTGCTCCAGCAGTACCACAGGGTTGGGGTCGTAAAAGGAAGCTTTCAAAAGGCCTTTCATATCTGCGGCATTGGAGGGGTAAACAATTTTAATCCCCCTTATGGTGAGTAAGGCAGACTCGACACTGCCCGAATGGTAAGGGCCACCCCCCCCATAGGCACCTGTGGGTACCCTTATCAAAGATTGTATTGGAAATTTACCTTTTGTGATGTAACAACTTTTGGAGAGTTCTTCCACCAGCTGGTTGATACCCGGCCAGATATAATCCGCAAATTGAATTTCTACCATGGGCTTGGCGCCTACTGCAGACATCCCTGCCGTTGACCCTACAATGTAGGCTTCCTGAATGGGCGTATTAAATACCCGCTCGTCACCATACTTTTGAGCAAGGGTGGCAGCTTCTCTAAAAACACCTCCTAATTTTCCTCCTACATCCTGACCATACAACAGTGCTTCAGGATGCTTTCTTAATATTTCGTCTACTGCATGAAGGGCAGCATCTACCATCACTACCTTTTCACCCCCCTTAGGACTCCTGTTGCCTTTTTCTTCCGTGACAGGCGTAGGAGCAAATTCATGGGTATCAAACTCTTCCAGAATAGGATCAGGCGAGGCAATTGCTTTATTATAGTCACTATTTACTTTGGCAATTGCCTTCTTCTTTAGTTCATCCAATTTTTTCCTGGTGAACTTGATCTTCAATAAGTAGCTTTCAAATCTGGGCAGCGGATCTTGCTTTTCATGTTCTGCCAGGTCGTCTCCTCTGTACCATTCCTTTCGCACCCCAGAAGTATGATGTCCAAGTAAGGGGCATTTGGCATGCACCAGCATAGGCGCTCTGTTTTTTCTTACATGGTCAATGGCCTTCGCCATACCCATAAAACTTTCTTCAAACCTAGCTCCATCTATCCTCATCCGCTCCAGACCTTTAAAACCAGCTGCATATTCATACGCATCCATGGCGCGCATTTCTTTTCCGGTTGCAGATATTCCCCAGTCGTTATCCTGGACCAGGTATAATATTGGAAGTTTTTTCAAAACGGCCATTTGAAAGGCTTCGGCCACTTCTCCCTCCGTGACCGATCCATCTCCCAGTGAACATAAAACAATCCCTTTGTTTTTACCCTTTAATAATCCTTGAGATTCCAGGTAGGAAAGTCCATGTGCCATACCAGTGGCAGGAATTGCCTGCATGCCTGTGGCTGAACTTTGGTGAGGAATAAGAGGAAAGCCCTTTCTTTTTAGAGCTGGATGGCCATAATAGGTTCTGCCACCTGAAAAGGGATCATCTCTTTTGGCCAAAAGTTGCAGCATCAACTCATAAGGCTCCAGGCCCATTCCCAATAAAACGGATTCATCCCGGTAGTAGAGGGATGCAAAATCGAACGCTTTAAGTTGGAGGCCGGTAGCCAGTTGAATGGCTTCATGCCCCCGGGAAGTGCTATGAACATATTTACTGCATACCTCTTTGTTCTCCTCATAGAGAATGGCCATGTGCCGGGCGGTCCACATCAATTCATATGCACGTTCAAGGATTTTTCTATCCATTGTCAACTTTATATTTTTTAGTATTGTTTATGCATGAGCAATTCAAGTTCATAAAGGGAGGTTAAAGATACCAATTTTTGAGGGGCGGACTAGGGTTTAAAAATAGCGAGTTGCTTATATTGCTTCTTTTCCACATGAAAGCATGGCATACAATAAGTGATATTGGCATCCATTTCGGAGTCAATCTAACTAAAAGAAGGTATATCCAAATATGCAATAGGGTTAGCTTCATTATTTCTTTGCTGGTATTCCTGCTTTTTTCTGTGGCATATGTATATTTTCAATGGATTGCATCCACGCAATTGGCGTTGGTTGTTTCCTTTTTGTTTCTGATTCCTCCTCTTCTTAATCATTTCGGAAAAATCAATTGGAGCAGAATCGTGCTCATCAGCCTGGTCACCCTCCCCTCTCTCATTATTTCTATTTTGGATAAGTTTGATCATCTGGAGTCACTTGAAGAATTTGAATATTTTCAATTTAGGATCATTATCCTTTGCGCATCCATTTTACCCTTCATTTTGTTCTCATTAAAAGAACGCAAGCAGATTTTATTTGGGCTTCTCTTATCCTTTCTTGCGCTAGTATTTTACGATCCTATACACTACTTTTTTAAAGCGGGTTATTATCAGTTAGGGTTTACCGCTCCGAACTACTACTTCATGAATTTCATTTTTGTTTATAATTATTTTGTGCTAACGGGGAGTACCTATTTTCTTAAAAATAGTTTTGAGAAATCTGAAAATGAGAACAAATCATTAATTCATCAACTCTCTGAAAGGCAAGAGGAGATATTGAAAGCCTCAGAACGCATTGAACAACAAAGAGAAAGGCTCACCATCGAAAACCGTAGCCTCAATAACGAGCTTATCAATAAAAACAACTTACTCACCGAAACTAACGTAGAACTCATTCGACACAACAACGAGCTTCAACAATTTTCATATACTATCTCCCATAATCTTCGCGGTCCAGTGGCCAGCCTCACAGGTCTGCTTCACTTACTTGATCAATCCAATTTAAACAAAAATAACCAAGAGATATTTAATCACCTGAAAGAATCGGTAAGCACTTTGGACGGCACTATTAAAGATCTTAGTAACATCATTGATATACGAAATGATATTACACGGATCAGACAAAAATTATCGTTGGAAAACGAAGTCAATAATATTGTTAAGCTTTTAAAGAAGGATATTGATGAAAATCACATCGACCTTCAACTTGATTTTAAAGCACACCCCTCTATCTACTCCGTCCGACCAATGCTCCACAGTATTCTTTATAATCTGATCAGTAATGGCATAAAATACAGATCACTGGAAAGGAAACCAACCCTACATATTTCATCGCATGCTCATCATGGTGTGGTTAAAATCATCATAGAAGACAATGGTTTGGGTATTGATCTGGAGGCTTATGGAAGCAAGTTATTTGGCCTTTACAAACGATTTCATGCTCATACGGAAGGGAAAGGACTGGGCCTATTTCTTGTAAAACTTCAGGTAGAAGCATTGGAAGGGAGCATTGAGGTGGAAAGCGTTCTCCATCAGGGAACTCAATTTACATTGACCTTTCCTGCGCATGACAACCTTGAAGAGCAGGTATTGATAGACAATGAGATCGCAACCGTATACTACAATGCTCCATTAAATTGTATTGGTCTCAATTGGAAACAAACAGGCACCTTTGCACAGACTACAGAGTTGCTCCGAACGAGCATTGATTTCATAAAAAATTATCAAACAGTAAATTGGATATCAAATATTACCCGGGTAATGGACAGAGATGAAGCTGAACTTAATGCATGGCGGGTCAACCACCGGGCGGAATTGAAACGTGCCGGCTTGCTCCGGGTCGGCCTCATTCTACCTGAAGAGTACGTCAACAAAAAAACTGTAGCACAGAAAGGATTTGATGACTTATACGATGTAGACCTGAATACATTTGTCACGACCCTGGAAGCTAAAAAATGGATTGAATCAGAGAACGAAAAGGATATTCAACGAAAGATCCTAAAAAATTCTTAAATTCATTCTTCAATAAAAATCTGAAACGAATGCAATTCAGAAGGTACATCACAATAGTCCATTCAACTACTTTTAACATGCGAAAAAATATATTGTTTCTACTAATTACAATGAGCTCAATATCCTGGGCACAACGAAACAGGCAAACCACAAATCCTGTGGAAAACAAGAAAGAAGAAGTTTCTCTCAGTGGGCTAAAGTTTCGGAATATCGGACCTTCTGTTACCTCTGGAAGGATTGCAGATTTTGCTGTGAATCCCAATAATTACAATGAATATTATGTTGCTACTGCATCTGGAGGTGTTTGGAAAACCATCAACGCAGGAACTTCCTATCAGCCTATCTTCGACAGCCAGGGGAGCTATTCTATTGGATGTGTTACCCTTGACCCTGGTAACTCTAATGTGGTTTGGGTTGGATCAGGCGAAAACAACAACCAGCGCAGTGTGGCTTATGGAGACGGGGTGTACAAATCAGAAGATGCAGGTGCAAGTTGGAAAAATATGGGCCTGAAAACATCAGAGCACATTGGAAGGATAATTGTTGATCCCACTAACTCCAATACAGTGTATGTAGCCGCTCTTGGGCCATTGTGGAAAGAGGGCGGTGAACGTGGTGTATACAAAACTACTGATGGTGGTAAAACATGGAATCAGGTGCTTAAGATTGATCAATATACAGGAGTGAATGACATTGTAATGGATCCACGAGACCCTAATATACTTTATGCATCAGCACATCAGCGGATGCGCAGTGACTATGCGTATGTCAGTGGAGGGCCAGGCTCTGGAATGTACAAGACTACAAATGGTGGTACCCAATGGGACAAAGTTAACAATGGGTTACCCACCTCAGACATGGGCCGCATTGGATTGGCAATTTCACCCGCTGATCCAGAGTATATTTATGCTATTGTAGAGGCTGCCAAAGATGAAGGATTCTATAGATCAACCACACAGGGAGCCAAATGGGAGAAAATGAGCAGTCACCAAACCGGTGGGAATTATTACAATGAAGTAATAGCGGACCCCAAAAACAAAGACAGGGTATATACCATGGGGTATGCCATTAGTGTAAGTGATGATGGTGGAAAAAACTTCAGGTCTATTGGAGAAGATGCCAAACACGTGGACAATCATGCGCTTTGGGTAAATCCTGCTAACACGAATCACATGCGTAACGGATGTGACGGAGGTATCTATGAGACATGGGATGGCGCAAAAACCTGGCAATTCAAATCAAACCTTCCTGTTACTCAATTCTATAAAGTAGAGGTAGACAATACTGAACCATTCTACTATGTATATGGTGGGACCCAGGATAACTTTAGTTTGGGTGGCCCGTCCCGGACACGCAGTGAAAACGGAATCGTCAATGACAATTGGTTTGTTACACAAGGAGGAGACGGATTTGAAAGTGCCATCGATCCGTTCAATGTCAATATTGTATATGCTCAAAGTCAGCATGGTGGCCTTACCCGCTATGATAAAGCCACGGGTGAAAATATGGGTATCCAACCTCAACCGCGTAAAGGAGAAAAAGAATACCGTTGGAATTGGGATGCGCCTCTTCAAACAAGTCCACATAAGAGTGGCCGTCTTTACATCGCAGCCAATAAAATTTTTAAGAGTGATGACTACGGCAACACATGGCAAGTGATCAGTGAAGATGTTACGAGAAATGAAGACCGCAACAAACTCCCAATAATGGGAAGGGTTTGGGGCATTGATGCCACAGGCAAGAACGATGGTGTGGCACCTTATGGAACAGTCAGCGCATTGTCTGAATCTCCAAAAAATGAAAACTTAATAGTGATTGGAACTGATGATGGGCTGGTACAAATAACTACCGATGGTGGTAAAATCTGGAAGAAAACAGAATCATTCGCTGGTGCCCCTTCCATGACTTACGTGTATCATATACTGACCTCACAACACGATGAAAATGTGATTTACACGACACTGAACAACCATAAGCGAGGTGATTTCAAACCTTACATTTATAAGAGCACAAACAAAGGACAAACCTGGGCTTCTATCACTGCCAACCTACCGGAGCGCGGTTCCACCTACAGCATTGCGGAGGACCACGTTGATGCCAATCTATTATTTGTAGGAACTGAGTTTGGCGTGCACTTCTCCAATGATGGAGGAGCCTCCTGGAAGCCATTAAAAGGTGGATTACCTACCATTGCTGTTCGAGACATGGCCATACAAAAAAGAGAAAACGATTTGGTGTTGGCTACTTTTGGCAGGGGCTTTTACATATTGGATGATTATTCTCCATTGCGCAATATCAACCAGACTGAAAACAAAGAAGGATATGTATTTCCTATCAAAGACAGCTGGATGTTTGTTGAAAGCACACCGTTGGGAATTAGGGGCAAAGGGTTTCAAGGTGAATCTTATTTCAATACACCCAACCCCCAAGTAGGTGCAGTATTCACCTATTACTTCAGAGATGATTTAAAAACGAACAAAGAAAAGAGACAGGAAGAAGAAAGCAAGTTGGCCAAAGGGGGCAAAGACGTGAACTATCCATCTTATGATCGACTGAAGGAAGAGGAAGGTGAGGATTCACCGTATCTTTTGTTTACTGTAAAAAATGAAAAAGGTGATATCATCCGTAAATTAAAAGCGCCAACGAAAAAAGGGATTAATCGAATCACCTGGGACTTCAGATACCCAAGCTCAAATCCAATTGACATCAGTCCAAAACTTAATGATAATCCTTTCCAGTCTGATGATGTAGGACAACTGGCCGCTCCCGGAAACTACACGTTATCAATGAGTAAATATGTTGATGGTGTATTGACTGAAATTATCGGAGGAGAAAAATTTATAGTAAAGGTTTTGCCAGGCACTACCCTTCCCGCTACAGACCGACCTGCACTGGTTGCATGGCAACGGCAGGCAGCAGAACTGCAACGAAGCATAGAAGGTACCTCTGCCATTTTGCGCGATGCCAACCAAAAAGTGAAATACTTAAAAGAGGCAGTATTCAGTGTATCCGAACCCAACCAAAGTTTTGCAAAAGAGATATTGGACTTAGAAAACAAATTACGCAGTCTACAGGATAAAATGTTTGGCGATCGTGTAGCAAGTCAATTGGACATTGATAGAGAGCCATCAATCAATAGCCGGTTATCGAGTGCCATATATTCGGGTTATGGCAGCACCAGTGAGCCCACCACCACTATGAAAAATCAATTGCAGTGGGCGGGGGAAGAATATGACACGATGAATGCAGCATTAAAACAAGTTATTGAGAAAGAAATACCTGCCATTGAGAAAAAACTGGAAGGTGCAGGTGCCCCCTATACACCCGGTCGTATGCCGGAATGGAAAAAGAATTAAGGATAAGTCGTCAGGCTGCAATAGATATTCACTATGGGTAACCTGACGACCATTTTTAGTTCAGGAAAGTTACTTCCTCACCACCTATAAATATGAGGCAAACATCTACTCATGGCGCAGTGATTTAACCGGCTCTGTCATTGCCGCTTTCAAGGTTTGTGCACCCACTGTGATCAGCGTGATTACCAAAGCACCTATCAATGGTAAAACAAATAAAAGTAAACTCAGTGTGGTGCGGTAGGCAAATCCTTCGAGCCACTCATTGGCAAAATACCAAACAATAGGAAAAGCTATCAAATTGGCAATCAATACCAGTCCAACGAATTCCCCGGCTAAAAGCCGCAGTATGCTAAAGATGTTTGCCCCCAATACCTTTCTGATTCCAATTTCTTTGGTTCTGGTTACCACCATGAATGAGACCAATCCAAACAATCCAATTACGGCAATAACGATTGAACCCGCTGAGAAAACATTGAATACTTTGGCCAAACGTTGTTCCGCAAAGTATTGTCTTTCAAAATTTTCATTTAGAAAGAAGTACTCAAAGTCGTAGCCTTCATAATACTTCTTCCACAATTCAGAGATATTTCCTAAAATATTTTCTGTGTTGGCAGCATCGTATTTTATTGCAAAGTACCTTGAGTTTTCCGGAGCATAATCCATGGCCATTGGATAAACATTTTTTTGCAGTCCAAATTCATTGTAATCCTTTACCACACCAATGACGATACCTGAAGGTTGTTGAGAGGGTGAAGTGATTTTTTTGCCAATGGCGTCCTCAGGGCTTTCCCACCCCATGGCATTCACCGTGGTTTCATTAATGATCAGCCCCTCATCCAGTTCAGCAGGACGGGATAAATCAAAATTGCGACCTGCTACTAATTTCAAACCCAACGTACCCAAGTAGTCCTCGTCAATTGACATGTACTCCACACCCACACTTTCATCGGCCGATTTTTCTTCGGCCCTGGCCCATTGCCCTACCCAACCAGGTTTTCCCGGTAAGGCATTGGAAAAAGTAACATTTTGCACACCCGATAAACTTCTCAAATCATTTTTAAAACTGGCGGGCTTTATAAATTTTGTGGATGGCAGTTTTGAAACATCTACCACTATTATTTGATCGCCCTGAAAACCAAGGTCCCTGTTTTTCATGAAGTCCAACTGACGATTAATTACCAGCGTGAAAATGATTAAAGTTGCTGAGATCATAAATTGAAAAACCACCAACGCCCTACGCAATTGAATTCCTCTTGCACTTGTGTGCAATTTTCCTTTTAACACTTCCACTGGTCTTAAGCCAGATAGTACGAAGGCCGGGTAGTATCCAGATAAAATAGTGATGGCTATTAACAGGGCAACCATACTCCCTATAAATTGAGGCTGTAGCAAGCTAAGTACATCATAATTTTTCTCCATGAGGTCGTTGAACAACGGAGCGAGCATAGCTACCAGCACAAGTGCGAAGAGCAATGACGCCATAATCATAATAAACGATTCACTTAAGAACTGACGAATAAGTGCAGCTCTTGAAGATCCTGACACTTTACGCAACCCTACCTCTTTGGCCCTGTACGTAGAGCGTGCGGTGGTAAGGTTCACAAAATTGATACACGCCAATAAAGTAACGAATATTGCAATTCCGGACACAAGATACACCCGATCGATACTTCCAGAAGGTCCCATGCCGTTGCCTCTGTTTGATTTGAGATAAATATCGGTTAGCGGCTCAAAGCCTAAGTACAGGTACATCCCATATTTTTCCAAGTCCTCCTTCACGTGGTCCATGTATAGGTTTTTTGCCTTAGAGAAAAAGGCTTCCCTGTTTACATCCTCTTTGAGCAATACATAGTTTCTGACATTGAGATTTCCCCATCCATCCTCGAAACTGAAATCCTTATCCAGCAAAGCAAAAGTATCAAAAGAAAGAAGTGCACCGAATTGCATGTGCGATTGAGAGGGTAAGTCTTTTAATACACCCGTTACTAGGAAGGAAAGTGTATCTGCCAATACCATCGTTTTTCCCAGCGCAGATTGGTCTTTGAAATATTTTTTTTCAAGGGTTTCTGTGATCACTATGCTATAAGGTTGTGTAAGGGCGGTCGTTGGATCTCCTTCCAGGAAAGAGAAGCTGAATAATTTGAAAAAATCACCTGACGCAAAAAAGATTCGTTCTTCCTGGCGTTTCCCCTCGTACATCACTGGAAGGCTTGATCCATTGCGGGTGTAGATTACAGCTTCTACTTCCGGGTATTCTTCTTTAAGTAATGCGCCTACCGGCCATCCATTGGTTTCCATAGAACTGGTGACCACACCTGTTTTGATGTCTGCCACATCAGTGCCTACCCTGTACACCCGATCTCCATTTACATGAAAGCGATCGAAAGACAACTCATCTGAAACGTAAAGCAGAATAAAAATACCCGTGGTGATGCCTAGCCCAAGGCCAATTAAATTGATGACCGCATACTCTTTGAATTTGAGTAGGGTGCGAATGGCAATTTTTAGGTGATTGGTAAGCATATTGTAGGTTTTGATGGGTCAGATAATTCTAATGGCTGTCAAAAGCTGCTCTGCTCTTTTTAAATACAAATGATATATTCTTGTCAGCAAGTCACGCGTGAGCCCCCACACGTGCATCCGCACAACACGCGCGCCAGTTGCTGCAGTTGCTGCTGTGCTTTTCAAATGATAAAGATTAATTGTTATCATCTATCATCCGTTGTTGAGCGCCTGTGTGTGCATACAATCGTATGACGCTTGCAGGCAGTATATGGTTGCATGGCAAAGTAAGAAAGTAGAACTTGGATTTGCCTTCACTATTTGGGCAGCCCCTCTCGATCAATGAGGGTGTGGGCTATTGATATTTCCCAAGTGGCTTATTAGGCCCGTTGAATATCATTAAGAACAACCGAGCCACAGAACTAAATCTATCCATCTTGAAAGACAACCCTCTGTCCGGTAGACTGAGGTTTAGTTCCGTTCTGCCAGCGATCTTCCATCGGATGTGAAGTGTATCCACCAGAAGTGTTTATTGTTCATCAAATCTTTTCAATACACTATCACATTATAGCAGTTATTATAGTTTTTAAGATCATCAATTCTCTTTCTTTATAAGCGGAACATCAAGTCCAGTGAGTGTTGCCTCGATCTTAGGTAACCTGTCATTCACCAAGTTATCATAACGGCTTTTCACTTCCGCCCAATCTTTTTCCAAATCTTTTAAACGATCATAAATTGAATTATTAGGCCTTCCCTCCTGTGAATTGGTTACGGAGTATAAATAACCCATCTGAGTATCTAACCTAACAGGGTAATTGATGGGGTCCTGATGGCTTTCCGTTTTGGTTTGTATCAACTCTTCTTCAATAACAGTAAGCTTAGTAACAAAATCGTTTATGGATTCACGGAGTGCTTGCTGCCCCACCCAATCATGTACTTGGTTGAGCTGCTCTCTAAGCGATCTTATAGAAGCGATGTATTTATGAATGTCTGTCACCATGTCTCTAACTTTAATTTGTACTTTTAGTTGCTCCTCCAGTCCAGCCATATCCACCTTCCACCTAGGGTCTGCCTTTACGGTAAGCATTTGTTCATAGGTACGACCTCCTGCTTTTAACATCACTTTATACTCACCAGGAATCACCTTTGGTCTCCCTGAGTAGCTCAGATAAATAAATGTACCGGGAATCAGTTTGGCTTTTGGATAAGTAAGATCCCAACCAAAACGGTTAATGCCCGACTTGCCTGCAATGTTCTTATAGCGATTCACTTCATTATTTTTTACATCGTTGATAATAATCTCCACCGTATCTGCTTTCGGTAAATAATAATGAAAGAGTGCTCCTGTTGGGGCCGGGTCTGGTCTAAACTCACCGCGTGCATTTGAAATTTGTGTGCGGTAGGTCAATCTTGGAGTAAGCAGTTGCGTCTCCCCGTTTCGGTTCCAATTGTGAAGCGGAGAAAGATCATCCAAAATCCAATAGGCACGTCCCTGCGTGGACACTACCAAATCTTTATTGTGAACCGCTATATCGGTCACAGGAGTGATGGGTAAGTTTTGCTGAAATGGTTGCCAATTCGTGCCATTATCAAAAGAGATAAACATGCCAAACTCAGTACCTGCATAAAGTAAGCCCTCTCTCGCAGGATCTTCCCTTACCACCCTCACAGGGTAATCCCCAGGAATTCCATTGGTTCCATTCGTCAATAATTTCCAGTTTTTACCATAGTCGTTGGTTTGATACACATACGGACGGAAATCGTTGTCTCTGTATTTATATACTGCGATGTGCGCCCTTCCCTTTTGATGGGTGGATAGATCGATGCTATTTACTGTGCCTTCTTTGGGCATACCTTTTGGGGTAATGTTTTTCCACGACACTCCATTGTCTCTGGAAATGTACATCAACCCATCATCGCTCCCTGCCCATAATACCCCCTTCTCCAAAACCGATTCTTCAAAAGCAAAAATAGTACTGTACAATTCGACAGATGTATTATCATGTTGAATGGGTCCTCCAGGTATATCCAAGTATTCGTCAATATTATTAGTCAGGTCTGGACTAATCACATTCCATGTCTGGCCTTCATCCGTAGATCGGTGGACATAATTAGAAGTGATATACAATACATTTGGATCGTGAGGAGAAAAACGTATAGGTGCATTCCATTGAAATCTATATTTCAAATCTCTTCCTGCAATGCCGTCATATAATTCAGGATAGGCACTCACACTTTTATGAGAATCTTTAGAACGATCTATTCTTGTTATAATCCCAATATAGGAACCAGCATATACTATGTCAGGATTTCTTGGGTCTACAGCTATGTGTCCACTCTCACCACCACCTACTTCATAGAGGCCAGAGGCTGGATGAATGTCTCCTCCTCTGCTTGGCATCGAAATGGTTGTATTGTCTTGCTGCGCTCCATACACGCGGTAAGGAAATTGATTGTCCACCGTTACTCTGTAAAATTCACCCGTGGGTTGGTTCCATTGGGTAGACCATGTCTTTCCTCCGTTGAAACTTACATTCGCTCCACCATCGTTGCAGTTGATCAAATAATTCGGATGTTTGGGATTTATCCAAACATAATGATTATCACCGTGTGGTACGGGAATGTTTACAATGGATCTGCCATCATCTGTTGATTTGAATAAACTCACATTAACAATATAAAGTGAATGTTCTTCCGTGGGATGGGCAAAAATCTTTGAGAAATACCACGCACGCTGTCGGATCAAGTGATCCCTACTGACTCTTGTCCAATGCTGACCCCCATCTTCAGAAAGGTACAGCCCTCCTTTTGTTTCATCCAGATGTTCATGAATCACCCAGACCCTGTTGGAGTTTACTGGTGAAACCGCAATTCCAACTTTTCCGATAATCCCTGTCGGCAGACCTCCTTTGCCAGAAAGCCGAGTCCAAGTATCACCGCCATCAGTAGACTTATAAAGTCCACTTCCATTGCCCCCATCGATCATAGTCCACGGCTTTCTTTCTGCTTGCCAAAAACCCGCATAGAGTATGCGCGGATTATTGGGATCCATTATCAAATCACTTGCCCCTGTGCTGTCATTTACAAAAAGTATCTGTTTCCAGTTTTTTCCGCCATCCATCGTTCGATAGATTCCTCTCTCCTTACTGGGACCAAAAATATTTCCCAGCACGGCTGCGTATACCTGCTCTTCATTACGAGGATGAATTTGTATGCGACTGATCTGTCCTGCATTTGGCAATCCAATGAACTGCCAGGTGCTACCGGCATCTTGTGATTTGTACATTCCCTTTCCTGTGGAAATATTGCCGCGAGGATCCGCAGAACCAGTACCTACATACACTACATTTTTATCGGAAGGAGCTACTTCAATGGCACCTATCGAGCCTACAGAAAAATATCCATCAGAAACGTTATCCCAAGTAGTTCCTCCATCTGTCGTTTTCCAAACGCCACCCCCCGTAGATCCCATGTAATACGTAAAAATATCATCGGGCACACCAGCTGCTGCTGTACTTCTCCCTCCTCGGAATGGTCCTAGTTGTCGATACTTGAGTTGTGAAAACTGATCATTGATTACCTGCGCCTGTGTGTCGGGTAGGTCAAATAAAAGAAGGAAAAGAATCGATAGCAATATTGATGGTCTCATGATCTGGCCTTTTTCAATTAAAGTATCCAGAACTGCGTATTACTACTAGCAATTCTATTTGACTGGCAAAAATACTTTGACAATGGAAGGTTCAAGACATGCAAGCTACACGTGGGCTATCGCAAGTCACGCGTGAGCCACACCCTTCATCCATCCGCACAACACGCGCGCCAGTTGCGAATTTCATTATTTAATATTAGCCCACTTGAAAGCTACCCCACCACCTTGTTGTACTCCGCCTCATCAAAGCCGACTGCTATCACTTTACCGTTTACTTCAATTAATGGTCTTTTGATCACACTCGTCTGGGTAGTCATCAGATCAATGGCTGCCGTAAGGTTCGTTACTTTGGCTTTGGCGGCATCGTCCAGCTTGCGCCAGGTCATGCCTTTTTTATTTACCAACGTCTCCCACCCTACCTGCTTGCCCCAGTCCTTCAATTTGGTTGCGGTAATGCCCTTGCTCTTGTAGTCGTGGAATTCATAATCAATTTTCTTTTTCTTCAACCAGTCTAGGGCAGACTTTACTGTATTGCAGTTCTTAATTCCGTATACGATCATTTTCAATAATTTTAGTTGTTAATAAAAGATATAAAAATCGCAAGTCACGCGTGAGCCACACCCTTCATCCATCCGCACAACACGCGAGCCAATTGCGGTAATCCATACATCCATCAAAGAGATTGCTTCGGCAAGCCATCCCGCCCTTCCTTGCCTCGCAATGACGAATTAAAATAGTGGCAAGTCACGCGTGAGCCACCACCCATGCAATCCGCACAACACGCGCGCCAATTGCGAGTAGGTTTTTAGTGATCTCAGATCAAGTTAGAAATTTTCCCTCAACTCAAATACCTTTCGGGCCCTTTCTACCAAGCGCTGCGACTCGCTGAAATCGAGGGTTTGCTGAGCATCGCTAAACGCTTTTTCAGGTTGCTGGTGGATCTCATAGATAATCCCATCGGCACCGGCCATGATACTCGCCAGTGCAATCGGCTCCACATATTGGCGCAAGCCTACACCATGCGATGGGTCGGCAATAACCGGTAAATGGGTTTTCTCTTTCAATATGGGAATGGCGTTTACATCCATGGTGTTGCGGCTCGCTTTTTCATAGGTACGTATACCGCGTTCACAAAGGATAAGCCTTTCGTTGCCTCCACTGAACACATATTCAGCAGAAGACAACAACTCTTCCAGTGTACCTGAGATACCTCGTTTGATCATCACGGGTTTATCGATGTGCCCCAGTTCATCCAGCAAATTAAAATTTTGTGTATTACGTGCGCCTACTTGAAATACATCTACATAGTCGTACATCTCTTCCACCTGACTTACCTGCATCACCTCGCTGATGATTTTAATACCAGCAGCCCGTGCCATCGATGCCCAAAGCTTCAATCCTTCGGCTCCCAACCCACGGAAGGCATAAGGCGAACTGCGTGGCTTGAATACACCGCCTCGCATGATTGATACCTTATTTTCAATCAGATGAGCTATCGTAGCTTCTATTTGTTCTTCCGACTCAATAGAACAAGGCCCGGCCATGATGGACAATGACCCATTGCCGATCTCTACTCCATCCCCCAAATCAATTACCGTGCGCTTTACTTTCCATTTTCTGGATACCAACTTGTAATCGTCCGACACACGGTGTATATCGGTAATACCCGGAAGCCTGCCTATCTGACGAATATCAAAATCCTTCTTTCCAATTCCGATCACGTATTCTCCTACCTGCGTTTTCACGGGCGTGGTCTTATACCCCAAAGCAGCTACTACTCCCTCTATCTTTTCCTTTTCCTCTATTGAAATGGATTGATTTAACTGAATAAGCATATTAACTGTTCTTAAGTGCGTTTACAAATTCAGGAATATCCTCTTCCATGTTGTCACTTTTCTTCAACATGGAAATGAATGCACTCCCTACAATCGCTCCGGCACTGTACTTGCATGCAGCGGTAAAAGCTTCGCGATTAGAAATGCCAAAACCAATGAGCAATGGGTTTTTTAATTTCATCTTTTGCAATCTTTCAAAGTAGCTGCGCTGGTCTTTGCTGAAATCTTTTTTTGCACCCGTGGTGGACGAAGACGATACTGCATAAATAAATCCGTTGGACACGCTGTCTATTGTCCTGATGCGTTCTTCAGAAGTAGTAGGCGATATCAAAAAAATGTTTTGCAATCCATTTGCCTCAAAGGTGGCTTTGTACATTTCCTGGTACTCCAGCAATGGCAAATCGGGGATAATCAATCCATCTACTCCGGCTGCCGCTGCCGCTTCACAAAATGCCTTCACACCAAACTGAAAGATGGGATTAAAATAGCCCATCAAAATGATGGGGGCTTTTACACGGTTTCTCAGCTCACTCACCTGATCCAACAACAAACGTAACGTCATCCCATTGTCCAACGCAGCTTTGTTGCTCGCCTGAATAACAGATCCGTCAGCAACCGGGTCGGAGAAAGGAACTCCTATTTCTAATATATCTGCACCACTCGCTTCCAACAATTTTCCTATTCTCACTGTGTCGTCTCGCATTGGAAAGCCTGCTGTGTAGTAGACGGACAACAATCCTTTTTTGTTTTTCTTAAAAAGCGCATTGATTCTATTCTCTTTTTGATCTATTACTTCCATGGTTCTTGCTCTGTGTCTTTCGTTAATGATGGCCGTAATTCTTTTCTCCCGCTGTAATGGCCAAATTCAAACCGTTTTGTTTTGGTGGTAGCGGGCAGGTCGCAAATTTGGTGAAGGCACAAGGTGGGTTATAACCTTTGTTAAAATCCACAATCACTTTGCCTTCTTCATCGGGGTATTTCACATACATGTATCGCCCCGAAGGATAGGTTTCTGTTTCATTGGTCTTGTCGCCAAAGAGTATGTAGTACTCCCCTTCGGTACCATCATCAACCGCATCCAACCTATATTCAACATCATCTATAGTAAATACCAATGCTCCGGGACAAGGCGACTGATATGTTTGTCCCAGGATATTGGTGATCTCAATATGTTTGATCGGTTCGTATTTTTCAAATCTTGCTTCCACTCTCCATTTGGGGTCGATGGGATAGCGTTCCACTCCCTTAAAATTCTTCACCGCATCATTGTTGAGGTCGCGAAGTCTAACACCCAATTTCCCTGATCGATCAATGATTACCCATTGGAGTGTGCCGTAACTCATCACTGGATAGAAAGCCGAGTCAGGAATGTGAATCACTTCGTTTGTGACCGGTACTGAATCTTTTAGTATCTCCACACCTTTCGCTACCTCCATCGTCACTTTACCCCCCTGCACCACAAACGTTCCTGCATTCGGTGCTATTTTTCCTTCCGGAAACACCACCTCATTGGAGGGATCACTTCCAAAAGTATTGAAGCCTTCATTTAACCAATAGAGCCCTGCCAGGTTGAGCCAACCCTGGTCACTCACCAATTCTTTTTCTACCCGATCTTCATGCCAGGCATTGATCTCATCTTGATAGGCTTTTAAATCGATTTTATTCTCTTTAGGGGCACAACCCGCTATACTGGTTATAATAGCAAGAAGAAGTATGTAATGTGTTTTCATTTTATTTATTTAATACCTAGTATTTTCCCCAGCGAATATACGTTTCCAAATCTTTATCCCCCCTTCCACTGAGATTAATTACCACCACATCCTCTGTATCAAACGTCAGTTTATCCAGTGCTGCCACGGCATGGGCCGATTCAATGGCCGGAATAATCCCTTCCAGACGGCTCAGGGCTATCCCCGCATTCATGGCTTCCTCATCGGTCGCATTTAAAAAACGTACACGCCCAACATCAAACAAATGCGCATGCATCGGGCCAATGCCCGGATAATCTAGCCCTGCAGAAATAGAGTATGGCTCAATCACTTGTCCGTCCGCTGTTTGCATCAACAATGTTTTGCTTCCATGAAGCACACCCGGTTTTCCAAGAACAGTGGTAGCAGCAGATTCACCAGTGTCTACGCCTTTGCCTGCTGCTTCCACGCCAATCAAGTTCACATGTTGCTCTTCCACGAAATGATAAAAGGCACCCGCTGCATTACTTCCTCCTCCCACACAGGCGATCACATAATCGGGATAGGGATTGCCCTGCTCTTCGGTCAGTTGACTTCTTATCTCCTTACTAATGACGGACTGAAATCGGGCTACCATGTCCGGATAAGGATGAGGGCCCACCACCGACCCGATAATATAATGCGTGTCTTCGGGATGGCTGATCCAATGACGCATGGCTTCGTTGGTAGCATCTTTCAATGTCATGCTGCCACTCAATGAAGGAATTACTGCAGCCCCAAGGATTTTCATTCGCTCTACGTTTGGTTTTTGTCTCTCCATGTCCAGTTTGCCCATGTACACGATGCACTCCATCCCCATCAGTGCGCATACCGTAGCCGTAGCTACTCCATGCTGGCCTGCTCCAGTTTCCGCAATGATTTTGCTTTTACCCAGGTGCTTTGCCAAAATGATTTGCCCCACGGTGTTATTTACTTTATGCGCACCTGTATGGCAGAGGTCTTCTCTTTTTAAATACACCTTTGCTTTGTATTTCTCAGAAAGTCTGGAAGCCAGGTAAAGTGGCGTGGGCCTCCCTACAAAAGTTTTAAGCAACCCATCAAATTCCTTTTTAAAGGATTGACGCTCCATGATAGAGCGGTAGGTGGTTCTCAACTCCTCTACATTGGGATATAACATTTCGGGAATAAATGCTCCTCCAAACTGACCGTAATACCCTCGTTCATCTACCTGCATCATCTATGTTTTAAAGTTTTTAATTAGTCTATTGAGTTTGGATAGGTCTTTAACACCAGGCGCACTTTCAACTCCACTGTTTACATCAATGGCAAATAGTTGATCGTGATTTAATTTTTTCACTTGGCTAATATTTTCTGGGTCAATACCTCCACTTAGTAAGAAAGGAACATCGCCTTTGTACTTTTTAAGTAAGTGCCAATCAAACGGAACCCCATTTCCACCCCGCGCTTTACCCAATGTATCAAATAGGACATAGTCTGCGTAAGGTTGGTAGTGGGCTACCCCTTCAAAATCAAAAGCATTATCGATAGAAAAAACCTTCATTGTCTTAATCCCATTTCTCTTTAGTTCTTGGCATTCTTCTAACGATTCATCTCCATGAAGCTGCACAAAATCCAAAGAATGTTTCGTAACCAATTCGATGATGGTTTTCACTTTCTCGTTCACAAACACCCCCACTCTTTGAATACTGACATCCAGATTATCCGGGATTTTAAAATTCAATCCCACATACCGTGGTGATTTTTGATAAAATATAAATCCCATAAAATCAGGGTGGACCGATGCCACCTCCCGTATGTTGCTGCTATCCCGCATTCCACAGACTTTTAGTTTAATGGGTTGCATCTGTTTTGGTTTTCTTTTCCAATCGATTCAACTCTTTGATAAATTCCATGGCAGCACGTTCTGGCCTCCCTGATCGCATGAACAACTCGCCAATAAGAAACCCGTCAAAGCCACATGCGCGCAAATCTGCTGCCACCTCGGGTGTATCAATTCCACTCTCAGATATTTTAACAAACTCATTGGGAATACACTGAATCAATTGCTTGCTCAACTCCGTGCTTACCTCAAAAGTTTTTAGGTTTCTGTTATTTACACCAATCACATCCGGCAATGCTTCCAGATTGTTTTTTAACTCCTCCTCATCATGTACTTCCAATAGCACTTCCATTTGTAAGGATTGCGCAGTGGCACAAAGGCGCTTCAACTTTGGTGGATCCAAAATGGCTGCAATAAGCAACACCACATCGGCCCCCATTGATTTGGCTTCAATGAGTTGATACTCGTCAATTACAAAATCCTTTCGAAGGATGGGGCAAAAATTAAATTTCCGCGCAGTAGTCAGGTCATCGCTGCTTCCACCAAAGAAAGTATTGTCCGTAAGTACAGAAAGTGCCGATGCTCCCGCCTGCATGTACTCTATTGAAGTTCGTTCTACCGAAACATGAGGATTGATATCTCCTTTGGAGGGTGATTTTCTTTTGATCTCCGCTATTACACCCGACTTGTCCTTCCTTTTGATGTATTGCTTCAGGGAAATAGATGGCGTTTCAAAATAGATGCTCCGTTCCAGCAGTTTTAGGGGATACAGGTCCCTTCTTTCCGCTACTTCTTTTTCCTTGTGCTTTACAATCTTGCTTAATATATCCATGGTCAACCAATCATCTTTTTGAATGTTTGTAATGCCGCACCTGACATCAGGGCTTCTTCCGCTTTCTTCACCGCCTTTGTAATTCCCTCTCCTTTATGACCACAATACAAGGCCATCCCCGCATTTGCCATTACCACTGCATTTTGTGCTTCGGTACCATTGCCTTCCAGAATTTTCATAAATATTTCAGCAGCCTCCTCTACGGTATCCCCGCCTGCAATATCAGCAGGCTTAATTTGAGGCACGCCCAAATCTGAAGGTTCGAGTTGATCCTCCCCCCAATTAGTAAACACCTTAAAAGGTCCAGTGAGGGATATCTCATCATACCCATTCAGGTCATGTAAAATCACATAATCTTTTTTACCCTGTTGATAGAGGTATCCATACTGTCGTGCCAGCTCCAGGCTGAATACTCCCACCAATTGTCTTTGAGGCTTTGCCGGATTTACGATAGGGCCTAGCATATTAAAAAATGTTTTTACACCCAGTTCCTTTCTGATGGGCGCAATGTTCTTCATGGCCGGATGAAACAAGGGTGCGTGCATAAAGAAAATGTTCGCTCTTTCCAATTCATCCTTTAGTTTCGAAAGGTCATTTGAAAATTGATATCCGAAATGCTCCATTACATTGGAAGAACCACTTACTGAAGACACTCCGTAATTGCCATGCTTGGCGACAGGTTGGCCAGCAGCCGCAACCACAAATGACGAAAGCGTGGAGATGTTAAAAGTGTTCTTCCCATCACCCCCCGTACCGCATACATCGATCACTGGCAGGTCTGTTTCTACTGGTACACACAACTCCAACATCGCATCTCTAAAACCTTCCAATTCATCGATGGTAATGGCACGCATCATGTACACGGTTATAAAAGCACTCATCTGACTTGGATTGTATTTCCCAGATGCCAGTTCCATCAGCACCTGCCTGGCGGTTGACTTGTCCAGTGAGCGATAACCTATCAATTCATTCAATATCTCTTTCATTCTTTCACCATCATTTTAATTATTGATCCAATTAGCAATCATCTGCTTTCCATGCTGTGTCAAAATTGACTCCGGATGAAACTGCACCCCCTTCACATCATACCTTGTATGTGCAATGGCCATCACCAAGCCATTCTCGTTGATGGCAGTCACTTTTAATTCCCCATTTACACTTTTCGGATCTACCGACCACGAATGATAGTGGCATACTTCAATCTCTTCCGGAATGTCTTTAAAAAGTATCTCCTGCTTATCGGGAAAAAATGTTTTGCTGGTCACCCCGTGCAACACTTCCTCCATATTGTACAATGAAGCATTGTACACCTCGGCAATCGCCTGGTGACCGAGACACACACCGAGGATACTTTTATAGGGGCCGTACTCACTTATCAGTTGTTTCATTATTCCCGCTTCATCCGGCACTCCCGGCCCCGGGGAAAGTAAAATTTTATCAAACACATTTATCTCCTCCAGCGCTATCTTATCGTTGCGCACCACAGTGGTGTCCAATTCCAATTCCTTGAGAAGGTACACCAGGTTGTATGTAAACGAGTCGTAATTATCCAGCACCAACACTTTCATCTCTTTTTTCATATTTCTTCTGCCATTCTAATGGCCTTTCTTAATGCTTCCAATTTGTTATTCACTTCCTGTAATTCATTTTCAGGAACTGATTTTGCAACAATACCTGCTCCTGCCTGCGTAATCAGTTCGTTTGATTTGCTTAAAAAGGTCCGAATCATAATGGCATGATTGAAGTCCCCATTGAATCCAAGAAATCCAATGGCTCCCCCATAAAAACCCCGATTGCTGTTTTCATATTGATTGATGAGCGTCATGGCGTTGTGCTTGGGTGCACCCGATAAAGTGCCTGCAGGGAAAGTATTGGTTGCCACTTTCAATGTTGAAGATTCTCCAATTTTCCCCACCACTTTGGATACCAGGTGAATCACATGGCTGTAGTATTGGATTTCTTTAAACACTTCCACCTTCACATCTCCAGCATCCCTGCTCATGTCATTGCGTGCAAGGTCCACCAGCATCACATGTTCTGCGTTTTCCTTTTCATCATTCGCCAATAGAGCGGCAAGTTTCGCATCTTCTTTGTAATCGCCCGTTCTCTTAAAGGTACCTGCAATGGGAAAGATCGCTGCTTCTTTGGCTTTGATTTGAATTTGTGCTTCTGGTGAGGAGCCAAATATTTTAAAGCTTCCAAAGTCAAAATAAAATAAGTAGGGCGATGGGTTGATGGACCGCAATGCCCGGTACACATTGAATTCATCTCCCTGAAATTGAGAAGTGAACCTTCTGGACAACACAATTTGAAATATATCTCCCCGCTGGCAATGTGATATTCCGGAAGCGACCATCTTCAAATACGCTTCATCCGTTACATTGGAAACCTCACTTGAGTTGGACGAAAAGGAGAAAGTACTAAATCGATTGCTATTGATAATTTTTTGTAAATCTTCCAATCCTGACGGAGTTTCAGGCGCGGTTGTATTTTCAAAAAGTATCAGTTCATTGGAAAAGTGATTGATCACAATCACATAGCGAAATACCTTGTAGAGTATGTCCGGAATCTGCTTATTGGTAATAGTGATATCTATGTTTTCAAAATAACGAACCGCATCATAGGCCATGTACCCAAAGAGACCCCCGGACGTATATTTCGCATCCACATTTTGGACATGAAATGAATTTCTGAACTGATCCAATTGTGTGAGCACATCTCCTTTAGTGGTTAATACTTCCACATGCGTGCTCCCGTCCGGGTATTTCGTGGTCAGCTTGTCGTCATCCAACTGAAAAGAAGCAATGGGATCGCAACAGATAAACGAAAGGCTGTTCTCCTGCCCATGATAGTCGGAACTCTCCAGTAAAAAGCTGCCTGCATACACATCTCTCAATTTCAAATAGATATTGACCGGTGTAAGCGTATCCGCCAGCAGTTTCTTTGATCGTGTATAAATTTTAAAGTCCATTTTCTTAAAGTCTATAAAAAACAAGAAGCCCGCCCCGATGACTCGGGGCGGGCTTCTATCCATAAATGCTATATTAATTTCTAACTATAGCACGTGCAGCCAATCCCCGATTTTCGGAAATGCCACCACCATGCTATGTTGTTATTTGATCTCATTGGTTATCTGCGGGTTTCGCTTTCTTTTTTACTGCTTTTTTTACTTTGGGCTTGGCTTCTACCTTTTCAGCGGTCTTCGCTGCTGGTGTATGCTTCACTTTGTTCACCGCCCTTTTCCTGGAGTTGCCGTAAGAACCCTTCCAGATTTTACCTTTCTTCGTTTTTTTATCTCCTCTTCCCATAAATGGATATTTCGTGGGGCAATAATACTAAAGGGAGCCATGATTACAAACCCTCTGGCAAAATTTAGATGCTAATACCTCCCTCTACCAAATCTTTACACGGTCCTTCTCTTCCCGAAACAGCTTGTCTCCGGGTTTAAGATGAAATGCCTCATAGAAGGAATTTACATTGCTTACTGGGCCGTTGGCCCTGAATAAATTCGGAGCATGCGGGTCGGTATTCACCTGCGTTCTTAAGCTCTCGTCCTTGTCCTTTGACCTCCAAATACTTGCCCAGGAAATAAAGAAACGCTGTTCGGGCGTATACCCATCAATCAATCCAGGTCTTCCGTTCTCTCTCAAAAACCGCTGCAATCCCTCATAGGCCACGTTTACTCCTCCCAGATCGCCAATATTTTCTCCCAGCGTAAATTCGCCCTGAACAAATACCCCCGGAAGCACCTCATACTTATCGAATTGCCTGGCCAGTGAATCTCCTTTCTGGTGGAACAATTTCAAGTCCTGCGGTTTCCACCAGTTTTTCATGTTGCCCTCTGCATCGAACTTACTCCCAGCATCGTCAAATCCATGTGATATCTCATGACCGATTACAGCACCGATACCTCCATAGTTGACCGCTTCATCTGCTTTGTAATTATAAAATGGCGGCTGTAGGATTCCGGCTGGAAACACAATCTCGTTGAAGAGCGGATTGTAGTAAGCGTTTACCGTTTGTGGGGTCATTTGCCATTCTTTTTTATCAACCGGCTTGCCCAGTTTTTCAATGTTCCGTTTTGTTGCCCATTTTGAGGCATTGGTTGCATTTTTATAATAGGAGGATGACTCGGGAGATTTATCAATAAGAAGACCTGCATAACTTTTCCACTCGTCAGGGTATCCAATTTTTACCGTAAAAGTACTGAGCTTATTCAATGCCATTTGCTTGGTCGAGTCCGTCATCCAATTCAATTGTTTGATTCGATCGGCCAACGCCAGTTTAATATTCTCTACCATCTCCATGGCTTTTTTCTTCGCTTCCGGTGGGAAGGCTTTGTCTACATAAAGTTGTCCAATCGCCTCACCCATTAAACCATCAGTAACAGCCAGTACCCGTTTCCATCGAGGGCGCAATTTTTCTGTTCCACGCAAATACTTGCTGTTGAATTCAAAAGACTCCGCCACAAAGGCGTTGTTTAAAAAAGGAGCTGCATCATTGACTACCGTCCATTTGAGATAGGCCTGTATCTCATTCCATCGTTGGCTTTCAAAAATCTTCTGACAGGCTTTTATGAATTCTGGTTCTGTCACAATTACGCTGTCTATGTGGACACCCAATCCATCAAAATAATTATTCCAATTGATTGCGTCAGCAAGGGACTGCAATTGTTGCACTGACTTCTTGTTGTACATCCTGGAAGGATCACGACTTTCTTCTTTTGTCAGCGTGGCTTTTGCCAATAGTGTTTCTATGGCCATCGCTTTATCTGCAGATTTTTTTGCCTGCTCTGGAGATTCCCCTGCCAATTGCATCATCGTCCTCACATGGTCCAGATATTTGAGTCTCGTCTCTTTTGATTTATCATCCGTTTTCAGGTAATAATCCCGTTCGGGTAATCCCAAGCCCCCTGCACCCAGGTAGGCAGCATTGGTTTTGGAATCCATAAGATCTGAGAAAACGGAAAAGCCAAAAAAGGCACCTCCTCCTTCCAGTTCCTGCTCCACAAGGTATTGCTGAAGCGCTTCCGGATTGTTTATTTTTTCAATTTTATCAAATTTCGGCTTCAATACCGATGCACCCACCTTTTCTGCCAACAGGGAATCCATGCCAATGCTATAAAAGTCTGATGCCTTGCGCTGATCCGTTCCATCGATGTAATTAGGGTTGTTGGCTGCTTCTTTAAGGACTTCTAGCAAGATGGCATTGTTGTGTTCCAGCAATTCGCTGAAGCTGTTCCAACTCCCCCGGTCAGCAGGAATTTTAGTGCGCGCGATCCAACCCCCATTGGCAAAATGGAATAGGTCGTCCTGCGGCCGTACGGTGGTGTCCCTATCGGCCAGGTTGATTCCCTCATGGAGGGCTTCGTTCTTTTTTTCTGTGCTACAGGCTGTAAAAATAACCAGGAGCACAAATAGAATGGAATACTGTCTCATAAACGGATGTGTTTTTGATTATCAAAAGTAAGTATAACAAATACGGGCACTTTATTTTAAGTAAATTAAGTTAGGAATTTCAACAACAAATTGATGGCTAAAACAACGAATGTAATCCTGAATATAACGCGCATGGCTCAATCGCTTGAAAATAAACCCTCAGTGGAAATTGATCTTCGATCTCGCTGTGTTAAATGCATCCAGCCTATCGCACTCCTATTTTTGGATACCTGTACAAAATGCAGGTCTTGGGTTGGTTGTCCTGGTTCACAAATCTAAACCAGTTGGGCAGCCGGACTTCCTCCACCATTCCCACCTTTAACAGTACTCTTTGTGAGGCTACGTTTTCAATATCCACGAATGTCCAAATGCGATACACTCCGTTCCAGGCTATTAGTTGTTTGAGCAAACCTGTTGCTGCCTCAGTGGCATATCCCTTGTTCCAGACTGAAGGACTGACCACATATCCCAACTGGATATTCCCCTGGTTATTGACTACCCCGATGGAGCCAATTAATTTGGCATCTTCTTTTGTTCTTAAGGAATAATTATAAGACACCCCCTCCCTCCAGTCCGAAACTGCCTGTTTGATATATTTGTTTGTATCAGCTACCGATTGATGAACCGGCCACGAAACAAATCGTGTTGCTTCCAACTTACTGGCGTACGCATAAAATACTTCTTCCGCATCTTCGTATTTTAGTCGCTGAATTATAAGCCTTTCCGTTTCAAGGCTCTCTGATAAATGCTGCATTTTCTATGAGTATCCATTCAAATATCGTTCACCAATATTTCAAAAAAGAAATTGAGGGTTCAAAAATTTTTATTAAACTTAATCCTGTTCATCTCAATGGACACGAATTGATTGTTTATGCCAATGGTCAATTGGAGGCAACCGACAGGGAATTTGATGAAACTATCCTCGATGATTTGGAAGTCGATGGATTCAATGAGGTTTCCGGCATGGAGTACAATCTTTATCTTTCAGGATTAGCAAAATGAACACGGTGCTTAGGTTTGTGGTTTAATACCTATCGCTTACCTTTGCAGCCGGCAAATCGGCACGACCAGCTCCTGCTGAACTCCCCCAGGACCGGAAGGTAGCAAGGGTAGGTAGTTGTAGCGGTGCGATGTTCGGTTTGCCCTTTTTTATCTCTCCTTCTGACTCCCTAAATCCTGCATTTCTGTTAGTTTTGTAACTTGAAATAGTTTTACACTAAACGTCTATATCCCTATGAAATTTTTTATCGACACCGCAAACCTTCAGGAAATTAAAGAAGCGTATGATTTGGGAGTTTTAGATGGGGTAACCACCAATCCTTCGCTGATGGCAAAAGAAGGTATTTCGGGGACAGAGAACATTAGGGGACATTACAAGGCGATATGTGGAATTGTGGATAATAATGTGAGTGCTGAGGTGATCGCCACCGAATATGAGGCCATCCTCAAAGAAGGCAAAGAACTGGCTAAAATTGATGATAAAATCGTAGTGAAGGTGCCTATGATTAAAGAAGGCATCAAGGCCATCAAAAAATTTCACAGTGAAGGAATCAGGACAAATTGTACGCTCGTTTTTTCAGCCGGTCAGGCGATACTGGCGGCCAAGGCAGGTGCCAGTTATCTTTCCCCTTTTATTGGAAGGCTTGATGATATCTCTCAGGATGGACTGGATTTAATTGCGCAGGTACGCCACATTTATGATAACTATGGTTTTGAGACCGAAATACTCGCAGCCAGCATCCGACACACCATGCACCTGATTAAGTGTGCTGAAATAGGAGCTGACGTAGTTACTTGTCCACTCAAGGTAATTATGGATTTGTTGAAGCATCCACTGACCGACAGCGGCCTTGAGAAATTTTTAGCAGATCATAAAAAAGCAAACGGGTGATGAGTTCAGGTTTAAGGTTACAGGTTTAAGGTTACAGGTTTAAGGTTACAGGTTGTCAGTTACCAGTTGTCAGTTACCAGTTGTCAGGGTTGGGTTTAGAAGTTAAAGGTTTTAGGTCTCAGGTTGTCAGTTGCTAGTTACCTGTTTAAAGATGTAGAATTTAAGATTTTGGGGTTTAGTATAAATAAATTGTGATATGTTTTCTTCAGATCCCGTAGTACGCGTAGAAGACGCTACCATTTTTCAGGATCACAATTCCGTGCTGAACAACATTTCTTTTGATATCGCTAAAGGGGAGTTCGTTTTTCTTGTGGGGCGTACCGGATCAGGAAAATCATCCCTGCTTAAAACACTTTATGGGGACCTCCCTTTGCGCCTGGGGGACATACAAGTAGTCGGTTTTAATATTCGGGAAATTAAATCGAAAGAGGTACCTCTTCTCAGAAGAAAAATTGGAATCATCTTTCAGGATTTTCAACTTTTTCCAGACCGCAGTGTAGGCGAAAACCTCACCTTTGTGATGAAGGCCACCGGCTGGAAAGAAGGCGCTAAAACCAAAAGCCGGCTTGCCGAGGTGCTTATGCAGGTGGGTCTCGGTTCGGTGGAGAAGAAAATGCCCCATCAACTTTCCGGAGGTGAACAACAACGGGTGGTGATTGCGCGCGCACTGATCAATGAACCATTAATTCTCATTGCGGATGAGCCTACAGGAAACCTTGATCCCTCTGTCTCCAGCGGCATTCTTAAATTGTTTCAGCAGATTAATAAGAGTGGCACAGCCGTACTCATGGCTACCCACAGCTACGGACTTATCAAAAAATTTCCAGCCCGGGTGATTAAGTGTGAAAATGGAAAAATCCTTGATTCTGCCATCGCGCAGTTTGAATTGAAGAGCGATGAAGATTTTTAGGCTGACAGGTTTTGTTGATTGAGCAGCTAGGCTTACGCAACACTTAATTTATTGCACGCAAAGGGCGCCAAGAAAAACGCAAAGTTTTGAAAAATCTTAGGCTGACGGGGCTTCTTTCTTTCCCTTCTTCTCGTCTTCTAATCTTTTTATCTGTTGGTTGAGTAAATCAATTCTCACTAAAATATTCAAAATAAGCGCGTCCCGTACTTTTTCGCTGGGGCTTGTTTTCATTTCTTCGCGCAGCACCTGGTACATGGCGTCCAGTTTTTCAAAATCCTGGGTAAACCGACCACTCTCAAATGGATCGCCAAAGTTATCGATCAACGCTACTTTTTTGGCTATCTCACTGCTATAAAAAGATTCTACATCCTTGAACTCCCCCTGAAGGTGTTGTTCGCTAATTTTTTCAGATTGGCGCTCTCGGTGGGTGGCTCCTCGATTTAACAAAAGAAAAGCGGACAGCCCCATGAACAATACCGCAGCCGCGCGCCAAATCATCACCGAATTCCAAAGCGACACACTCTTCATTTGAGGAAGTTTCGCTGAAATAGATTTCCAGTTATTTTCTCCAGGGCTTTTGTGATCAAAAGCGTCTCTGTTCTTATCAATAAATTCCTTCAATGCGTCTTTCATATTGATTCCATTTTAATGTCTGTGCTGCACTCAACCCTTTTCCAATAGTTGCCTCAGCTTCTTTTTTGATCTGTTAAATTGCGACTTTGAGGTCGATTCTGAAATACCCAATATTTCGGCAATTTCACCATGGTCATAACCTTCTAACAAGTACAAGGAAAGTACCATTCTATATCCATCTGGCAACCTATCCATCGCGCTTCTCACCTTTTCCACCGTAAAAGGAAAATCCTGAAATTCATCCTCATTTTCTTCTGGTCTATCGATCTGTCCATCATCTGGAAACCGATCCATCTTCTTTCTCTTCACCGCATTGATGGCCTTGTTCACCACTATTCGCTTCAACCAGGCACCAAACGTAGCGTCTCCCCGATAGTGCCCTAGGTTCTTAAAAGCACTTATAAACCCTTCCTGAAGTACGTCTTCGGCCTCTTCTTCATCGTGGACAATCCGGTAGGCCACGTTGTACATACTGCGGCTGTACCGTTTGTAGAGTTCATAATACGCCTCTCTGTCTCCCTGGAGGCATTTTTCGATAATATTGATAAGAATATGTTCAGTATTGGCCCCCAAACAAAGTTATAACTCGTACCTAATGACACACCCAAACTGAAAGGGTTGCATTTAGCCCTTGTTCAGTTCAGAAAGATTTGAGATTGCCGGCTGAAAATCAGGAACCTCTTTGATAATGTCCTGAAATATCTTCTTTGCCCCTGCCTTATCTCCCTTTTCCTTAAGGATAAGTCCTTTGAGATTGAGAACTGCCCATTTCATTGGAAAGTCTTTTTGCTTATTGCTGGTGTCCATGAACCCTATGTCAAAGGTTTCCACGTCCGCTCTGCTCAGAAGGATTCCTACATTGGTGAGCGACTCTTCATAGCGCTTGAGATCGAATTGCATGAAGGCAATTTTGTAGAGTGTCAGCGTGCTATTGGACAACAGGTACAACGTTTCATAGTTCTGAAGTGACCGGTCCAAAATTCCCAATCCTTCAAATGAGGCTGCGGATAGTTGCAAGTAGTCCTGATTTTTGGGATTCCGTGCCAGCAGTTCCTGGCTTACCAATGTGGCAGATGCAAATTGTCGGTTTTCATAATAAAAGTATCCAAGGTCAAAAATAAGTGAGTCGGTTTGCGGTTTTAAAATAATCATATCATAAAGTGCATCCTTTGCCACTTGCCCATCGTTCCAACGCGAAGCCAATGCATATTTTTTATAGAAATGCATTAATAAAGAATCGGCTGTGTCGGTCACCGGAACTGTAGCTTTAGCTTCGATTGGTTGAGTCGTCTCTACCGGCTTTGTTTCCTTTTTTTTCTTTTGGGCATTTGCCTGAACAAAGCCAAAGAGCAATAACCACAGCACCATAAGTTTTATGAATCTCACCATACAGTCTTTCTAATTTATTTATCGATTTGAGTTAATCCTTTTTTTTGTGCAATTTTCAACATAAGGGCATAGGCCTGCTCTCTGTCATTTTCAATTTCGCCATCTAATATCGCATCTTTTATTTGTTCTTTTATTTCTCCTACTACCCGGCCTGGGGGAATATTAAATAATTCAATAATCTCATCCCCTTTAATGGGGGGCTGAAAGCTTCTTACTTTGTCTTTTTCTTCTACTGCCACCATTCTTTCCTCCACCAGATCAAAGTTTCTGAGGTACCTGGAAACCTTTTCATCATTTTTTGATGTAATGTCTGCGCGGCATAAAAGCATCAGTGCCTCTGTGTCCTCTCCTGCTTCAAATAGCAATCTTCTCACTGCAGCGTCTGTCACTATTTCTTTGGCCAGGGCAATGGGACGAAGGTGCAAACGGACCAATTTCTGAACAAAGTCCATCCTTTCATCCAAAGGCAATTTTAACCTGCGAAATATTTTAGGAACCATGCGTGCACCCTTGTCCTCATGTCCGTGAAAGGTCCAGCCATGCACCTTGTCAAATCTTTTGGTAGCGGGCTTGGCAATATCGTGAAGAATGGCAGCCCACCGCAACCATAAATCGTCTGATGTTTTGGCCGTGTTGTCCAGTACTTGCAGTGTGTGATAGAAATTGTCTTTATGCCCTTTGTTGTCAATGTTTTCCACTCCATGCAGTTCCACCATTTCAGGGAAAAATTCTTTTAGCAAGCCACTGTGAAAAAGCAATTTAAATCCATACGAAGGTGTTGATGTGCGTATGATTTTATTTAGCTCGTCTATTATTCGCTCCATAGAAACGATCTTCAGCCGAGATGCATTCTTGCTAATGGCCTCAAACGTGATTGCCTCAATATCGAAATTCAATTGAGCTGCAAATCGTATGGCACGCATCATTCGCAACGGATCATCCGAAAATGTTATTTCAGGTGCCAATGGCGTGCGAATAATTTTCTTTTTTATATCCGTTCGCCCGTCAAAGGGATCCATCAGCGTTCCCCAGTTTTCAGCGTTCAATCCTATGGCCATGGCATTGATGGTGAAATCCCTCCTGTTCTGATCGTCCTCTAAAGTGCCATCCTCTACTAATGGTTTTCTTGAGTCTTCCCTGTACGATTCTTTCCTGGCCCCCACAAACTCCAATTCAAATCCCTCCCAATCAATTCTTGCCGTACCAAAATTCTTAAAAATAGTAACCCGCTTGCCCCCCAATGATTTGGCTACTTCCTGCGCAAGGGCTATTCCACTTCCCACACACACAAAATCGATGTCTTTGCCTTGTCTGTCTAAAATAAGGTCACGCACATAACCACCCACCACATAGCACTCCACACCCAGCCTATCGGCCGCCTCTCCTATGGTTGTAAATACCTGATTACTATCTAGTTTGGAGGAAAAATTCATACCTTACTCAAAAGCAAATAAGCTGCAAAGGTAAGGTTTTAGAGAGATAATTGAGGTTTTTGGTTGATTGACCGCTCTTGCATTTCATCACCAAAACCCCAATACTATCTTTTATTGAATGTGGGGCAAGGGATGAACTTCTGTTTTTTCCTGGTTTTGGAACCTGAGTAAATGTCCAGTTTGTATTGCAGTGACACTTCATGTGTACCTCCTGAAATGGGGCCCAATTCTGACACAGTAAAATCATACCCATAGGCGATTTCTATTTTTTCAAATTGAAACCCAAGGATCACCACCACCGCATCCTGGCTGATGTTGTCTTTTACATTTTGTTTAATAGGAATACCGCGGTACCACAAGCCCAGCGCAATGGGATCGTAGAGAAAGTAAGCCCCCACATCCAGTTGACTAAAATTTCCTTGTTGCTTGTATACAAACGATGGAGACAACACTGAAATGTGATCTCTTTTAAACGGGCCCCAATAGAGTGGTATCCGAATGCCTCCATGAAAAGTAGTTTTGATGGGAATGCTTGCTTCCTCATTGACCAAAGAACGATTGGGTCGGTTGATATGACTGGATGCAAATCCTACCCAGAACATTTGGTTGTAGATCAACATGCCTGCATTGAAATCAAAATAGCTGGCATTTCCCAAATTAAATAGGGCCGCATCATCACTGGGAGTTGATCCGCTGGCATCAAACTGAAGTTGATCTCCAAATAAAAGTTTATTGAAGTCAATGCTTCTAAACGCATACCCAAAATTAAGCCCTGAGGAAATCACCCACTTGTCGTTCACATTCCACTTGTAGGAATACAAGAAATTAAACTGACTGGATTTCATTCCTGCCGTTCCCGCCTTGTCTACTACTGCCATAAAGCCTACCCCACTGTTGTAGTAGTCCATGTTGTAGTCGTACGAAAATGCATAGGACTCGTAACCACGCGCCACGTTTGGCCATTGGTTTCTGTAGTTGGCCATAAATCGATGATCGATCGTGGTGCCCGTAAAGGCAGGATTTAAGTATAGGGGAGCCGCATAGTATTGAGAAAACTCAGGGTCCTGTGCTTTCGCAAGACTAAACCACAGCAAAAATATAAACAAAAAATATCCTCTCATCTTATCAGATTTACATCTCCCACCCTTACCACTCGTTCCCCATTTTCATACAAGGCAGATAGTTTATACATGTACACATCCTGTTGACACAGTTTCCCGTTGTAGTATCCATCCCATCCAATCGTTGGATCGGTGCTTCGAAACATCAATTCCCCCCAACGGTTGAACACCATCATTTCAAACTCAACCACACCCCTGGTAAGTGGCAGGAACACATCATTTTTTCCATTGCTTTGGTCATTGCCACCCGTGGCTCCGGATAAGCTCGGTGAAAACGCATTGGGTATTAATACTTGACCTCCTGTTTCCACACTGACTATACTTTCCAATTTGGTGGTGTCTGCACACCCAAACTGGTTATAGGCAATCAATTGGATGTCGTACTGTCCTATCTCCTTGTAGATGTGTTGGGGTTGAGGAGACAGAGAAATGGCGCCATCCCCAAAATTCCATTCATAGTGCGTGGCCTGCAGGCTTTGGTTTTTGGTATAAAGGATTCCACCCGGAATAAAAACCAACCGCGGCTTCACATCAAATTGTGCGCTTGGTGTCGGGAAAACCTCAATGATCATTTCCTTTGTTTCATTCACCACCGTTCCCGTGGCATTTGATGCAGAGAGTGAAACGGTATATTTGCCCGGCTCATAATAGGTATAGGTGGGATTAATGGCTTTTGAAGTCGCCTGTCCTTGACCAAACTCCCATTGGTACTTATCGGCTTCGGCAAACTGTGAAAGATTTGTAAAGTGGACCGTAAGGGGGGCGCAACCGGAAGCAGGATTATAAGAAAAATCAACCATCGGAGGAATGGCAAGAATAGTAACTGTCTTGATCGCCATCTCCACGCACACCCCATGGGTTACCGTCAATTTTATGGTGTAAGTACCATAGGTGGCATACGTATGGGAGGATACCCCTGGATCGGCAGAAGTACTTCCATCTCCAAAATCCCATGCGTAAGTCCAGGGACCAGGGTGGGTCGTATTTACAATGGTCACTGTCGCATTGGGCAAGGACTGACTCGCGGGTGAAGCCGTGAATGACGTGTTGATATCATCCCCCGCAGGTATTACTACCACCCTCGAACTGACAGGACTGGTACAATTCGCAAAGTTTTTTGTTTCCAAATTAAACTGAACGGTAACATCTGCCGCACCAAATGCGGGTCTGCTGAGCTCATAGTTCAATTCATCATTCATACTATTTATATTCGCCACTACTATTCCATTCTCGCGTACCGTCCAATGATAATTGGCCAATCCCTTCTGATCGGCCTCCAACCGCAAGCGCATCCACTCACAATCGAACAACAATGTATCTATTTCAAAATTTGAGTTTGGGTTTGGGCTTATGCGAATGGTTCGTGTGGAATCTCCATAACAACCAGAAGGTAACGTGGTGATCAACGTGACAAAATAATCCTTTATGGATTGGGTACTGTTTACAAAGTTGAAGCTAAAGGCTGGTGTTGTTCCCGTGCTTGTTTCAGAAACAATTCCTCCGGTGTCACTGATTCGCCATCTGTAATCTGTGGGGCTTAAAGACTGCGTGAGTGCATCCACAGCAAAGTCAACCGATTGTGGGGAACAATTATCATTGAACGGGGAATAATTCGTAGCAATAAATCCAGATTCAGTTCCAGGAAAAACAGTGACCGAAGTGATTGGTGAAACACGCTCGCAGTCATTTACAGTTACCGTACGCATTCTGATATCAAATTGTCGGTTGGCCATTGAGGTGTTGACAAAATGATGAACATAAGATGGGGTAAAACCCGGATCTGTTGGATCTTGTGTGGCTACCCACTGAAATCCAGCGCCAAGCTTTTCGTCTATCTCCCACTCGAACCGATCGATCACATCGGGTTGACCCCCTACCGAATTATTAGTGAATGTAACAGTAAGCACACTGCATCCCGAAAGCACATCGGGTGTGATGGATGCATTGGGAATTGGATCTACCGTAACCGGAACCACCCAGATGTCGCTGCAATGATTTTTATCTGTGGTAACCCGAAGGGCGACCTGATACGTGTTTGCCAATCCTAAATTTTTGGTAAAAGAGGTTTGATTGTCAAAGGCTGGGTCTTTGGTAAAAGTGACGCCATCATAATCAAAATCCCATTCACGCAAAGTAATGGACTCACCATTAATGACATTCAATGTTGAAAACTCATTGAACTCAGTGTCGTTCCCTTCACAAACCCTTGATGCTGTAAATTGAGGGACAGGGTTTTCATACACCCGAATCGCCACCTCATCGATTGATTCACAAGAAGTGATGTTATCCCTTACGATAAGCCGCACCATGTATACCCCCCTATTGGTAAACACTTTGTCAAATGGGCCCAATGGAACAAGTGAAAAACCTCCACCCAAGGGCTCTTGACGGATCAGTGCGTTGGTTTCATCATAGAACTCCCACCGCCATTGTGTGGTCGGTGTAATTATCCCTGAGGAGATATCAGAAAAACGCACGTCAAAATTTGAAAGTGGAGCAAAGGCCGATTGACAAAAATCTCCTGTTATTGCGCTGTTAAGTAAATCGGTTACTCCTATTTGTGCAATCAACGAGGGTGATATGGTAATTGTCTTTTCAACAATGGCCACACAATTCCCCGCAGCATTGGTATCCTTTATCGACAACCTGATCAATTTCAATCCTGAAGTCGGATAGGCAAACGTGGGGTTTTGACCATTCGGTGTACTGAGCGGAACTCCCACCCCCGTGTTGTTGTCAAAAAACTCCCAGGTATATTGAAACGTAGCCTCTCCTATGGGAGGCGTTTCATCATCAAAGTAAATATCGTCACCCACACAAAACACATTTTGGATGGGGCCCCCTGCTCCTCCCAGTCTTGTTAAAAAATCAGGTTGCGGAGCAGCCACAATCACAATCCGTGCAGTAATTACCTGCGGAGCATTGTCACCATTGATTGCATCACCACTTACCGGGTTGAATGCATTCCCATCCAGAATATTATTATCATAGGCATTGCATTGGTTCCAGTTTTTCAATGTGATCTCAAACTCTTTGCCGATATCGATGGGAGCTGTTACGGGGACATTCACCGGCAAGCTCACCTGACCGGGAGCCAGTACAGGATAAATGGGATTGCGTACAGGCGCTGGATCTAAGTATGGAAATCCTCCGGGTACCACTGCATTTACCCCCACGCCCGGGATGCGTATCCCGGGAGCCCCTGTACCATACATCCATTGTATCCATCTGGGTTCATTGTTTTCTCTTGTTAATCTTGGAAAGCAATTCCAGTCGCTGTTATCTGTAAAAAGCACATCGGCTGCAAAGCCCTGACACACCCGGAATACAGCAGGGTTAATAGAGACCACATCATTGGTCCACACTACTACCTGTGTGGTAATAGGGACTACACTTCCCCGTGGGTTGCAGGCATTGGAAGCATCAATGACTACATCGTATCCACACTCCACCGGAGAATTTGGATAAGGGTGTGAAATATTGACTCCTGTGGGGCCCGCCTGGATAAAAGTTTCTTCGGGCGTCCCATCTCCCCAGTCCACAAAATATTGTGTACCCGGCACGGAGGACAAATACAATGTCTGGATATTCACTGTAAAAGGAGCGCACCCCCGGCTGCTGGTAAGAAACGCAAAGCCCGGTTCCATGATCCCACCGCACTGGGCCCATGCGGTAGTTAGGGAAAAGCTAATCAATAAGCCCAACAGGGCACTTTTGTACACACAACGCATCTCTTCAATCGATTACAATACCGATCAAAGCCCACCTTCAGACCTTATTAATGAATTTAAAATTGAAAAAGGAACCCGTTAAAACCAGATCTCATCTGATTTACTCGACCAATGGATGAATGCAAGGTTAAATTGATTTCCTGGAGGGATTAATTCCAGAAATTAGGTTTGTGGTTGAAGGTAGGGCATGGAATGAGCCTGTTTCTTTTCTTCACGTTTCTGGATATCGGCTTGGCCGCAAATTCATACACAATGGAAATTTCATGTGCGCCACCAGAAGAGGTAGACAATTCAGAAACTGAAAAGTCGTAGCTGTACCCCACATTAAAATTGGCCAGGTAGATGCCCATTACAAAAATGAGGGCGTCCTGATTTACAGTACCAATCACATTCGTTTCAAACGGTTTTCCTCGGTACCACACTCCTATTGACACAGGGTCGATGTGATAGTTCAATCCGAAATCTAACTGCGATATGGGACCTTGTTTTCTATAAATAAAAGAGGGGGTGATATAAGAAACTTTGGAATTGGTTCTGAACCCACTGTAGAGTGAAATTCGTCCGCCCCCATGAATCGTGGTTTTCATAGGTAACCTGCTGGTACTATTCAGAATGGAGAGGTTGGGTGTGTTCATATGGTGAAACGCCCCTCCCAACCAAAGTGATTTTGTATAAAGTAAAAATCCGGATCCAAAATCGAAATATTGTTGATTTCCCAATCTGTTCAAGTCAGGATCCAATGACTGGCCATTGAATTCCAACCCATCCCCCATCGAAAGTTTGCTGCGATCGAGTCCATTGATACCATAGCCAAAACTTAGGCCCGGTGAAAAAACCAGGTTGTCTGTTACCCGCACTTTATAACTGTATAACAATCCGAATGTAGAGGTCCGCCATCCGGCAGAGCCCATCTTATCGGTGGTCATCATAATTCCAAAACCACTCCTCAGCTCGTCCACAAAAATATCATAGCTGGCTGCATAGGTAGAAAAAGCCTGTGGAAGATTTGGCCATTGAATGCGATGGTTTATTACGAATCGTTGTTGGGGGGTAATTCCGGTAAAGCCAGGATTGAGATAAAGGGGAGCCTGATAGAATTGAGAGAACTGAGGATCCTGAGCCACAGCAGAAGCTCCTATCAACAGTGCAAAAATCCAAATTACAATTCTCTTCTTCATCGTTCCAATTTACAATTTTTATCGAATCATTGTAATGTCCCCTATCTGAGTGGTTCGTTGTCCATCAGACAGTCGCAATGTTAACTTGTAAATATATACTCCGGCAGGCAGGATGTTTCCATTTCTATCGTAACCATCCCATCCCTGATTAGAGCTATTGCTTTCGAAAATCAAGTTACCCCATCGATCAAAAATTTGCATATTAAATTCTTCCACTCCCTTCACAATTGGTAGGAACACATCATTGAAGGTACCTCCTCCTCCGCCACCACTAATGCCACCGGAAGGTCCTGACGGGTTGGGTGTAAACGCGTTGGGTATTTTGGTCTGGCCACCTTGCTTGGCTGCTATCTTCTGTGTAGTAGTATCAGTACACACAATGGTACCATGGTCATATCCGGCTATTAGTACAAGGTCGTACACACCTTCTATTTTGTACTTGTGTGTTGGCTCTCTCAAGTCAGATGTTTCGCCATCTCCAAAATCCCATGCGTACACATTGGCTCCGGTACTAAAGTTAAATGTAGTCAGCTCCGTATCAGGCACAAATACGGTAGTGGGTCGTGCCTGGAATGATGCTATTGGAGCAGGATACAAGACTACTGTTTGCGGCACCGCTGTCACCGTCTGATTTGTTAACGTATTGGATACTGTGAGAGTGATCGTATAACTACCGGGGTTGGAGATCAGGAATTCCGGTTTTATTGCACTGGAGGTGGCAGCGACACTGCCAGTCTCATCTAACACTTTCCACTGAATTAAATTCACTTCACCCGCAATCGTACTCTCTGAAATAGCAATCGTGGCAGGGAAGCAAACTTCCTCGGGTGTTGCTGTGAAAGAGGCACTTATCGGAGGCACTGGAATATTAATCAGCTTCGTTTCCGTATCTGTACAGGCCGCATTTAATCGGTTGGTGGCTATTAACGTAATCTGTCTGCTCCCCGGATTGGTAATAAAATCCACCGTAACAGGTCCAGGGTTGTCTGCCACCGATTGCAAATCGGAGTCAAATCCGAAATTCCATGTGTAGGTAAAATCGGCACCGTCTACTGGTGTAGAAGTGTTGTTAAACGTAACCACGGAATGCTGGTTCACAAACGGAGGAATGACTCCGGGGTTAAAATCTGCCACCACGCCACGGTATACATCAACGGTCTTGATTACATCGGGCGCTGTACAATTTGCATTGCTGGCCTGGTATACAATTTCATAGGTCTGCGGATTATTGCCCGTATTATTTACAATTGTAAAATTCTGACTACTGGCCGCTACCGAGGTGCGTACATCCAGTTCCTGACCTGCATTACCCAGCTCGCGGTAGAACCACCTGTGTGCACTTGCACCTTGTGTATTGTTTTGCAAGTTCACCGATTCCCCGCTACACATTTGTGTTTTATCTGCGTTGATATTGGTGATAATCGTGCGATAAATGGTGACACTCTTTGTAGTCGCCAATGGTCCGCAATTCTCAATTAGATTTTCGGCCTGTAGGGTCACCTGAACACTTAAGTCACCTGTGGTATTACTTCCAGATATCACATGGCTTATGGAATTGAGTCCATTGGGTCTTGCTCCAGGAGCAATTGTTTCCACCACCCCATCCGGCCAGAACCATTTGTAACCCACATTCGTATCCACAGTCCACTCAAAGTCAAATGTACTTCCACTGCACTGTGACCCAGAGCTGGTAATTGCAAAGTTCGCGCTGATTTTTCGCACCGGAACCACAACCGCCAGGTTCGGGAATATTTCACAACCATTAAAATCTTTCACTCGGGTAAGCGTATAGGTGGTGGTGTTGGAAATTCCCAACACAGGAACAGGCGTTGACGCAGATCCTATTCTATTGGTTGTGAAAGTGGTACCATCGTTGTAGTCGAAGTAGAACGGAGCTGTTCCTGTAAACGTAAAGTTGAGCAGAAAAAACTCACCCTCGCATACCGGTGATTTGGAGGCTGCCAGCGCTGCCGTTGGCAATGGATTCACCGTTACCCTCACTACATTGGATTCCAGTGTAGGGCAGGTTCCGGAAGTTACCAGGCGCTTATAGTACATCGTTTGTGCAAGTACAGGCGGATCATACGTTGGATTGTTCTCAAATGGTATGTCCGTGAAAAGAACATTGTCCGTTGATTCCTGCCATTGGAAGAAATAGTTACCAATGCCACCAAACGCGGGGGCAAGGACCGTAAATGGTGCCGGGTCGGCACCCAAACAAATATTTTTATCCAATCCGATAATTCCCTGGAACAGCGGAAGCGGATCCTGCAATACCACCGGAAGTGATTGCTTTGCACAACCATTTGCGTCTGTCACCGTCACTGAATACACACCCGCAATCAAGCCCGTAAAATTGCCTGTCAGCTGACCTGTCGTATTTGAAGGCACTTGATCCAGTACGTAGGTATAGCCAGCAGCTCCTCCCGTTACGGGCGCACTCAGATTAATTGCCCCATCACTGGCACCAAAGCAACTGATGTCTTCCCCGTTGTAGTTGGATGAAATATTGATCCCTATTACAATATCATTTGGTTGTGTGAGCGTTACGGGAGCCGTGGTAATAAAGCAATTGTTGATGTCTGTAATCCGCACGGTATACGTTCCGGCCCGCAGATTCTGGAAGACTCCAGAGGCTGTTCCTGTTAAGTTGTTGGAATCCTCTACTAACACATAAGTCAGTGCGCCAGTCCCACCACTGGCAATTACGGTTAACTCCCCATTGCTTTCATTTTTACATTTTATGTTGAATCCGTTGTAGTTGCTGGTAGCCGATGCGGAGGCCGCAAGCGCAGG
>JAHBUB010000023.1 GCA_019638285.1 Cyclobacteriaceae bacterium | reverse complement strand
GAGGAGAAAGATTTACTCTATGGGAAAATTGTTGAATGTCGTTTTTTTGCCGGACTAAGCATAGAAGAGACGGCTGAGGCTTTGCAGATATCCCCCGCTACCGTAAAGAGGAAATGGCAACTGGCGCGCGACTGGCTTTACGTACACCTTCCTAAATAACCCTTTCTGATCATGTCTTATTCGATGGAGCAACTGGAAGACACTTACGAACGATGTCTGGCCCTACCTGAAACTGAACGTGAGACTTACATTAAACAAGTTTGCAAGAACAATGAACCACTGCGTGCTATTCTGACTCAAATGTTGCTGAATAGATACGACTCTGTTCATCATTTTCAGGAATTACAAAAGACTATTATGGGAGGTATATTGTCTGACCAAAAGCCTGTTTTGAACGAGGGTGAAATAGTGGGCAAGTACCGCATTGTTCGTCTACTGGGTAGCGGAGGCATGAGTAATGTTTATCTGGCCGAACGAGCCGATGAAGAATTTGAACAACAGATTGCGGTCAAATGCTTTTTAAGTAAAGATGTGTCTGAGGGCAGCAAGTTGGTTAAGAAGGGTGAGCAACAAATTCTGTCAAAATTGGAGCACCCAAATATTGCCAGGATTCTGGATGCAGGGGTAACACAAAATGGAGTTCCATATTTTATGATGGAATACATTGATGGAATTCCTGTTGATGTTTTTGTTCGAAAGTCTAATTTTAAGCTTAAGCAAAGACTTTTAATTTTTCAGCAGGTTGCAGAATCTGTGGCTTATGCGCATAGCCACCTAATACTTCACCTTGATATTAAGCCATCCAATATACTAGTGAACAAGGAAGGGCAAATCCGTTTATTGGATTTTGGTATTTCTTCTTCGATAGATGTAAATGAAGAATGTGCTAGTGCTTTTGTTGGTACACCTTCTATAGCTGCACCCGAACAAATAGTAGGTCAACAAGTAACAGCTGCTACAGATGTATATCAACTTGGCATATTGTTGCATCAGCTTATTGCCGACAAACTACCCATTGCAACAACCGAAAATGAGGAGCGCGAAGTGACTCGAAGGGAGTTGTCATCTGCAACGACAGAGAAAGTAATTGCTACGGAAATCAATTTTGAGTTGACGGCTGTAATCGAGCGTTGCCTGGCCAGAAATCCACAAGACAGATACCAGAGTGTAGTATGGTTATTGCAGGATGTTCAGAATTATTTGTCGAATCATCCTGTTACTGCGGTAAATCGTGGATCCGGCTACGCTGCATTAAAGTATTTGAAGCGCAACAGAATGGCGGTAATCAGTGTGGTACTTATTTTTATTTCTCTGATGATTGGCACTGGATTTAGCTTGTGGCAAGCTAATAATACCAAAATTCAACGCGATCTGTCCATTAGGAATGAAAAGGTGGCTACGGCCAATAGAGATTTTTTGATTGACTTATTCATGGAAGCCAATCCTTCCATTGCAAAAGGGGATACTATGACCGTTTATCAATTTCTTGATAAAGCCTATGAAAGAACGGATACCTACAAAGGTTCTGCAGAGATAAAACTTGAATTACTAACTACTCTTGGGAGATCGTACCGTTCTATGGGAGATTTTAAAAAATCAAGAATGGCTCTTAATAAAGCTTATGCTGTTGCTAAAGATTCATCACTACAAATTTCACCGGCTTATATCCGCGCTGTTGAGCAATTGGGGCTCTACCAGCGTGACATAGGACACTATGATTCTGCACGTATCCTATTGAACGAAGTTTTGTCCATGTATGCAGACATCAACTACCCAGAGGTAGATAGTCTTTATACGGCATCCCTTAAATATCTTTCTTATGTCTATAAGACTGAACAGAAATTGGATACAGCTAAGCAGATAATTGAGAAAGCAATTCATTTGGAGGAGCAACTGTGGCCTAATCATAATAATATAAATCTTGCTGAAAGCTATTATATACTGGCCACGATTTATAATGATCAAAGTCATTTTGAAAAGGCAATAGAATACCAGACAAAATCACTTGATTTATGTGAATCACTTATGGGTTTGTACTTTCCTGGTACGTTATCAAACCTAAACATGTTGTCAAGCATTCTGGCGAATGCAGGTAAATTAGAAGAAGCTTTGTCTTATAATATAAAGGCAAAGGACATTGCGCTAAAATTATTTGGAGTTGTTCATCAGGAAACTGCCACTATTATAGACAATTTGGGAGTTGCGCATTTTAAACTTGCCCGATATGACAGCGCACATTATTACTTTAGGAATGCACTCTCCATTAGAAATAAATTGTATAACAATGATTTGAATATAAGAACTCATTCTTCATATAATAACTTGCTATCGTTATTTGCAACTACAGGCGAACAAGATTCTGCGAAAGTTTACCTAGGCAAAGCATTGAGCGTTTCTGCTTCTGGCAAAACCAATGCCAGACAGCGATCAAACACCTACAAGTGGACTGGGTTTTTCTACGAACAACTACGGGATTATCCACTTGCGAGGAATTACTATCAAATGTCATTAACAGAATACCAATCCTATTTGCCCAACGATAATAGACAGGTGATGAAAGCACAAAGAGCATTGGAACAGGTTGACTCATTAATGACGCGGAAAACACCATTATAAAAAAGCGGACTGTAAAACAGTCCGCCTCAGAAGAAAACTAATGCAACGATGATTGCAATTAGTTTTGACCTGTCAAATATTTGTTAATCCTGCTGAATATCCCCTGATGGATTGTTGTTAAAAGTGTTACCATTTTCAGTTAATGTAATGGAACCAGATGTTGCATATATTCCGTAGGTTTCACTATTGGATATGGTGCTGTTGGTTATGGTTAGTTTGGACCCAGGACTACTGCCGAACATGTAGATATTAGCGCCACGTCCACCAGTGCTGCCACCGTAAGATACTTCTGCATGATTAATTAGGTTCTGTGTTGAGGGAGAGGCAATTTCAAAACCAAGCCAAGCGCCGGCAGTAGGGGTCAATCCACTAAATTTAATTTTATTGGATGCTGTACCGTTTGCAATAATTGCACCGTCAGATGGTACCCAAAGCCTTAACCCACTATTGAACAAACAGGTTACTCCAGCTTCGAAGGTAACTGTAGTGCGAAGTTCAGCGCTGCTATAAAAATGATAGGGGATGCTTAATGCAGGAATGGCCCCTGCATTGTTAAATCGTGCGTTGGTATTTCCAGCAGCAGCCACCTCTATAGCTTGTATTCCATTGTTTATAAATACCGAATTCTTATCCAAAACATAAAGATTTTCAGCACCTATACGCATCGGTGCTTTATCGTTGTTATTAAAATTATTTTTTTCAAAAGCAGAGATAACGCCTGTGTTTCCATCAATGTAAAAGGCATAGCCTGCTGATTGGGAGATGCTGGTGTTTTTAATGCTCAATTTAGCCGAAACATTGCTTTGTAAGTGGATTGCTGTTTTTTGTCCGCTTAATTCAGAACTACCAGCATGTAGTATGTCTACATAATCAAACTTATTATTCACATTGTTAGAAGCAATACTAATGCCGCTCCAGCTGCCTTTTACTTTATCGATACCGCGAAATATGATATGTTTGGAATTAGTGCCTTCTGCTTTTAGATAAGAGCTGTTTCCGTTAAACCATAAGCGTACATCTGCTCCAGACTCTACGACTACACCAGGGGCAAATGTAACGCCCGCTGTGACTTGTATGGTATTGGGCGCATAGTAATCGGGATAAGCGGGGTCATCAAAGAGATTGGGGTAGTCTGTATTTTGGTTTATTGACGTAGGTAACTTACCTCCGATGTAGAGTGTAACTATTCCGGATGCGGTTCCACCTCGTGTGTCCTCTACTACAATTTCTACTTTGTATAAACCAGCTGTTGCAGTAGTAAAGATGGCATTTAAATCACTGGTATTGGTGAGATTTGCACCAGCGCCACTAGGCGATTCTATAATATTCCACGAGAAATCAAGTGCATCTCCATTAGGGTCAGCAGCAATCACGGTGATGGCCTTCTCCTCCCCAGTCATTCCTATGATATCATCACTAACCTCAATAGTTGGTTGACTATTTGAGGGTTGTGGATCGTCATCCGAGCAGGAAGTGTAAACAAAAGCCAATACGGTTAGACAAAAAATTTGAATTGAATGTTTCATAAGTAGTTTAAAGTTTTCTTCTGACCATATACACACCCTTTTTATCAAAGGTGGCTCACTTAGAGACAAATAATCTGAAAAGAAAGTATAGCTGAAGGAAATCTTCTACAGGAATATTCAATGAAATAAGTGGTGAAGTTAACCTTTCTGAATAAAAATGGATGTATGTGTGCCACTATTAAGTGCTCTACTACTTAGGGCATTTACTTGAGCAAGGTGCTGAGTATTTTTTTTATCGAATCAAGTGAAGGCTGACTTTGAATTGCTACTTTCTTCTTCACAATAATGGCATTTAGACTATCAGGTATGGCAATCGATTGTCCAATTGATTCATTTACTGTTTCTCTGAATTTTGCAGGATGTGCTGTTTCTAAAAATATGCCAGTCTCCGATTCCTTTAACTCTTTTTGAAGCCCCATGTATGCACAGGCTCCATGTGGATCAAGCGTATATTTCGTTTTCTGATATACCTCAGCAATACAGTTTCTGATTTCAATATCGCTAAACGAATACCCTTTGAGTTTGTCTTTTACACGATTATAGTTGTGATTGAAAATTTCAAGGATCCTGGCAAAATTGCTGGGATTGCCTACATCCATAGCATTGGCCACAGTGAGTACCGATGGTTTGCTTTCAAATAATCCGGTGTGGAGATATTTTGTAATAACATCATTACTATTGGATGAAACCACAAATCGATTTACAGGTAAGCCCATTTGCCACGCGATTAATCCGGCCGTAAGGTTACCTAGGTTGCCACTGGGCACAGATGCGATAAAGGGTTTCGATTTTTCTTTGATCTGTTGATACGCAAGGAAGTAATAAAATGATTGAGGTAATAACCGCGCGATATTAATCGAGTTTGCTGAGGTTAATCCGTACTTAGCCTTTAACTCACTGTCGGCAAAGGCCTCTTTAACTAATTTTTGACAATCATCAAAAGTTCCGTCTATCTCTAATGCGAAGATGTTCTTTCCCCATGTTGTGAGCTGTTTTTCTTGTGTTGTGCTGATTTTTCCGGAAGGGTAGAGTATCACTACATTGATTCCTTCAACATCATAAAATCCACTGGCTACTGCACCACCTGTGTCACCAGAAGTGGCAACAAGGATGGTTGCTGGTTTTGATTCCTTTTCTAAGAAAAAACGAAGTATTCTCGCCATAAACCTTGCCCCTACATCTTTAAAGGCTAATGTTGGGCCATGAAAAAGCTCCAATGAATAGATGTCTTTTTTAACCTCAACCAATGGAACAGGAAAATTTAATGTCTCTTTTACGATTTGTTTGAGCTTATCTTCTGGAATTTCATCTCCTACATATTGTTTAGCAACAAGAAAGGCAATTTCATCAGGGTTTAATTCTTCTATTGTTTTGAAAAATGAAGAAGATAATTTTGGAATGGATACGGGGAAATATAAACCATTGTCTGGTGCTAACCCTTGCAATACAGCTTCCTCAAAACCGACTTTTGGTGAGCGTCTATTGGTACTATAATACAACATCAGTCAATGATTTGAATTGTTCCTTTCTTGTTAATAGGGGAGATGTAGGAATCAAACTTTATATTAAAACTTTCATAAGCAATTTTCATTTCATCATGTACTTTGTGTGCTGATATTTCTCCTTTGCACAATGCAAAAACCGATGGGCCAGAACCAGAGATACCTGCGCCCAATGCCCCTGCATGAAGCGCAGCGGATTTTAATTCCACAAATCCGGGTATGGTTGAAGCTCTTACAGGTTCTATAATCACATCATGCATTGACCTGCCAATTAGACTGTAATCATGCTGCAATAGGCCAGCTACAAGTCCTGCCAAATTTCCTGTTTGTGTCACTAAACTTTTAAGAGGTACTTGACCAGGAAGAAGCTTTCTGGATTCAGAGGTTTTTATTTGCACATCGGGATGGATAACTACAGTATACAGGTCTGGCGGTGCCCCTAATTGTACCACATCCAGTGGGTCGTTACTACGTACTATGATAAAACCACCCAGTAGGGCCGGGGCTACATTGTCTGCGTGAAAAGCGCCACTAGCAATTTGTTCACCTTGCATGGCAAACGGAATAAGATCAAACGTATTTTTAATGGGAGTTCCAAGTAATTGGTTTGCTGCAAAAGTTGCAGCTACTGCACTTGATGCGCTGGATCCTATTCCGCTGCCTGGTTTTATATTTTTATAGATAGTAAGGTCTATACCAATTTTAGGATCGATATGATTTACCAAAGCCTGAGCTGCAACTGAAGCTACATTTTCTAACGGATTAAGAGGGATGGAGTCACTTCCAACAATTTCTTTAATCCGCACGCCTGGTTTTCCACCTTGCTCAGCAAGTATAATATCCCCCGGCTTCTCGATTGCAAAACCGAGCACATCAAAGCCACACGTTACATTGGAAACTGATGCAGGACTATAAACCCTTATTGATTTACTCATGATTTAGTTAAAACGCATTTATTCTCTTAACTGCCGCAAAGATAAACGCATTTCTGTACAGGAATAATCAGATTAAAATAAAAGCACTCCTTACTTGGAATTCCTAAGTCTTGCCAGTTCGACTTCTGATGCGATGAACCCAAACGAAGCAAAACTATTTCCAGAAACTACTTTTTCGAATATATCTACCGCCCTGGTAGTATCCCCATTATAAAAATACCAGTTGCCAACTCCATAACCTTGCGTTGCAAGTGAAAGGTCGTAATCTTCTGCACTGGGATTTACCGTCAACACATCTTCTGGTTGCAGTTTGCCCTGATACATTCTTAAGCGTTTATAATAAGAATCGTTTTCAATAATTGTCATTGAATCAGTTATGTTTCCTAACAATCCTTCAGCCAATTCATCTTTTCCCTGACGTTTATAAGTCATATAAAACCAATCGATGGTGGCAACTAATAAGTCATCATTATAACTTGCTTTCAGGCATTCAATATAGGCTTGCTCGGCTTTTTCGAAGTCACCTTTAAGGTAATGTGCCAATCCAAGGTGATACCATATATTAAACTGTGTAGAGGATAAGGGTTGGTTAAGTTTATTGGGGCTCCCATCCGGTTCAATTTCAGGCGGGTAGGGTGTCATCAATTGAGATGCCTTTATTAAATCATCAATTGCGCGATCAAACAAACGCATAGAAATAAAGCGATGACCGCGATGCCTTAGCAGTTTATAGGATTGCGGATATTTTCCAATTCCCTCGCTAAGTACTTCAATGGCTTCGTTAAATCTGGACAGGTATCCAAGTCTGCGCGCATACCAAATGTAGTTTTCTTCAGATGGGTCATTATTAAAGTTTTCTTTGGCAATGGCGAGACTGCTATCCAGTTTTTGTTGCAGTTCAGGACTTCTTTCAGGTTCAAAGTAAGTGGTGCCGAGCAATGATACTACCTCTGGTGCTTTATCAATTTCTTTGTCTTTAGGTGCTCCACAAGAGATTAATAGTGAAATTATTATAACGGTCAATGCGATTTTTCTCATATCTTTTTAAAGAAAATGGGTAATTCTATTTTACAAACTTTAAGCTAGCCAACCTTTTTGAATAAATAAAATGATAATTCGTGATCGGTTCATTTTGATTTCCAGCATAAGGTTATCTTTTAACGAAACATTATAAGATACTTTTAATTATTTTTATGTCAAAACCTTAAGAATTATGAAGAATATCATTCTGATTCTATTACTGATCATGTTGTCTTTGTCAACAATGGCCCAAAAATCTAAGAAAGAAGTGATTCAGGCAATTGACTCAAAGAGTGAAGAGTATTCTGCCATAGCAGGACAAATCTGGAACTATGCAGAAGTAGGATTTCAGGAGATGCAAAGTTCCACTTTGTTGCAGGAGACGTTGGCTAAGGCTGGATTTAAAGTAGAGAAAGGGGTTGGAGGAATGCCAACAGCTTTTATTGCAAGCTATGGCCAAGGGAAGCCAGTAATTGCAATACTTGGAGAGTTTGATGCTTTGCCTGGACTTGCCCAGGAAGCAGTTCCTGAAAAAAAAATAATTGAGGGCCAGGTAGCAGGTCACGCCTGTGGCCATCATCTGTTTGGCACTGCATCGACAGCAGCAGCAATTGCTGCGAAGGATTGGTTGATTGCGAATAAGAAACAAGGAACTATTAGATTTTATGGCACTCCAGCTGAAGAAGGTGGTTCCGGGAAAGTATATATGGTTCGTGAAGGATTATTTAAAGATGTGGATGCCGTTATCAACTGGCACCCAGGAGCCGGAAATAGTGCCAGCCCCGGAACTTCTTTAGCAAATAAAACAGGTAAATTCAGATTTTATGGTGTGGCTTCTCATGCAGCCGCAGCTCCCCATCGTGGCAGGTCTGCACTGGACGGTGTGGAGGCAATGGACGCCATGGTAAACATGATGCGTGAACACGTTACTCAGGAAACAAGAATTCATTATGTGATCACGAAAGGAGGAGAGGCGCCCAATGTTGTGCCAGCGTTTGCTGAAGTGTATTACTACGTTCGTCACCCGGATCGTTCCGAAGTGAAGGATGTGTGGGAAAGGATAGTGAATGCGGCCAAAGGAGCAGCATTGGGTACGGATACCAAAGTGGAGATTGAAATAACAGGCGGTGTTCATGATTTACTTCCTAATGAAACCTTGGCCAAGGCGATGTATGCCAATCTTAAAGAAGTGGGTGGCTATACGATGACAGATGATGAAAGAGCCTTTGGGACAGAGATCCAAAAAACTTTTACAGGTAAAATTCCTCCTTTAAGTTCGACACAAGAAGTGGCAGAATACCAGCTTAGGGCGGGTACAGCCTCCACAGATGTGGGTGATGTAAGCTGGGTCGTTCCCACTGTAGGTATGTCTGCGGCTACTTGGGTACCCGGTACTGCAGCACACAGTTGGCAGGCTGTTGCAGCTGGGGGCACCACTATTGGAACAAAAGGAATGATAATAGCCGCAAAGTCTATGGCACTCACCGCAATCGATCTATTTTCAAATCCAAACCTTCTTACAGAGTCATGGAAAGAATTTAGAGTTAAAACAGAAGGTTTTAAATATGAAGCGTTGATTGGTGATAGGCCGCCAGTACTGGACTACCGAAAGTAACTTAGTTTATAGGGTAACAAACTTTGCTACTTCATTGAAAAATTTTTCATGATCTTGCCAGTAGTTTCTGCTGTATGTTCTTAAGTGCTTCCATTTTTTTTGTTCAAATAGATTGATTATAGAGGCATGAAGATCTTTCACAGAAGGGTTTTGTCGGTACAATTCATCATCGGTGAGAATGAGGCCTACTTTATTATTTTCCATGTGCGCTGAGACATCAGCGAATGGAAGCGCATCTTTCAAAAATTGTTTGCCAGGGAACTTCTCGGTTCCCCATGATTCAATAATATCTTTCAGATACCAACTTGTTTTTGTATTTGCATGGACGTTGACAAATGGTTTGAATTGACCATTGGCAGTTTCCTGAATATATTGAAGATATTTTTTTAGCAGCTTCGGACCATCATTTTTTGTTTCATCCACCTGAAGCTGTTCTGGAAAAATGCTGGTAACGACAATAATCTTTTCTCTTGCTCTAGTAATGGCCACATTCAATCTGTTTTCACCACCCGCTATACTCAAACTCCCAAAATTGAAATGCAGTTTCCCCCTTTTGTCGGGTGCATATCCTATAGAGAAAATGATAATGTCCTTCTCGTCTCCCTGAACATTTTCTATATTTTTCACAATTAATGTTTCTGGAAGTTGAATATTGTGCGCACTGAAATTTGTCTCGATCAAATCCAGAATGAGCATTTGCTGGGGCGCATTGAAGCAGACTATACCTATTTCCTTATCCGGATTGGACTTCACCATTCCTAAAACCATGGACACTATTTCATCCGCTTCAACTTCATTGGTGTTGTCTTCCCATATTCCATCCACTTTATGATAGGCAACAGGTGGTTCAGTTTGGTTGATGTGATCCGAATCTGGTAAAAGAATCAACTTTCCGTCATAAAAATGTTGATTGGAGAAATCAATTAACTCCAACGATTTGCTTCTATAGTGACTGCGCAGTGGAAGCTGCATAAGATACCGGCTCGAAAGTGCCAACAATGAATCTACTTCAAGATCTGGATCATCTTCAGTTTCATCTTGCCAACGGATACGGTATAAATCACTGGGTTTTAATTGTTTATCATCACCAGCAACGATGGATTGCTTGCCGCGGTACATGGCAGGGATACCGCGCTCTGTAAAACATTGAGAAGCTTCATCAAAAATCACGAGATCAAACATTTCCTTTAATGGAAATATTGCTGATACTGATTCTGGCGAAGCAAGCCAGCATGGAAGTAATCTAAAGGTCTCACTTTCAAATTCAGATATTAATTTTCGGATTGGCCAAATTCTTTTCTTCTTGGTAAGTTGATGATGGAGATCTCTATATGTTACTCTGTTGTTGAGCCTGTTAAATTCGAGGTCATCGGCAACTCGCTCTCTCGCTCGTAGTAAAATAATCTCATTGCTGATTTTTTGTTTTTCAACGATAAGATCCTGCAACTCCGATTCCAGTAGGGGAAGTTTACCGGATGACACCATTCTTAAAATAGGAAACTTGGTTTCCATGTGATCAATCCAAGCCAGAACAAGGCTGTTGATAAATGTTTTTTGAATGGCTTCCGGCTGCCAGTCTGTATGGGCCTCATGTAACTTGGAGATGCTGTTTCTTTCATCTGGTGTGAGCCCTTCTTTAATATTATCAAATTCACAGAGTGCATCGAAATCATTGAGAAGGATGATCCGTAAGCTGTCACTTTTTTCAGGCTGTTGAGTAAGATAATTAATTTGGTTTTGGCTCAGGTAAGCATTCCATTTGATTTTTATAACAGGTAGTGAAGCAAGCTTTTGAAATAGTCTTTTTATTCGTAATTCCATTTCTAAGTGACTCAATGTGGAGAGGTCAATAAAATTGCTTATGCTCCTTATGGATCTAAAAATCAATTTGGCTTTTATTGCATTTTTTTGACTGTTGAACCAGCGCTTCAATTCATTTTCATCAATTTTTTCAGGTATATTCTTGAGCCACGATTTTGTCTTCAGTTTCGACAGGTTGTGTTCGAGGTTGAGTCTTCTGTCAAGTTTGGCTTCTAATTTTTTAAATCCCTCACGATTGTTTTCAAGTGCATTTCCAACCAACGCACGCTTTATTAAAAACTTATCTTTGGAAAAGAGCTCCCAGCGAATCAGCCCGATTAGGCTTCTTCGCGCCTTCATACTTCTATGGAGTGCCTGTTGCAATGCGCCTAATTGATTGGAAGGAAGCGATGATTCCAGTCCCTCTTCTTCAAAACAGGATAGTATCAGACGTTCAACGTTAGCCAACCAAAGCGTACTGGTTTCGTCATCGTCTTTTCCAATCATTTCCCGGAAAAACGAAAAAGTATTTTCGTTATCCAGTTGCCGCATCATTTCGTTTATCTCTTCTTCTCGCTCTAGCAACTCTTCACATTGTTTCCAATCTAGTTTTGCACCTATCTGTGTCTCTAATTGAATGAAGAGATCGTTGAGCAATAGGGGAAGTTCAATAAGAATTTTTTCTATTTCCTTTAGATCATTTATGCCTAAGCCGACAAACGACTTTCTATCGCGCCATAGATAATCATCTTTACTAAAGGTTTGGGCATAGTAGGCATATGACTTTAGGCGAGTGTAGAAAGTATCTATGCTGTTTATAGGAAAATTCTGGTACTCTTGTTTTAGGTTAATGAAGGTAGCTGTGGGGTCAGATCTTAGATAAAGCTCTTTTACACTTACCCCACATTCTGAATCATTAAAAAGTGCCCTCTTGAACTCGTCAAGTTCTTCAACTATTTGGTCGATGCGATGGCTTACTTGTAGAAACTTTCGATTGAGCTGTATGGCGTCCAGGCTATTGTTCTTCAATCTGTATTCCTCCACACGATCTATTTGTCGAGCTCCTTTTGCATAAATTTCTTTTCTGTCATTTTTAAAATCATGAACTAAAGCCAAAAAATCTGAGAGTTGTAACTCTTTAAGACGGGCATACACTACATCAAGGGCCGCTCTTTTTTGACATACGACCAATACCTTTTTTCCAGTAGCGATGGCATCTGATATGAGATTACAGATCAACTGTGATTTACCGGTACCCGGAGGGCCTTGTACTACAACAGAGTAACCAATTTTGGTAGCCTTGAGAATATTTTCTTGCCATGCGTCCATGGGAAATCCCGTAAATATTTTTTCCTCCTTTACGAGCTGAATGAAGTTAGAGAAGAGTAATGATTGTTGTTCTGTCTGATTCTTACTCATAAAGAACTCTTCCAGACTTCCAATTTTACGATGCTCAATCAACTCAACATAATCAGGAACCAGGTAAGAACCGGCTTGCGGAAAAATACCCAAAACTGCCTCGGGAAATAGCTTTAGTTCTCCATTGCCGTGAAGTTCATCAAACTCGGGTTGGGTGAAGTGTTTAAAAAAATCTAATTCATCCCTGTAATTGTCTGGGTTAAAATGAATATCGATAGAACTCTTTTGCAGTAGCTGATAAAGTGTAGTTCGAAAGACCGTGCTGTCAACGTCCATCTCTTCAAAAGTTTCTTCCATTATAAAATCTTCTACCTGAATCTTATTATAGAAAGAATAGGCGAGAAGGAAAGATTTGTTGAACGTAATATCTGCATCTTTCCGTTGGTGGATTATCCAATTATTGTTTTCCGATTTTATTTCGACCGGAATAAAGAGTAAGGGAGCTCGTACCTTGGTTCCATCCATGAATTTACCTCGTGCAAAAGGCCAACCAATATGTAAATCTTTTGAGCCACGCTCCTCAAAAATCAATTGATCCAATCGCTGAATGCGCTTTATTCTTTTGCTTGCCTCATTGCTCACCTTCATTCGTGTGTCAATCAGGGGGCAGAGTAATTTACCTTTCCCTGCAATAAGGGCCTCAATGATAGAGAACGATTTCTCCCCATTAAGTTGACTCAGTGTGTGTAGGTCTATGAATTGTTCTGAATTTGTCCTGGGTAGATAAATAGAGCGACTGTTTCCTGAAAGATTGGTGAGCTTTCGCAGATACGAACTTAATATGGGGTGTTCTTTACGTGCCATCTATTACTCTATACTCAAATAAGGTCTTATGCGATCAAATACAGTTTGGTCGATCAAATCAATTTTCAAAAGGTCGGCAATCTCGATGAAACTTCCATGCTGAAAACGATACGCCACAATAGATTTTGCGATTTTTGACCGAATATATGGGTGATTGGATAGGCCAGATTCATTGACTGTATTGATATTCAGCTGATCAGGCTTGAATTTTGAGTCGATGTAGAATTTAGTCTTGACCCTATTTATTACCGCGGTATCTAAGCCATAAACTTCTTTTAACTGATTTTGATCTATAAAACCACCTAATGCGTCTCTGTACTTTACTATCCTGCTGGCCAGAACCGTGCCTATTCCTTTGATTCGTTTTAATTGTGAGGTATCGGCTAAATTTAAATCTTGCAGTGCAAGGGGCTCACTTATATTATTTTTTGATTTCTTGGTAATGTTACGTCCGTTTGACCTTTCCTTTGGTGAAGCGATATTAATGAATGGGTAAAGCTGTTCAAATAGATCGGAGTCCATGCTATAGATTTTAAGGAGGTCGTTTGGTTTTCTGAAACTTCCACCTTTGGAGCGATAGTTTATAATTCGATCGGACAAATGGGGAGGTATTCCCAGTGAATCAAAGTCTTTACGAGTGGCAGTGTTGGGATCAAATGGAAACAAGGTAGTAACACTACTTTCTATGTCTTGTACCGGGTTAAAATTCCATTGAGCGATAAGACTATCTATTTTAGCCTGTTCATTGATATTAGAAATTTCAGGATGGTAGAAGAAGGTGCGGTAAATCGGATATGAAAATAGTATTAAGAGCATGGTAGGGAGTAAAACTAAAAGCCCATTGGCCTCACTCCGTGAGAATCCGAATATATTTCTTATCCAAAGCCGAAGACGTTGCATGGGAATATCGCCTTCTTAAAAATAGGAAATTGCTGAGTTGTAATTAAATATTATTCAGAAAATTTAAGGAAAAAGAACTTTTTTAAGCCCATCGGCTAGGGATACCTTTATTTTCTTCATATCAGAGATGAATTTCTGATTGATCTCAATTTCTACACCTGCATATTGGCTATTGCTGTATTGGGTTCTTAAATAACTGGTGAGTCCATCATCGATGCCTAAATAGGGTTCGTTAAACCGCACATTTGTCTCGGGTAGACTAAGTTTCAGTGCATCTTGAAATTCTTGACAAAAATGCGATTCTAATCTCCTGTCCGGATCAAAGAGCAGCCCCAGTTCAACATTTCTTTTTGTTCCATAATAAATAGGAGTAAAGGAATGTATGGATAGATGGAGGACGGGTTGCTGTAATTGTTCAATTTTTAGTTTAACAAGTTGCCTGTAAGGATTATAGATTTCATCAATGAGATTTTTCTTTTCTTCATCGCTTAATAAAATGGAGTAACGTGAGAAGAGCTGACTGCTATCCAAAGCGCGATTTGCTTCAATGAGCAACCGGGTGGTGTGACAACCTATCGGCACTATCTGGAAATGATTTCCGAGGTAAGTAGCAACCTCCCAGGCCCCTGGATCCCAACCCTCATGAGAATTTAATACATCTTCTAAATCATTAAATAATGATTTGTATTTTTCAGGAACTGTGTTTCCGGCATGCTCGCAAGTGATGATTATTGAGTAGTGCATAGCAGAGACTACTAAGGGATAAACATCTTGTCTTGTTCAAGACACCCACACAATCTGCGATATACACTCTTTATTGATTCTTCTGTATTATCCTCTTCTAAAGACCTTATGATTCTATCAGACAGCGTTCCTTCATTCAGAATAACTGAAAGTTCTGGTTTCCATTTTTCCAATGCAGAATTTCCAGACTTGACAAGGTTATCCATGACAGTTCTCCAAACTTCAATGGCTGTTAGGGTGTTGTTTTGTATACCAAATGCAGTAAGAAATTCAGGGTTGGTTACTTCTGTTTTCTGCCCTGTAACTATGCACTTTTCAAACAACCCTGCCATTGGTTCGGTCTTAATTTTCATTTGATCATCGAGGCTAATGAATTTTTCGCCTACAAAAGCTTTAATGGTTTCGATCACCAGGCTGATAATTGCCATATCCGCAGTAGGGCACTCCTGAATATCCATTAATCTGATTTCGATGGATCCTCGATCAAAACGAGGAATGGCGCCTCGGGAATTTACCCAGATGGGATTAAGCACTTTGTTTGGATCAAAAGGGGCTATGTCTGTTTTTATCTTTTCATAAATGGAGTTGAGATAATTTCGCTTAGAAAATATGGCTTCTGGAATTACTTTACCCGTAATGGATGGTATTCGAGCCTGGTTTGTTTTATAATATTTTAATCGGGTGTCCACCATTCCTGTAAGTTTTCCATCCAAAATCGGTGAGGAAGCGCACAACGCTGGAAGAATAGGCAATACTATTCTCACTGCGGCATGAAGTTTGGCAAACTCCTCATCATCATAGAAAGGCAAATTGAGGTGGGTACTCTGCAGGTTAGACCATCCGTGACCTTTGGAATTGAATATTTTATCATAAATCTGATAGACTTCGTTGTTGTCGTGAGGCCACAACTTGGTTTCTTCCATCGGATTCATAAATGGATGCGCAGCACTTGGCATTAGCATGGCATTCCATCTGTCCAGATTTGCATTTATCCTTTTTACATTTTCCGCAAAGGCATTTCCCAATGCGTTGAAATTGGATTCTGGATTTGTGGATTTTATTTCCACAACGTGCAGTACCAATTCGTTGGACCAGGTAACGATGCCGTTTTCAAAATCACTCCCGTATTCTCCCAACTCGTGTTTTAATAACTCATCGGTAACAGATTTTACGGCAAGCGTATCTTTGTCTACTAACATGTATTCCAGTTCTATTCCGTAGCCCTGAAAAAGATGGATGCGGGATGGGTGCGTCATTTTTCTGCTTTAATGCGATTTAAAAATACTTCCATTATTGTAGTGTATAATTTTTCTTTTAATGCTTTGTCTTCTACCCCAGCATCAATATTTGGATTGTCATTGATCTCAATCACGTAAAATTTTCCATCTACCTCTTTCATATCTACACCATAAAGTCCTCTGCCTATAAGGCTGGTTGCTTTAAGTGCGGTCTTTAAAAGTCCAGAAGGAGCCTGGTCTACAGAGAAGGATTCAAACAAACCTTCTTTTAAATCCTCTTTTTTGGCACTCCAATTCACTATTTGCCAATGTTGGGAGGCCATAAAGTATTTGCACACATAGATCACCTGACCATCTATAATGCCTACTCGCCAATCGAATGGAGTGGGTAGAAATTCCTGGGCAATTAGTAGATCCGATTTTTCAAACATACTTTTTCGAATTTTCTTAAATTGGTCCAGGTCAGTGATTTTATGTACCCCTTTAGAAAAGGCCCCATCAGGTTGTTTTAAAATGAATGGAAACTCCATTTTATCAGTAAGGGCATCACAATTATCCTCAGTAATTACATTGGCTTTTGGAGTGAGTATTTTATTGGCTGTTAATAGCTCGTGGAGGTATACCTTGTTGGTACATTTTAGAATGGAAACAGGATCATCGATAACTACCAAACCCAATGAGGCGGCTTTTTTTGCGAAACGAAATGAATGGTGATTGACATTGGTAGTTTCTCTAATAAAAAGCGCATCATATTGAATGAGCTGGTCAAAGTCATTTTTAGTGATAAACTCTACGTTAAAACCTGTTTCCATGGCTGCTTTGTAAAATTTTTTCAAAGCGCGATCATTGGAAGGAGGATTATCATCTTCAGGATTGATAAGAATTGCAAGATCATATTTCTTCCTATCGTGACGGTAATCTCTCTTTCTTGAGAAATATTTCTCAAGCGCACTCATAAACAAAGGCTTATCCTCTGGAAGCATCTCTCCTAAACTGGGAGGGCGTAAGCTTTGAAGCACCCATTTTGTTTTTTTAGAAAAAACAGCTCTGAGGAATGGGGCTTGAACCAATTGAAACAATTGTTTTCCAAGCTTATTGAGATGCTCATTGCTGGTAGAACCAAAATACACGTTGAACTCAATCCGATCACCTGAAATATTTTTAAACGTACTTTGAATCAATTCGTCAAAATCCTGAGAATCATATCTGATGATAGAGGGAAACCGAAAATTCTGAATGGTGGAAACCCCCGGAAGCACTTTGTGCCCTCGTGCCTCGGCCAAAAGAGATACATAATACCCTTCGCTTTGGTACTGATAGGATTTACAAAGGTTGAGTACTTTGATGTTGCGTACGTTTTGATATACTTCCGATGTAATGTAAGTATTAGGTGTAATTACTTCCACGTCCTTGAGACTGAGCTCCCAATTATCAGGTTTTTCGGCAACAATAAGTTTGGGCATGGTTACTTGGGTTCAATAATTAATAAATTGGCATCGTAGGTCATTATGCCTAGTAATATACTATTTATAAGTCTATCAAACTTAACCTTGTAATATTGACTCTTTAATGGATTTGGATTCAAGGGATCAGCCAAATAGACATAATCCCCTTTTCCATCGAATCCATTGATAACTACGAAGTGCCCAACGGGTTCTCCTTTTATGCTATGGTATTTATTAGTGGCTCCAATTTCCCTGGGTGTTCCATATAAATAGGTTGCACTTAATCCGGTAAGGATAGGAATGGATTTTTGTAAATATCCTTTGATCAAATCCTTATTGAGTTCTGAGTATTTTACTTTTCCTCCAGCCTCCAAGAACTTAATATAGGCATCACACTCGGTCAGTAATTTGCGCTTGGTCTTCTTATAGCGCATTTGTTTCTTTAACAATTCGATGATTTTGCCAGAAGAGTATTGAAACCAGGTAGGATCAAAGACATTCAGATTGTAGGTATAAATGTGGGCCTTGTATCCTCTTTGCAATGCATGTTCACCCAACATTACGGCAAGTGTACCCCCGGTCTTTATTTGCCTTACCTCCTGAATAACCTGCTTTAGGGATATGTCGTTGTCATAATGTTGGTAAAGAGCATGCAGGCAAGTGGGGCCGCACGTTACTTCATCGGGTTGCGCTTCAATATCGAAATTAAGAAAAAGTGCCTGACGATTGGGCATAGTGAAAAATTGATAATAATTTAATTAGGTCATTTTCGTTAGAAGGACAAAATTAGCGGAAAATATTCCGAACAATGCGCAGGCTTATTCCATTTATTAATTGGGTAGGGGGGGTGTTTTCTGCTACGCTCCTATTAATGTTTATTTCTCAGCCTGCTGGCGCATGGGGCCAAACTGGACATCGGGTTATTGGGATGGTTGCAGAAGACCACCTTAACTCAAAGACAAAAGAGAAACTTAATGAAATAATGAACGGGGAGTCCTTGGTCATGGCGAGTACATGGATGGATGAAGTAAGATTCAATAGAAGATACCGTTATATGGCGGACTGGCATTGGGTGACTATTCCTGATGGAAATACGTATGCTCAGTCAGAAAAGAACCCGCATGGCGACATCCTTGAAGTGATTGAGCGCCTGGTGGAAGAATTGCGTTCAAAACAATTAACGAAAGCAAAAGAGAGGGAGCATATTAAACTATTGATTCATTTGGTAGGAGATATGCATCAACCACTCCATGTGGGTGCGGGTAATGACAAAGGGGGTAACGAAACCAAGGTAAAATGGTTTGGAAAAGCATCCAACTTGCATAGGGTGTGGGATAGTAATATGATTGATGCCACCAAACTCAGTTATGGGGAATTGGCGCTATCATTGGATAAGTTAAAAAAATATGAAGTAGAGAAACTTCAAAAGGCATCAATCTTTACCTGGGCAAAAGAATCGATGGATTTACGCAAGCAAGTTTATCAAATTGGTGATGGAAACTTGGGATATGGATATTTCAATAAAAATATAGATAATGTTTACAAAAGATTACTGGAGGCAGGAGTTAGATTGGCAGGGTTACTAAATGAGATGTATGGTTAAGTTTTTTGCGAGGTGAGTAAAATGGAAAAACCGCCATTGTGATTCTTCTTTATTGAAGATCAGAATGACGGTTGTACTGTTTTTTTATCCTTTTATCACTTGGACATTAAGGTGAAGTTTTACTTCATCACTTACCACAATGCCACCTGCTTCAGTCACTGCGTTCCAGTTTAAGCCAAAGTCTTTGCGATTGATCTTACCATTGATTTCAAATCCGCTTTTAGTATTTCCATAAGGGTCATCCATTGTTCCGCCATACTCCACATCCATCTCTATTTTCTTGGTGTTACCACGAATGGTAAGGTCACCAATGAGTTTGTAATCATCGCCTGATACTTTCTTTAGCTCACCAGAAAAATCCATTGTTGGATGCTCTTCTGCCGCAAAGAAATCAGCTGATTTTAAGTGTTTGTCGCGGTCAGCTTGATTGGTGTCGATACTGTTGATGTCAAGACTGAAGGTGGCTGATGCACCATCAAAATCATCACCATCACTTTCAATCACTCCACTGAATTTTTTAAAGAATCCAGTTACCGTTGAAATTACCAGGTGTTTCACCTTAAATTGAACTTCAGTGTGTGTTGGGTCAATTGCCCATGTAGTTTTTGTTGCTGTTTCCATATTATAATAAATTTAATTTTCCGTTTTGCCCTTGTTGACGATACAAAGGTAGGGTACGGGTAAGCTAGGATTGCTTGAACCAGTTTAAGGAATACAAGAGATTGACTTAACCTAGATTAAGTTCTATTTCTCCATCAGTTTTCTACGAATCTTGCTGAGGAATTCAGGAGTAATGCCAAGGTAGGAAGCAATGTGCTTTTGGGGCACAAACTGTTCCAGGGTAGGATATTTTTCAAGGAAGTATTGATAACGCCCTTCGGCTGACATGGAAAAGTTTTGGAGGATGCGCTGTTGGTGGGTGATGAGTGAGTTTTGAAAGATAACCCGAAAGTACTTTTCAAATTTTGGATATCGTGTGAGTAACTCATCCATCTGAACCTTGGGAATCAGTAGTACACTGCTATCAGTAAGTGCTTTGGTTGAAAAGATTGAAGGCGCTCCATAAGTAAAACTGTTCAGATCACCTGTCCACCAACCGGCTGTGGCAAATTGAAGAACATGGTCATTGGCCTCATTATCCGTGTAATACGTCATCAGGCAACCCTCGTTGACATTAATGAAATAACGAGTTACTTCATTAATATGTTCAATAAACTCGTTTTGCTTTATCTTCATGGGAAGCAGGATAGATTTTAGGTATGTCTCTTCTTCCGCATCGAGTGTGATATGGCTTGATATTGATTTAAATAACTGAAAAGTGTCCATAGGGTTCAATCATCGTAAAAATAACGATTGCTTTCAAGGGATACAGTGATGGGGTAATAAATTCAGTCATGCAGCAAAATGTAGCTGTCTGCTTAGACGTGTGCGAATTTTCTCATCCAGTTCAAGAAAGAAATACTCGTTAGTCAACTTTATCTCGTCTTTGCGCTTAAGCATCTTTAGTACGGGAGCATAGAAATCAATATCTATATCGTGTTGCTTTAATTCCAATAAGCCTTCACCGATGTGGATTAATTCCTGTCGATTGGAGACCCGGCCAAACTTATACTCTATGTAAGTGGGTAGATCTGACAAAACACGATCGACCAGCGCATCCCTATGTAAATTGAAGAGAGACCGGATCTGAAAAAACTGAATGTTGGGATCCTGCGCCCTCACCACTCTGGCTCCCAAAAAACTGGACCGTATGATCTTCATAATCTGTTCGTTTAAAAGAATACCTAAAAGTAATACTAATATTTATAGCATTACTATTAAAAACTAAAAATATTAGTAGTATTGCTTTTGAGTGCTTTAACAGGCTCTAATGGATAGACCAGCTAATAAGATTTTGGAAAAGGGTGATTGTTTTCAGACCTAATTTTGCCCTATTTTAGCCCTATAAACTTTACGATTATGGCAAAAGCACAAGACGCTAGAAAAGAAGGTAAAAAGGAAGCTACCAAAACCCTGAAAGAAAAGAGGGCCGAGAAGAAAGCTAAAAAGGAAGCCAAGAAAAGAGGGGGGTAATTTTCTTCCAGATGAAAGGAGTCATTCGGAACTCCTTTTATCTGGAATGCTTGAAGTTAGGGCTTAGCTAACTATCAATATGGGTATAGCAACTTCAACTTTATCCCAATTCATCACTATCTCTCCCTGTGCTTCGCTTTCAGATTCAATCGCATAGCGCAACCTTTCCTGATGTGACTCATTGACTTCGGGAGTAATTTGAAATCGTACAACATCTTCCGCTTCAGTATAATCATCCACAAGGTGTTGGTTCCAGTTTTTGTTGAGGATGATGGTCCATTGATCCTCACCGGGAATAGTAAAGATGGCATACTTGCCTTTTGATATTAAAGTTTCACCGATTTTAATATCCTTGTCAAATTCGATACTCGTGGCCTTATGTGCGCCCGTCACCCAAACATTTCCGTAAGCAACCAGTCCGCCCCAGATCATCCTGCCCCGTGTAGCAGGGGAGTAGTAGTTGATGGTAAAAGTTGCATTACCGATCTTACCAACAGCATAAGCTTTGAGACTTCCTTTTAAAGTGTCGACTTCGGTTTGTGGTTGAATGATAACACCTTCTGGAATTGCAGGCTTTCTTGCTTTTAATTCTTCACTGGTTGTAGCGGCTTCTTTATTTGAATTGGTACATGCTGTTATGAGGGCCAGGTAAGTTATTACTAGAAGTATTCTCATAATGATTATTTATAGATTCTATATGTATTTCTAGTCTCCTTTCAGCCTTAGACTATTTGCAATTACTGATACTGAGCTCAAACTCATAGCCGCTGCCGCAATCATTGGACTCAATAAGATACCAAAGAAGGGAAATAGCAACCCGGCTGCAATGGGTATTCCTGCTGTGTTGTAGATCATGGCAAAGAATAGGTTTTGTTTGATGTTACCCATTACCTTTTTACTTAGGTTAAATGCTTTAAGGATACCCTTCAAGTCCCCTTTGACCAAGGTTACACCGGCACTTTCAATAGCCACATCAGTACCAGTACCCATGGCAATACCTACGTCACTTTGTGCAAGGGCGGGAGAGTCGTTAATACCATCACCGGCCATCGCTACTTTTTTACCTTCTGATTGTAAGCGTTTAACCTCCTCCAGTTTATCTTCTGGTAGCATGCCTGCTTTGAAATGGACAAGGTTCAACTCGGAGGCAACGGCTCTGGCGGTATTGACATTATCACCTGTAAGCATAATCACTTCGATACCCTTCGCTTGCAGCTCCCTTATTGCTTCTTTAGTATTTTTTTTGATCGCATCTCCGATTGCAATGAAGCCAACTACTTCAACATCAATGGCCAGGTAGGAAACAGTTTTGCCTTTCTTTTGAAACTCTTCTCCCTTGAGACGAACTTCATCAGTTAACGATGCAGCTATTTTCTCCATCATTTTTTCATTACCCAGGGCCACCTCTTTACCGTTGACAATGGCTGATACACCTTTTCCAGTGGTGGATTTGAAGTTTTCCGTTTTTAGAAAATCGATCCCTTGTTCTTTTCCAAACCTGACAGTAGCTTCGGCCAGTGGGTGTTCACTGAGCTGATTCAGTGAAGCGATATATTGAAGTATTTCCTTGTCAGAGAATTTTTCAGAGGTGGAGGTGACTTTCTCCACGGAAGGTCTTCCTTCGGTAAGTGTGCCCGTTTTATCTACGATCAATACATCTATTTTATTCAGTGTTTCCAATGCTTCCGCATTTTTTATTAATACGCCCATGCCTGCACCTTTGCCCACGCCTACCATAACGGACATGGGGGTAGCAAGTCCCAATGCACAAGGGCATGCAATAATCAACACAGCGATTGCATTGACAAAAGCATACACATACCTTGGCTCAGGGCCGAAGAATACCCAAATAGCGAAAGTGATAACAGCCACCACCACCACTATGGGCACAAAATAACCTGAAATTTGATCGGCTAATTTTTGAATGGGCGCGCGACTTCTGCTTGCTTTGTTCACCATCTCAATGATTTGGGAGAGCAGCGTATCGGCACCTACTTTTTGGGCCCTCATGGTAAAAGATTGGTTTCCATTGATGGTACCCGAGCTCACCTTATCTCCCTGAACTTTACTCACTGGTATGGGTTCACCGGTAATCATCGATTCATCCACATGACTTTCACCTTCCTCAACAACGCCATCTACAGGAATTTTATCTCCGGGCTTCACACGCAACAAATCACCTATTACAATATCATCAATGGATATCTCTTCTTCTTCACCATTTTTTATCCTTACTGCTTTATTGGGAGCCAATTTCAATAATTCTTTTACTGCGGTATTGGTCTTGCTGTGCGCTCGTGCTTCCAGCAGTTGACCCACCAATACAAGTGTTAGAATAACAGTAGCTGCTTCAAAGTACACATGTACTGTACCAGTCTCCGATTTGAATTGGTCAGGAAAGATATCAGGGAAAAACATTCCGAAAAGACTAAACAACCAGGCTGCACCTGCACCTATTCCAATCAGCGTAAACATGTTGAGATTCCATGTCGCGATGGATTTATAAGCGCGTTCGAAGAACATCCATGTGGCATAGAAAACCACTGGAATGGATAAAACAAATTGTATCCAGTTCCAGTATTTTATATCTAATATTTCATATAAAGGATTGTTAGGGATCATCTCTGACATAGCAATCAGAAATATGGGGAATGTGAAGCTTACAGCAATCCAGAATTTTTTAAGTAATGCGTTGTAGGTTTTACTCTCGGCCGATTCATCCACCTCCAATGGTACTAGGTCCATCCCGCATATGGGACAACTTCCAGGCTCATCCTTCACTATTTCAGGATGCATGGGGCAGGTGTATTGCGTACTGCTTTTACTGCTCAAGTTGATCTCCTCTATCAAATCCATTCCGCAGACCGGACAATCTCCAGGTTGATCGTAGGTTTTTTCACCCTCGCAATGCATAGGACAGTAGTAAGTACTTGTACCCTTTCCTTTGGCTTTTTGAGGTGTTTTCTTCTGATGATGGTTGTGATTTGAATGATCACCCTCCAGGGAAATTCCATATCGGTCGCCATCGTCTTTTAGTGCTTTTTGCAATGTCTCCAAGGGCACGTGGCTGCTCATTGTCAGTACAGCTTCACCAGATTTTAAATCCACAGCCGCTTTTTCGATCCCATCTACCTGGCTAAGCGTTTTTTCCACATGACTTCGACAACCATTGCAGGTCATTCCGGATATTTGATAAGTGTGCTGCATTATTTTAATATTTTTTGTTAGCCAAAATTCACCACTTTCGAATCAGTTCTTGTTACACAATTCGATGAATAGTTTATATGTTTTACAAAGAGTTTTAAGAGTAAAAAGTCAAACCGAATTCGGTTCAACCACAAGGGGATTTTAGCGAAGATACCTGCTTACAATTTGAGGCTAGCCACCTTCACCTTCTTCTCCGTATCATCTGTCCATGCAAAAATTAATTCATTACCAGACTTAGTCATTTGTGGAAATCCGCTGGAGCGCGATTCTGAAGAAGTAGCCACAACAACAGGTGTTCCTTTCGATCCGTCACGATTTACTTTCATCGCTTTGATGTCGGTGCCTTCCATCCAACTCACCATGGCATGGTCAGTATCCAGCATTACTAAATCCACACGTCCAATGGCCTTACCTCCATCTATTCTTATTGGTTTTTCGAAGGTGGCACCGCCATCCGTTGAAAAGAGGACGTTAACCTGCGCTATTTTTTTGCTAACTGTAAACCAGGCAATGGCCAAAGTGTTGCCAATGGCATCTACGCGTGGACCATTCACCGGGCAAGCTTTGATCTTCCAGTTGTCAGGGAAAATAGTTTTGGGGGCTGTCCATTCTCCCTTTACTAACCTTACGATGGACATGTCTCTGATCTCCTCATCCGATCGGTCGCGATACACAACGATGGGGCCATTGTCGGTGATGGTGGCCCCTGTCTGGCAGCAGTCACAAGTTTTGTTGTCCAACTCCCACTCATCGATTTTATTTCCCTTATAATCTACAATGGCACCCCGCAAGCTCATGGCACCATGGTGACCGCCATGACTATCTTCAGTATCCGCATTATCCATTCCCTCCATAACGGTGTTCCTCCCGTCCAACCACGAAACGAATAGATTTTCTTTATAGGGAACCATGGTTACAAACCCGTGCTCCGCTTGTTTGCCGTCATCGTGAATGACAAATGAATTACTCCAATCCTTTCCACCATCGTTGGATGCAAACATTTTTATATTATAAGCAAAAGTGCCAGAACCACTTTTACTCAATACATGAGAAACAAGGTTTTGATTACCATCAGAGGCAATCATGGGATAATCGGCCCAGTTGACAAACCAATTGTTACTTTCTGCGATTAAAGTGGGTGCAGACCATGAACCAGCATTGCGTGTTGCATATTTAAATTGATGTACTGAATCCCTTTTTTCAATCCACGATAAATAGGTCATTCCATTTTTGTCTGTGAACAGAAAAGGTTCAGCACTTTCTAAGCTTGTAGGCGATTCTTGCAAACCAATTACCAATGCTGTTTCAGTATTGCTCTTTTTACTGGAACAGGAAAAAAGGGCAACCGTAAAAACTGTGAGTATTATAATGCGATTCATGAGCATAGGTTTAGTGGGTGATTAATGCCAGGTTCTCTTCGGTACTCCAGTCCCTAAAACCTGCTTCAGAGAAAACCAGTTCTCCCTTTGGGTTGAAAATAAAGGTGGTTGGAAGCGCCACAATATTTAGCGCTTCCAGGTTTTTACTTTGCACATAGTTGAAATCGAAACTTTTTCTCTCTTTAAACCCTTCAATCAAATCCACAGATTCATTAGAAGGGAAAATAAATACTACATTCTTATCCTTTAGTAACTCCTGTGCTTTCGCGATAGTGGGCATCTCCTGTATACATGGCTTGCACCAGGTAGCCCAGAAGTTAATAAAGACAGTTTTGTTTTTGAAATCACTCATATCAATGGGAGTTCCGTCAAGTGTTTGCAATTCAATCTTATCAAGCTCTGATTGATTTCCAGTACAATTCAGTAATGGAACACAGAAGATCACCAATAGTAAAATTTGTTTTAATGTGCTTATCATTGATTAATGTTGTTCGTGGTTCATCTCTGTTTCCGCATCAAGTTTCTCAAGTGCCATTCCACATTTTGAACAAGTGTCACCTTTTTTGCCCGTCACATCTGGATGCATAGGACAAGCATAAGCAATTTCTTCAGTTTGTTCAGTTTTCTGACCCCCACATGAGGTTAAAGAAAATGAAAAGGTGATTGCCAATGCAAATGCAATAAGAATTGAGAATAGTGAATTTTTCATGAGTGTAAATTTAATTTATGATTAGCGTTTATTTATTATTTAAGTTCTGATTTGGTTTCTCCGCAATTCATCATCTTTTTCCCAAAATAGGGATTTTTGATTTGTTTGTTTCGACTTATCCAGTATGCTCCTTTATTGTTGAAAACCATAGGGCAATATTGATAATAAGCGTCTAAACCTGTAACATTAAATTGCTGGATGGCAGTGTAGAATGCATTACTAAAATCTGAAAAAGATTGACGTTGCACCTCTATAGAATTTGAGGTGCTTATTACTGCTACGGATGAATTTAATATTTCCAGCAGACTCATCCAGGCAGTGTGCACATCCCCTTTTACCAGCTTCATATCTATCTTACCAAGGGCTGCTTTTACTTCTTTTGCTGCGTTGGCAGCTTCACTTATATTGGTTTTTACAAGTGCATCTTTTAATTCCAGATACGGGCTGAGAACGGCACTAATTTGATTTTTGAATTTATCATTGACTTCAAAAGTGGCTCCCATTTGGTGCTTGCTGTGATCCTCAGGTGATTGCGGGATCGCATTCATTTCGCCATGTTGATGGCTGGTCATTACCGCACCACCTTCCGGGCTCATCATGCTGGGTTTGCCGGCAAGTTGTGCTGCTGCATCAATGGTGAATGTTCCGTTGGTCACCACTTCTTGCCCAGCGGTTAGTCCATCTTGAATAAGGTAAGTGTCACCCAATGATGGTCCAAGTGTTACCTCTGTCATTCTAAAGCTTACTTTATTGTCATTTACATTTTTGACATAAACAACGGATCTTTCTCCGGTCCACATGACTGCAGACTTGGGAACCACAATACCCCACTCGACTTTTAAATTACTCTTCACAACTCCAGAGGCAAACATTTCTGGCTTTAAGCGCATGCCTGAGTTGGCCATTTCTACCCTTGCGGTGGCGACACGTGTTTCTGGATTGATAACTGGATCGATGAATGAAATCTTTTCTCTAAATGTTTTCCCAGGCAATGACTTAATGGTAAATTCAATGTCGCTGTTCTTTTTAATCCATTGCATATCGCTTTCATAAACATCAAACAATACCCATACGCTGGATAAGTCAGCCACATCGTAAATAGGCGCACCGCGCATTACATAATCACCAACGCTTACTCGTCTTTCCAATACTACACCAGACACATCTGCATGAATGGGAAATCTTTCCATTGGTTTTCCTGTGGTCAGGATGTTGTCAATTTGTTTGTCTGTTAGTTTCCAATTTTTGAGCTTTTCACGCGCTGCATTGTACAACCCCGGCTGCACCTCTTTAATCTTATTGGTCTCGAACAATTCCTGTTGTGCTGTTACAAGCTCAGGTGAATATACCTGTGCAATGGTTTGCCCCTTTTGCACGTACTCTCCTGTGAAGTTGACCAGCAATTGTTCAATCCTGCCGGGGATGTGTGCGGCTTGTGACGACTTTCTTCTTTCATCTGCCTGTACTTTTCCATTGAGTCGTAGTTCTTTAATTGAATTTCCTAAACCCACAACACTGGTCTGAATGTTGGCCAGCCTCATGGCCGTTTCACTCATTTTCACTTCCATGGGATCACCGCCATCGTCATCATTGCCCAGCGGAATTAGATCCATTCCACAAATCGGGCATAGTCCGGGTTGAGATTGACGAATTTGTGGATGCATAGAACAAGTCCACACTTCTGATGTGTTGATTTCTTGATGTGATGATGTGGGAATGGGTTGATTAGGGGATGAGTTGATTGCCCACCCAATTAATAGCCCAATGATCAACATTAGAATTGGTATTAAATATTTTCTGTAGTTTTTATTTTGCTTTTCCATAATCAATTAGTTTAATGTGGTGATGTGCTGATGAAGCTGATCTGTTGATGTGCTAATTGCCCATCCGATAACCAAACCAACAGCTAACATTATATATGGGACTAGATACTTTTTTTGGTTAGTTTGCTTTTCCATGTTCATACAAGTTTAAAATTTTAATCATTTTAAGAATCATCACACTACCACATCGGCTCATCATCACATTTTATTTTTTTTGCTTGTTGCTATTATTTTATTAAGGACTTTTTGGATTGAATCAAGATCAGTAAGCAATGACTCATCAAATGGATAAGACTTACTGTATTGACATAGCCTTAACCAATATCGAGTTTCTCTCGCTTCCTTCGCTCCGATTTTTAATTTATGAATGAAGTCGGCTTTACTTTCAGCATCGTGTGCTTCATTTGCTATTGATCCAACGGCTGTTCCTGATCGAAGCAATTGTTTTGCTATGACGTACTTCCTTTTCTCCTCCAACAACTCACAGAAGTCAATTATCTTGATAGCAAAATCAAAGGTTAAATCCAGTATTAAATTACCCTCCTTTTCCATATCTTTTATTTTTGTGTTTTATCTAAAATCATACAAACTCCCATCACCACATTACCTCATCACCATATTAATTAGCTGTTAAATATTCAAGCTTCGCAATTGCCATCGCGTATTCCTTCTTCGCAGTAATTTCTAACAGTTCATACTTCAATAGCATCTGCTGCATAGAAAGTATCTCTCCGAAGTCTGCTTCATCATTTCCATAGGCTGTCGTAAGCAAAGTGATAACTTGTTTTGTTTGCGCAACTTGTTTACCGTATAAATTCACTTGTTGTTTCACACGTGATAACTCGAAGCTTGCCATCTCGTATTGAGCAATGAGGTTGTTCTCTACTTCTGTTTGCATTTCGGTGAATGACGTTTGCATCAGTTGTGACTCTTTGATTGCCGCCTTATATTTTTTTCTGTAAATAGGCAATGAGACAGAGAACATGGCCATATAAGCATCCTGCCCATTATCGGCAAAAGTCATCTCGGGGCGCTTTTGAGTTACTATGTATTGTACACCCACTCCTAATTTGGGCATACCTTGTTTAACAGCTACCCGCTCCGCTGCTTTTGATGCTGATACCTTTTTACGCAATGCCTCCAGTTGTGGATTGTTTGTAAGGCTATCTCTATTGATGAGCGGAGTTGTTAGTTCAACGGGTTCATCAACTAATACTTCTGCCAATGCATCGCGGTTGAGCGATTTATTGAAAGCGATGACCAATGATTTCCTTTTTTCTGTAAGTATATTGATGTCCGTATGAATTTCATTGATCATAATATCCACCCGCAATGCATCACTCAACTTACCATTGCCATTTTGAAACTTTGAAATGGCCAAAGTCTTTAACGTCTTCAGTATTTCCAAATTCGATTCATTGAGTCGGATGGATTCATCCAATTCATACAGAGGGTAGTACAGCTCTTTTACCTTAAGTAGCAGTTCGTTCCGTTCAAGTTTATAAGATTCGAATACTGCCTCTGCATTTAAGGCCGTAGCATTTCTTTGCTCTCTAAGTGTTCCAAACCATGGAAACATCTGTTCCAACGAGAAATTGGCCATCTGCGCTCCTGTTCGGGTTTCCACCATTTGCCCAAAAGCAGAAACGCGAAAGGTAGGGTCTTCCAAAGTGCTCACCTGAACAGCTCGCTGCATGGCTGCCTCAAACTCGGCATAGCGCGCCTTCAATCCTGGATTATTTTGAACGGCTTCTTCAAGATAACCATCCAGTGCCGGCTGTCCGAAACTTATATGGATGGATGCCAACAATACCAATAGATAAATAATATATCGATTCATGATCAATTCGATTTAGATTCTTTTTTAACAACCGTCTCTCTCCAATACGCTTGCAGTACCGGTACTACAAAAATGGTCATCAGCTGAATGGCCATGCCACCAAAAGTTGGGATTGCCATAGGCCCCATAATATCTGACCCTTTTCCTGTGGAGGTGAGTATCGGTATCAGTGCAATTAAAGTGGTCGCTGCCGTCATCATGGCGGGGCGCACCCGTTTCTTTCCTGCGATCAATACAGCATCTCTTACTTCTGCCACTGTGGATGGCTTTCGCTCTTCAAACACTTGATGGATGTAAGTTCCCATGATCACACCATCATCGGTGGCAATGCCGAACAAGGCGATGAAGCCCACCCACACTGCTACACTGAGATTGATGGTTTGCATTTGAAACAGGTTGCGCATGTTCACACCGGCAACTCCAAAATTCATAAACCAATCTTGACCGTAGAGCCAGATCATAATGAAACCTCCTGCGAAAGCCACAAACACTCCTGAAAAGTGAATGGAGGAGGCAATCACTGTTTTGAATTGAAAAAACAATAACAAGAATATGATCATCAGACTTAGCGGAATTACAATCGCCAGTCTTTTCATGGCCCTTACCTGATTTTCATAACTGCCAGAGAATTTGTAGTTGATGCCTGCAGGTACCACCAGTTCTTTGCTGTCAATTTTTTGTTGGATGAACCGTTGTGCTTCGTTTACTACATCCACCTCAGCATAGCCCTCCTTTTTGTCAAACAATACATAGCCCACTAAAAAGGTATCTTCACTTTTTATCATTTGGGGGCCGCGTAGGTATTCCAATTTTACTAGGTCACCTAGTGGCACTTGCGCACCGGTAGGGGTGGGAATAAGGATTTTCTTGATCATCTCAGGATCATCGCGCAACTCACGAGGATAGCGCACCCGCACGGGATACCTTTCTCTTCCTTCCAGGGTAGTGGTGATTTTAATTCCACCGATTGCAGTTTCAATAGATTGCTGGAGTGCTTCAACACTTAATCCATATCGGGCAATGGCATCACGATTGATATTTAGATTAAGGTAAGGTTTACCCACAATACGATCAGCGAAGGCAGCCTCCGCCTTTACGGAGGGAACCTGTTTTAGAATGGCTTCCAGCTCCATTCCAAATTGTTCGATCACTTTCAAGTCATGCCCATATACCTTTATTCCCATAGGCGCACGCATACCAGTTTGCAACATTACCAGCCTGGTTTCTATGGGCTGTAACTTTGGCGCTGAAGTAACACCGGGAATTTTTGTGACCTTGACGATCTCATTCCAGATGTCGTCCGGAGTTTTAATGTGTGCCCGCCAGTTTCTAAAATACTTTCCATCTTCATCAGGAATCAGTAAGTCCGAATTGATGTTCAGTGCCAGTGCTTCTTCGTTGGTCAGTTTTTGCTGGTTGGACAAAAGGAAGCGTCCTTTGCTGTCTGCCTTAAACGTAAGACGATGTCCTCTTTTATCCACTACAAACTCAGGCTTGTAGTTGATTATGTTTTCATACATAGAAATGGGAGCCGGATCCAATGCAGATTCAACACGCCCCATTTTGCCTACGGCCATCGCTACTTCAGGGATACCAGAAAGACGCATGTCTAAAAGCTGAACAATGCGCTTGCTTTCTTCCACTCCTACATGTGGCATGGCGGTGGGCATCAATAGAAAACTTCCTTCATTCAGACTCGGCATAAACTCCTTGCCCACACCGGGAAAAGTATGCGACATAGTCGACCACGGGGCAGTAGTTCGCACATTCCAGTTTACCACATCAAATCCCTTTGCCACAAAACCAAAGGTGCTGCTGAATCCTATCCAGCAGATGAGGCCAAATACAATTGTAATCACAGGGACAAGTAAAAATTTACCCTTGTTGACCAAACACCACTTCAGAATAGGTTCATAGAAATACACCACCGACATTAGGGCGCCTAATACGATCAGCAGCAACGCTAACACAAAAAGATAATTGACGATAATCCAATTCTGATGACCCAATGGCATCCATTTCGTAGTGAGAAAGAAGGAGGCAATCAGTACCATCACTCCAATGTTGATGTAATTGGGTGCCCACTTGTATTTTTCTGGCCACCTGCTTTCGAAGATATTGTTGATGCCAATAGCCACAAAAACCAGTGGTAGCCACATTTTTGTGTAAATGGATAACGCGATGCCCGCAGCAATAAGAACGATGTTCCAGAACCTCCGTACTCTCTTCTTATTGTAGTCGATGGAGAACATAAGGTGAGCCAATGTGGGCAAGATGGCAATGCCCAACACAAAGGTGGCCAGCAATGCAAATGTTTTGGTGAAGGCCAATGGCTTGAAAAGCTTCCCCTCTGCTGCTTCCATAAAGAAAACAGGAAGGAAACTTACTACGGTGGTAGCCAAGGCCGTGGTGACTGCCCCGGAAACTTCTGCCGTAGCCCTATAAATGATTTCAAGTAGTTGTTTGCCTTTGGCGTTTTTGTTTTCTTCAAACTCCATGTGCCGGAGGATATTCTCTACAAACACTATACCCACGTCCACCATCACACCGATGGCAATGGCAATTCCCGAGAGCGCCACAATGTTAGCATCCACACCTGTATAGCGCATGATAATGAACGACATCAGCACAGCTACGGGCAGCAAGCTGGAGATCAGCAGAGAGGCGCGCAGATTGAGCACCAACACAATCACTACAATGATGGTGATCAGCACCTCGAGCGAGAGTGCTTCTTCCAGTGTACCAATCGTTTCGTTTATTAATTCGGTGCGATCGTAGAAGGGTACAATGGTGAGTTGACTAATAGTGCCATCGTCCAGTACTTTTTTTGGAAGGCCGGATGCGATGGTTGCAATTTTTTCTTTCACCCTATTGATCACTGCCAGTGGATTGGAGCCGTACCGGGCTACCACCACACCGCCTACTACCTCAGCACCCTCTTTGTCCAGCATACCCCTGCGTGTGGCCGGCCCCAGCGTAACCACGGCAATATCTTTGATACGGATGGGTACATTGTTGTTTACGGTAACTACTGCTTTTTCCAGGTCTTCTACTTTTTTGATGTATCCCAGTCCACGAACAAGGTATTCTGCCTTGTTGATCTCAATGGTCTGTGCGCCCACATCACGGTTAGAATTCTTTACCGCCAACATCACCTGGTCAAGCCCAATGTTGTAGGCCTTCAGTGCATCAGGGTTTACATCTACCTGGTACTCCCTTACAAAACCACCGATGGAGGCTACCTCAGAAACTCCCTCTACGGCATTGAGCCCGTATTTAACATAAAAATCTTGTACACTGCGGATCTCATGCAGGTCCCAACCTCCGGTTACGTTGCCTTGTGGATCGCGACCTTCCAGCGTATACCAATATACTTGCCCCAATGCGGTGGCATCCGGCCCCAGAGAAGGTTGTACGCCCTCGGGCAAAAGTCCTGAGGGGAGTGAGTTTAGCTTTTCCAGAATACGAGAGCGCGACCAGTAGAATTCTGTTTGCTCATCGAAGATGATGTAGATGCTGGCAAAGCCAAACATGGAAGTCGATCGAATGGATTTTACACCTGATATTCCCAACAGTGAGGTAGTGAGCGGATAGGTGATCTGATCTTCAATGTCCTGCGGACTGCGTCCTGGCCAGTCGGCAAAAACGATCTGCTGATTTTCGCCCAAGTCGGGAATAGCGTCCACTGGTACGGGATCGGAAGGAAGAAAGCCGGTATTCCATCCAAAGGGAGCGGTGACGAGACCCCAACCGATAAAGACAAGCAGGACGAGAAACGTAACGAGTTTGTTCTCGAGAAAGTAACGAATGATTTTATTTAACATAGATCAATAATTTGAAATAGGGAATAAGCAATAGCTTAAGACATCCTGCCTTTTTAGAAGGCGGATGTAACTAATTCAATAATTGATCAGATCAGGAAGGATTGAACGAGAATGGGAATCTCTCTTTCAATCAAAGGTGGTTTGTAATGGGGACGTGGGGCAAATGCGGAGATGCTTTTAAAATCGAAAGTTTCGATTATTCTGGGAAGTTCGGCCACCCACAGGCTTTGATATTCGACCGAAACAGGATTGATGATCTTTGCCAGAAGGTTATTGCCTTCAATCACGGTTTGTTCATTCTGGCAACAGCCCCCCATTTTAGAAAGGTTTTCGCCACTCTGGGCAAACAGTTCCATGCCACAGGTAGGGGCATCTTTCAGGATGGCCACGCTATGAACCCTACCCATACAGATGTGCTTGTCGATGGTCAGGCTAAAAGACGACAGCACCACAATAAGGGCCAAAAGAGCTGAGAATATGGATTTTAGGACTTTCAAGTGTTATTCAATATGCTAAGATACGGTTTTTTGTATAAAATGGTTGTTACAGGATTGTGGGAAAGAGTTATAGGATTATCGGAATTGGTTAATGCTGTGATGTAGATATGGTATGTGATGACCTTTACACTAGCCCTCGTTGGTGTTCTTCACCAAATCATTAGCGATCACCATTACTTAAAGCCACTTGGCCATCATCCATTTTGCCAACATCACCACAAGCAATACAGGAGGTTGATAGATCATAATTAAAAAGCCCATTGCACTCTCCCCCGAACCTTTCAATTGTAAAGCATTTAGCAAACCGGGCATAATGAAGGCAATGAGTAGCATATAGACCATGGCAAAACAGATAGAATAAAAGAAGTAGGGCCACGAATTATTGTTAAACCATAAAAGACCTGCATTGATGACTAGAAACAGGATGAACATATAGCTGGCGATGAGCCACGCCTTGTCGGCATCTCGGGGTTGAAATACAAGAATAATAACCAGTGTTAGGAGGAAAAATAAAAGTGCCTGATAGGCTGGCTTTTTTATCATCAGGTACATCCGATCCATTTCCAATAATAGTTAAGTGTTTCTGGAGTTGCGCCATCTTGCCGCAGGCAGGAACTCAGGACAGCATAAGACTATTATACGATTACTTATGAGCGGGAAACGGGATTCGAACCCGCGACCCTCAGCTTGGGAAGCTGATGCTCTACCAACTGAGCTACTCCCGCTTGTGGCCCAAATTTGATAAATTTCAAGGACTAAAGAATAGACTCAGTATAGTTTTTTAAATCTGTTCCCATTGTTTTTCCGCTCGTTGTGATTTTCACTAAAGGGCATGCTCAGAAAGTTATCTGATAACTTTAATTTTATTTAGGTTTAATAGATTGAGGATATAGGTGATTGAGAATCTTACCTCCATTTTAAAATAATATAAATTGTCCTACGTAGTCTACGTCATAGAATTATCCCGAAAGGTATTTACCGAAAGTACCAAATTCAGGGAGGCGAACCCACAATTCAATGGGGTGCTGGAGTGTTTGTACGTGGGCATGACCAGTAAGACTCCCCAAGAACGGTTTGAGCAGCACCGGTCGGGGTATAGAAACAAAAAAGGTCACAAGCTGTCTTCCAATATCGTGCAAAAGTATGGTCGGTATCTTCGCCCTGGACTTTACAATCACATAAAACCTATGAAGACGAGGGCCGAAGCCCTCAAGATGGAAGAACAACTGGCCTTGGAGTTGAGGCGGAAAAGATATGCCGTGTGGTACAATTAGCGCAAGGGCTATCGTGCCTGTTTCCAGCGGATAGGGATAAGGGATTTACATGATTCTTTTGCGCAGATATTTAGAAATAACTCTAACTTAACCCAACAAAAAGCACTCTACTTCATCTTGTCAAAGAATCAACATGAAAAAAATCATCATTGTAATTGTTTTAGCCATAGCTTGCTTGGCGGCCAACGCACAAAATCAAAAAATGCTGACTGATACAGACTATGGACGCGCAGCCTCCATGCTGAGCGATAATGTAAATAAACTGGTAGACAACGCCATTCAACCTCGATGGCTTCCAGATGGCAGGCTTTGGTACCAATCATTGACACCCAACAAAGCGGTGTATAAATTATTTAACCCAGCAGATAAAAAAACAATAACGGCAGATTCAAAAAAGGCACTGTTTGAACAAGCATCCATAACGGAAGAAATGGAAACGAGCTCCCCCAATGAGGTGCTGTCGCCTGATGGCAAGTATGCAGCGTTTATTAGGGATTGGAATCTATGGATAAAAGAGGTCGCAACTGGAAATGAAAAAGCACTTACCACCGATGGGATAAAAGACTTTGGCTATGCTACGGATAATGCGGGTTGGAAGCATACTGATAGACCTATACTCAGTTGGTCGCCTGATTCAAAAAGGATCGCTACGTTTCAACAGGATCAGCGACATGTCAGCGACATGTACTTGGTGAAAACAAAAGTAGGAGCGCCTGAGCTACAGCAATGGAAGTATCCCCTGCCAGGAGATGAAGATATCATTCGAATTCATCGGGTCATTATTGACATCAGCGGAGCGCCAAAGACTGTTCGCTTAAGAATGAGCGCAGACGCCCGAAGAGGGACACAATGCGATGACATTTCTTGCGAAGGTGGATTTGATGATGTAGCGTGGAGTGAGGACAGCAGGCAACTTGTTTTTGTGTCTACGAGTCGTGATCATAAACAGGAGAATATGCGAATTGCCAATTGTGATACAGGCGAGGTGAAAGATATTTTTGAAGAGAAGGTGGCCACTCAATATGAATCGGGACGGGGTACCATCAACTGGAGATACTTTTCAAAGACAAACGAGATCATGTGGTATTCAGAGCGCAGCGACTGGGGGCATTTGTATCTATACGATGCAGGCACAGGAAAGCTGAAAAATCAGATTACCTCCGGAGATTTTGTAGTGAGACAAGTTCTGAATGTAGATGAGAAAAATCGTATGATCTACTTCAATGCCGGTGGAAAAGAAAGTGGCAATCCTTACTATCGGTATTTGTACAGCGTAGATTTCAGTGGCAAAAAATTATCACTTCTAACGCCAGCCATAGGAGACCATGCCGTTGAGTTTTCACCGGATAGAAAATATTTTACGGATACGTATTCTCAACCCGATGTGCCCCCCGTGTATGAAGTAAGGGATACAAAAGGCAAGCTAATTAGCACTTTGGAAAAAGCGGATGTTTCACGGTTGAGGGCCAGCGGTTGGAAACCCACTATCCCATTTACTGTGAAGTCGGCCAACAACCAGTGGGACCTATACGGACTTATGTTTACGCCTACTGCAATGAAGGCGGATGAAAAATATCCGGTTATTGTTTACATCTACCCCGGCCCACAAGGAGGCAGTGTGGGTTCGTGGAGTTTCAGTGCCGCAAGAAGGGACAACCAGGCATTGGCAGAGTTAGGGTTTGTGGTAGTGCAGCTGGAGGGAAGTTGCAACCCCAACCGATCCAAATCTTTTCATGATGCCTGCTATGGCAACATGGCAGAGAATACTTTGCCCGATCAGATAGCAGGATTAAAACAACTGGCCGAGAGGCACGCGTTTCTTGATTTGGAGCGCGTAGGAATTTGGGGACACTCAGGTGGAGGCTTTGCCACCGCTTCCGCCATGTTCAAGTATCCTGACTTTTTTAAGGTTGGAATCTCCGAGTCGGGCAATCATGATAATAGAAACTATGAAGATGATTGGGGCGAGCGATACAATGGACTTGAAATCAAAGACAGTAATGGGGTGTCCAATTATGAGCAACAGGGCAATCAGGTTTTTGCTAAGAACCTAAAAGGTAAACTTTTGCTAATGCATGGTGGGATGGATGATAATGTGCCGCCTTACAATGCTTACTTGGTGGCAGATGCTTTGATTAAAGCAAACAAAGATTTTGATTTTATATTGTTGCCCAATGCCCGTCATGGATATGGGTCGGATAGCGACTACATTATGCGGAGGCGCTGGGATTACTTCATACAGCATCTATTGAAGGCTACACCCCCGAAAGAGTATCTGATCAAGATCGACCCTGATCCAAGGACAGCAGATAAATAGTTGAGGGATTTGCAGTAATGTATTTTATGAAAGTGGCAGTGACCTACTTATTCCAATGGCCGGAAAAGGAACTTTTCATCGTATTGGATTGAAAAGTCATTTAATAAGTCAGTGTATTCCTCAACGAATGTTTTTTTCTTGTGGTGTGCTTCTTGATTTTGGATGTAAGAGATTACACTTTGGAGATCAGACTTGCTATAGGAAAACGCCCCATAGCCTTGTTGCCATTCAAAATGACACTTTGTAAATCTTTTGTCATTGATCCACTTTGAAGAACTTCCTTTGATGTCTTGCATGAGATCGGACAGCGATTGGGTGGGGCGCATGCCAAATAGTACATGGATGTGATCGGACATCCCATTAATTATTAAAAGCTTGTGGTGATGAGATTGAATTATTCCAGTGGTGTATTTGTATAGTTCTTCCTTCCATTCATTTAAGATTATTCCAGCACGATACTTCACCACAAAAATTGCGTGGATATGAATTTGGGTGTAGGTATTAGCCATGATGCTTTTTAGATTTCGCTTTTACTAGATTCTAATTTATTATTTTTTTAGCCCACCTCTATATTATTTTGGGAAATACCGATCTGAGTCCTGTAGAGACGGAATGTTAAAACCAACTTTGTAGTTAAATCACCCATTCTGAGGCTAAGTACCTCCTTTTGAGTTGCCGTTCTCTGGGGACGAGATATTATATGTTATCCTTTTGCCCATCTTTTTTTAGAGTGTTTTCAATGTGTCGTCCCTACGGGACTTAAGCCCAGAGAGTTTGGGTGATTACCGATCTTTCGTCCCTACGGGACTTGTTAGTATGGAGAATACGACTTTCCCATATTGAAACTCAGCCCTCCTTTTGAGTTGTTGTTCTCTGGGGACGAGACGTTATATGTTATCCTTTTGTCCAACTTTCTTTAGGAGTTTTCAACATCCCGTCCCTACGGGACTTGAAGCTTAGAAGGTTTGGGTGGTTACGGAGCTTTCGTCCCTACGGGACGTAGCATATTAGTGGAAGGAAAACTGTCTCTTACCCTTCGGGGCAAATCTCGTAGTGGTTTATTTGCCTTTCTCTCCACCTTTCTTTAGGTGTTTTCAACATCTCGTCCCTATGGGACTTAAGCCCAGAGGGTTTTGGTAGTTACCGATCTTTCGTCTCTACGGGACTTGTTAGTAAGGAGAATACGACTTTTCCACTTTGAGACTCAGCGTTCGTTTTGAGCTGTAGTCCCATAGGGACTAAATGTTGGTAGGTAAAAGTCAAGGTTTTCCGTGAGTCCCGTAGGGACGATATGTTGAATTAAGTTTCGGAGTTAAATCAACCCATTTGAGGCACTCAAAATGTAGCTCTTACTGCAATAAAAGCCATTCTAAATATTAATGTTTAAGCAACCCTGCCTAGATTTGCCCTTCAATCTATGTAGACACCATGGCGGACGAAAAAGGGCTTAATTTTATAGAAGAGATTGTTGAAAGGGATCTGAAATCTGGAAAGTACCAGCAGATCATCACCCGATTCCCTCCGGAACCCAATGGCTACTTGCATCTGGGCCATGCCAAAAGCATTTGCCTCAACTTTGGATTAGCAAATGACTACAACGGCAAGACGAATCTTCGTTTTGACGACACCAATCCAGTAACCGAGGAGACAGAATATGTTGATAATATTAAAAGTGATGTAAGGTGGTTAGGTTTTGATTGGGCCAATGAATTATATGCTTCCGATTATTTTGATCAACTCTATGAATTTGCGGTTAAGCTCATCAGTAAAGGCTTAGCCTATGTAGATGATAGCACCAGTGAGGAAATAGCACTGCAAAAAGGAACGCCCACCAAGCCTGGGACAGACAATGAGTTCCGCAGCCGTTCTGTTGAAGAGAACCTAAAACTCTTTGAAGAGATGAAAGAGGGTAAATACCAGGATGGAGCAAAGGTACTTCGCGCAAAGGTTGATATGAAGCATGTGAATATGCTTATGCGTGATCCGCTGATATATCGTATCAAACATGCACATCACCACCGTACGGGAGACAAATGGTGTATTTACCCAATGTATGATTTTGCGCATGGACAAAGCGATGCTATTGAAGGAGTGACCCATAGCATATGTACGTTGGAGTTTGTGCCTCATCGTGAATTGTACGATTGGTTCATTCAGAAATTGGAGATATTTCCTTCAAAGCAATATGAGTTTGCCAGGCTTAACATGACCTATACCATGATGAGCAAACGCAAATTGCTTCAGCTGGTAAATGAAAAGCACGTGAATGGATGGGATGATCCACGGATGCCTACCATCAGTGCCATGAGAAGAAGAGGGTTTACGCCTGAAAGCATTCGCGATTTCTGTGAGCGTATTGGGGTGGCAAAGAGAGATAACCTGATTGACTTCGGTTTGCTTGAGTTCTGCGTGCGTGATCACTTAAACAAGGTTGCCCTTAGGCGGATGATGGTGCTTGATCCGATTAAGGTAGTGGTCACAAACTACGAAAGTGATAAGGAGGAACTTCTTCCTAGTGAAAACAATCCTGAAGATGATGCCGCAGGATCTAGAGACCTTCCATTTTGCAAGGAACTCTATATAGAGAGAGATGATTTTATGGAGAACCCTCCTAAGAAATACTTTCGGTTGTTTCCAGGGGGCATGGTACGATTGAAAAGTGCTTACATTATTCAATGTGATGAGGTGATTAAAAATGCGAGTGGAGAGGTAGTAGAACTCCGTTGTACTTATTTTCCAGAAAGTAAAAGCGGATCTGATAGCTCAGGATTAAAAGTAAAAGGTGTGATCCATTGGGTAAGCGCTAAGCATGCCATTCCTGCGGAAGTAAGATTGTATGACCGATTATTCAATACCGAAGACTTGGGAGCTATCGATGATGATTTTACTAATCATTTGAATCCTGAGTCATTGAAAGTACAACACGCTTATGCAGAACCTGAGCTTGTGAATGCCGAGACGAAAGATCGCTTCCAGTTTATGCGGATTGGTTATTTCTGTTTGGACCTTGATTCTACGAAGGATAAGCTGGTCTTTAACCGTACCACCACACTGCGTGATATGTGGTCAAAGGAACAGAAGAAGGATTAGCGGGCAATCAGTATTCGGTACCAATGATCGAGATTACCGATTTTTACCAATCACTCCCAAGTGGGTATGGTTAAACGCATCTGGGTATTTTAGACCATAACCAAAAATTCTATCAAAAGAACTGTGGCCGAGTAGCAGCACACCTACAAAGGTGAGCTCATGAATGATAAGATAGTAACCAAGGAAATAACAGGCGACCGCAATCCCTTTGTGATGCAGGATATTGTAGGTGATAGCGCCTACTTTGGAATTCACCAAATAACCCAACATGCCGATATCGGGAACAAGAAATAAAGCCCAGAACAGCCAAGTAGGAAATGGCAAGAATGAATTGAGGTAAATGGCCAATGCGAATAACGCCAATTCTTCAAATCGGATTAAGTTTTTCATAGGCTGGATGCTATTAATTAATAATATGTTATTTGTTCTTGCAATTTTTCTTCCACCACCATTGAAATACAATCAATCCCCAGATTCGCGCATGTACGTCCCCAGGGTTAGAAGAAAATAGTTGTTTTTTGAGTTTGGTTATTTCAGTGTAGTTGAAAATGTTTTGTTCTTCTACAAAAGTCTTTGAAAGCAAATCATCCATGATCATCGATTTCATTTCACGTCTAAACCATTTTAGTAAAGGGACTTCAAAACCTTTCTTAGGACGGTTATAAAGCTTTGCAGGTAGCATTTCTTTGAATGCATCCTGAGCAATTCTTTTTCTAAGGGATGAATTGATTTTAAAATCATCCGGTAGGCTAAAAATGAAATTGACCAATTCGTAATCTAAAAACGGTGTTCTTACCTCCAGACTATTTGCCATTGACATGAGATCTACTTTGGTAAGCATATCATTGGGTAACACCAATTTCATATCTGTTAACAAGGTTTCATTAATTGACCCCGAACCGACTGTTTCTAATATTTCTTTTTTCCTTTCCAGAAACTGTTGCTGTTCAAATTGATTTAGAGCAGCGGGAGAGAACAATTGACGAGATTCCGATTCGGTGGCAAATCCTGCCATTTGCCAATATCGCTCTTTGGCATCTAGCTGTATGCCCTGTGCAAATCGGCTCAATTGCCTGAACTTATTAAACATTGGGTTATTGCGAGAGTGGGGGAGCGTTTTCCAAAGCCCACTTAGGCTACCAACAAGATTTTCTTTAAAGCCAGGATGTAGCATTCTATACATTGCTTCATGCTTGTTGTACCCCGCCAATAATTCATCAGCACCATCTCCAGAAAGTGCAACGGTAGCATGCTTGCGTGTTTCTTTGCTTAAGATGTAGACCGCAATGGCAGAGGAATCTGCAAAAGGTTCATCGATGTAGTCCAGTATATCGTGAACGTGTCCGTATAGATCGTTATTCGTTAATGAAAATACGGTATGCTCAGTGTTAAAATGTTTGGCTACCAATCTCGCATAGTCCGTTTCATCGAAGAAAGGCTCGTCTTTGAATCCAATACTAAACGTGTGAAGATTAGGTTGGTGTTTACTAGCCAAACCGACTACTACCGATGAATCCAAACCTCCGCTTAAAAAGGAGCCAAGGGGAACATCGGCAATTAATCTGCGTTGTACGGAGGCTTCCAGCAAGTCTCTGAATTTAGATTTTGCCTGTTCGTAAGATATGCTTCGATCGATCTGGTTCTTCGAAAATGGAATATCATAGTAGGAATGTGTTTCCATCTTGCCCTTTGCCACTTTCATATAGTGCCCGGGATTCAATTTTTTTACATGAGTGAAAATGGTGTGAGGTGCAGGAGTGTAGTTGAGTTGAAGGTAGGAATGGAGTGAAGCGTAATCAATGGTTTTGTCGATGCCATAGCACAGCATGCTTTTCATCTCGGAGGCAAACAGAAACTTATCTTCGTCTATTAAATACAGCAGGGGCTTGATTCCATACCTATCTCTGGTGAGGAAGAAAGATTGTTCTTGTTTATCGTAAATACAAAATGAAAAAAAGCCGTTGAGTTGGTGAAGGCAGTTTTCTTTCTCGCGTATATAAAGTTGAAGAAGAACTTCGGTGTCTGATTCAGATTGGAACAAAGCTCCTTTGGACTGCAACTCAGATCTAAGTTCTTTGAAGTTGAAAATTTCTCCGTTAAAAACAATACAATACCTTTTGCTTTCGTCCCACATGGGTTGATTGCCGGCATCACTTGTATCAATGATTGATAGTCTTCTGTGACCTAGTCCAACAAAGGCATCTGTATAAATATCCTGAAAATCCGGACCACGCTTTGCCAAAGCCTGTGTGGCGGCAGTTACATTGATCATGCTGAACTTGCCAATCAGGTTAAACGCAAATACTCCGGTTATACCACACACATTAAAGGCAGGTTAGTGAATTTGGGAAAAGAGAAAGGTCGCTCAAAATATTTTACCAGGATTCAATATGCCATTGGGGTCGAATACTTTTTTTATTCCCCGCATCAGATTAAGATTCACCTCGTCCATGGCGATGGCCATGTAGGGTCGTTTAGTAATTCCAATTCCATGTTCCCCTGACAGAGTTCCACCAAGGCTTACCACCAATTTAAAAACCTCTCCAATTCCTTCCGGTACTTTGTTTTCCCAATCGTGATCACTCATGCCATCTCTCAGGAAATTAACGTGAAGGTTTCCATCACCCAAATGTCCAAAGCAGACCGTACTAAAATTGTATTGCTTGCCAATCTCTTTAATGCCAGTGATCAATTTTGGCAATTGAGACCTGGGAACGACTACATCATCTGATTTAGTCACTGTTTTCCAGTTTACGGCTGGAGAGATATTTTTTCTTACTTTCCATAGCTCCTCTTTTTGAAGCGCACTATCTGCAAACAGTGTTTCCCCTATATCATACTTTTCGACTACTGCCATTATGCGTTCCGCATCTTTCATCAACACATCCTCATCATTGCCATCCAATTCGCAGAGTAGATAAGCTCCCATATTTTCTGGTAGTTGAGTAGTGACGGGACTGTTTAAAACTTTTTCACAGTACTCGATCGTCTTTGTACCCGCTTCCCTTTCAAAAAATTCAACGCCAGAAGGAGTAATGCCTTCTATAAAAATGGCGGCTATTGCTTTACAGGCTTCCTCATTGGTAGTGAAAGGAATGAGAAGCAGCACATTCTTTTGTGGGTATCCACGAAGTTTAAAAACGATTTTAGTAATAACGCCCAATGTACCTTCACTGCCACACATAAGCTGAGTAAGGTTGTACCCAGTTGAATTCTTCATCACATTGGCACCTGTCCAAATGATTTCTCCTGTGGGTAACACTACCTCCATGTTAAGCACGTAGTCACGGGTTACCCCATACTTCACAGCTTTTGGTCCTCCTGAGTTGTTGGCTAGGTTCCCACCCAAAAAGCAAGAGCCTTTGCTTGCAGGGTCAGGCGGATAGAAAAGCCCTTTCTCTCTAACTGTGTTTTGAAAAACCTCGGTAATCACTCCTGGCTCTACAGTAGCTTGCAAATTCAATTCATCTATATTCAAAATCTTATTGAATCGCTCCATAGAAAGTATTACACCCTTTTTAACAGGTAGCGCCCCTCCCGCCAATCCTGTACCTGCTCCCCTTGGGGTAATTGGGATTTTATGTTGATTACAAACTTTTAATATTTCACTTACCTCCTGGGTGGAGCCAGGTTTAAGTACCACATCCGGTAGAAACACCAAGTCTTCAGTTCTGTCGTGTCCATATTCGGTCAGGTGATCTTTATCCATAAAAAGATTTTCCTTGCCCACAATGGCACTGAACTTGTTAATGATTTCGTCATTCAGTAGCACTGAATCTAACATCTCATTTTTTTTTCGGTAAGCCATCGAATTATGTATCTTTGAATTGTGTATTCATCTGGTAAACCCAAAATTACGCAATTCTATTTTCAAAGGCTCGGGGTTTTTATACTCCTTTTCGTTCTGATTTCCGGGTGTGCAGCTTCCCGAAGGGCCAAATTAAAAGCCAAACAAATTGATCAAGTGATTGAAACGGCAAGAACCTATACGGGCACGCCTTATAAGTGGGGTGGTACCACACGTTCCGGAATGGACTGTTCAGGGCTTTTGATCAATTCATTTCGCACCATCAATATTTCTTTGCCACGTCAGTCTGCCGATCAGGCGTTAATGGGAGAGAAGGTTAAAATGAAACAATTGAAGGAGGGTGATCTTGTTTTTTTTGCTACTGGTAAAAAGAGAAGAGAGATCACTCATGTAGGTTTGGTCACTCAGGCGAAAGGAAAAGAAAACATAAAGTTTATTCATGCATCCACATCATTAGGTGTTATTGAAACTAACTTGTATTCCGAATATTATCTGAAGCGTTTCCGTTTTGGTAGAAGAATAATTGACTAACTCCATTTTATGAAGACTTCCAGAAGAAAGTTTATTGGCCTTGGTGCTGCTGCATTATCGGCCTTCCCATTCGTTAAGTCATGGGGTAAGGCCAAAAGTAATTTGGTGGCAAAACCTATTGTGGTATCCACCTGGAATTTTGGGATTGAAGCCAATAAAGAAGCTTGGAAAGTATTATCCGCCAATGGCAGATCGCTAGATGCGATCGAAAAGGGGGTTCAAGTACCCGAAGGTGACCCTACAGAAAATACCGTGGGCCTGGGTGGACTGCCAGATCGCGAAGGTAAAGTAACATTGGATGCCTGCATTATGGATGAGAAAGCCAATTGTGGAGCAGTAGTTTGTTTGGAGCATATTGTTCATCCCATTTCAGTGGCCAGAAAGGTAATGGAAGACACGCCTCACGTCATGTTGGTTGGAGATGGAGCATTGCAGTTTGCGTTGGAGAAGGGATTTAAAAAGGAAAAGTTACTCACCAAAGAATCAGAAAAGGCGTGGAAGGAATGGTTAAAAACCTCCAAGTATAAACCCATTGCCAACATTGAGAACCATGATACCATAGGCATGGTCGCTATGGATATAAATGCTAATATTTCAGGGGGATGTACGACCAGTGGCATGGCCTACAAAATGCGTGGCAGAGTAGGGGATTCACCCATCATCGGTGCAGGCTTGTTTGTTGACAATGAAATTGGTGCTGCGACCTCTACCGGGGTGGGAGAGGAAGTGATACGAATAGTGGGCTCTCATTTGGTAGTGGAATTAATGCGGCAAGGCAATTCTCCGCAAGCGGCTTGTGAAATGGCAGTAAAAAGAATTGTAAAGAATCAACCAGAAAATTCGAAACAAATCCAAGTTGGCTTTTTGGCAATTAATAAAAGCGGTGAGTATGGTGCTTACGCTTTACAAAAAGGATTTACTTATGCGGTTTATTCTCCAGACATTCCTAATAAATTGTTTGATGCTAAAAGTTATTATTAATGACTTGTGAAGTAGTCGTTTATAATATCGATTCGGCCCTTAGGGCGCAAGAGGGAGACGCTGATCGTATTGAGCTTTGTGACAATCCTGCAGAAGGAGGAACCACCCCTTCTTTTGGAATGATTGAACAAGTACGAAAAAATATCAGTATAGATGTATATGTAATGCTTCGGCCTAGGGGAGGCGATTTCTGCTATAACAATTACGAGTTTCATATTATGAAACGAGACTTATCGCAATGCCAACGATTAAGTGTGGATGGCTTGGTCTTTGGAATACTTACAGAAGAGGGACGCATCGATAAAAAAAGATGTAAAGAATTGATTGACAAAACCCGTCCGCTAAAAGTTACGTGTCACCGCGCATTTGATATGACGCGCGATCCGTTTGAGGCACTGGAAGATTGTATTGAAATAGGATTTGATCGAATTCTTACTTCCGGGCAGCGTCCTAAAGCTCTTGATGGGGTGAGTTTAATTTCGGAACTTACAAAAAGAGCGAATGGTCGTATTGCTATTATGGCGGGATCGGGAGTCAACGAGAATACGGTGACTGAAATAGTCAAGACTGCTGGTGTGAATGAAATTCATTTCTCTGCTACCTCATTTCTGAATAGCTCCATGCAATTTAGGAATCCTCATATCGCTGCCATGGGAGAGGAGGCAGGGGCTGAGTTTAATTACCGAACAGTCGACCCAGATCGAGTGCGCAACATCCGCTCACTTGCAGAAGCGGCTAGCCTTTGATAGCCAAAAGAGGGATTTTGGTTTGATAAGCCATCGCTTTCGTGAGGCTCGGATTGTACAACCTCTCAAACATCTTTCTTTCCCTTGTGTACATGGCAATCCAGTCAGCGTTTACCCTTGTAGAAAATGACTCCAGTGCCTTGTTGATATTTTCTTCATACCCAACAAAGTAAGCGATGCTTGGATATTCTGTTATTGTGCTCACACGCTTGGCGAAATTTCTTTTCAACATTTCCTCTGACATTAATGCCGACTTATCAGTAGTGATGTGTGTTATCATCAGCTCTGCATGAAAGGCTTTGGAAAAGGAGACAAGTGTTTCGATATGATCCAACTCTTCATTATTAAAGTCTGTCGCATATACAATACGCTCGGGGGCCTTATAGGGGCAATATCGGGGAATTGCCAACACAGGGCATTTCACCTTTTCAATCACATGGGCGGTGTTGCTTCCAAATAGCATTTTGTCCAACCCGCTGGCACCTTTTGTGCCCATTACCACTAGATCGGCTTTGTCTTCACTTATTAGTTGCTCAATAATGCCTACGATGGTACCTACAAAAAAGTTAGTATTACAAATAATAGATTTGTATTGGCTCTGAACCACCTTGGAAATGGAGGCCAATTTCTCCTTTGCCAATTTACGGGCACGCCCAGTCTCCTCCTCAATAAGCGGACTGATAACATTGTATTGTGTAACCGGAGGAGTAAATATGTTGATGATCAACACCTCAGCACCAAGTGATTTAGCCAACTCACAGGCATACTCAATGGCAGTGTTTGCATTTTCAGAAAAATCAGTAGGTACTAGAATGGTCTTCATAGTTCTATTTTTAGAGGATTACTCCAAAAATAGAACTTAAGACAGTAGAAAAACATGATGTAGATCAGAAGGAAAGATGAGTTGTATAACTCTTACCTCTCTTGTATAAAATTTACTTATCTATTTTACTCCCCTTCATCGGGAAGGTTCCAAATTGACTAATGGTCATGTTTCCTTCAAAGGAATCCTCTTTTACCACCAATTGCACATTAGCAGTGTTGGTGTTTGGTCCAGAGGTGGTTTCATATTCGAAAGATAATCCGTTACCCTCAAGGATTATATTTTTTAATGGCGTCTCTTTATTGTCTCTATTGTTTATAATGGTTCCAGTATAAGTATCACCGTCCTTCACTAAATTGAGGGTTCCGGTGCCTCCTTGGGGAGATTCGACAGTATATGACCAAACGCCTGCTGGATTTACTTCTGCAGTTGGATCAGATTTTGCTTTTGAAGGCTTTGTTTTTGAGTTACCACTTTGTCGAGAAGGAGTAGCTCCCTGTGGTTGCTCACCTCCTGCGTCCTGATCACCTCCTCCGTCTATGCCTTTTACGTCATCACTGGAGATAGTTCTGCGGCTTCTGCGAGGAGTAGTGGTACGTGGGGTTCCTCCTATTTTTCCAAATCTTAGGTTTACATTGACTTTAAAATTCAAATTTTGCCGTACACTGGTGCTCTGTTGGTTGATGATCGGGGAAATGGTCTCGCTTTTGATCGTAATGCTATTTCCTAAAAAGTTTTCAGCGCCAAATCCAATGCTTCCTCTTTTGTTGGGGAGGTCCTTACTGATGCCAAGGGAATACATGCCATATCCACCGGAGAACCCTTGAAGCTGAACCCGACTGCCTCTGGCGTAACTAAAGAATTGTAAATTCCATGTATCAGTCATCTTATAACTTCCAAATAATCTTCCGCTGACCACCCAACCTGTATTGGAGGCATTGAACTTGGGATCAGGCACATTATTACCCAAAGTAAGGTAATAAACCTCGGTGCCTCCATTAAAGGTGAATTTATCATTTAATATCAAGTTGAGATTTAGCCCCATTCCATAGGCTCTTTCATCACCAATATTATAATAGGTTGTTCTTACCGTGTCACCGACAGTATCACTCAAGCGTTGAATGGAATTGTTGGTGTTGCGCACGAAACCAGTGAAGTTTAAGTTTGCAGCTTTTACACGAGTACTGTAGCTCAATTCATAATTGTCGGTATACTCGGGGTCAAGTGACGGATTTCCTATAGAGATATTGAGTGGGTTTGAGGCTTGAATATTTGGATTGAGGTAGCGGATTGATGGCCGTTGAATCCTTCTGTTGAAAGCCGCCTTTATCATGTTATTGTTCTTAAGCTTTCTTCCAATGTTAACGCTGGGAACAAATACGCCATAAGAGGGGATTGTGATACCCACCTCATCCTGAAAAAATGCATTAATGGTAGTGTATTCATATCGGCCGCCTGCTTTAAAAGAATACTTACTTAAATTTAATGTATAGGCCAGATATCCTGCACTTATATCTTGACGATAATTAAATGCATTTGATAGATTGGTGTTTGTATCAAAGATATATGGGCCAGTGCCAATAGCATTAAAGTATTGATAGTTGCTAAGGGCTTTTCTTATGGTTTGTTTTCCTCCAATTTCCAGTAATTGTTTGTCACCAATGGGAGTTTGGAAGTCAGTTTGTATAGCATACTCTTCATTAGAATTGCCATTTATATTCTTCACCCTGCTTGCAATGGAGAAATCATTCATGTTCAGTAACTTATTTTCAAAATCATTAGAGCCGTCATCATTACTATACAGTCCTAAAATACTTAGTTCCTTATCTTTCTGTGTATAAAGATGGGTATAGTTAAAGTTCAGATCTATTGAGTTGGAGGTGTTGTTTGAAAAGGCATTACGAAGGCTGGTTTCATCAAGAGTATTATTAAGAAATCGCTCTGTCAGTAATCTGTCTTGATAATCCTTTGATCCTCGGGTTCCGAATCGGACGGAAGAGGTGAAGTAATTTTTATTGTTAAAATCATAATCAAGCCCTAAAGTATAGCTGGCCCTCAAGTTATTGCTTTTGGTGTCTGCGCTTTGAATAGAAGTGATTTGATCCAGGCTTGGCAAAAAGGTGGTTTGTTTGTTTTCGAAGCTACCCAAGGTATTGTATCCGTACCTGCCCCAGCCACCGAGAGATAATCCCAATTTCCCTTTCCTGTATCCACCACGCATTCCAAGGTTTGAACCCCGGTTTCCAAAGCTGCTAAAGATATTCATAGTTGCACCCTCCAATACAGTCTTCTTTGTAATAATGTTGATAATCCCTGATGTGCCTTCCGCATCATATTTTGATGAGGGAGAGGTAATTACCTCTACCGATTTAATTTCATCGGCCGGGATTTGTTTAAGTGCATCAGCCACGCTACCCGCTGTAATGGTAGAGGGCCGGTTATTGATCAACACACGAATGTTTTCACTACCGCGAATGGAGATATTACCATCCAGATCTACGGTGAGTAATGGTACCCGCTTAAGGACATCGGAGGCATCACCTCCTTTGGAAGTAATGTCGTTCTCTGCATTGTAGATCATGCGATCTACCCGCTCTTCAATCAACGACTTTTCGCCTTGTACAGTGATTTCATTTAGCACTTTTACAGAAGGGTTTAAAAGCACTTTTCCAAAATCGATATTATTGTTTCCATCTGTAATTTCAATGCCTTTATTAACGGTTTCGAAACCAATAAATGATATGGCTACGTTAAACTTGCCATTTGGAATGTCTTTTACTAAAAACTTACCTTTTCCATCTGCCACAGTTCGATTTATGGGTTTGCTGGTAGACGGATCGATTATTGCAATGGTTGCGTATTCTACCGGTTGATCTGTGGTTGGGTCAATAATTGTCCCAGAAAGCTTTCCTTTCCCGGTGGTTGTCTGCCCGATGGCGAGATTGAACATTATTAAGCCAAATCCAAATAAAAGTAGTCGTTTCATTAAATTGTAAATGATTATGTACTGGTTATTAAACCGCAAAGGTGAAAAATAGTTTGGCCTTTGGTAGTACTATTAGATGGTTACCGTGTTTTCCTAGACCATTGGCGATTTTTCTTCAAAATGTGGGTTTGTCTCAAAAAAAATGAAGTTATCGAGGGTAGGAGCCTTTTGGTATAAATGAGGTTTTTATTCGTGCTTCCATTCTAATGGATGAGTTATCTTTGATAGCTAAAAACACAAATCATAATGACATTAAAAGACAGTCGCAACAGGGTGCTGCTTTTACATCTTTCTTTCTGGAGCGTATACCTTTCCTTCTTTTTGTACCAGGTAAGCTTTTATCAGCGGGGTGAGGAGGTGGATTGGAATCGTGTGTTTATTACCGTTTTTACCCAGGTCTTTTTTGCTGCAGTTATTTCGTATGTAAACTATTTCTATCTGCTACCTCAGTTGCTTTCGCGAAAAAAAGTGCTTGGATATCTGATCAAGTTCATTGTACTTTTTTCGTTGGTAATCGCCTTGCGCATGACACTAAATCGGTACCTATTTGAAGTGTTTGATTACAAAACACATTATATGGATAGTACACGATTTGTTGTGCAGGTGGTTGCAAGCAATTTATTTATTGTCATTTTTGTAGGAATGCTCCGTTTTGCTCAGGATTGGTTTGAGTTGGATGCAAGGCGCAAGGAGATTGAGCATGAAAAGTTAATTGCAGAGCTTAATTTTTTAAAAGCACAAATCAACCCTCATTTTCTTTTTAACACACTCAATAATCTTTATTATCTCGCTTATTCTAAATCAGATAATACCACCGAGGTAATTGACAAGCTTTCGAAGATGATGCGATATATGATATATGATTCTAATCATCCTAAAGTGCTATTGAGTAAGGAGATTGAATACATGAAAAACTATATCAGCCTGGAAAGATTAAGACTGAATAATGAGATTCCCATTGAATTTGAAGTAAAAGGGGATCTAAATGATTGTAGAATTGCCCCATTGATTTTTATTGCTTTTCTTGAGAATGCTTTTAAACACGGAGTAAGTAATGCGAAAGATGATTGTTGGGTAAAAGTGTTGATAGAGGTAAATGGCAAAGAGTGTACCTATACGGTAGAGAATAGTAAAGTGGAGGGTCATAAGGAAGAAAGCAAATCAGGAATTGGTTTAGCCAATATTAAGAGAAGGCTTGAACTTAGCTACCCCGAAGATCACGAGCTTCAAATAAAGGAATTAGAAGATAGATATATGGTTCAGCTAAAACTTAACCTGATTTGATGATTAATTGCCTGATCGTTGACGATGAGCCACTCGCACGTAATTTGCTTAGTGATTATGTAAAGAAAATCCCATATCTCAACCTGATAGGTACGACCGGAAATGCAATCAGCGCCATGAGCATCCTTCGAGAAAATACAATTGACCTGATTTTGTTGGATATTCAGATGCCTGAACTCACAGGTATTAATATGCTTAAAGCTTTGCAAAAAAAACCAATGGTTATTCTTACTACCGCCTATTCTGAATATGCGTTAGAGAGTTACGAATTAGATGTATTGGATTATCTTCTGAAGCCAATCACTTTTGAACGCTTTTTAAAAGCACTGGAAAAAGTAAATCTACGACTTCCAAATAATGTTGGGCCTGATCCTGCGATTGAAATACCCCCCGCATTTGTATTTGTAAAAGATGGCACCAAGTTGGTAAAAGTAAATTTGGAGGAAATTTTGTACGTGGAAGGATTGAAGGATTATGTGACTATCCACACCAGACAACAAAAAATCGTTAGCCTTCAAAGGCTAAAGGCATTAGAAGAACAGCTCCCGACCGAGAAATTCATACGGATTCATAACTCATACATCATTGCTTTAGATGCAATTAACGCCATCTATAAAAACGAAGTTCAGATAGGGGCGGTGCGTTTGCCGATAAGTGACTCCTATAAAAAAAGTTTTAAGGAGTGGGTAGATAATAATCAATTGTTGGGCGGAAGCTGAGATTTTAAAATCCATTTGCTGGCTTAATAAATTGAAATATATTTGCACTTTAAATTGAAAAGGCTGTATCCAACCAGTTTAAACAGTAATAAGGGCTACAGTACTTGGCATAATCTGGGGGATTAGCTCAGCTGGCTAGAGCGCTTCCATGGCATGGAAGAGGTCATCGGTTCGACTCCGATATTCTCCACTCTTATTGGATGAATTTATAAAAAGGCAATGCTAAATTTTAGCATTGCCTTTTTGCATTAACGAAAATTGGGTTTCTGACATGGTTTGTTGTCCTCGTAAAGTCATGCCAATTTATTGTTCTGTGGTGCTTTTAGGTTCGTCTCTCATTTTTATTAAAACCACTTGTGAGCCGTCTTCTATTGTTTTTTTAGAATCAGATCGGTTTCCTCATCGAAGTGGTTCTTTTAAGTGTTGAAGGCGTGTTGAACTAATTCAATGCTTTCTAATCCGGAATATAAATGTCCATCTGAATTCCGGTTGACTTTGCTTTGAGAGTGACCAATCTGATATCCAATAATGAAGCAAGATTGAGCGATAATATGTTTCAGTTTTAATAATTGTGGGTTTAAGGTCACATGGGATTCGCTTGTCAATAATCGAACCCTACTTGAACGATTCTTACGTTCATATCAACCTTTTTAATCTTTCAGTCAAAAAAATTTAAGCGCTGAGATTGTGGTTTGTAATAGGATCATTATTTCGCTTTCAAATCTGATTCAGGCAATGGTTGCAGGCAAACATTATTTTTGTAACTTTT
>JAHBUB010000022.1 GCA_019638285.1 Cyclobacteriaceae bacterium | reverse complement strand
TTTTTATTGCAGATAAATAACCTGGGTGAGGTTTTTATTAAAATTGGTAAAATCCCTAATTAATTATCAAAAAGAAATGTGTATTACCTACTCCAATTCGGGTGATTTCTCTATTTCTATTATTGACTACCGTCAATATTTTATGGATTCTTACAATTTATGAAGGAATACATACATGTACACTTTGAACAAAAAGGGGATAAAAATAACATCCCTTGTTTGCTCATTGTACCGGTATCATACTAACATAAGAAAGTTTAATTCTTTCCCAATGCCTTTAGCATGGTCTCACCGATAAGGGCTGGTGATTCCACCACGTGGATGCCACATTCACGCATAATCTTCATTTTTGCTTCTGCGGTATCTTCAGCTCCACCAATAATGGCTCCGGCATGCCCCATTCTTCGTCCGGGAGGTGCTGTTTGCCCTGCAATAAAGCCCACTACTGGCTTTTTGATTCCACTTTCCTTGATCCAACGGGCCGCCATCGCTTCATAGTTTCCTCCAATCTCTCCGATCATTACCACGGCATCTGTTTCAGGATCATTCATCAGCATTTCTACTGCATCCTTTGTAGGCGTCCCAATAATTGGGTCTCCGCCAATACCGATAGCGGTTGATATTCCTAACCCTGCCTTTACAATTTGATCTGCCGCCTCATAGGTAAGTGTTCCCGATTTTGATACCACACCGATCCTACCCTTTTTAAACACAAAACCGGGCATAATACCCACCTTGGCCTCTCCTGGTGTTATTACTCCTGGACAATTGGGGCCAATCAGGGTTACTCCCTTTTCTTTTACATATTTTTTTACCACCATCATGTCCTTTACAGGAATGCCTTCGGTAATCGCTACAATCACTTTAATCCCACCTTCTGCTGCTTCCAAAATAGAGTCTGCCGCAAATGCAGGAGGTACAAAAATGATAGACACATCTGCTCCTGTCTTTTCAACAGCCTCTTTTACGGTATTGAAAACAGGACGCCCCAAGTGCTCCTGTCCCCCTTTGCCAGGTGTTACTCCGCCTACAACATTAGTTCCATATTCAATCATTTGACCGGCATGGAATGATCCTTCCGTACCTGTAAATCCTTGGACAATTATTCTGGAGTTTTTATTTACCAATACGCTCATGATAGTGCTTATGTTAGGTCACAAAATTAGGATAATAATTGCGCCATACAAGGGCAATAAATCTGACTGGCATAAATAGAAAAACCCCATCCTTTTGCTAAGAATGGGGTTTTTGGTTTTTATGAAACCCGAAAATTATTTCTGAGGCTTCAGTTTGTTCCTCAAAAGAAACTCTTCATAAGCTTCCTTATAAGTAGTTACATCAGGAGCCATTTTAATTGCCTCCTCATAAGAGGTAATGGCGTCTACATAGAGCTTGTTTTCCTCGTAGAACCCTGCCATAATAAATTTATTAAGAGCGGTGTTTTCATCCACCACACCCTGGATCTCAGAAAGGGATTTGGTGACTCTTTCCTGCTCAGCCGCAGACAATTTCTTAATGAGGCGTGTGGCTGATTTCACATTGGGATCTGCTTTTGACCTCACTTCAATTAAAATAGCAGACTCATTGGCCAATTTAGGGTCCGAAAGGTCTATCTCAACGGAATATTCAGGGGTCTCTACCTTCATCAACTCATCATCAAACATATTTTTTAACGATACGATATAAGGTGCACCACCCTTCTCCGCACCCCAATTAATCACAACCTTTTTGCTAAATACTCCGGAATTCTGATTTTCAGGTAAATAAAGCTTAATGTCTTCCAATCCACGCGTAACAGCCCCAGTAGCGCTTAACCTGTTCTTTTTTGCCTCCGCTGAATTACTGCTTAAGATGAAGTCCGTATACTTATTTAGAACGCTGGTACCCTCACCCTGAACCTGAGCAGCCAAATCGGCTACTTTATGAGATCCTGCCTTTTTTACCTCAAGTGGCTTTCCGGTTTTATAGATAAGCCCCAGATAGGCGTTTTCGGAGAGCCTTACCTCATCATTGGCATTCAGGCTTGCACCTGTCTTTATGGCCTCCCAAGAGTCACCACTTTTTACTTCATTGGCTCCTTTATTGGCAAGCACTTTAAAGGCGTAATCCTGTCCAAATGCTGCAGTAATTGCAAAAATAAAGCCTAAGACTAGAACTAACTTGCTGTTTTTCATGGTGTTATTGAGTGTTTGGTATGTAAATTACTAATTAATATTCTATTCAGGTGTTAATACCGTGTCTTTCCGTTTGGTAAGCCTCTTTTTTACCCACTCAAATGCCATTAAAATCGCACTCTGATAAAGCTCAAAAACTGTACCCACTACAGCCAAAGCAGCCAACGTAATGGTTAAATCGAGTTTGAAGCTGTACCAGTTAAAGAAATAAATCATTAAAAATGAAAGCAAAATTATCTGTATTAACTGCAGAAGCACACTGACTGCATCAAACCAATCGGGTGATCTATTATATATAAACCAAAATAATGCCACGTTTATAAAACATAGAGTGATGGCAACTATCCACTCCTGCCAATCTGACAATTCATCAATATAGTCTTCATTTAGGATCATAGATATAATATTGGCATGCACTACCGGGCCATACATATCAGGATTGGTTTTACCAGCATACTGTTTATTTAAAGGGGTAAAAAATTTATCATCCCAGGAGGTATCATCAAAATCATCTCCCATGTATCCCAATATCACAATTTTATCCTTGATCAGTTCTGGTAAAACATATTCAGGATCCAATGCCTGATACCAATCCAACGCAAAATACCTCCCTGAAAAGGCTGAAGCATTGTGGAGATCAAGGATGTTACCCCGATAATTTATGGTTTCTGAATAATTGTTTCGCGCCAGAAATTTCTTTGTTTTCACCGAGTCATAGAGCATGGCTATTTTAACAGAAAAGGCAAGTGCTGTGTCGCCATGGATCATGGGTATCCGAGGAACGAAACTACGACAGGTCTTGAAAGATTCCTGATCCTCAGCATCCGTTTCCAGATTGGCAAATCCTTCCATCGCATTGCCTCGTATATCTAAATCGGTACGTCTTAGCGAATCGTACTGGTCTACTATTCCCTCATTGAATAACGAATCACTTTGAAGTACTTTTGATACAAGCACTACATTTCCGGCATCTTTAATGGCCTGAGCCAGCATATAATTCCCCATTGGATCCGCTAAAGCCGGGCAGCTAATTGTATCACGAAGGTTACTAGGGCAATTGAAAAAGACATCGACCCCAATAACTTTGGGATGGTATTGACTAATGAGGCTGATCTGCTGGGCAATCTCGCGCCTCGATAGTTTTGATACGTTCACCATGACTACATTCAGATCGAGTTCAGGCTCATTCCGAAGTTGCGAGAAGGCGATATCAGTCATCTCCACATCACCCAAAGCTTCTCCCAATGGGTCAAATGCACTAAATATTTTTAAGTCTGTGATTGCTACTATGCCTCCGAGTGTCACAAACACAAATGCAGTAGCAAGCGTACAATCAATCCAGAATCTTTTCATGAAAAGGGATAAGAGTTGATAGCAACAATCAGTAAATTTAATCCAGATTGTTCATTAGTACCAAATAATCAATATTTTACTGACAATGCAGGATATCAGTATCATATGGGTCAAGTCCCTTCCCTACGACACAAAAGTGTGGTTATTGTACACTGCAATGAAAACTACACTTTTGTCTGAGAACAATGTGTTTTAAAAATTCTTCTTGGTCTAATTGTCGAAATATCCTAAGCCATTCTATTATTATCCGCTAAAAACTAACCATGGAAAGCCCTACACGTAAGCCTACTCCATCCACCTCCAGACTTACAGTCGATGCATACGCCCATGGCATTCTCAGTCATGATCGGGTTGTTTTAAGCAGGGCAATTACACTGGTAGAGAGCCTGCTTTCTTCAGATCAAATGTTGTCGGAAGAGTTAATTCAAAAAATATTACCACATACAGGAAATTCTGTTCGCGTAGGTATAACAGGCATACCGGGAGTAGGCAAGAGCACTTTTATAGAATCATTCGGAAAGCACCTCACTTCGATCGGAAAAAAATTGGCTGTCTTGGCCATAGATCCAAGCAGCCAACGCACTAAGGGAAGTATATTGGGGGATAAAACAAGAATGGATGAATTGTCTCGTGATGACAATGCCTTTATTAGACCCACTTCTTCAGCAAATGCTTTGGGGGGTGTAGCACACAAAACCAGAGAGGCCATTTTATTGTGTGAAGCGGCAGGATTTGATGTGATCATTGTAGAGACAGTGGGTGTAGGACAGTCTGAAGTTTCTGTTAGAAGCATGGTAGACTTCTTCTTGTTACTGCTGATTGGTGGTGCGGGAGATGAGCTTCAGGGGATAAAAAAAGGAATCATGGAAATGGCTGATGGAGTAGTCATCACAAAGGCAGATGGAGATAACAAAAAAAGGGCTAACCAAGCCAAAGCCGATTATCAACACGCGCTCCATCTTTTTCCACCGCCAACATCAGGCTGGACACCCAAAGTGCTGGTTTCATCGGCCATCGAAAAATTTGGTTTAAAGGAAACCTGGGAAATGATCGAGGACTTTAAAACATTTACTGCCTCAAGAGGTTTTTTTGAGTTACAGCGTGTAGAACAAAATAAACATTGGTTTCACTCTTCTATTGAAAGCAGGATAATGGAAGAAATAATGAAGCATAAAATTCTCATCGAGAAAGTAAAAAAAGCCGAGCTTCAAGTTGAGCAAGGTATGGTCAGTCCAGGTGCCGCATCACGCGAAATCGTTGACAGCTTTATAAAGTTACTGACCAACCAAAAATAATGAATTTATTAATTCAGTAAGGGCAATGCCTGCAGCCGCTACCGCAACAGTATCCCCGCTTAAGATGGTAAAGTTTAGTAAAGACGTACCTACCCGACTCAATATAAAAATCAATCCCCTCAACGGATTCTGAGATTTGATGTCTGGTAAAATCTCGTTCCATGCCTTTAGTAAACTGGTCCACCTGCTTATTGAAAAGTGTAATAAAACAGGGTTTACACATACAATCTTTGATATTCAAATCAAGTTCGCTGGTAATGGAAGAAAACCAACAAAGATTTCTGTCAGATAAAGGCCCACACAAAAAATGAGCATTACATTCTTTGCACATTTTTGTGTGGGCTGTATCTTCCATAAAGAAGGTTAAAATCTAAAACTCAATCCTGCATTTAAATTAATGCCCATCGTGTTATAACCATATATCTCGGTATAGTCCCGATTGAGAATATTACGAAGGTCTATGAACAAATTAAGCCGGTCAGTTATCATTTTATATTCCGCATATACGTCTACTAACACATAAGCATCCAGGTTAACTTGTTCCGCAGTGTAAAAGTTAGCAGGATTAAAAAATAAATCCTTTCGCTCGCTAAAAGTTCTGGCATTTAGACTAATGAAAAGTTTTGAATTGGCCTGAACCCCTACATTCAGTCCTAAAGTATGTTTTGGCCTACGAAATAAATTAAAATAAGTGGAATCCTTTCCATTCTCTTTTGTTGTCACTTTACCATCTACAAAAGAATAATATGCTTTAACGTGCACCTTGTCACTTATCTTGAATGAAGGCTCTAGTTCAAACCCAAAATCATTCTGCTCATTCAGATTTATATTTCCGCTGGCATAAGTATAAATGATTATATCCTCAACAGCACGGTTAAAAAATACCAGTCTGGTTTCAAGCTTATTATTTACTAAAAATTCCAATCCTGCTTCACTGCTTGCGCTTCTTTCAGGCTTTAGGTTTTCATTGGGCCCGAATGCACCATAAAGCTGCTGAAGCGTGGGTGCTTTGAATCCCGTGGAATAATTTAAAAATATCTTAGTGCTGTGATTAATACTATAAGAAGGATTAATGCTAAAGGTCGAATTGCTGCCATATTTACTATGATGGTTGTACCTTCCACCCAACTCCAATGCGAAGCCACCGGCATTGTGTACAAACAATGAAACATAAGGACTTACCAACTGTGCATCTGGGTCTTCAACAGGCAAAGAGGCATCAACCATTTTCAAATTTTGGTAGTTAATTCCTGTTAGCAGTTGAAGTCTATTGCTTAAATCATAATTAAAAAACAAATCAGCATTACCAAATCTTCCTTTATACGATGTGGGCCCAAACGGTCCGTCAAACTTTCTGTCAGTGCTATTGTATCCATACAAAAAATTAATGGCTCCCTTTGCAAGATTGTATTTTGAGCTGAAGCCCGGATTAATAAGTGTTGATGTGTAAGAAGAGTTATCATCAGTAAATGAACCTCCGTCAAAATCTCCTTTATAATCTGTATATCTAAAAAAGGGAGTGAGTGTTAGCGAGGGTACAATTTTTAACCCCAGACTTGCATTCAAAGAATTTTGAGCGAAACCATCTTTATCAAATCCGCCTACATTGTTTATGTCTTTCGCTTCGCTGATCCCATCTGCACTCATATGGCTATAGCCAACATGGTAATCTGCCACCGAAGTTGAACCCTGAAGGCTAGCGCTACCTTTAAGCATACCAAAGCTTCCAAAGCCGATGGAAGTACTCCCTCCAAAAGGTTTGTTTCCTTCCTTTTTGGTAATCAGATTAATCACTCCAGCAATGGCATCACTGCCATAAAGCGTAGATTGGCTCCCCTTTAAAATTTCAATTCTCTCCAACTGATCCAATGAAAACATCCTGGGATCAAAGGCGCCTCCTGCACCCGAAGGATCACTCACGGGAATACCATCAATTAAAAAGACAGTGTACTCACTTTTGGCTCCCCTCAGGTATGTTGATTTGTCCTTTCCCGGATTTGAGTTGGCCCCGTTGATCATTAATCCAGATTGTTCATTAAGCAACTGTGAGAGATCTTTCCCGGCACTTCGTTGCAAAATATCTGAATCAATTATAGTGACCACTTTCCCTGTTTCACTCCTACTTTTAGGAAATTTCGTAGCTGTAATTACTACTTCATCCAGGTCAAACGACTTTATGGAATCTTGCTGTGCAGTGATGAGATGGGGTTCCAGCAACCCAAGGACAATTAGTACAATTGGCCACATTTTTTTCTCCTTTTTCATAATAAATAGGTTAATGGTTGAAAAAAGGAGTAAAAAGAAAGGAACGGAAATGGAGGCATTTGCCATTCTCTGCTTTTTACCCGAAGCATTGAATTAAGTTTTGCAGATGGCAGGTCTCCTGACTTACCCAACTTTTGCCGCCTTCTCATCCGCCAGTTGGCGAACAATGACATGAGTAGCAAAAGCTTACTCCGATTCTCTGGAGTTGGGCTCACAGTTGCGGGAACAGTTTCGGAATTTTTGTCAAAATGACAAATCACCGGATTCCCTTTTAATTCGATGGTGTAGTCTACACGATCAAAACCAAATGCATTGCAAATGTAAAAATTATTTGAAACTTGTAGGCATGATTTCACGCACACCTCTTAATAAAATTAAAGATCAACTCAAGCGTCCGTTTTATTGTTTTGTAGTTTCGAGGGTTCGAATAGAGAATAGCCGACATGGGCTCACCTACAGAAAGTCTATTTTCAGTTTTTTTATACTCCTAATACTATTCAATGGAGTAATAGCTTGCAAGGAAAATAATAAAACGAGTTTGGTAGAAGCAACAACCACAGAATTTGCGAAAGGATTTAGTGTTAAAAATTTAGGTAACAGCAAGGAGGTGATACTACACAATCCTTATCCCAATGCTTCCTCTTCCATCAAGTATTTACTTGTTCCAAAAAATGAAAAAATTCCTGATCATGATAATGACCTGCAAGTAATCAGAACTCCGATTGATAAAATTGTTTGCACCTCTACCTCGCATATTGCCCTTTTGGACAATCTCAATGCTACTGACAAATTAGTGGGATTTCCAGATCCATCCTTAATTAGTTCAACGAGCGCCAGAGAAAGAATTGATGCTGGGCTTGTTACAGATCTGGGCATTGATAAAGAAATGAACTTGGAACTATTAGTCTCATTAAAACCAGATCTAGTAATGGGGTATTCTACCGCAGGTGATTTATCCAAACTCAATAAAATTAAATCGTTTGGAATACCGGTTGTGATCAATGGTGAGTACCTGGAAGATCACCCGCTTGGCCGCGCTGAGTGGATAAAATTTATGGCTTTGTTTCTTGGTAAAGAAGCCATGGCCGATTCTGTCTTTAACGAAATCAAAGATGAGTATCAGGCCAATCTGGAATTGGTTAAAATGATTAGTTTTCGGCCCACGGTTATCAGCGGTATTCTTTATGGCGATGCCTGGTTTCTGCCCGGAGGGAAAAATTACGCGGCCACACTATTTCGCGATGCCGGTTATCATTATTTATGGGATGATGATCCAAGCAATGGCTTTTTGAAATTTAGTTTTGAAACTATTTATGCCAAAGGAAAAGAAGCAAACTATTGGATTGGTGTGGGTTCATTTGAATCACTACAGGAGATGAGAAGTAGCGAAAGCAGGTATTCATTATTCAACGCCTTTAAAGATTCAAATGTTTATACCTATGATGCCAGAAAGGGAGCCACCGGGGGCAGTGAATACCTGGAGCTTGGATACTCACGACCAGATATTATACTAAAAGACCTTATAAAGATTGCTCATCCAGATTTGCTTCCCAGTTACGAATTATATTTTTACAAAAAGTTGGAATAGCTTAAAAAAAGAAAAACCCCGCTCTAAAGAACAGGGTTTTAGCATATAATTATCTTTTACTCATTACACTTTAATCTCCACGTCCACGCCACTTGGCAGCTCCAGTTTCATCAGAGCATCCACAGTTTTTGCGCTGTTGGAATAAATGTCAACCAATCGCTTATACGTACACAATTGAAATTGTTCGCGTGATTTTTTATTCACATGGGGTGATCTCAACACCGTAAATTTCTCTTTAACAGTAGGAAGTGGAATAGGACCACTCACTACAGCCCCTGTTGCCTTTACCGCCCTAACAATCTTCTCAGAAGATTTATCGACCAAACTGTGATCGTAAGACTTTAATTTAATTCTGATTTTCTGGTTCATAATGTGGTCCTAAAGTTATTTAGCAGCAACCGCTCCCTTTGTTTCTTCAATTACTTTTTCGGCAAGGTTCTTAGGTACAGGCGCATAGTGAGAGAATGTCAATGATGCTGCCGCACGCCCCGAAGTGATGGTACGTAAATCAGTTACATAACCAAACAATTCCGACAAAGGCACATCTGCTTTCACCACCTGGGCTCCAGCACGTGTATCCATTCCCTTCATCATACCCCTTCTTCTGTTAAGGTCTCCTGTTACAGAACCTGTAAATTCATCCGGTGTTAACACCTCTACGGCCATGATCGGTTCAAGAATTTGAGGCCCTGCTTTCTTAGCTGACTCCTTAAATCCAATCCGAGCAGCCAATTCAAATGATAAAGAATCAGAGTCAACATCGTGGAATGAACCGTGGTACAATCTCACGCGCATTGAATCGATTGGATATCCGGCCAACGGTCCATTTACCATCGCCTGCTCAAATCCTTTTTGTATGGCAGGAATAAATTCTCTTGGGATAACTCCACCTACGATATCATTCACAAACTCCATACCCTCTTTACCATCCTCACGTGGACCGATCTCAAATACGATATCGGCAAATTTACCACGGCCACCAGTTTGTTTCTTGTATACCTCTTTATGCTCAACATTCTTAGTCAACGCCTCTTTATAAGCAACCTGAGGAGCACCCTGGTTTATTTCTACTTTAAACTCTCTCTTGAGACGATCAATGATAATCTCCAAGTGAAGTTCGCCCATACCTCTAAGAATGGTTTGCCCTGTCTCCTGATCTGTATTCACACGAAGGGTTGGATCCTCTTCTACCAGTTTAGAAATAGCCATTCCCAACTTATCGGCATCTACCTGCTTCTTAGGTTCGATGGCGTAGCCAATTACAGGCTCAGGGAATACCATAGATTCCAATACCACTTTGCGCTTTTCATTGCATAGCGTATCTCCGGTTTTAATATCCTTAAAACCCACCACAGCACCAATATCACCGGCAGGTAATCTTTCTATTTGATTTTGCTTATTGGCATGCATTTGGAAAATACGAGATATCCGCTCCTTATTTCCAGAACGAGCATTAAATACATAAGAACCAGAATCCAATACCCCTGAATAGGCCCTTATAAAACAAAGGCGTCCCACAAAAGGGTCAGTGGCTATCTTAAAGGCAAGCGCTGCAAAGGGCTCATCTTCGGTAGGTCTGATTATTACCTCCTCCTCTGTATCCGGATTGATTCCGTGGATATTGTCCTTGTCCATGGGTGAGGGTAATAACTCCATCACCAGATCAAGCATCGTTTGCACACCTTTATTCTTAAAGGAAGATCCACACACCATCGGCACAATTTTCATGTCGATGGTTGCTTTGCGAAGGGCTGTTAAAATTTCTTCTTCTGTAATAGAGTTGGGGTCATCGAAGAATTTCTCCATCAACGACTCATCGTAGTCTGCTACGGCTTCCAATAATTTTTCACGGTACTCGTGCGCCTCTTCCACCATATCTTCAGGAATGGGTACCACTTGAAAGGTCATTCCAAAATCCTCTTCATTCCAGATAATACCACGGTTATTGATTAGATCAACAACGCCTTTAAAGTGATCTTCTGAACCGATGGGTAACTGAAGAGCAACTGCGTTGCTGCCTAATTTTTCTTTTACTTGCTTGCAAACACCCAAGAAATCGGAACCTGCACGGTCCATCTTGTTTACAAATCCAATACGAGCTACCTTATAGTTATCTGCAAGACGCCAGTTAGTTTCTGATTGAGGCTCTACACCATCTACAGCAGAAAACAAAAACACTAATCCGTCTAACACACGCAATGAACGATTTACCTCTACGGTAAAGTCAACGTGACCAGGGGTATCAATTATGTTGACGTGATATTTTTGATCTCTGTAATTCCAAAATACAGTCGTGGCTGCAGAAGTGATGGTGATACCGCGTTCCTGCTCCTGTGCCATCCAGTCCATAGTGGCAGCGCCATCATGCACTTCACCAAGTTTATGGCTTACCCCTGAATAAAATAGAATGCGCTCAGTGGTGGTAGTCTTACCGGCATCAATATGAGCGGCAATACCTATATTTCTAGTATACTTTAAATCTCTTGCCATTTCGGGGTTCTATTAGAATCGGAAGTGTGAGAACGCCTTGTTGGCATCGGCCATTCTATGCGTATCGTCTTTTTTCTTGATGGCAGCCCCTTCACCTTTTGAGGCAGCCAAAATTTCTGCCGCTAACTTATCAGTCATGGTTTTTTCACCACGGGCACGTGCATAGTCAATCAACCACTTGATGGTAAGGTTAGTTTTACGTTCAGGCCTCACCTCTATCGGCACCTGAAAAGTTGCACCACCTACCCTGCGGCTCTTTACCTCTACTGATGGCGCTACGTTGCTCATGGCGCGTTTCCATACTTCAAGGCCATTTTCACCCCCACTTTTCTTTTCTACCAGTTCAATGGCATCATAGAAAATGTTGTAGGCTAAACTTTTCTTGCCTTCTTCCATCATATAGTTTACAAACTTAGTAACCATAGGATCCTGAAACTTAGGATCAGGAAGCAGATATCTTTTTTTAGGTTTTGATTTCCTCATATTCTAATCTATTACTTTTTTGCTGGTGCCGCAGCCCCAGCTTTAGGTCTCTTTGCTCCGTATTTCGATCTGCTTTGCAGGCGACCATTTACACCCGCTGTATCGAGGGCGCCACGGATGATATGGTAACGAACACCAGGAAGGTCTTTTACCCTACCTCCTCTTATCAACACAATAGAGTGTTCCTGTAGGTTATGTCCCTCTCCAGGAATATAGGCGTTCACCTCTTTTCCGTTGGTTAACCTCACACGAGCTACCTTACGAAGCGCTGAATTGGGCTTCTTGGGTGTGGTGGTATATACACGAGTACATACACCCCTGCGCTGAGGGCATGAATCCAGGGCTGGAGACTTTGACTTAAACGTCAATTTTTTCCGTCCCTTCCTTACAAGCTGTTGAATGGTAGGCATTTACAATTAGTTTAAAAACCTTCAAAAAATTCGGACTGCAAAGGTATTTAAAGTAGGGCAGGATGCAAACGCTTGTTTAAAGATTTTTGCAGTCTATTTCAACTAAAAAAGCCAGTTTTAAGCCTCCCCTACGGTTCCCCCAAAATTCATGGGGAATTTTGGCATTTCGTCCGTGCGCTTGATGGGACCAAAAGTGGCTTCGTACTTCTCAATGTTGTCTTTGAGAGCCGCCAACAATCTTTTGGCATGTTCCGGGGTAATGATGATTCTTGATTTGACCCGGGCTTTTGGCACACCGGGCATCAGGCGAATAAAGTCAACGACAAATTCGCTATTGGAGTGAGCGATCATAGCAAGGTTGGAATAAATCCCTTCTGCTATTTCCTCAGACAGTTCAATGTTGATTTGATTTTGCTGGTTTTTCTTTTCTTCCGCCATGGTATCTCGTCTTTAGTAAAGTTAGTAGTGAGTCTTTAGTAAAGAGTCCTTAGTATCAATGTAGTAAAACACCATACTAAGGACTCAAGACTATGGACTATAAACTACTCCTGTAGTTCTTTCTCTATTGGCTCAGACACGGAACGATCCTGTAACATGCGATCATATTCCTCTTTGGAGGTTACAATGACATCATTTAACCTTCTTTGTCCAGTACCGGCAGGAATCAGGTGACCTACAATTACGTTCTCCTTCAATCCCATCAGTTTGTCAACTTTTCCTCTTATGGCTGCTTCGCTAAGTACTTTGGTTGTTTCCTGGAAAGAAGCGGCAGACAGCCAGCTTTCAGTTTTCAGTGAAGCCTGCGTAATACCCTGAAGGGTTGGCTTGGACACGGCAGGCATTGCCTCGCGTACTTCCACCAATTTCTGATCTTTACGCTTCAAAGCTGAATTTTCATCACGTACTTCTCTGGCTGTTACAATCTGGCCTGGCTTAAATTTATTAGAATCTCCGGTCTCCACCACAAATTTCTTGTCGAGGATCACATCGTTATCTTCTCTAAACTCAAACTTGTCCACAAATTCTCCTACCAGGAAGCTAGTATCCCCTGAGTCGATGATCTCCACTTTCTGCATCATCTGACTCACAATGGCCTCAATGTGCTTATCGTTGATCTTCACACCCTGCAAACGATATACTTCCTGAATCTCATTGACCAAGTACTCCTGTACTGCTGTTGGTCCTTTTATTGAAAGGATATCGGATGGAGTAATTGCTCCGTCAGATAACGGTTGCCCTGCTCTTACAAAGTCATTGTCCTGAACCAGGATGTGCTTTGAAAGTGATACAAGGTAACGCTTCTGGATACCATCTCTGGATTCAATAAAGATTTCTCTGTTACCCCGTTTAATTCCACCATAAGTAACAACCCCATCAATCTCACTTACTACCGCAGGATTCGAAGGATTTCTCGCTTCAAATAACTCCGTAACCCGAGGAAGACCTCCTGTAATATCACGGGATTTACCCATCGTGCGAGGAATCTTAGCCAATACTTGACCGGCCTTGATCTTCTGACCCAATTCTACTGCAAGGTGAGCTCCCACAGGAATGTTATACCCCTTGGAGTCATCTTTACCCTTTACAATAATGGAAGGGTTTTTCGTTTTATCCCTTGTGTCTGTAATTACTTTCTCTCTATGACCCGTCTGTTCGTCTGACTCCTCTTTGTAAGTAACTCCTTCTATTATGGATTCAAATTCGATTTCACCATCAAACTCGGAGAGAATAACAGCATTGTATGGATCCCAATAACAAAGGGTTTGTCCTTTTTCAACTCCCTGACCATTCTTGGCCGTTAAGAAAGCGCCATAAGGAACGTGATTGGTAATCAATACCCTCCCTTTCTCTTTGTCGGTGACCTTTACTTCACCCGTTCTTCCCATCACCACTTTTACTTTATTTCCTTCCTTGTCAAGAGTGTCTACGGTGCGCACTCCTTCAAAGTCAACCACTCCTGTGAACTTGGCTTTAATATTTGCGTCAACAGCAATGTTAGATGCGGTTCCTCCTACGTGGAAAGTACGAAGCGTAAGCTGTGTACCTGGCTCACCAATGGATTGCGCAGCAATTACACCTACGGCCTCACCTGCCTGCACCATCTTACCAGTGGCAAGGTTTCTTCCGTAACATTTTGCACATCCTCCTACTTTGGTTTCGCAAGTAAGTACGGAGCGAATTTCAACTTCTTCTATGCTAGAATCATCAATCTTCTGAGCAATTTCTTGAGTTATTTCCTCATTGGCTCCGCAAATCAATTCTTCTGAAGCTGGATCATAAATATCATGCACCGTAACACGGCCAAGAACACGTTCAGACAATGGCTCAACAATATCTTCGTTGTCTTTCAATGCCATTACTTTCAATCCACGCAACGTTCCACAGTCTTCTTCGGTAATAACCAAATCCTGTGCTACGTCTACTAACCTACGTGTAAGGTACCCCGCATCCGCAGTTTTCAATGCAGTATCAGCCAAACCTTTACGCGCTCCGTGGGTGGATATAAAGTACTCCAATACATCCAGACCTTCTTTAAAGTTGGATAGAATCGGATTCTCAATGATAGATCCCACAGAACCTGCAAGATTCTTTTGAGGCTTTGCCATTAATCCACGCATACCTCCCAACTGACGGATCTGCTCTCTGGAACCACGGGCTCCTGAGTGCATCATCATGTAAATAGAGTTAAACCCTTGCTGATCTTCTTCCAACTGTTGCATCAATGTGCTGGTCAGCATGGTATTAGTACGTGTCCATATATCAATAACCTGGTTGTAACGCTCGTTATCCGTGATAAGACCCATCATGTAGTTGTTCCACACTGCATCTACCTCAGCCTGCGCATTCTCAACCAATACCTTCTTCTCGGCAGGAACCTTTACATCTCCAAGACCCATTGACAGACCACCTTTGTAGGCCATCTGGAATCCTAAGTCCTTAATATCATCCAAAAACTTAGCTGTCTTTGCCTGACCCGCATACTTAAACACGTCAGAGATAATTCCCTGAAGTTTCTTCTTAGTAAGCAATTCATTTACATAGCCTGCTTCTTTTGGAACAACCTCATTGAATATTACCCTTCCTGTAACTGTTTCGATGGTCTTATTTGAAATATTACCTGTTTTAGGGTCTATGATATCCACCTTCACTTTAATGTTGGCGTGCTTTGAAAGCTTACCCTCATTGTGTGCGATAATTACTTCTTCAGGCGAATAGAAGCTTTTTCCCTCTCCTTTTTCTCCTTTTCTTCCCTTGGTCAGATAATACAATCCCAACACCATATCCTGGGAAGGTACTGTAATAGGAGCACCGTTAGCAGGGTTAAGGATATTGTGAGACGACAACATCAACATGGATGCTTCTAAAATAGCTTCTTGTCCTAAAGGAACGTGAACGGCCATTTGGTCACCGTCAAAGTCAGCGTTGAAGGCGGTACAAACCAAAGGATGCAATTGAATTGCTTTTCCTTCAATCAATTTAGGTTGAAATGCCTGAATCCCTAATCTGTGAAGTGTAGGGGCGCGGTTCAAAAGAACTGGATGTCCTTTCAATACGTTTTCCAAAATATCCCACACTACAGGATCCTTTCTATCCACAATCTTTTTCGCAGACTTTACTGTCTTTACAATTCCTCTTTCAATCAGCTTGCGGATAATGAACGGCTTGAATAGCTCGGCTGCCATGTCTTTTGGAAGACCGCACTCATGCAATTTCAATGCAGGCCCCACCACAATCACAGAGCGGCCAGAGTAGTCCACACGCTTACCCAATAAATTTTGACGGAAACGTCCTTGCTTTCCTTTAAGCATATCGCTCAAAGATTTCAGCGCACGATTTCCATCTGAACGCACCGCATTTACTTTCCTTGAGTTATCGAAAAGTGAATCCACCGCTTCTTGAAGCATCCGCTTCTCGTTACGAAGAATTACTTCGGGTGCTTTGATATCGATCAGTCTTTTCAATCGGTTGTTACGAATAATAACACGTCTGTAGAGGTCATTCAAATCTGAAGTGGCAAAACGTCCACCATCCAAAGGCACCAAAGGGCGCAACTCAGGAGGAATAACTGGGACCATTTTAATAGTCATCCACTCAGGACGATTTTCAATACGCGTGTTTGCATCACGGAAAGCTTCCACTACTTTCAATCGCTTAAGCGCTTCTGCTTTGCGTTGCTGCGAAGTGTCTGTAGCTGCCTGATGACGCAATTGATACGAAAGTTCATCCAGATTTACACGATTCAAAAGCATCTCCAGTGCATCCGCACCCATCTTGGCAATGAACTTCTTTGGATCGTTATCATCCAGCATTTGATTCTCACGAGGAAGTTTATCAAGGATATCCAAGTACTCTTCTTCCGTTAAGAAATCAAGTCGGTTAATACCATCTTCTTCCTTAATACCCGGTTGAATAACCGCGTAACGCTCGTAGTAAATAATTTGATCCAGTTTCTTGGTGGGCAAGCCCAGCAAGTAACCAATCTTGTTAGGCAAAGATCTGAAGTACCAGATATGCGCCACAGGCACCACCAATTCGATGTGCCCCATTCGCTCTCTTCTTACTTTCTTTTCTGTAACCTCTACACCACAACGGTCGCAAATGATACCCTTGTAGCGAATCCTTTTATATTTTCCACAATGACATTCCCAGTCCTTTACTGGTCCAAAAATTCTTTCACAGAACAATCCGCCCATCTCAGGCTTGTAGGTTCTGTAATTGATAGTTTCAGGTTGTGTCACCTCGCCATTAGAGCTCTCCAGAATTGATTCAGGAGACGCCAAACTGATGGTGATGGTTGAAAAATCTGTGTTTATTTTCTTGTTTTTTCTAAACGACATGGTTTTTATTTAGTCTGTATCGAAAAACTTAATTATCCATTGTAATCTCAAGGGCCAAGCCTCTAAGCTCATGTACAAGTACATTGAATGACTCAGGTATATTTGGCTTCCTCATATTTTCACCTTTCACGATTGCTTCGTAAGCTTTAGCTCTACCAATCACATCGTCAGATTTAATAGTGTCGATCTCCTGAAGTATGTGTGCCGCACCGAATGCTTCCAATGCCCACATCTCCATTTCACCGAAACGCTGTCCTCCAAACTGTGCTTTACCACCCAATGGCTGCTGTGTAATGAGTGAATAAGGTCCAATTGAACGAGCGTGCATTTTGTCATCCACCAAGTGACCCAACTTCAACATATAGGCAATTCCTACTGTTACTGGTTGGTCAAACTTGTCTCCTGTGAGTCCATCAAACAAATAAGTACGGCCAAACTCAGGAAGACCTGCTTCTTTCAATTCAGCAGAAACTTCTTCTAAAGAAGCTCCGTCAAATATCGGAGTAGCGTATTTTCTACCTAATTTTTGACCTGCCCAGGCAAGTACCGTCTCATAGATCTGACCTAGGTTCATACGCGATGGTACACCCAAAGGGTTCAAACAAATATCAACAGGTGTTCCGTCTTCAAGGAATGGCATGTCTTCATCGCGAACGATTCTTGCCACTACTCCTTTGTTTCCGTGACGACCCGCCATCTTATCTCCCACTTTCAGCTTACGCTTCTTAGCCACATATACTTTGGCCAATTGTACAATCCCTGCAGGAAGTTCATCACCTACTTCTAAAGTGAATCTTTCACGCTTGAACTCGCCCGCGATCGCATTGCGTTTGTTAAGATAATTTTTAACAAGTGTAGAAATCAGATCATTTGAATGATCATCAGTAGTCCAGTTTTCCAGACTAATGTCTGCAATCAGGTTTACCTCTTCCGGCACATGGTAGTTGCTCTCATCGCGATAGATGTTCTTATCAGGGAACAGGTTGCTCTCGATAACTTTCGCACTGAACTTCACTCCTTTCGTGATCAGCTCATCACCAAACTTATGCTTCACACCCTGACTTGTCTTTCCAGTCAACAAACTGGTGAGTTTCTTCACCATATCAGCACGAAGCTCTGCAAGCTCCTTACTGTAGCGATTCTTTAACGCATCTAGGTCTTTCTTGGACTTGGTGCGAAGGTCTTTATCACGCTTGGGTCTTGAGAAAAGTTTGGTGTCGATAACTACACCTCTCAATGATGGAGGTGCCTTCAACGAGGCGTCTTTCACGTCACCTGCTTTATCACCGAAGATCGCCCTCAAAAGCTTTTCTTCTGGTGTAGGGTCAGACTCTCCTTTTGGCGTAATCTTTCCAATAAGAATATCACCTTCTTTCACATCTGCACCCATACGAATGATACCATGCTCATCCAAGTGCTTCACTGCCTCCTCACTTACGTTAGGAATCTCAGAGGTCAACTCTTCTTCACCACGCTTTGTATCTCTTACTTCCAGTTCAAATTCTTCAATATGAATAGAGGTATACACATCATCACGAACCACACGCTCAGAAATAACAATCGCATCCTCAAAGTTGTATCCTTGCCATGGCATGTAGGCTACCAACAAGTTTCTACCCAGCGCGATTTCTCCATTTGCTGTAGCATATCCCTGGCACAATGGCTGCCCTTTAACCACCTTCTCCCCTTTACGAACGATAGGTGTCAGGTTAACGCAAGTATCCTGATTGGTTCTTCTGAACTTAATTAAATTATAGGTCTTGAATTCATCATCAAAACGTATCAATCTTTCTTCCTCTGACACATCGTATTTTACTACGATCTTTGTTGAGTCCACATAGTCGATAACACCAGACCCTTCAGCCATTACCAGCGCCCTGGAGTCACTGGCAATCTTTGCTTCCAATCCTGTTCCAACAATTGGCGCTTCAGGGCGCACCAAAGGCACAGCCTGACGTTGCATATTAGATCCCATCAAAGCACGGTTGGCATCATCATGCTCAAGAAACGGTATCATTGAAGCCGCTATGGAAACAATCTGATTGGGTGCCACATCCATGTAGCGAATCTCTGAAGGCTCTACCACAGGGAAATCACCTTCGAAACGCGCCTTTATTTTTTCATCTTGAATTTCACCTGAGCTCGACATTTTCACATTGGCTTGCGCAATGTTATAAGTGTCTTCTTCCTCCGCGGTAAGGAATATTACATCCTCTTTTACCTTCACCTTACCATTTTCAACTTTGCGGTAGGGGGTCTCTATGAAACCCATCTTATTCACTTTTGCGTGAACACAAAGCGAGGAAATCAAACCAATGTTTGGCCCTTCCGGAGTTTCAATAGTACATAAGCGACCATAGTGTGTGTAGTGAACGTCACGAACCTCAAAACCAGCACGCTCTCGTGAGAGACCACCGGGACCGAGTGCTGACATTCTGCGCTTATGGGTAATCTCAGCCAATGGATTGGTTTGATCCATGAACTGAGAAAGTTGATTTGTACCAAAGAATGAGTTGATTACTGAAGAAAGTGTTCTGGCATTAATCAAATCAACCGGCTTGAAATCTTCGTTGTCGCGAACGTTCATTCTTTCTTTGATCGTTCTCGCCATACGGGCAAGACCTACACCAAATTGAGAATACAACTGCTCACCTACTGTTCTTACCCTTCTGTTGCTCAAGTGATCAATATCATCCACTACCGCTTTAGAGTTAATCAAACCGATCAGGTATTTCACAATCAGAATAATATCTTCTGTTGTTAATACGCGTTGATCAAAGCTTAAATCCAGTCCAAGCTTTTTGTTGATCCTATAACGGCCTACTTCTCCAAGGTCATAACGTTTCTCACTAAAGAACAAACTCTGTATAATATCGCGAGCAGTTTGCTCATCAGGCGCTTCTGTATTTCTAAGTTGACGATAGATTTGTTCTACCGCTTCTTTCTCAGAGTTAGAGTTATCTTTTGCTAACGTGTTAAAAATAATATTGTAGTCTGTGATATTCACATCATCCCTATGAAGGATGATTGATTTAGTGCCAGACTCAACAATAGTATCTACATCCTCTTCCTCAATAACATGATCGCGCTCCAGCAACACCTCGTTTCTGTCGATGGATACAACTTCACCTGTATCTTCATCCACGAAGTCTTCTGTCCAGGTTTTTAATACCCTTGCGGCCAGTTTGCGCCCGACTACCTTTTTAAGAGGAGCTTTTGCGGCCTCCACTTCTTCAGATAAGCCGAACAAATCGAGTATGTCTTTATCAGTACCATAACCAATCGCACGGAGCAAGGTGGTTACAGGGAATTTTTTCTTTCGGTCGATATATGCATACATGACAGCGTTTACGTCAGTTGCAAATTCTATCCATGATCCCTTAAAAGGAATAATACGAGCAGAATACAACTTAGTGCCGTTGGTGTGTTTGCTCATAGCAAAGAATACACCAGGAGAACGATGAAGCTGCGATACAATCACACGCTCTGCTCCATTGATTACAAAGGAGCCTTTTTCTGTCATGTAGGGAATGTTTCCCAAGAACACCTCTTGCTCAATGGTTTCAAAGTCTTCGTTGTCCTCATCATTACAAGTAAGGCGAAGCTTTGCTTTCAAAGGCACTGAGTAGGTCAATCCCCTGTCGATACTTTCATCCACCGAGTATTTAGGAGGATCAATGGTATAGTCGACAAACTCAAGTACGAAATTTTCGCGTGAGTCTGAAATGGGAAAGTTTTCTGCAAACACTTTAAAAAGACCTTCGTTCTGACGTCTTTCTGCGGGTGTTTCTATTTGGAGGAAGTCTCTAAATGAGTGTAATTGAACATCCAGAAAGTCCGGATATTCTAATACTTTCTCAATAGATGAAAAGTCAATCCTGTCGTTACTGTTTTTCTTTGCCAAGGTACTATTGGTTTTAAATTTCCAGGACTCTAAAAATGTGAGTGGGCACAAATAGGAGTAGACCCCAAGTCCTCTTTTAAGGATTTGGGGTCTTTATTCCTTTATAAGACGGTACCCTTCGTCTTCAAGAAAAATTATTTCAACTCTACTTCGGCTCCAGCCTCGATAAGTTGTTTCTTGAGGTTCTCAGCTTCGTCTTTTGGTAAGCCTTCTTTGATTGTTTTAGGAGCAGAATCAACTACCTCTTTGGCTTCTTTCAAGCCAAGTCCGGTAAGTTCTTTCACTAATTTCACAATCTGAAGTTTGTTAGCACCAGGCGCTTTCAATACCACATCGAAATTGGTTTTCTCTGCAGCAGCCTCTGCACCAGCAGCAGGTCCAGCAGCTACAGCTACCGCAGCAGCAGCAGGCTCAATGCCATGAGTCTCTTTCAAATAAGATGCAAGTTCGTTTACCTCTTTTACGGTAAGTTCTACTAATTGATCGCCTAACGTTTTTATGTCAGCCATTTTTGTAAGTGTTTAAAAGTTCAATTTCAATAATCTAGTTTGCCCTGTTTTCTAATGTCTTCACCAATCCGGCCAATGTGTTTTTTCCACTCTGAAGGGCAGAAACCACATTTTTAGCAGGTGATTGAAGTAAAGAAATAATGTCGCCAATGAGTTCGTTTTTAGACTTCAACTCAGCCAGCATATTCAAGCTCTCCTCTCCAAAAAATAAAGAGGAGTCAATGGAAGCTGCTTTCAGAAACGGCTTACCTTCTTTACCTTTTCTATAATCTCGGATTACTTTGGCAGGGGCATTGCCAACTTCCTTGGAAAAAATTACTCCTGAAAAACCTTGTAACACTTTGAATAGTTCTTCATTTTCACCTCCCTGCTTTTCTAGGGCCTTGCGGATAAGCGTGTTTTTGTAAACACCATACTCTATACCTGCATGGAAACATAGCCTGCGAAAAGCATTTATCTGCGCTACAGAAAGCCCTGAGGCATCTGTAATATAGAAGTGCTCGTTCTGACTGAATTTCTCAGATAGCTTTTCTATGATATTTGTTTTTTCTTCTCTGGTCATTGTCGTATTCTAAATTATAGACCCTCAATAGTCGTTTTATCAATTTGAATTCCAGGGCTCATGGTAGATGAAAGTGTGATGCTCTGAAAATAGGTTCCTTTTGAAGAGGATGGCTTCAGCTTTGAAATCGTCTGAATCAACTCAGCTGCATTCTCCTTAATTTTTTCTGGTGTAAATGAAACCTTACCGATACTAGCGTGAATAATACCTTGTTTGTCAACTTTGAAGTCAACTTTACCTGCCTTCACCTCGGTCACCGCCTTCGCAACATCTAATGTTACTGTTCCTGACTTTGGATTTGGCATCAAGCCTCTAGGGCCGAGTACCTTACCCAGTCTTCCCACTTTTGCCATTACAGTAGGCATCGTGATGATCACATCTATATCTGTCCAACCACCTTCAATTTTTTTAATGTATTCATCTAACCCTACATGATCAGCTCCAGCATCCTTGGCTTCTTGTTCTTTATCGGGTGTACACAATACAAGTACACGCACTGCCTTACCCAATCCGTGCGGTAAGGTAACAACGCCTCTAACCATCTGGTCAGCCTTTTTAGGATCTACCCCTAAACGGACATCCACATCAACAGATGAATCGAATTTGGTGAAAGTGATGTCCTTTACCAAGCTTGCTGCTTCAGACAAAGAGTATACTTTATCTGTGTCGTATTTAGCCGCTAGGGCTTTTCTGTTTTTTGTTAACCTTGCCATGATCTCTTAATTATTTTCCCAAGGTGGATTTCCACTAACCGTAACACCCATGCTTCGTGCGGTACCTGCTACCATTTTCATAGCTGATTCTACTTTGAAGGCATTAAGGTCAGCCATCTTGGTTTCTGCAATTTTCTTTACTTGATCCCAGCTGATAGACCCTACCTTAAGTCGGTTAGGTTCGGCTGAACCTTTTTGTTTTTTGGTGGCTTCTAGAATCAATACTGCCGCGGGCGGAGTTTTGATGACAAAGTCAAACGACTTGTCGTTATATATTGAAAGAAGTACAGGAAGTACCTGCCCTTGCTTGTCCTGGGTTCTTGCGTTAAACTGTTTGCAGAAGTCCATGATATTCAAACCCTTACTACCAAGGGCCGGACCGATTGGAGGTGCTGGGTTAGCTTGACCGCCCTTTACCTGCAATTTCAAATAACCAATAATTTCCTTTGCCATATTATGATATACTCAATGTCTTTCTTAATCCAATTTCTCTACCTGCATGTAGTTAAGCTCCACGGGAGTATTCCTTCCAAAAATCTTAACCATCACATTTAGCTTCTTCTTCTCCTCAAATATCTCCTCTACTGAGCCTGTAAATCCACTAAACGGACCATCCATTACTTTTACTGATTCTCCTTTTATAAAAGGAGTCTCTAGTTTCTCCTCAAATTCATCAATCTCTCCAACCTTACCCAAGATCCTGTTCACCTCACTTTGGCGAAGAGCTACTGGCTCTTTTGAAGAGTCTGATCCACTCGCTCCCAGGAATCCAATTACTCCCGGAATACTATTTACCAAATGGTAAGCTTCTCCGTTGGTCAAATCTGCAGAAACAAGCACATATCCAGGGAAGAAGTTGCGCTCTCTTACACGCTTTTTGCCATTTCTCATCTCATACACCTTCTCTGATGGGATAAGAATCTGGGGAATAAAATCGGCAAGCTTAGAACGCTCCACTTCTGTTTCCAGATAGGATTTTATCTTCTTTTCCTTTCCGCTGATTACGCGAAGCACAAACCATTTTAATTCACCCATTACTTCAGCTCTTAAAACTCCTTGTAGAAAAATTCTAAGGCATTTTTGAAGCCCAAGTCTATTAATCCGATTACTATGGCGAAAATCATAGATGCCACTAACACCAAAATGGCACTGCTTTGGAGTTCAGCAAATTTTGGCCACGACACCTTGTTGCGAATCTCATTTATCGAATCAAGAATGTAGTCTTTTACTTTTTCCATCACTTCAATTTGAGCGGCTTGATCCTTTTTAGGGGACACCAAACCTTTTTTATACTAAAACCCCTTTCTTTAAAGGGACATTTTCTCTAGTCTTTAGCACGGGTGGAGAGACTCGAACTCCCAGCCAATGGTTTTGGAGACCACTACTCTACCAATTGAGCTACACCCGTTTTTTACACCAATTTGGGCTTATTGAACCTGTTTCTTTAGCAGAAATCACTCAACCCATTGAGCTGCACCCGTGTACCCAGCTCAAAAAGGACTGCAAAGGTAGAATAAAACCAACTAAAACAAAAACGTTCCTGAGAAAAATCTCAGGAACGCTTCTTATTGATTACCAGTGCCTTAGTCTAAGATTTCAGTTACCTGACCAGACCCTACGGTGCGGCCTCCTTCGCGAATCGCGAAACGAAGTCCTTTCTCCATAGCAATCTTGTTGATCAGGGTTACTTCAATAGATACGTTATCACCCGGCATTACCATTTCTACCCCAGAAGGTAGCATGATCTCACCAGTAACATCTGTAGTACGGAAGTAGAACTGAGGGCGGTATTTGTTGAAGAATGGAGTGTGACGTCCACCCTCTTCTTTGCTCAATACGTAAACCTCGGCTTTGAATTTAGCATGAGGGGTTACAGAATTTGGCTTGCAAATTACCATTCCACGACAAATCTGATCCTTTTCAATACCGCGAAGCAACAAACCTACGTTATCACCGGCTTCACCTCTATCAAGAATTTTACGGAACATCTCCACACCAGTAATGGTGGAAGATAATCCTTCAGCAGCACCCATTCCAAGAATTTGAACTGGATCTCCAGTGTTAATTATACCCCGCTCAATACGACCAGTGGCAACAGTACCACGGCCCGTGATTGAGAATACGTCCTCAACAGGCATTAGGAAATCTTTGTCAATCAGACGAACAGGTAATGGAATAAAATCGTCAACTGCCTGCATTAACTCATTTACTTTCTCCACCCACTTAGGCTCATCATTCAATGCACCTAAAGCAGACCCCTGGATGATTGGAGTATCATCACCTGGGAAATTGTAGTAGGAGAGAAGCTCTCTGATCTCCATTTCAACTAATTCCAATAATTCAGCATCGTCTACCAGGTCCACCTTGTTCATAAAAACAACAAGAGCAGGCACACCTACCTGACGGGCCAAAAGGATATGCTCGCGAGTTTGTGGCATAGGACCATCAGTAGCAGCAACCACAAGAATAGCACCATCCATCTGGGCAGCACCCGTAACCATGTTCTTTACATAGTCAGCGTGACCCGGACAGTCAACGTGTGCATAGTGTCGGTTGTCTGTTGCGTACTCAACGTGAGAAGTATTGATAGTAATACCTCTTTCCTTTTCTTCAGGAGCATTGTCAATTGAAGAGAAATCTCTCATTGATGCAAGTCCTCTACCAGCCAAAACCTTCGTAATCGCTGCAGTAAGCGTAGTTTTACCGTGGTCAACGTGACCAATGGTTCCAATATTTACGTGAGGTTTTGAACGATCAAATTTTTCTTTAGCCATATTTGAAAATTCCAGTTAAAATTTAAAAAAGTTATATTATAAGTTTAAAGTGTTCTATTTGTCCACCTTCTCCGTCTGAGAAGATACACCCTAAACATGATAAGCCTGTCGAAAAAGGGTTTTCACCTGCCCAAAGGCAGGTTATGATTTCCAATGATAATTTGATGTTCGCTACACACCTATCATCAGTTACTCACAATATGTACTACGTTTGGTTCGATTACCAAACTTTTGTTGCCGGCCATGTTCAATGCCTTGTGTTAAGAAATTGAATTTGAGCTGTTGATGAGAATTGAACTCACGACCTCTTCCTTACCAAGGAAGTGCTCTACCCCTGAGCTACAACAGCTTTTGGCCATTGGTCATTAGTCCACTGCCATTGGCGACTCCAATGACCAATGACAATTCCCAATTTGCGAGCGGGAGACGAGGTTCGAACCCGCGACCTGCAGCTTGGAAGGCTGCCGCTCTACCAACTGAGCTACTCCCGCTTGTTTACTTTAGTGGGGAGAGAAGGATTCGAACCTTCGAAGGAATACACCAACAGATTTACAGTCTGTCCTCGTTGGCCGCTTGAGTATCTCCCCTACTCTTTCCACAAATATTAAAAAAGAACGAAATAAGGATTTTTTGAACAATCCCTACTCCTACCTCAAGGGCTTCCCCTAAAAATAGGAGTGCAAAATTATACTGTTTTTCGGTTTAGGCAAATGAAGATCACACAATTATAGCAAATCAAATGGCCTTATCTTGGATCAATCCCCTATCAGGGGCGATTTGCTACATCAGAACAATCTCCTTCACCACTTCATTTCCAAATTCCTTTTGGAATATCTCCAGTATATGACCCTTATGGAGACTAATGTCGTGTTTCATTGCTGGTGACTCAATTTGTACGAAGAGCACTTTATCCTTAAGAAACACTTTTTTTGTTCGTTTTGCGATAGGCTTGCCCACCAGGCGTTCCCATGAACCTACGATATTGGCCGAATCAAATTTGGCCTTGATATGATAGGAACTCAGCAGATTATTAATTGCCTGCCCTATATGCACCGCATCCCCCGAACCTAAATTGAATTTCTTTGCCATTATACTTCCACTAATTTGCCAGCATCTATAAGAAATAGTTCTGCATCTACATTGGCGTCCTCCAGTAACTTTCGGCTGCGGTCTGGTCTGGCATCTGTAATAAAAAGCTGTCCAAAAGTACCATCAACCACTAGCGCGACCAGTTTATGGATACGCTCATCATCCAGTTTATCGAAAATATCGTCCAATAGTAACAGTGGCTTTATTTTCTTAACATTTTCAATACTTTGAAACTCAGCCAGTTTCAAGCCTATTAAAAATGATTTTTGCTGACCCTGAGAGCCTATACGCTTTAACTCAAATGCCCCAAGTGTAAACACAAAATCATCCCGATGAATTCCAACACTGGTGCGTTGAAGGATCACATCTCTTTTTATTGAATTCTTCAACATAACCCCAAAATCCTGATCTGTACAATCAGATTTGTACTCTATATCCACCTCTTCTTCAGCTTCCCCAGAAAGGAATGCATAATGATCCTTAAAAAGAGGCAAAAATGAAGTGATAAAAGCGGCTCTTTTCTGGTGAATGTAATTGCCTGAGTGGATTAACCTTTGATCATAAGTTTCTAATAGATCGTAGTCGAGTCTACGGTCTGCAGAAAATTTAAGTAGGCTGTTCCTTTGTTTTAGCTGGTTGGTGTAGATGATAAGGTGTTCCAAATAGTTTTTGTCCAATTGGGCAATAAGGCTGTCAAAAAACTTTCTTCTCAATTCGCTACCCCCCCATATCAGTTCTATATCATTAGGGGCAACAAGCACAATCGGATACCTGCCAATATGATCAGAAAGTTTTTTTGTATCATTTCCATCCTCACGAATAATTTTTTTTGACCCTATCGCATAAGAACAGATTACTTCTGCACTTTGATTGTTTCGACTAAACTGACCTTTAACTATAAACTGATTTTTGCCATGCCTTATATTTTGTGCGTCTACTCCATTTAAAGCACTTTTGGTAAACCCCAAATAGTATATTCCATCAAGAATATTCGTTTTCCCCACACCATTTTTACCCAGAAAACAGTTTACCTTATTATCAAAAGTAAAGTGTGCCTCTTCATAATTCTTAAAATCATATAAAGTGAGCTTTTTAAGGTGCACAGTGAATTATTTAAGGGGTTTGGCTATTGAGAAGTACTGCCGTATTTTCGCGGTTCACGATCCATAAAATTAGTTAATTAAATGGCTACCTCTATAAAGACCAAAGGCAAATCAGACAAAAAGAGCACTAAAGACTCAAAAACTGAATTTTCGAGAGAAACCTACCTGCAATGGTACGAGAGCATTCTTCTCATGAGAAGATTTGAAGAAAAAGCAGGTCAATTATATGGTCAACAGAAAATCCGAGGCTTTTGCCATCTCTATATCGGGCAGGAAGCTTGCGCTGCCGGAGCATTTACAGCTTTAGTAAAAGGCGACAAATGGATTACTGCCTATAGAGACCATGCACACCCTCTCGTGCTCGGATCTGATCCCAATAAGATAATGGCAGAACTATACGGCAAAGAAACGGGTATCTCCAAAGGAAAAGGTGGGTCGATGCACATTTTTGACAAGGAGCATGACTTCTTTGGTGGTCATGGAATAGTGGGAGGGCAGATTCCGCTAGGAGCCGGTATTGCTTTTGCCGAAAAATATAAAGGCACCAAGAATTTGTGTATCTGTTATATGGGGGATGGTGCAGTGAGGCAAGGAGCCTTTCACGAGGCCCTTAACTTGGCCATGGTGTGGAAACTACCCGTCATCTTTGTCATCGAAAACAATGGCTATGCCATGGGAACCTCGGTACAGAGAACTTCGAATGTGACTGAACTTTATAAATTGGCATGTTCTTATGATATGCCCTCAGAGCCTGTGGATGGAATGAGCGTGGAGGCGGTGCACCATTCAGTAGCACGCGCAGCAGATAGGGCAAGAAAAGGCGATGGCCCTACATTATTAGAATTTAGAACCTATCGCTACAAAGGGCATTCTATGTCCGACCCGGCCAAGTACAGATCAAAGGAAGAAGTTCAGGAATATAAAGATCAGGATCCCCTTGAAGTTGTGAAAAAAACTATTCTTGATAATAAAATGGCTACCCAAAAAGAAATTGATGCCATTGATGCAAAAGTAGATGCTCAGGTGGAGGAAAGTGTGAAATTCTCCGAAGAATCCAACTACCCTGACCCAAGTGAGGCAATGCATGATGTATATGTCCAAGCGGACTACCCATACATTACTGATTAGGGCCTCCTCCGACTTTCGAAAGGGAGCTTAGCCAATTAAAGGGAGAGGGTAACTTTTTGTTTAGTATTTGCTAATTCTTAGTTTTGCAGCCCTGTCTTAAATTTCCTGGGTTAGGCTGACAGGTATTATTAATTGTTATGGCAAAAAAAGAAGAAAAGAAAGACCTGCTCGAGAATCCTGAAGTACTTGCAGAGACTGTAAAAGGCATAGAACATTGGATAGAGGACAATCCAAAGATTGTATTTGGTGTACTTGGTGTATTGCTGCTTCTGGTGGGAGGTTTTTTTGGATATCGATATTACATAGGTGGCCAAGAGAAAATAGCACAAAAGGAAATGTTTCAGGCCGTGCATTATTTTGAAGCCGATAGTTTGAATCTAGCCCTAAAAGGAGATGGAAACAACCTTGGGTTTGAACAAATCATTGAAGACTATGGAATGACCGATGCTGCTAACCTGGCCAATTATTATGCAGGTGCGATTTCTTTAAAACAAGGAAAATTTCAGCTTGCTATCTTCTATTTTGAAGACTTCAGTTCAAATGACATTCTTATTCAACCCCGGGCCTACAGCCTGATGGGCGATGCTTATATGGAATTGAAAGACTACGAATCCGCGGCCAAGTATTACAATAAGGCTTCCAGTTATAAACCCAATAAATTCTTTACTCCTACTTATTTGATGAAAGAAGCTTTGGCTTATGAGAAGCTCAATAAAAACGATAAAGCCATTGCCGTATACCAAAAAATAATTGATGCATTCTGGGATTCAGGTGAGTACCAAAATGCAAGGAAGTTTAAAGCTAAGCTGGAGGCCAATTCTTAATAGGAAACCTAAATTTTGTTAAAAGGATTATGCAAAACATAATCCTTTTTTTATTTGTAATTTTATTAAATAAATCACAAATCCAAATGGACGTTGCACAAATTAAGGAGGAACTCCACAGCTACATTGATGATGCTGATGACCGCCTCATCAAATTAATTTACGGACTAGTGCTGGCCGACAAAGTAAGCGATGACATACCAGACTGGCACAAAAAGATTGTAGAAGAGCGGCTTGAAGCTTATGAACGTAATCCAGATGATGTAGTTACCTGGGAAGAGCTTAAATCCAGAGTCGCAGACATGCGATGAAATATTCGCTTGTATTTTCCTCAGAGGCAGAGAAGGAAATTATTGAGTCTATTCACTGGTACAACAACCAAAAAAAGAATTTAGGTTTTGATTTTTTTGATCAATTGAATCTCAAACTTGATTTGATAATCAAAAATCCTCTTAATTATTCAACTCGCTTCACCAACATTAGAGCCACTAAAATTACCAAGTACCCATATCTTATATACTTCAAGATAAACGATCACCAGTCTTCAATAGCAATTCTGGCTGTGCTACATACCAGCCGAGACCCAAAGGAAATTTCAAAAAGAAAATAATTATGGCAGGATCACTAAAAACTACCTCCGGAAAAAGGAAGCTAAACTTAACTTCAAAGAAATTTGCCATTGTAATGGCGGAGTGGAATGAAGAAATCACAGAGGCCTTGTACGAAGGAGCTTACGATACACTAATAAAATTAGGAGCAAAAAAATCAAACATCATCAGAGTAAGTGTGCCCGGTAGTTATGAACTACCACTCGCAGCACAGCGCATGGCCAAGAAAAAAGAAATCGCAGCTGTAATCTGTTTAGGATGTGTTATCCAAGGGGAGACACCTCACTTTGATTATATCTGCAATGCGGTTGCCAACGGTATCATGAGAGTAAACCTCGATACAGGGAAGCCTGTAGCCTTTGGTGTACTCACCACCCTGGATAAAAAACAAGCGCTTGAACGTGCCGGTGGCAAGTACGGTAACAAAGGAGAAGAAGCCGCTGTGACTGTGGTGGAGATGCTGGCCTGATCAATCACCTCAAAATCACATTTCAGTAATTCCGAGGCAACTTTATCTTCAGTTGTACTTTCTACTTATCTTTTTCTTTTAAACTTAAACTTGTGCTTGCCCTTTCGGGATGTGATCCTGCCTCCTTCTGCATCCAAGGTGGTCTCCGCCCATTCAAATGAAATACTTAATTGATCCCCTACTAAACTTTCAATCAATACCTTTATTCCATCATCTCTTGTAAATGCAGTGGCTTCTTCAGAGGTGAATGACCACGTGCCGGATGGGGGCCACACTACGCCCCCGTTTACAGTTGTAAATTTCTTGTCTTCAAATTTTATTGAAAAATTGTTAAACGAGCCACTCTCATCTACATCATCGACTGTCACATTTTCCACCCCCCAGGAATCCCCATCAGCCACTAACTGGGCAGTTACCAATTCCTTTTGGGTTAATTCCGTTTCCGATTTGCAGGAGGTCATCAGCGCAGCTTGAATGATCAGAAATACGCCAATTAAAAGCTTTAATGATTTTAGATTTTTCATACTCTATTCTTTAATAAACTGACGGTTCACAATTTTTCTGCCTTGCGCAATCCTTATTAAATATTTACCTGCTGCATAATGTTTAACATCCGCCTCCTCAATATCACCAGCGCGAACTTGCTTATTCATTATCAATCTGCCACTAAGATCATATATACCCATCTCAAGTGTTCCTGTTTTTGAGAATCCCTGAAGGCTTATAAACAATCGATCACGCACCGGATTGGGATACACGAGCATTTCACCAGTATCATCTGCTGAATTCCCATCACCTGTGATTATAAATACTTTAATCTCCGATAACTCGCTTACGCAATCATCTGCACTTACCTGAACAGCATATTGTCCCTGGCCTGTGATACCTAGCGATTGACCTGTTTCCCCAGCAATAGCACTACCATTCAAAAACCATTGGTTGCCCGCTGCGCTGCTGGAAGTAAGCGTGGGCGATGCGGTGTTTCTACCTCCAATTGAGATTATCGGCTTCTCTGGGTTGATACAAAAACTTTGAGCTACTTCATCAGCCGGATTATAACTATCGTTGCCCGGTTGATTCGCTGCAATGCTTACTCTGCCTGCACTCACGATAGTTACCAAACTAGAGTTGATTTGAACTTTATCCGAAGAGGTAGAGAATACAACATCGAGGCCTGAGCTACTGGTTGCATTAAGCGCAAAGGAGTTGTCTCCTAAAGTATGGTTAACCGTTTGGTCAAAGCTGATGGTTTGATCTACTTTGTCAAAGATGCCATCACAGTTCGCATCAATACCACTTCCAGCTACATCAACTGCGCCTGGGTTAATCAAGGCATTGGTGTCATCGCAATCATCGGAGGTGGCTGATTCGCCTACTCCAGGGCTTGCGTTGGTAGAGGAAGCTGTAACCATTGAGCCATAGGTATCACCATCAGCATCCACATACCATAAGTAGTTGCCATCGCAGTTTGAATCAATACCTGAGCCGGCTACATCTATACCTGCTGGGTTTGTTGTTGCTACCAAATCATCACAATCATCAGCAGTAGCTGATTCGCCTGCACCTGGACTTGCATTGGTGGAGGACACCGTAGCGCTTGAGCCATAGCCATCACCATCTGCATCCACATACCATAAATAGCTGCCATCGCAGTTTGAATCAATACCACTTCCAGCTATATCAACAGCTCCCGGGTTAATCGAAGCATTGGTGTCATCGCAATCTACACTCGCGCAATAACCATCGCCATCCGCATCTCCGGTTCCATCAATTCCAATACAGATATCGCACACATCTCCAATACCATCAGAGTCTGCGTCTGCCTGATCAGCGTTGGCATCAGATGGACAATTGTCTGAATTATCCCCAATACCATCACCATCCGTATCAATCGGAACGCAAATGAAAGAACCATCTGTGTTTTCGCAAGTTGTTCCTGGACCGCAATTGCTAGTTCCATCTGTACATTCATTAATATCGATACATATAACAGCACCCCCCGACAACTCACTTATATAACCAGGGCCACAATCACACACATCACCCACACCATCTCCGTCTGCATCTGCCTGGTCAGCATTAGCGGTTGAAGGACAGTTGTCTGTGGCATCAGGTATTCCATCGCCATCCATATCAGGTTCTACGCAAACTCCAGCTCCATTACATAGTCCGGATCCACATGGGGTTCCGTCATCTGCAAATAATCCGGGTATACAATTTCCATTGGCGTCATACACCTCACCAATCGTACATGCATTTCCATCATCACAGGGTGCACCAGGATATTTATTGGCATTATTGTCATCAAAATCTTGAGCAGCACAATAGCCATCACCATCATTATCAACATTGGAAGCATCCAAAGGACAACTGTCACAGACATCTCCAATACCATCTGAGTCTGCATCTGCCTGGTCAGTGTTGGCTACAGTAGGGCAGTTGTCTGAGGCATCGGGTATTCCATCGCCATCGCCATCAGGCAATATTGGTGTGTGCGCGCAGCCACCGTTGATTTGATCACAATAATCAATAGTATTAGGGTCACCATCATCACAATTTAAAGGAGGTCCCGGAATACAAGACCCATTAGAATCATAAACATCTCCGCTGGTACATGCATCTCCATCATCGCAAGGCGCACCAGGATATTTATTGGCATCGTTATCATCAAAGTCGTTACTGGCGCAATAACCATCTCCGTCAGCATCACCAGATGCGTTATTGCCGTAGCAAACATCACACACATCTCCAATAGCATCTGAGTCCGCGTCTGCCTGATCAGGATTAGCTACAGCAGGGCAATTATCTAAGGCATCGGGTATTTCATCGCCATCTGTATCCGCAATGAATGAACCAGATGACATACTGCTTTTAACATATAGTGTTCTATTTATTTTTTGCACATCTGTGAATATCATATAACCTGTATAGGTGTTCGATTCATATATCATTTGGAAACCAATTTCATTGGTTTCGCTATTTACATTGAACGAGATGGAGTTTGAACCACTGACCGTGTTTTTAACCCGGAAAATGACTCTGCCTACCATATCCCCACTCATTTCTCTAATTTGTGTCAAGCTGCCTGCTGCTGGGTCCGTGACATCAAGAAAAATGGTATATAGGTCTATATTCTTATTATTTTGCAAAGCATCATAAAGAAAACTTGGATCGTAGGCGGTATTGATATCTGAAATATCAAATTCAAAATTAACAGTGCCCACAGGGGCAGGTGCTTCAAGTTGACCAGCTTGAAGACCAATCACCCAATTCAAGGCCTCTTGATTCTGACAAGAGGAGAATACAAATAATGTCAATAAGAAGATAAGATTTCTAACCTTGATCAGCGAGGGTATGGGCATATTTATAAAATTCTTCATATCAGGCATTAATGGAATTCCAACTAATATAGTCCTTTAAAATCTGGTTTTGCATAGGTTTTTCTGAATGACCTTGTATTCTTTGTGAATGCCCTGATTTTTTTCACAAGGGTTTTATCAGCCCAGAAATATTAACAGGAAATTGACTTCCTAGGGGTTAGTAAAAAAATAGCAGCCGAGGAGTGCCTCGAATTCTCAGGGCTTCTAGAGATGTAAATCGTAAATACAGAGATTATTTAAATGTGATTCAAGGCAGATATCTCAACTATAACTACAATACTTCTGTCAATAGAAAAAGAATATCAGTTAAGGTTTTTATCGAATCCGATTGTACTTCTTCATCATCTTAATCACTTTGTCTATTGGCAGCGGTTTCACTTCTTCTTCATTCTCCAATTTTCCTACTGACTTGGCTGCAAATAAAGAATTGATGATTGCCTCTTCTGTAGCCTCAATAGTGGCCATAAACAGTGGGCTCATGTTGTCATTACGAAGAAGTGTAAATGTATCTGTGGCCTTATCAGCATCGAAGGGTATACGTACAGATTCATTGGCAGAAAATACAATTACATAATCCCCACTTCCATTGGAGGCGATGCCTCCCGTTTTTGCCAAGCCCATAATGGCGCGCTTCGCTAATCGCTTTAAATTTCTGGCATCCAACGGAGCGTCTGTGGCTACTACCATCATGCAAGAGCCATCCACAGATCCTTCAATTGATTTCTTATATGCATATTGACCTAACTCTTCCCCAACTGGAACCCCATCAATCTGTAGCACCCCACCAAAGTTAGTTTGCGTTAAAACGCCCACCGTGTAACCTCCCAATTCTTTAGGCAATACCCTCGAAGAAGTGCCAATGCCCCCCTTAAATCCAAAGCAAATGGTGCCTGTGCCGGCACCCACCGATCCTTCCTCTACCTTCCCGCCTTTTGCATTTTTTATAGCAGATACCACGTGCTCCTTTTTCACATGCCTCCCCTGAATATCGTTCAATCCACCATCGTTGGTCTCTCCTACCATGCCATTGACTGACTTTACATTTTCGTTTTCCTTAAAAGACAGGGTATAGTCAATCAACCCCTCCAGTCCCTGCGCTACGCTTAAAGTATTGGTAAGAACGATGGGTGTCTCTATGTTCCCCAATTCCTCCACCTGGGTGGATCCAGCCAGTTTTCCAAAACCATTGCCCACATAAATAGCAGCCGGTACTTTATTTTGAAAAATATTTTTATCGTGTGGCACAATGGCTGTTACCCCTGTTCTGATATTTTCCCCTTCCATCAAAGTAACATGGCCTACCAATACCCCCTTTACATCAGTGATCGCATTATTGGTTCCAGGTTTCAGCACTCCTATTTCAATTCCATAGTCCCTAGCCCTCTTCTGTGCTATCCCATCATTTAAGCAGGTAAATAAAAAGATGATAAAAAATAATTGTTTCATCCTATTTGGTTTAGGTAATGAAGTTAGAGATATCCAAAACAAAAAACCCCAGCAAGGCCAGGGTTTTTACTTTTTTCAAAAAAATCAAATTACATATTTTTTACAATCTCATTCCCAAATTCAGAGCACTTCAATAAAGTTGCTCCTTCCATTTGACGATGGAAATCGTACGTCACTCTTTTTGCATTGATAGAAGCCTCTAATCCTTTTACAATCATATCTGCAGCTTCTTGCCAGCCCATGTGCTCTAGCATCATTACCCCTGACAGAATCACTGAGCCAGGGTTCACTTTATCCTGACCTGCATACTTAGGCGCTGTACCATGCGTGGCTTCAAAAATTGCATGGCCTGTAACATAATTGATATTGGCCCCTGGTGCAATTCCTATTCCACCCACAATGGCCGCCAATGCATCGGACACATAGTCACCATTCAAATTCAATGTAGCCACCACTGAATATTCATCTGGGCGCAAAAGAATCTGCTGTAGGAAGGCATCCGCAATCACATCTTTGATTACTATTTTATGACCGCCCTTATTTATCTCCATCCAAGGTCCACCATCCAGCAAGGTGGCTCCAAATTCATTCTTTGCGAGCGCATATCCCCAATCGCGGAAAGCGCCTTCAGTAAACTTCATGATGTTCCCTTTGTGCACGAGGGTAAGACTCGGCTTCTTGTGCGCTATAGCATATTCAATAGAAGCGCGTACCAATCTTTCTGTTCCTTCTTTTGAAACTGGCTTGATACCAATCGCAGTCGTTTCCGGGAATCTGATTTTATCAAATCTCTTACCAAAATTTTCCTGAAATAATTTTAAAAACTTTGTGTTGTCTTCCGTTCCTTCCTGAAACTCAATACCAGCATAAATGTCTTCCGTATTTTCCCTGAAGATCACCATGTCCGTCTTTTGCGGTTCTTTTACGGGAGAAGGAACTCCTGTAAACCAACGCACCGGCCTTACACAAGCATACAAATCCAATTCCTGACGAAGGGCGACATTGAGTGACCGCATACCTCCACCTACAGGTGTGGTAAGTGGTCCCTTTATTCCAACTAACAAATCTTTAAAAGCGTCAAGCGTTTCTTCAGGTAGCCAGTTTCCGGTTTTGTTAAATGCCTTTTCTCCTGCTAACACTTCTTTCCATTCAATTTTTCTTTTTCCTCCATAGGCCTTCTCCACCGCTGAGTCGAGAACGTGCTTTGCCGCAGGCCAAATATCTACACCTGTACCGTCACCTTCTATAAAAGGTACAATAGGATTGTCAGGAACATTTAGTTTACCATTGCTGATCGTAATTTTTGCGCTCATTTTTACTTGTTAACTTTATCCAATTGATTTTTAAATCTTTTTAAGAAAGACTGCCTATCTTCAAAATCTGGTATCGCATGAAGAGACCCGGCAGGCAGCAGCGAAATTATAAAAATTCGACTAATAAAGTAGTGCCAGACACCAATCTGGCATATTAATCGTTAGAAAAAACAAATTCAATTCATTATGAGACTATTCTTCATTATCAGTGGATTCTTTTTCTTTACCTCCTTCTCCGAAATACCAGCAATGGATGGAGAAGAAGTGTGCCTTTCACAAGAAGAAAAGAAGCTTTTTGATCTCATTATGGAATACCGCAAAACGAAGAAACTTAAACCAATCCCTTATTCGCCAAAACTTACCAAGGTAGCACAAGCGCATGTAAGGGACTTGATGGAAAATTACGACTATGCAACGCGTGACGAATGCAACCCACACAGTTGGTCTGATAAAGGCGATTGGAGCAGTTGCTGCTATACCTCAGACCATGCGCAAGCCAGTTGTATGTGGGACAAACCCAAAGAAATCTCAGGTTATGCAGGAAATGGGTTTGAGATCGCCTACTACAGTTCAGCAGAGGCCAGTGCAGCAGAAGGAATTGATGGCTGGAAAAAAAGTCCCGGCCATAATCCACTACTCATCAACTCGGGCACATGGAGTCAATTGGAGTGGAAGGGAATTGGAGTTGGCATCTATGGGCACTACGGTGTGGTGTGGTTTAGTGATGGAGAGGAAGAGAACGCTAAGATTAAAATATGTGGTAGTTAGTAAATAGTATTTAGTCCTGAGTATTGAGTCTTTAGTTATGAGTAGTAGGTTAATTTGGATTACCCTTTACCCAACCCTAATGGGAGAAACTCCAAGAGGGAAAAATTCAATCTGACATGAAAGCGGGTTGGATTCCCTTCAGGGAATATAGGGTGTAGGTAGGCTTTTGCAATTGTAAGAAAATTCCAATCGCTCCTAACCTTCAAGTGAAAGAAACCACGATCCTAAAGAAGGAAAAATGTACGCTCCCAAATTATCGAAACTAAAGACTCAGGACTATTTACTAAAGACTAAACAACTAATACTTCTCTTTGTCATTCGGAAACGATTTGGACTTCACATCAGACACATAATCGTTGACTGCTTTGTTGATCACAGTTTGTAAATCGGCATACCTGCGCAAGAAGCGTGGCTTGAACTCCATCGTAATGCCCAACATATCCTGCATCACCAGCACCTGACCATCTACATCTGGCCCTGCTCCAATTCCAATGGTAGGTATTTGAATAGACTCCGTAACCTTCTTTGCCAAAGTAGCAGGTATTTTCTCTAACACAATGGCAAAGCATCCACACTCTTCCAAGAGTTTTGCATCTGCCAAAAGTTTGTCAGCTTCTTCCTCTTCTTTGGCGCGCACTGAATAGGTCCCAAACTTATAAATAGATTGTGGCGTGAGGCCCAAATGACCCATCACCGGAACACCCGCACTCAAAATACGAAGCACAGAGTCTTTGATCTCCTTGCCACCTTCCAATTTAACAGCGTGGGCTCCACTCTCCTTCATAATTCGGATAGAAGATCTCAACGCCTCACCGGAGCTTCCCTGATAGTAACCAAAAGGAATATCTACTACCACCAGCGCCCGCTCAACAGCTTTTATTACTGAAGATGCATGGTATATCATTTGGTCCAACGTGATGGGCAGTGTTGTTTCGTTACCTGCCATTACATTGGAGGCCGAATCACCCACTAGGATCACATCTATTCCTGCCCCATCAATAATTTTTGCCATGCTATAGTCATAGGCTGTAAGCATAGCAATCTTTTCACCTCTACCCTTCATCTCATGAAGTTGGTGGGTGGTAATTTTTTTTATCTCTTGTTTGTGAATTGACACTGTAACTGAACTTTAATATTCAATGTATTTTAATGCAAGTAAACTGCCGCCTTTTTACCCAACACAACCTCCACCCTTTCGTTGAGTGAAGTGGATAATTCAAAACCAGTATAAGTAGGTTGAATTGGAAAAAGCGTATGACTTCTATTGACCAAAACTGCCACTTCTATTTTTTTCACCTCCACATTGAGAAATGGCTTCATTCCGAAGGCAATGGTTTTCCCTGTGTTTAATACATCGTCCACTATAACAATGCATTTTTTACGAAAATCCCTTTCTTCACAATCTACCTTTACTTCACTTTGCTGGGGGGCCAATTTGTCCAGGGTTACTTTAACGATCTTCACAGAAATCGGAGAGATGGATTCCAATTGTTTAAAAATCAATTGCGCTAAAGTATACCCCTGTCCGTCTATACCCGCCAATACAATGTTTTTCTCCGTGAAATTGTCTTCATAAATTTCAAAAGCAATTCTCCGGATTTTTTGCTCCACCTCCGATTTTGTAAGCACTAAGCTCTTATCTATTTCAGTCATGGAATGGGTACAACTTTAGAGTCTTTGAAGGTAGACAATATCACCAAAGATTGCATATTATCGACCATCTCAAAATTGGAAACTTTCTCTAACATGAGGGTTTGATAGGATGGAATATCAGGGCTTACCACTTTTAGAATGAAATCGGACTGACCGGTAAGGTGATGACATTCAACTACTTCTTCAATTTTTTTCATCTCCTCCACAAACTTTTGAATATTGTCTTTGTTATGGCCTTTAAGGCTAACCATCACAAAGGTGCTTACCCCCAACCCTACCTTGGCCTGATCTACTGCTGCATGGTAGCTCTTGATTACCCCTGCATTTTCAAGTTTTTTTACTCGCTCAAGCGTTGGCGCTGGGGAAAGCCCTATTTCCTGTGCCAGCTGTGCATTGGTAATATTGGAATTAGTTTGCAAAATTTTTAAAATTTTACGATCCGTACCATCCAATCTCATTGTCATTTTTTTTTAGTTTTAGACCTCAAATCAAAATTGATTTAAGAAAGGATAAAAGTAGGAAGAATAAGAGAATTCTTTTGACCGGATATGGATATTTTGATCCTATTATTTTCTTACTACAAATGGAAAGCTTTTACGAATCCCCTCCGAAGCAAAAAATACATAATAAACTCCCGGATGGAAGGAGGCCAGAGAAATTGTAGCTCTGTTTAACCCCATCTCCAAGTCTGAAAAAATGTGCTCAAACACTTTTCTCCCAGTTGGGTCAAAAATGCTAATTTCAGCATTCCTGGGAATGGCTGAAACCCACTCCAGATGGAGTTCACTCGAACTTGGATTTGGATAAGGAGCCATTACTACAGTGGCAGCCCTATTATTTATACATTTCTTATTGTTCTCCCTGTCAAGCTCACCTTCCACCACAAGTTCAACACACAAATAAGACCCTCCATTTTTAGAACTAATCATTCCTGTGGATAATATCTGAGAATAGACTTCATTGGGTTGAATGGTTGCAGCAATGGTTTCATTTATCAACTGTGCTCCCGAAATATCAATAATAGCCTTTATGTTATTTACAGGAAGATTACTGTGGTTCTTAATTGTTAATAGAATATTTGACTCCCCCGAAGCTGTAGGTATTAAAGAAAGACTGGTGAGCTCAACATCGAGCACAGGAATTATTACTGAAATTATTTTGCTGGTCGTGGCAATGCATCCCGACTCATCTTCCACAGTGAGATCAACTGTATAATCACCCAATTCATCAAAAATAAAAGCTGGAGCAACCTCCGTACTTGCTAAATTATTCGCACCAACAACTAACCATTGTTGTGAAACTGAATTCCTTGTAGTGTTTTTAAGTTGTACTGTTAAGGGAGATGCACCTGCTTGAGGCGTGGCCGTAAACGAGACCACAGGAGGCTCATGGATATTGATATCTTTGGATATAGAGTAACTACATCCAGATTCGTTGGTCACCGTTAGTCGGGTGGGATAAGTATTAGAAGAGGGAAATGTAAAAGTGGGCGTTGCATCCGAAGCCGAGCCGATTGTCCCAAATTGCCAGACACGGGAAATAACAGAGTCGGGTCCTGTTGTAAGGTCAGTAAATAAAGTGTTTTGATCTGCACAATTATTGATAGAACTAAAATTAACATTGCTAGGAATTGGCACATTGACCAATTTGTCCACAACTGCAACACATCCATTCGAGCCGGTAGCTGTCAGCATTGCATTGTAATTCGAAGAGCTACCAAATATGTGAGTAGGACTCTGTTGATAGTAAGTGCTTGTTCCTATTTTCCATTGCCAGAAGTCCACGCCTGATGTTGACAAGGGTATAAACAATGTAGACTGATTAACACAGGCTGTATTAAAAGTAAACTCGGCATTGGGAGACTGATAAATAGTAATTGTTTTTTGAATAGAGGCCGTACACCCAAAATTGGTGGTCACGTCCAGGTTAACCTCATACTGGTCTGCATCCGCATACACATATTGGGGATTTCTTGTTGTTGAAGTTCCATTTGATGGATCGCCAAAGCTCCAGGTCCAACTGTCAAGGTTGCTATCAGTAGGACTTGGTGTAAGGTCGTTGAATTGCGAAGCAGAACCATTGCATGAGAAGGGAGGCAGGTCCAATGAAAAATCGGGTTGTGGTTTGGAGTAAATTTGGATGGATTTGGTGGCTGTATTCATACATCCGGCAAGATTGGAGGCCACCAGTTTCACATCGTAGTTTCCAAAATCAATGAAAGTGTTCGAAGGATTGGTTTGGGTAGAATTGTTTCCATCTCCGAAATCCCAGGCATAGCCCGTCACTGTTCCTATTGTTTCATTCGTAAAGACTATGGACTTGTCTTCACAATCATTGGAAAAAGAGAAGTCAACAAGTGGTCCATCTTCAACGGTGTTGATTGTTTTGGTCATCTCACTTGAGCAACCTGGAATTGAAGCTATCAATTTAATGCTCTGCATTGTAGTTATAGGAATTGTATACGTCAAATCCTGATTTATTGATGTCGGTATCCCATTCAACTCCCATTGCCAGGAGGGATTGGAATCTGGATCGAATGTTGAAGTGTTATTAAACAGATAATCCTGATTCGTACATATGGGTGAAGAAGTAGGCAAATCAAAATTGGTAACGGGCTCGTTGTAAATAGTTATCGTTTCTAGCGCCAGATTATTACATCCATTGGAGGCAGTTACTTGCAATTTCACTTTATAGTCACCCGCAATCGTAAACTGATGAATAGGATCTTGTGCTATAGAAGCATTGGTGTCGTCAAAGTCCCAATTGTAGTCAGTGATATCCCCTGAAACATTTACTGAAGTGAAGTTAACATCATTGTTGGCGCAAACATTTTGAGAGGTGAAGGAGATGTCAGGGGCCGTAACAGAGGAAACGGTAATGGGCTTTGTTTTTACTGAAGCCCCTAAAGCATAGGTTGATTCGAGTGAAACCTTGTAGATTCCCGGCTGTGTGTATTTTACTTCAGGATTCAATTGATTAGAGATCATTGGTGTGGCCGTACATATATTTGGATACTTCACATTATATACCTGACCATTGGATTGACTGATTGCCAAAACTGTCCATTCTGAATTTTCTTTGACCAATGCAAGTCCATAGGTATTCGGCTGTAAAATATTTCCAACATTTCCTTCTGACACAATAACAGGGTTTGAAGTAATATCTGTTCCAAATTCTAGTTTAGTAAGGGTACCATCCAGTGCTATCACAAACACAAAATACTCCTCACCCTCTTTCGCGATGCGTAGTCTACCAGGATTTCCCACTGTTAATGCAGTCACTTGAGCTATGGTGGGGGTTGAAAAAAGATTGAATCCAAAATCAAGCCGATAAATATTTCCATTACCCAAATTATCCGCAAACCCATACCATAAGCCACAGATGTTAACAAGATCAACATCTCCCAGATTGTTCGGATTTGGAACCGCTGCAGAAGTAATTATATCAGATGGACCTGGTGTGGCGAGAAGATTGCCCAAACGAATTATGTTAAATTGATTTAACCCTGTTGAAATTACACAAACCCACCCATCGATCGGGTCTTTACCCATAGCAAATCCGGAGTTGCCGTACCCTAACCCTATACCAGAAAAAATTGTGGATACTGTAAAAGAATTTGAAAGACTATTGCCAAAATTCAATTGCAATAATTCTCCCGATGTCATATTATGGATAAACCCATACCATTGGTTACTCTCCTTAATGATTCTCACTTGACCCGGACTACTCAACTTTCCAGATAGGCTGCCCAAATTTTCTGTGGATGTAGGAAGGCCATTTGTGCCATTTGCAAATTCGAGTCGATAAAGAGTATTACTGAATGTCCCAGTCACAAAACCAAACCAAGTATTCTCATCCTTTGCAAATTCAATTCCGGGTCGGCCATTAGAAGCAGACAGTCTAAATGAAAGTTGAGCCTGGGGTGAATTAGCTAAATCTCCTGAACAGAAATCCCATGAATAGCTGTCAGCGAGTGAAGATAAATTATCAATAGCAATAAGCGATTGCTGGCAAGTGCTTGCAGGCATATTAAAATCAGGAGTAGGACACTGTCCAAATACCTGAACAAAAGCAACTGATAACAATGAAAATAATACGGAAATAAACCTCATTATTACGCCATTTCACTTCCACTATTTCAAAAAATGCATTGGGGATTTAAGAATGGTTTTGATACCCTCTTCTAATGTTATCAAATCTTGATTAAGAATTTTCATCATCTTAAGCGCATCTGGCTGCCTTCTTGTCATGTCTCCTTCTTTCAATGGGGGCAAAAATTCAACGGTTGATTTAGAACCAGTTAATTTTATGATTAATTCTGCCAACTGAAGAATGGTAACATTTACTTCACTTCCTATATTAATTACGTCATTGAGTATCAAATTGTCCTCTAATATTTTAGTAATGCAATTTGTGTTATCCTCCACATAACAAAAAGTACGAGTCTGCTTGCCGCTTCCAAAAATTGGAATTGGTTCATTGTTCAAAGCAAGACGAATAAATTTTGAGATTACAAAGTCAATGCTTTGTTTTGGCCCGTAAGTATTAAAAAATCTGAATATTGTGTAATCTAAACCATATTCCTTTTGGTAAGCCTTGCAAAAGGACTCTCCTACATTCTTAACCACCGCATAAGGTAATCGAGAATTCAGCGGTGTTGTTTCCTCATGTTGAGGTAACTCAACCGGCTCACCATATACCTCTGATGAGCTTGAAAAAAAGATTCGTCTCACTCCTGTGTTTTTGCTCAAATTGAGTACATTCCGTATACCCTGAAGATCATTAAGTACCATGATAGGGTTTTCTGTAGTTCTCTTAACCCCTACCACTGCTGCATAATGAAAAACATAATCAAATTGATAAGTAGTCATTATAGCAGCGATGTCATTATAATTATTCACATCACACTTAATGAATTTACTGCGCTTATGTATCGGAATTTTTCTTATATCGCCAGTAAGGAGGTTATCTACTAAAACAATAAAATATTTTTCATTTAATAGCAGTCTGTCTGCAAGTGAGCTCCCAACAAACCCTGCACCCCCGGTTATAAGTATTTTGATCATTATTTTAAAACGAATTAATCCGCAAATTACAAAAGCCGCTTAACTTCTCTCTGCATATATTTTTTTATAAACATCTTCAGCTAATGCAAAATTTCTGTACTTACTGGCCACTAATCGGATTAGCTTTTGGGTCTCATTTCTCGGTTTTTGTAAAAAACCATCGATTTCCCGTACGGATTTCAGATATGAATCATTATCAAGTTTTTCTAATACTGAACCGATACCATAGTCTCGAATTATTCGAGAATCGTCAGAGATATTCTCAGGAATAACTATTGGCAGGCCCATAGCCCAATACTCACCATCTTTTATGGGAGAGCAAAATCTCTTACTGGGCAATGGTTTCACGGGAGTAATCGCAAAGTCACCCAGACCAATAAATTTAGGAATCTCAGAATGTGACACATAAGTAGATATTACAATCGCTGGTGAAATTCCAGCAAGATCACAATAGCCTTCAATTTGCTCCCTGGTATGACTTGTCAAAATTAAAACCCTAAACAAATCACCCCAATAGTCAACCGCTACTCTAAAAAAATCAAATACTTCACTTTCCAAATAAATACCACCAAATTTTCCGGCATAAACACAAACTATTTTAGAATTCAAATTCAGTTCAGCGAGCAGTTGCGTATCCTTAATCTTACTTTCAGAAAATAAATCGAAGTCCACGCAAGCAGGTTTAACATGAAAATTCAAAATTTCTATGTTATACTTTTTTAGCGCATAATCCTTCATTCCCTGTGTTGTCGCTATGATGTGTTTAGCCCTCTGTGTTTGTTTCCTTTCTAACCAGAATAAAGTTTTATAAGCAACCCCACCCCTCTTCCAAGTTCCATTTTCAATCATTGACTCAGCATGAGGTTCATAACTATCAATAATTAATTCTTTTTTTAATACTAGGGACAACCAATAACCAATTGCACCTGCAGGTGTAGCCCAACAATGGATTGTTGAAATTCCATGCTGAATGATTAGTCTTATTAGCTTAAAAAAGATGGTTAGCCAATTCAAAATTGCCCTTATGCCAAACCGATGATAATTAAAAGGCAACCAAGCAATTCCTTTGTTTGCCAAGTCGTTTATAATTTTATTCTTCATCTCAGAAGAAACAAAATCCTTTTCCATAGTTAACAGAAAAACAAGGCTCTTCGAATCCAAATTCTTTCTAATTATCCTCACATAAGGCAATGTATAGCTTTGAATAAGGGCATCTGAATAACTCCAATAAGTAAGAACCAAAATATTTCGAAGTCGCACTCTTTAAAAGAATTTAAAATCCAATAACTTTCTTTATTATTACTAAAAACCGTTTTGTAAATATTTCACTTGGACTATTAGTAATCCCCCTCCACAAATATTGAAGAACTTCCATCTTTTCACCTCCAGCGATAATAAGATGTAAAGCTGCATAGGTATTTGCACTGGCTATTGCTTTATTTAAAGTTGATCCAAAATGCGCCTTGTTATTGCTATCTGCGAGCACATAATGAATAAATCGTTCAACTTTCCTTTTGATCGCCACAGAATCTATCTGCATAACACTTCGATTGTCGTGTTGGACAACAGTTGAGGTTATTGTATTGTTGTTTAGAAAAGGAAACCGTGAACTCATGCGAATCCAGAGCTCCCAATCTTCGAGTGATGAAAGGACTCTATCCTCATTGAAACGATTTTGAAGAAGTATATCTTTCCTTATAAATATTGCATTACAGCTCAAAATATTTCCAGAAAGTATCCTTTGATTGATAAAGTCAATATTAGAAACTTTCCGCAGGATATCTCCTTCTTCGTCTTTTACATCATACCCCAGATGAAAAATTACAGTCTCATCATTCTTTAAAAGAAATCCGAAAGCTACTTCTAGGTGGTTGTTATACAAAACATCATCCGAGTCCAAAAAGTTAATAAATTTTCCATTGGCAAGATCCGCTCCAAAATTCCTAGCCGCTCCACGCTCTGCATTCTCTTTTTTATAATACCGTATTTTATCATTTTGTATGCTTCTTATAACATCCTCGGTATTGTCTGTACTCCCATCATCAACTACAATAATTTCAAAGTCGAGATATGTTTGCGCCAAAACTGAATCAATCGTCTTTCGAATAAATTGGGCCCGATTGTAAGTAGGGATGACTACACTAAAAAATGGGTTATTATCCATAAAGGATCTTTAACGATTGAAGCATTGAACTGATACTAAACCGTACGCTTACATCTTTTCGTCCGTTTTCAATTAATCGTGCCCTTAGATTTGGATCACATTTGAGTCGCTCCATAGATAAGTAAATACTCTCTGCATCTTTGAATCCTACAACCAATGCATTTCTTTCATTTATAATAAACTCTGCAGCAATGCCTGATAATGTAAATATGGATGGAATCCCTATAGCCAAAGCTTCCACATAGGTTTGTCCAAATGCTTCGCATAAAGGATCAATTGGTACATGTACATAAATATCAAAAATTGAATAAAGGGCTACAATATCTTCTTCAAATGGGATTAGAATTACATTGTTGCGAATGGGCTTAATAAGCCTAGTTATTTCATCGGAATAAGGACCACTTGCATTGGCTAGCACTAGGCAGGCAGCTGGGTTTTCATTTACAAATTTTATGAAGGCCGGGATGATAAACTGAATTCCCTTCCACTCAATTAGCCGTGCAATAACGCCAATAACAAATTGTCCTTCCTGAATCCCCCACTTCTCCTTCATTTTATAGGCCCTATTCGTTCCAACTTTGGTGAGAGCATTCATATCAAAACCATGTGGTATCCTCACCAACTTTTCATTGGAAACATGCTCCAAATTCAGAAGCGTTTTGTCAGTTGCCTGGCTGATCGAAATAATTTGCGTTGCCAAAGAGTTACTCCAACGATCATACTTCACCGCACTCGGAAAGTACAGATGATGGAAAGTACTGTTATGTCGTGTGTAAATTCGCTTCTTTATTCTTGTGATCCATGCAGCAGCGAGTCCTATCAATGTTGCATCAAATAAATGTGCATGAACAATGGCCGGCCTTTCAGTTATAAAAATCCAGCATAATCGTAAGAATGCCAAGGGCAAATTCTTTTTATTCTGGTACGTAATTCTAATTACATTGATTCCATTTTCTTTTAAAAAATATTCTAATGAGGACGAGGATGAATTGAAAAGAACAAAGGTAAGATTATAATGATTTTTTAATCCAACAGAAATCCATTCAAACGCAAGTGATTTTTGAATGTTTGATACAATGTAGAAAATTTGATTTTTAGATACCATTATCTGACAATGATATCAAAGTGACAATTACTAAAGTCAGTTTGTGCCGAAATCCTTACTCCACTTTCAGCGTTTGATATTTCTTTGTATCCTGCTCCAAAAAGAAAGTCAATCAGTGCGAATGCAGAATCACCTTGATATTTTAAATTGTTATCATCCAATTCAATAAACAGAATAGGTTTATAATGTTTCAAAAGAGCCTCTGCACCACGCAATACATTGAGTTCATATCCTTCAACATCTATTTTAATAAGATCAATACTGTTCAATTCCTGAACTGGTACAAAACCATCGAGCTTTACAATTTGAACAGGTTGAGAAGAACTTGTTCGGTTTGGAGCGATTCGGTTTCCACCACGGTTCAATGAACTTCTGATTTCCATATTCACCTCTAGATTTGCATTACCAAGTCCAACTGGAAAAGCACGAACATTCGTAAAGTTATTCAATGAAATGTTTTCTGAACATCGCTCAAAATTATAGGGATCTGGCTCGAAGCCGAATACCTTCCCATGTTTTGCTACCTGTGCCAGATTTAAAAAAGTCCAGCCAATATTTACACCAATATCAAGCACATTGTAATTTTCATTGCACAATGAAAAAAGTTTCTTCAACCCATGATCTTCGAAACCAAAGAACAAATAATGTCCGATATAATCACTAATGTCCACACGCATTACAATATTATTTTGTTTCAATAACTTAAAAGTTCCAGGCGCATACTGATATGGATTGGGAACTAGTTTGCAAAGGATATGATTGGGCGATTTTCCTCGACTTAGTGAAGCTAAGAGAGATTCAAGAATTGGTATCTTGAAAATATTCCGGAAGAAATTAAGCACTCGTACTTTTGGTGATATGTCCATCTATGCTTAATGAGAGGTGTATCCTTTAAAAATTTTGCTCGCCTGTATGGCCGCTATCCATTTAAAATAAAGAGGGTCAATGGTCTTAATGTTTGGAAAAACTCTTAAAACATGAAGGAAAAACTCTGAGTATTTGGAGATAATCGATAGCAATATGCGTTTTGTCAATCCGTAGTGCAATTTTAATTCAGTATACCCCATGCTGACAGCCACGCTCCGAGTGGCAGCTCTACGCTCTTGACTATTAAGCCAATTCTCTAATTTCATTCGGTCAGCTTCATTATGAAATACCGTTACACGACTATCAATATAAAAAGATAATCCAACTTGTTTTAGCTGCAAAGGAAAATCATAATCTTCAAAACCTGCGTGTGGAAACTGCTCATTGTATCCCTTTACTTTTTCAAAGTCACTGCGTAAAATCGAAAGATGAAAACTAGCAACAGATTTGGAAGGGAACAATGCATTATCGCGCCATGAAGGATCCGCATACCAGCCTTTAAATGAGGTTAGTCCATGTGATTTCATAAATCTTCCGAATTGTGTATATCTCATACTTTCTTGGACAGAAAGTGGATACTCCCAATTTACATTGAAACAAGCATTCTTTATTTGTTGATGCAAGTTCAGTACATGCTCAACTGAATTTTTTGAAATCACAATATCATCATCCAAAAAAAGCAGAAGTTGGCCATGTGATATTTTCGCGCCAGCATTGCGAGCTGACGCTACGCCTGAATTTGAATTATTGATTAGCCTTATTTTCTCATTTTTTGGAATATCTGGTTGAGTTGATTTCGAATCATTAACCACAATTATTTCAGCATCTAAATGGTCAATAGATTCTATTGCGCAGCGAAGCGTCTGGTCGAAAACATCACCTCTGTCTTTGGTGGGGATGATAACACTTAATTGCATTCTCTATTCCTTTACAACAGCTAAAGCAAATCTCCCAAAACTATCGTGGGTAACAGGGTGTAGGGAGAATACTTTTGACTGGATATTTTTTACCTTAGTAAGTAATGCAAAAAAGTAATCGGGTTTATGAACGTCATCAAAGATGAGTAAGCCACCAGATTTTACAATTTTCATCATACGATCTACATAATTAATTCTTACCTCAATAAAATTGAGATCATGAAGAATGCATTCAAATCCTTGTTCTTCAGATTTCAAAAATTGATCCAACGTTAAAATATTATCAACACCTAATTTATGCTGTCGTAAAAAATCCTTTGTCTTCTCCAACCATGCGGTATCATCATCTACTGAATAGACCATTACCCGAGGATTCTCATTCGCATACAGTCTAAACACAAAAGAACTAAGCCCCGAACCCATGTCGAGTAATCTCGTATACTGATTGATTTTACAAATCGTATACATAAATGCTGCCAATTCAAGTGATGCGGCCATGTCTGCACGAGATACCTCCTTTATGTATTGTTCATAATACGGCCGAAGTAACTCTTTATTCTGATCGATCATTGTTGTAGTTAATTGATCGAATGGTTTTCGGTCTTTGAATTTGTTATATGAACCAATGTCTCTTTTAAGGAGAAGAAATTTAATCTTATTAAGAATCTTATCTATCATTTTTAAAAATCATTTAGCATCAAGCTGCCACGCAATATCATTAATAAATAATCTATTGATCTTTTTGTCCGGCATTTCTCCAGTCGAAGTAAATTTTGCTGGTTCTACTGTAAATTGAAAGCAATCTCGTAGAACCTCTATATCTACAAAAGCATTTCCAAAATGAATATCAACGTGATAAATCCCTTCGAAAAAAGGCAGGTATGGAATAATCATTGAGATGCTCCCTTCTGAGACAGCATTGGAAGTCAAATTTCCAACATAATGCCTATTATTAACTCCAATCATTGGAATTCCCTGGCTGTCTTTTATTATAATTCCCAGTAATGGCGAATCAAGCGAAATCTCAGTTTTAAAATAAATCTTAATTTCTAATCGACAACCCATGTAAGCATTGCTGGAGTTTTTTTGATCACACAAAATTTCAGCTTTATAGATGGGTTTATCGGAGAAGTCAGAATTAAAAAGAATCACCCCTGTATGACTCAAGAGATTTTCTTCCATTAAATTCATGTATTGCTGAATCGTATCGGATGAATTTCCAATAAACTCAAGTTGTCCATTTTTCAGAAGAACCGATTTGCTGCACAAACTCTCTACCGCGGACATATTATGACTCACAAATAAAATTGTTCTTCCACTACTACTTACATCCTCCATTTTCCTTAAACACTTCTTTTGAAATTCCACATCTCCCACCGCAAGCACCTCATCAATCACAAGAATCTCAGGTTCCAAAAAAGCAGCCACCGCAAACGCTAGTCGTAATTGCATCCCGCTAGAATAATGCTTCAAAGGGGTATCTAAAAACTTCTCCGTTCCAGCAAATTCGATAATGGCATCAAAGTGTTTATCAATTTCCCTCTTTCGCATTCCAAGAATAGATCCATTTAAATAAACATTTTCTCTTCCGGTAAGCTCCGGATGAAAACCTGTACCCACTTCTAATAAACTGGCTATCCTACCACGGCTAATAATTTTACCTTCTGTTGGAGGTGTAATCTTTGATAAAATTTTAAGCAGAGTTGACTTTCCAGCTCCATTCTTTCCAATAATGCCAATAGATTCGCCAGGGTTAATCGAAAAACTGATGTCCTTCAACGCCCAAAACTCCTCTTCGCTTTTTCTTGATTTCTTAAATTTTACGAGGTCACCAATGCGGTCACGTAAACTTAAATATGAACCACCTTCATGGTGAATGTTGAATTTTTTGGAAACTGAATGAAGTTCAAGTATTGGGTTCATATATTCAACACTTTACGCCAAGTCAGCAAAGTACATCTCAGTCTTTCGAAAGTAGGCAAGTCCTATAAAAAAAAGGATAAGACCGGAAATAAAACTGATCAAAACCAAGGAATAATCTGGAGCACTTTTCATCATAGGCATTCTAAAAAGTATAATGGCAGCATACATAGGGTTAAGTACCAATAAGTACTTTAACCAAACGTTTGATATTATAGAGATCGGATAGATGACAGGGGTTAAGAATAAAAGCGCTTGCACTAAAAAGGGAATGACATATCGGAAGTCGCGATACTTTACATTAAGTGCCGCAAGTAAACATCCTGGGCCAAACGTGGCAATAACTGTAACCAACAAAGCTGTCGGCCAAAAGATAAATGCCTTTAGTACATTAACAGGTTGATGATAAAGCACAATCAAAACAATAAATACCATGAAGGCGATCAAAAAATCGAATATCGAAACCAATATGGATGAAATGGGAATAACAAGCCTCGGGAAATAAATCTTCTTAATAATCTGAGCATTGCTTACCATACTATTACCTGCATTAGTAATCCCCGAAGAAAAAACAGTCCATAAAATCAGCCCTGAAAATGCAAAAACGGGATATTTTATATCGTCTGATGGAACATCCATTGCATTTCCGATAAAAAAGGTAAAGATGGCCATCATAATTAAAGGCTGAAGAATAGCCCAGATGAAACCCAATGCTGTCTGTTTATATTTAACCTTTACGTCACGCCAGGTAAAAAAATAAAAGAGTTCTTTATACTCAATTAGCTCTTTTAAATTAAGACTGAACGCTAATTTTGGCTTTATTTCAAAGTAATAATCATTATCGTCCGTAACATTCATAGAGGCCTTACTATAGTTCTACGCAAAAATGCTGAAAAATAAAATAACCATTCTTTTTATTTGCCCTTATCCTATCGGTCAATCACCATCGCAGCGTTTTCGGTTTGAGCAATATTTTGATCTGCTTCGTTCAAAAGGCTATTTTTTTGATATACATCCTTTTCTTTCGCTTTCCACCTGGAAAATTTTATACACACCTGGCCATTCCCTACGTAAGATATACGCAGTATTAAGTGGTTTCGTGAAGCGATTTCTGTTATTACCCTCTTTGCGAAAATATAACTTTGTTTTTATTCACCGCGAAGCTACTCCTGTCGGTCCTCCCTGGTTTGAGTGGGTCGTAGCAAAAGTGTTTAAAAAGAAAATAATTTATGACTTTGATGATGCCATTTGGCTGCCTAACGTTACTCAAGAAAATAACCTTGTATCAAATTTAAAATGGTACTCAAAGGTTAAATCGATCTGTAAATGGAGTTATACCGTCAGTTGCGGGAATGATTTTCTGTGTGATTTTGCAAGAAAATTCAACGACCATGTCGTTTTAAACCCAACAACTATTGACACTGAAAAACTCCATAATACTGCGCGGTATCCCGAGAAAATCAAATCAGATGAAATTATTGTTGGTTGGACAGGAACCCACTCTACATTGAAATACATTGACATCATAATTCCAATCATTCAATCACTTGAAAATAAATTTTTTGATAGACTGAAGTTTATTGTTATCGCTGACAAAAACCCTTCACTTGAATTAGCTTCCTTTTGCTTTATACCATGGGCAAAAGAAACGGAGATTGAGGACTTGCTTCAATTTGATATCGGTTTAATGCCACTTACGGATGACATTTGGGCAAGGGGTAAATGTGGTTTTAAAGCACTTCAATACATGGCGCTGGGAATTCCTACAATTGCTTCCGCTGTGGGGGTCAACAAGCTTATTATTGAAGAAGGTGTAGATGGATTTTTATGCGAATCGCCAATACAATGGGAAGAAAAAATAATAAAACTAATAGAAGACAGCACACTTCGAACTCAAATGGGTAAGGCCGGGCGCGCCAAAATAGTAAATAACTATTCAGTTGATTCCAATTCGAAGGGCTTCCTATCCCTCTTCGAGTAATTCAAAATCAGAATTAAAGCGACCAAAAAAAACGGAAGCAACGGAATTTTATACCTCGCCAACGAACCAAAGTTGAACGTAGATACACCCACTGCAAATGCAAATGATATTGAGAAAGCCATCGCAAATAATACATTGGGGTTGGTAAAGGCTGAAAAAAATAAAAGTCTTTTCTTAACTATAACATAAAGTACAAATGCGAATAGACAAAAACTTTCGATGGCAGACAAAAGCATAAGTGGGTTTCTTACCTCCCATAAGTAGGGTCGAAATAAAGAAACATTTATGGCTTGAGGTGCTAAGCGAACCATAGAACCAATAGTTCCATCCAATTGGCCTAATGCATAGCCAGAACCTGCATCGCGGCCCGACCAGTAGCGGATATCGTAGGCAGTAACTTTGGCCGTCTCAGCAATTTTTGAGACGGAATATCGCGCATCATCTTCACCAACTTTAAGAATAGCATAGTAAGAAGATCCGATGATCAAAATAACTGTAAAGGGAATAAATAGAATTTTCAGAATTTTGGATCGAACAGATATAAAGTTGTAAGCGAACACCCAAACAATGACTGCGGGTAAGTAAGCCTGCAAAATGAATTTCTTTACACTAAAAATTCCAAATAATGCAATGAGTAAGGATAAAAAATTAATAAAACTTATTTTCTTCTCAAGAAATATTTTATAAAAATAATAGGTAGCTATTCCCAAGCAAGCAAGGGTAATGGAATCTTTTAATATGCCTGAACCCCAAAAAAACACTGATGGAATAAAGAAGGATGCCACCGCAAGACTGCGATGCAACTGCGGATATTGCTTATAAAAAGTGAGAAAGAACATCCACATGCCTATAAAGCTCAATGCCGCAAAAAGTAATGCGGTCGCAGAGTACGTTGAAAACGTAATTAAATCAAATAGGGAGGCAACTCGGATAACAGTATATGACGCTGGATCGCGAAAAAAATAAATTTGTGAAGCATATTTATAAATTCCAGCTTGATTGCTACCGTCTGAAAAAAGTAGTTTTAATCCAAGTAAAGGAGAATCACAAAAGGCTTCCCAAACAAAGCGACTCCCATGTGTGTGGTACATAAACGTATCTCCTCCACCATAATAAAATTGATATAAAAACCCTAGTGACAATGCCCCTATAATTCTTACTGTTAATCCCGGGATAAAATATTTTCTGTTAATCGAATCCGTAACTCGTGGACGAATCCAGTATGCCCCGGCATAGACTAGAAAAATAATAATTGGGGTAACAATTAAGTCTCTTAATTCCACTTACTTATTTGGATTTTCTTAGCCATACACACAACTGCATCCCCTTATTTCTATACCTCATATAGGGAACAAGTATAAAATTTAGAATCTTTGGCATAAAAGTACTTGCCACATAGTATTCAAACTTAACTATCTCATAGCCTTCTTTGACAGCACCTAGCTCAAATGATTTGAGAGAGAATTCGTACAAATGAAATGGTTCGTGCATTGGGCTTAAGTTTGTAACATAATCAAGTCCTCGAATTCTATAGTATGCATTCAAGATTTTGCTGATTAGCCAATCTGAAGATGGAACTTCAATCTGCATAATTCCTCCAGTTTTTAACCAGCCCATTGCCTTCCTAATTGAACCAGAAGGATCGTACAGATGCTCCAACACCGCCCCGAAGGTTATAAAATCAAAATAATTATTCGGAAATTGAGCATTCTCAATGGAATTTAAAGTAAGCCTGTCAGGACTTATTCTCATTTTATCAATCGCTCTTAAAAAAAAAGGCTCTGAAGGTTCGATGCCAAAAGTGTCAAATCCCGCATTATTAAGTGCAATCATGCACTTTCCTAGGCCAACCCCAATATCAAGTGCCTTGTCTCCTTCATTGAAGTTATAAAGGTTTTTCAATGTCTGAATTTCATTTTTAAAATATTCTCTATTCAAATTGAAATAATCATTGCGCCAATAGGTTTCAGGGGACACACCATAGTGATCTTGAATACTCTCTGGAATCGGTTGTGGGTTTGAGTAAATGAGTCCGCAAGTTGTGCATTTTACTACAGTTGTTGCGATGCCAATCTTGTTCCTGGGATTTGTGCCTTGCGATTGATTCAATCGCTTTCCCATTATCAAATGGATTGATGAGTCGGAGCCACACATGTTGCAATGAGTGATGGCGTGAAATGAATACTTAAACTTACTCGTATTATTCAATGACAAATCAAATTGACAAACCTAAAATTACTCAATCCCCCTTCTCCAGCGCCTTCAACCGTTTCTTTGCATCCTTCCAGGCTTCGT
>JAHBUB010000021.1 GCA_019638285.1 Cyclobacteriaceae bacterium | reverse complement strand
ACTGAGTATATTCGCTCTGATAAATATCACCTGCCCCGGCAGGCAGGCATTCTCCTACCAATTGGTATTCGTAAGCAGTACCTGCACGTAAACCAGTTGCATTGTAGTAAGATTGATTGGTGCGATCTTCAAACCATCTCGACCCCTCCTTTTTTTCGCGGTAACGCAGAAAATATTCCGAATTTTGTCCACTGCCCTGCCAGCGCATACGGGCTTTGGAAATGTTAATATCATCGGCATTCAATCCAGAAGGCATGGGACATTCGTCACCATAAATAAACCGTACTACCTCGCTGTACCCATTATTTTTAAATACATCCCTACCTCCGGTATCCCTTGCCCTTACCTGCAGCGCGTATTCCCTACCTAAAACCAAAGGAGTTTCTGCCGGTCCGTACACCACCATCGTAGCAGAAGTGGTAGTTTCAAATATCGGTCTTGAAGCATTGATAGCATCGAATGGGTTTCTACCTGAAGGCCAAATCTCAACCAACTTCACATCGTAATCCGTGGTGAAAGCAGCATTAGGAGAACCTCTATGCCTTGGCGTCCACTGGAATACAATGTTCTGAGGATTCAACGGTTTTAACTTCGCGTTATTGACCGGCAGGTTAATAAATGGAGGATCATTTAAAATCATCCATGCCGTAGCACTCCCTTTGTTGGACACTACGTTGTTGCGGTTATAGTCCAACACTTCAAAAGAAATGCGGTAGATGCCTTCCGGCAATCTGCCTCCATTCTTTTGTACTTCATTGGGATTGAGTCCCTGGAAAACGAGGTTAGACATCTTGAAGTAGTCTGCAATGTCCGAGCCATAAATGAGTTGCGGTACCCCGCCTTGTAATGCAATAGGAGGGGGAAAATAGTTTGGGTTGGTGGTAATGGTGATGCCAACCCCTTCGATGGTCATTCTCAACTTAGTTCTAAACTCAGTAACGGTAAGGTCATTGAGCATTACCTGTATCGTCAGCCGCTCAGCGCCCGGATCAGTATAGTCGGTAAGGAAAGGCGTGTAGGGTGGTGTGAGTATGGGTGTAACACGGACAGGAAAGGTTTGGGCAATAGCAGGACTGATCGCGAGTGCGAAGATGATGATTAGTGCTATGTTGATAATTTTCCGCATTGTAATAATGGTCGATAGTCTATAGTCCATAGAAGGGCGCGAACCAACTATGGACTATTGACTCCCCTTCCAATTATTATATTCCTTCACCACCTTTACCAAGTCTCCCTCCATAAACTCTCCGTTTTTTACCTTCTCTGATAGCTCAGGGTAATCCGATACCAGTTTTGAAACTCCTCTATTAAAGTTTCCAAATACAGCCACTTCGAACTTGTCTCCTTTTTTATAGTAGGGAACTGTTTTTACGAATTTCTTACTGGGGTCGCTAAAGCTGCTGGCCACTTCATGACATCGATACAATGAAATCGTTCCTGTAGCGGTACGTTGGCACATCCTATATTCTATTGTAAATGGCATGGTACTGGTATCCACAACCTTGCTGTAGGTCTCACGGTCAATTCCCTGAAAAGAATAAGCCATGATATCTTTTGCCAGCACCTCAATAGTCTTTTCATCTTCTAGTACAATCACCTGATTTTGTAACCATAAGGAATCACCGTAAGGCATCAGGTCGCGCGAGGGCATTACAAACTGAACATCCACAGTATCTCCGTTGACAAACACAATGTAATCCCGATAATTGGTGGAGGGCTTAGGAGCACTCACTTCAACTGGTTTAGGTTTTGGCAGTGGAGGTGGCAATTCACCTTTCATCAATCCGTTGGCCGCAAGCCTCATTCGGGCATCCTGTATTTCTTCTTTTAACCGGTAAGGATCTGAATGCAGACCTCGTACATCTGTATTCATTAACGACAAGCTGTGCTCAGCTCCATCGAAGTCACGCATCAGGTATTGCGCCAGGGCAATATTGAAGTGGAGCAGATTTTTCACTTTATCATTAATCCGTGCTTTTTTATCAGGGCTAAACTCTTTCAGCTCTTTCTCATAAAGTACAATCGCCTGATTCAGTTTGTCCTTAAACTCCTCATCGATGTAGTCTTTCTTTTGATGAGTGGATTTAATAGCCGCCAGCATTAATGACAATCCTTTTGATATATCAGGGTACTCTCCCTTCTTGTCTTTTACGGTAGCAACATCTATTGACCTATGGATAAACCCATATCCATAGTTGCTGAACAGCCAGTCTCTGATTTCCTGCTTTCTTTCCTCCAGTCGCTTGGCTATAAGTCCATTTTTAAAATAGAAGTCATTGTCATATTCCTTTTGAATAGCCGGAAGCGAATTTCGGTTCTGAGGGTAATACTGAGTAATGTAAAAGCTTGGTAGATCCTGCTCTGTGATTACCTCTCCTTTTGCCAGCAGCCTTATGCGCGTAGGGAAGTTATAACCGATCTCATACCAATACTGATGATAGGTTGTTTTTACTCCGTCCTTTTCGGTGGTTCGAGGCTCATCCTTTAATTCCTTGCTTGTAACTGAGAGTGGATTCATGATCAACTCTATTTGAACATCTCCCCCAGCCTTCACTCTGTCAAATCCAGGCAAAACCATAGCTCGTTCAAGCAGTGTATCCTTCTGTAGTTTATCAAGAAAGGAGCCCAACTCCTGAATGGATGCTGAATAAGTTTTAAGGGATTTTTCCAATGGGTGAAGTGGATAACGATAAAGCGTTGTTGACTGCGATTCAAAGTTGATGTTCTGGGCATTGGTAGTGCTTACAAATAATAGGATAATCGCAATTATGAATGTTGTTTTCATTTGTTAGACATTAGAGCATTGTACTCGCTGACCACCTCATAAACATAGGAATTGATAGAAGGGGTATTCATTGCCTTATTGATCAACTTACCGAGTCTTGACTTTTTTCCACCATCTCCCTCTAACTTATTGCCATACTCCCCTTTCTCATATTTATTCCATACTTCAGGTGAATCCGATATGAACTTTTCCAATTTAGAGGTTGACAGGAAGTCAATTTTTTCATCTCCTTTCTTAATATACAAATGGGGATTATTTCTTAACTCAGCGTAGATAGCTTCGGGGTCTCCTTGCATTACTGTCGGTGGCGAATCATAGAATTTGTAGAGTTTTATTGGGCCATCAACAGCCAATTCAAAAAAATAATTAGTCCCTAGAGCCTTAGGGCCAAGAGCGGATAAGTCCGCATATTTGTGAGATTCATATACTTTATCCTCAAATCTAAAACCCACTAAATCTTTAGCATCAAGCTTAGGCTTATCCTTGAGTTTTACTCGTTCTTCTTGCTCCAATAAACTTGCATCAAAAAAACGAATGTGTTTCTGAATTATCCATGGATATTGAAGGTTGGCTTCAATAACGCCCTGGCTTTCTGTTCCATCCAAATTTATTATTGTGCCCTGATATTGGTTATCACTAGCTTCTTGAGCAACCGAAAGCTTCACCATGCATGAGGCTAAGCACACAACTAAATATTTTATATTCATATACTTTCATTTAGGTTATTAATAATTCACTATAATTTTTTCACTAAAAGCAGACCTTGCCCCGGATGAAAAAACAGCCACCACCTGATAGGTGTACACTGAATTCATCACAAGTTCTTTGTCGTTAAAATCATTTGTCGTGCCTTCAATCGTTTTATAAAGCCGGATGGTGTCGTTCTCTTTCGCTCGGTAGATTTGATATTTATAAACACCATTTTGTTCATAGTTCCATTTTAGACGGATGTTTTTAGCCGTCCGGTCTATTTCCGGTTCAGCGATTTGCACAGGTGGCTTCACTGCACTGATTAACCTTGCCGCACTTACCGGGGTTGCGGGTGTACTTTCCAAACCTGACTGATCGACAGCAAGCACAGTGAAATTCACTCTCAATCCTTCCTCAAGGTTGGTAACTTTGTAGCTGATAATGCTATCCTTAGTACGCGGAACTGAATTCAATTTCCTCCACTCCTGCTCACCTGGCTTTTGCAGGTAGATGTCATAACTTTTCACATCATCACTGCTACTGGGCAACCATTGCAATTCCACGACTTCTTTATTGGAAGTAACCGGAAGAAAAACCGGTGAAACAGGAGGCACTTGATCTGGGATTTCCAGCGCCAATACTTCCGACAATTTCGAATGGTTTTGACTTTTGTCAATCGCCATGACTTGATAGTAAATGTGTCTATCCAATGTTTTAAGGTTTATGCTATCCACAAAACTGTTATTGGCAATGGGCTCAATAGTGACCTGGGAGAATTCCGCATTTGGGTTGTTGCTTCGATAAATCCTGTATCCATACATATCTAGTTCTTCGTTCGGTTTCCATGAAAATGAAACACGTCCACGCTCGTCTACTTTTCCACTCATGCCTACAGGTGCCAAGGGTGGAATACTGTCAATCAGTTGTACCAGATGAATGGGTGATTTGAACTCTTCACCAGATAAAGCAATGGCTACCACCTGATAGTAATTATTTTTTTCAGGAGCTTCATCCTGAAAAGTTCGAAGTGCAGATGCAATAATTTCTTTGTTAATTGTAATAGGTCTGTCTTTGGGTGATGAACTCCTGCGTACCTCAAACCCTTTCAACCCTGACTCAGAGACTGCCGGAAACTCCCAATTAAGATTAATGACTGTATTGTCCGGGCTTTCATCGCTACGGATGTAAGGAACATCCGTTATAGTAGCTGTACTTATGCCTGATACCGGCTCTGTAGGAGGCCCTATCTCACCAAATGGGGTTAGGCCACGCACCCGATAAGCATATTCCTTATTACCATCCGGAAGAGAGTCAGTGGCATATTGATACCTGGATTCTGGTTGATCCTCGTTGCTCAGCGTGACCATCGCATCCTCAGTAATAGGCATAAACCTCCCACCATCTGCAGACCGTTCCACCACATAGGCAGTATAAATTCCACGGTGATAAGATTGATCCCACTTTAGTGACACAATGGAACCTTCGAATTCTGCTATAAAATCCATAGGTGCAGGAAGCACATATTCTTCTGGCCCTTGAAACACACTACCATATATTGTATCTCCCTCGTGGATAGACAGCACCCGGTAGAGGTATTTTTCTCCTTGTCGCACATCTTTATCGGTAAAACGCAGCCCTAAAGCCAATGAAACCGGGACAGAAAGATCTGCTGCGTACAAAGCGAAAGAAAACCGCATTTCATTCTCCTGCACTTTGTTTACAATTTGAAAAACATCCGTCCCTTCTGTGGTCAGCTCAAACTCGCTTCCAAACAATGCCTGAGCAGCTATGGCTGCATATTTATTTTGATTGACCAATCGTTCCCATTGTTCTTCTGGCCACGGTTTCATCAAGCCAGCTAATTGTTTCTTTTCAGGAGGATTAACAATTTTTCCATCACGAACCAATGTGTAACGATCCACTTCATATCCATCTCTACTTCCTTTTATCCAGGCATCAACATTTACCGGTGCCCATCGCAAAACAATAGAATCAAGTGAGGGTCGAGCCAATACTTTTATTTGATTTTGAATTGTATCAATTTGTGCTGAGACATAATCAAATGAAAAAAGTAGTACTACCGCAAGGCAGTTTATTAAAATCTTTATCGTCTTTACTTTCTTCATTTACTAAAAGGAATAGCTATAACTGAGTGTACCTGTATATTCCGTAAAACCAGTTGGCCCCGATTCAATTCTTGTATTGCGATTGACCATCATCATACTCAATCCAAAATTGTGTTTCTTGGCCATCAGGTAGGAAACGTTGCTTCGAATGTTCGTGACACTGTTCTGATTTTTCCCCTCCAAAGATGTGGAGTTATAGGATGTACTTAGTGTAAGCCTTAGTTTCCTCTCCATAAGTGCCTTGTTCACAGAGGCAGTGGGACCATGAGTGAACAAATCCATGTTTGGGATTTTATTTTGATTGATATTATAGGAAAAGGAGAGGGTCAGGTTGGTGGGTATAAAACTCAGTGAGTAGGAAGAGTTTATATTGTAAAACTGGGAACCACTGTTTTCTGTAACCTGACTTTGTTTTTCTGCCGCATCTTGAATCGAAACGTTGACAAAAATAAACTGACGTTGTTCCTTTGTTGCTTTGAGGCTGTAGTTTCCGCCTACGTTAATACTCTGTGTGATCTGAGTGAACTTTAACGTGTCCAGATTATCATAAGGAGTGAGCTGATTGATATCAACAAATTGCGATCTTATATTGGTAAATGACTGGAAGTTGGAATAGGAAGAGGAAAAGGAAAGCCTGTCGGTTGGAGCGTAAGCAGCATTAACAGCGCCCACAAACCTTTGCATCGTACTTATTTTTGTTCCATCTAGGTTATCATTTTGAATACCTACATTGGCACTCACACTCAATTTGTTATCTAAAAATGAAGTAGTTCCGTTAACAGTATAGTTGACCAGATCATTATTGAAATAGTAGGCGCCATGGGTCCGATATCCGGGATCAATCCGTTCGTAGCCCACACCCAACGAGTAGGACGAACCATTATAATTAGCTCCTAGTTTGTAAGCATTATAATACGAGGTAGATGTGCGAGGGGTAAATAATCCACCAAGTGAAGAGAAGGGAGTTCGGTCATTTCCACGCTCATCGCGAACATCCCGGGTAATGGCACTACTTCCATAGTCCAATTGAACACTGAACTTCTCTAAAATTGTTTTACCTAATGACAAACCGATGGCAAGGTTCTCTTCAGGTAATAAGGAATTATCCTCTGGTAAAATATTCAGGGAGTTAACATCATCTTCACCATGAAAAACGGATAACTCAGCAAAGTCCCCACGCTCTCTGTATCCCGTTTTAAACCCAAAACCATTCCTTTCAAAGGCAGGTACAGTATTGCGTATCGTGTCCATAGGTACCGCTCTTTGCAATTGGCCAACCATGGCACTAAAGTGAAATTTACCAGGAACCAACTCCACTCCTGCCCCTCTGAAAATATGTCCAGAAAGCGTATACGGAGAAAAGCTCATGTTGGCATAACCAAAATGACCTGTCACCCATTTATAAGTTGGGTGCAAACCAAACTGGTTAAAAGGCTGTTGAAATGATCGGTTTTGATTGGACAGCGCAAATGACAACGGAACACTCCAGCCATACAAAGCGAGGTTCAAATTGCCTGTAAGGAAATAGGAATAGGGATCCCTTCTGCTTTCTATCCCATCCGCTGTGTAAAATATCTGACTGGCTGACAGTCCACCTGAAATAGTCACTGGTTTCGCCCTACCGATGGATTCCAGGTTTTGAGCAAGACTTCTCTGATGTGCTAAAGTACCTATCAATACCAAGCATAAGAATATCCCAAAAGTCATATTATCCCTTAAAGCCAATTAAAATAGATTTTACCTAATAGGATAAATATAACATACTGAATTATACTTACTTTCCTTGATTGTGGTTTTTCCTTACATCTGACAAAATCGCTGAGAATTCAATGATTAATTGATTTTTTCTTTGTAACCCCTAGGTGAAAACTTAAGAATACTCAATCTAGAGTAAAAATTGATGTTTTACCCGGCTAACCAATCTCTTAACCATGGGTCAGCAGACACCATGAATCTGGGTCCCAGGGATATTCTCGACATAAGTTGATATAAATATTACATCGGATATATGGATTGATAGCGTGAGCAATAATTATTAGTTAAAGCAAATTTGTCTATTCAGACATTTTGTCATCAGGATATCCCTAAAATGTATAGGGGTATCCTTATAGAATGGCAAAATAGGGGCTATTGAGAAATGTTTATAACCCAGATGGGTAAAGCAACCCAAAGGAAAATATAATTTACTCGCTTTAATCCTATTTCTCCTCAGTGACTTCCACACCAATATGAACAACTCTCAGCGGCCCTAAAGGAGACACTGCGGGAAAGTGGTAAAAGATTACAGGTTAAAGGTTTCAGGTTGGGGAGTCGACGGATTCCCGATAGTGACCGGGAGCGGAAAGCCCGAAGTGCGGGGGACTGGTGCGAGGCCGGACTTGGGAGCGGATAGCCCGACCCGCAGGGGCACGCCCTGGGCTAAGCACAGAGTAACTTCCGCGCTAATAGTGGGTATTTCTCATCGGCAATTCTAAATAATGGGTGAATCCGGAAAAGTGTACTAATGGTGTACTAATAAAACAGAAAACCCCATAAAACGACCTATTTTATGGGGTTTGAAGAGGTCTCGAGCGGATTCGAACCGCTGTAGGAGCTTTTGCAGAGCTCTGCCTAGCCACTCGGCCACGAGACCTTAAATTATTAAGCTATTCTTTCACTTTTTAGTCCTAGCCACTCCAGCCTTCGCTTATGCTTCGGCTGGCAAGCGGCCACGAGACCTTATACATTCGAAATTATAAAAATCAGAACCATTAAAAGAAAGATGGCCTTTTCATCAGGCCACCTTTCTTCTCCAAGTTATTATTCAGCAGACCCTTTGGTCTTATCTGCATTCATCTTGTCCTTCAATGCACTCAATGCCTCGATATCTCCAAGGGTAGATTTCTCTGTATCCTTATTGATTTTATCAATGGCTTTTCCTCCTTTTGCAGGCGCGCGCTTCTTAGCCGGTGCTGCTGCTTTTTCCTCTTCAGCAGACCATATGGCCTTGTGACTCAAAGCAATCCTTCTTTCGTCTTTGGAGAATTCAAGCACTTTGAAGTCCAATGCCTCCCCTGCCTCGATCTTGCCCTCGTCTTCACGCACCAGGTTTTTAGCAGAACAGAACCCTTCGATTCCATAAGGAAGTTCCAAGATGGCTCCTTTGTCGGTCTTGCTAATCACTGTACACTTGTGAACGCTTCCTACCTGGAACACAGATTCGAAAGCATCCCATGGATTCTCTTCCATGTGCTTATGGCTTAGTGCCAATCTTCTGTTCGCAGCGTCCAGCTCCAATACAACTACCTCCAATGGATCACCTACTTTGATGAATTCTGAAGGATGTTTAATTTTTCTTGTCCAGCTTAAATCTGAAACGTGTACCAATCCATCGATGCCTTCTTCCAATTCAATGAACAATCCGAAGTTGGTAAGGTTGCGCACCACACCTTTGTGCTTGGTGTTGATGGCATATTTGGTCAGCACATCCTGACGTGTCCAAGGATCTTCTGTCAGCTGCTTAATGCCCAATGACATCTTGCGCTCATCGCGATCGATGGTCAATACAACGGCCTCCAACTCTTCTCCTACTTTGATGAAGTCTTGTGGGTTGCGCAGGTGTTGTGACCAGCTCATTTCTGAAACGTGGATCAATCCTTCTACGCCTGGCTGTATTTCAAGGAATGCTCCGTAGTCGGCTACATTCACAATCTTACCTTTCACTTTAGAACCTACAATGATCTCAGCAGGCAAGGAATCCCATGGATGAGGAGTCAACTGCTTCATACCCAAAGAAATTCTCTTCTTGTCTTCATCGAAGTCTAACACCACCACTTTCACCACCTGATCCAACTTCAACAATTCGTCAGGGTGATTGATGCGTCCCCATGAAATATCGGTGATGTGCAACAATCCGTCTACACCTCCCAGGTCGATAAACACACCGAAGTTGGTCATGTTCTTGATCACACCCTCCAGTACCTGACCTTTCTCAAGGTTGTTCAGGATAACTGCTTTCTGCTGCTCAAGGTCTTTCTCGATTAACACTTTATGAGATACCACTACGTTGTCGTTGCTGTAGTTGATCTTCACCACTTTCACTTCAATGGATTTATTTACATAAATATCGAAGTCACGGATAGGCTTCACATCAATTTGTGATCCTGGCAAGAAGGCTTCAATACCGTAAACGTCTACAATCAAACCACCCTTGGTTCTGCGTTTTACAAATCCTTCGATTACCAGATCCTGATCAAATCCTTTTTGGATGTTCTCCCAGCCCTTTACGAGTTTCGCTTTTCTGCGCGACAGCACTAACTGCCCCATTGCATTTTCACGTTCCTCGATAAAAAGGTCTATTTTATCACCAATTTTTAGGTTGGGTAAATCTTTGAATTCAGCCACCGGCACCAGTCCGTCAGACTTGAATCCAATATTTAATATTACGTCCTTGTCATTGATACCTACTACGATACCCTCAACCACTTCACTTTCATTCACGGAAGTAACGGTACCGGAATATAAGTTGGTCAGTTCTTCATGGTCCTTCTGTGAATAACCTTCGCCAAATCCTTTGCGATCGAAAGCATTCCAATCAAAGCTATCTAGTGAAACGGGTGATGCTTTAGAAGACATACGATCTGCCACGTTGCTGATAATACGTGCTGTCTCTTCCTCTCCCAGTTCTTCCGCCTTTTTTGCTTTTCTAAACTCAGCCAATTCATCTTCTTCATCCAATTCAATCTCCACACCCGCTTTACTCGCCTTTTTGGCAACTGGCTTCAAGTCGTCATTTTCTGGCTTGGCCTTGGGTTTTGTCTCTTTTTGTTTTGTCATCTTATTATTTGCCCTGATTACATGAAGCAGCTGGGCTGGCTACCTCATTTTTGTTAAAAGCTTCCCTTTTTAGTCAAAAAAAGAGCCCCACTACTCAGCGGGGCTGCAAATTTAAGAAAATTGATCAATAAATATGCCTATGGCATGTCAAAAATCAAGGTATGTCTTCGAAATTAAGGGTGCCTTCTGCGTAGCTAATTAGTAATTTCTGGAACATGAGCGTATACCGGGCACTCACAAAATCACCCTGTGCACGTATATGGTTTTGGTTTGCCAGGGTAAGGGCCACTATGTCTGATATGCCTAACCTATAACGTTCCTGCTCCAGTTCTTGAGAAAGTTGTGCCGCCTTTAGCTGGGCACTTGCCGCATCATAACTAGATCTTGCATCCCTGTAATTCTGATGGGCCCTTATCACATCACTTTTTACCAGTATTTCTGTGTTTTCTGTTTGAAGTTTTGAGTTTTCGTAAGCCACACGGTTGGCCACGGTAGTATTCCTGTTCTGAAATGCTCCTAAAATGGGAATGGTAAACGAAAGGCCATACGTCAACTGTGTATTGTCATCCCTGAATTGTTGTTCAAAAGAACGGTTGGTGGCACTTTGAATGTAGTTGTATTGTGAGCCATACTGAGCAAACAGACCTACCTTAGGAAATAATGTTCCTTTGGAAGATTGATAACCAAATTGTGAAGCCTTTTCAATAAATCTTGCCTGGGCAAGGTCACTCCGCTGTTCAAGTGCAGTAGCACTTGTTTCATCAATACTTTTTACTTCACCATCCTCCAGGTTCACATCCCAACCAGGTTCTTGTATTTCCAAATGTGTCAATGGATCTAATTGAAGGGTCTGCGAGAGCGTTGCTAAATCATTTCTCAGGGTAGATGCAGACCGCATTGCCAGAAGTTCAGCATTCTTTACCTGGTATTCCTGATTGATAAGATCCACCTCTGCCCTGCTCCCTGCCGCCACTTGTTCTTTGATCTGTTCATACTGTTGCTGTTGCGTCTCCACATTTTGTATTTGAATCTCGTGCAGTTCTTTATCCAGCAGACAAATCAAATACTGATTGGCTACGTTTCGAATTACATCCTGATTGGTTCTTTTTACCAGCTGCAATTGTGCTTCATACTGATTGGATGCCTGACGGTGGGCATTGAAATTATTGAAGCCATTAAACAAAGGCATGTTGGCATTGGCATTGGCCCCAAAAAAGTCGATCACACCATTTACCACCTGACCCTGCTGCTGATTAAACGAGTTTCCGTCATTGCGTCCTGCATTTCCCGTGATATTAACGCTTGGAGCCATTCTAAAAAGGCCTGCAGTCTTATTCACTTGTGAGGCAATCAATAAATTCTCCTGCTGATTGAGCGCCAGGTTTTTTTCAAGACCAATCTTAACAGCCTCTTTAAACGTTAAGGTTTTCACAGGATCCTGTCCACTCACAAAAGTTGCAGCCGAAATACAAAACAAAAACAGTAAGGCACTAAACTTCATACTTTTATTCTTTAACTTTTTCGTTTCTATTTACTAATTCATCAGACTCCATCGCTCCATCTACCACTTTCACAATGCGCTTTCCTCGCTGTGCATTTTCCTCTGAGTGGGTCACTTGAACGATCGTCATACCCTCTTTATTCAGCTCTTCAAAAACATCCATGATCTGCCTACCCTGCTCTGAGTGCAAATTACCTGTGGGCTCATCTGCCAGTAAGAGTTTTGGCTGTCCGACAATGGCCCTTGCCACTCCCACCAATTGCTGTTGCCCCCCGGAAAGTTGTTCTGGAAATAGATCTTTCTTGGCCACCATATTAAACCGATCCAATAAATCCGCTACCATGCTTTTCCTTTGACTGCCGCTTACACCTTGATATAGCAAGGGTGTCTCAATGTTTTCATACACGGTGAGCTCATCAATAAGGTGGTATGCCTGAAAAATGAAACCGATATAGTTTTTATGCATTTCTGATTTTTTCCGTTCTTTCATCTTATGAACAGGCTCGTCAAAGAAATAATACTCCCCTGCAGTCGGCTCGTCCAGCATACCAATGATATTCATCAATGTGGATTTACCGGCTCCACTGGGGCCCATGATCGTCAAAAATTCACCCTGCTCTACTTTGAGGTCAATCCCTTTTAAAATAAATGTTCGTTGGAATCGAGAATCGACACACTTGTCAATATTCTTTAATTCAATCATGCATGAAAAGTTTCAGTTCAACATTAGCCAACAATAATGCCAATGGCTATTTCGGCCCCTAGACAGCAAATAAACACTGAAGTTACGCAGTTTAACGTCCGCTTACGGAAAAAGGTGTCCTAAAACGGACAAGCAGGAGTTCTTCCATTTTAAAATACAATGGGGTACAATATCACATCCACGCGTCTGTTTAGCATGCGCCCATAGTAATTATCGTTTCTATACACTGCGTTATCATAATCCCAATCTTTGATATGTATCATGTATTCAGGAATGCTTAATTCGCGGAGTAACTGAAAAACAGTTTCGCTTCGCATTTTGGAAAGCCACTCATTGAATTCCTTGCCTCCAACCGGATCGGTGTGGCTGGTGAGCTGAATCTGGTACTTTTCTAACAGGTTAGGAATAGAGTCAATCCAATTCGATAGCTCTTTGGCCTGAAACTCATCTATGTAATAGCTACCTCCACGGAAATAAATACTTTTCCTGATTTCATCTTGCTGGGCAATTGCGATGAGCGGAAAAATTGAGAATGCAACCAATATGGTCGCCATACGATGCATACCTCAATTTAAGGAAGATAAATGAGTTATGGATTAAATTATCACTTTTAAAATGTATGTGCAGCTAATATTGAGGCTTCTGGGGTTTGTTTTCCAACGCAGCTTCTATCTTCTCCATTATCTCTTCAGTCAATAAGTGTTGTGTCTCCAAGGCTTTAAAGTTTTCTTTAAGCTGCTCTACCTTGGATGCTCCGAGAATTACAGAACTTACATTTGGATTTTTTAGACACCATGCCAATGCCACCGCTGGCAGGGACATACCTAGTTCTTTGCACAATACAGCCAGCTTTCTTGCCCTTGGCAAATTTCCCTCCGCAAAACTTCTTTCTTTTAGCCAACCCGGGGCTTCAGCACCAAGGCGGGTGTCAGCCGGAAAACCATCGTTGTATTTTCCAGTAAGTACACCGCTGGCCAATGGTGACCAAATAGTAGTTCCCAACCCCACGGTCTTATACAACTGATCGTACTCCACCTCCACACGATGGCGTACCAACATATTATATTGTGGCTGTTCCATTACCGGCCCTATCAAATTATAACGCTGCGCTACCATGTGCGCTTCAGTAATTTCCTGCGCACTCCATTCGCTCGTACCCCAATACAATATTTTTCCCTGCACGATCAGGTTATGCATGGTCCACACCGTTTCTTCAATGGGTGTTTGTTTGTCTGGTCTGTGACAGAAATACAAATCCAGGTAATCGACTTGTAGCCGCTTAAGGGCACCCTCGCAAGCCTCCACCAGGTGTTTTCTATGAAGACCTTTTTGTGTAGGCAGTTCACCTCCTCTTCCAAAAAACGCTTTACTAGAAACGATGTAGCTGTTGCGTTGCCATTGTTTCTTCTTCAAAATGCTTCCTATCACTATCTCAGATTGGCCATTTGCATAGCTCTCTGCACTGTCAAAGAAATTAACACCATTTTCATAGGCCACAGTCATCAACTTTTCTGCAATACTATCATCGCTCCTCTCACCGATAGTAAGCCACGAACCCAATGACAATGCACTCACCTGCAGTCCTGACTTACCCAATCTTCTGTACTCCATTTCTAAATAGTTAGTGCGATGCCGCCCCGTAGTTCAGCCAGGTCAGTTTTGCATTTCCTTTTTCAATTATGGATAACACCATGATATTGTCAAAATCTGAACTTTCAAATTCAGGGTAAGTTTCAGACCCTAAGAAATAATTTACTGTCCATGGTGTCGTATTGGAATGACCCGAAATCACCACGGTACCTCCTCTATGGGCATTCAATATTTTGTCCATTTCTTCTCCCTCCATTGCTGCATAGTCAAGGATAGGTAAGCCTTTGGCAGTAGCCGTAGGCTCTACCGTTTCGTGGGTACGTTTATAAGGCGTGCTGTAAATAGCATCAATATCTGTTTCTGACAAAACCCTCGCCAGTTCATTGGCTCTGGACGCTCCATCCGCAGTGAGATCAGGGTCTTTTGTTCCATCGTCTGCCTTTTCGCCATGACGCACCAAAATAAACGTTGTAATAGTTTGCGGTGCTGGTGTGCATCCCGCAAAAAGGGCACTTAAAAGTGCGAAGACCAATAATGTTTTTCTCATTTGAATTTGTTTTGAATTGCCGCAGGCACGTTGCAGTCTTCTTGTTGCCTTGTGTCTGTCACTTGAAAAATTTTCCATCCTTCCCGACCTTTATATAGTTGGAAAGCATCTACACCACAATGATGTAATTCTGCACCTATATAAAAAGCATATTTGGCCCATACTTGTGCAAGGTTACCATCATATTCAATTTTTACATCCCAGATGGGCTCAGAATAAACCTCCTTTCTGGGGGTACCCATGGCTACCAAAAAACGATGAAGGTCTCCACGACTAAATTTTGGATTTCCATCTTTGTCTTCACCAATAGAAGCAAAGCTTACATCCTCCATAAATGCTTTGTGTACCAAGGCACTGTCGCCCTTGTTCATTCCTTCAAATAAAGTATTGATAGGCTCCATAATGGCTACTTGCTCTATTGGCTGAGCTAATAGAGAAGATGAAACCAGGGTGATAAAAGATAAAATAATAATACGGATCATGATCAATTCATTTTAATAGGTACCGATTGGGTTCAAAAACACTCATTAAGTCATCAGCGGTTTTAGTCCTTGAAGAAATCGAATGGTAAATTAAATCAAAATCAATCATTTTATAAGGGATAAAGGGAAATTGAGCCATCAGGACAATTTTATTCTAAAACGCGTGAATTACGAACCAGACTGCTGTTTCAATTTATAATCTTAATTTTACAGGTCATAAAACTATCCTCTATGAAAAGGCTTTGCCTGACTCTATTACTGAATGGTCTTTTGGTTGCATTTGCCAGTGCGTCTACTATTGATAGTCTGGAAAATCAGCTTACTAAAGTTGAAGGAGACTTAAAAGTTAAAACCCTGAATGAGTTGTTCAGGGCATACATCAATTTTGATCCTATAAAGGCACTTGGATATACCAGAGAGGCATTGACATTGGCCACAGAAGTGGATGACCAAAAAGGAATGGCCGCCTCTTACAATAATCTGGGGGTAGCCTATCGCAATCAGGGTGCTTTGGACAAAGCCCTTGAATATTATCTCACCTCTTTAAGTATTTATAATAAGCTGAAAAATATTGAGGGAATAGCCACTTCCAAAAACAACATCGGAACCATCTACTCCATTAAGAAAGATTACGGACAGGCCATGAAATACTTTGAGGAAGCTTATGAGCTTTTTATGCAAATAGATGATAACGAGAGAATCATAGGCACCATGAATAACCTGGGGAATTTGCACAGCGATTTGCAACTCTACGAACAGGCACTAAAGTACTACTCCCAGGCATTTCAGGTAGCCGAAAAAGCCGGAAAAGTTTATTCAGACCCTCTCAGCAACATCGGTAATGTATATGTAAGAAAAGGAAATTTGCAGAGAGCGGTAGAGTATTATTCCCGTGCGCTGGAACTTGCCAAAAAGGAAAATAATCAGCTTGGGGTGTTGAACATCACAGCTAACCTGGGAGAAGTGTATGTGCAAGCAGGGCAGACCTCCAATGCGCAAACCTATCTGGAAAATGCGCTTACTTTAAGCCAAAACCTTCAGGCCTTTGTATATCGGCCACAAATTTTAAGAAGCCTTGCTACCAACTATGCCAAACAAGGAAAAATGAAAGAGGCCTATGAGGTGATGATAAAATATGATTCGGCAAGAGAAAAAATATACGGAGAGGAGAGTAGCAGAAAGATAGCGCAAATGGAAATTGCCCTTAACCTGTCTGAAAAAGAAAAGGAAATAGATGCCATGCGCAAGGAGACTGAAATAAATACGCTTCAGCTCCATAACACCCGCATGGTTATTTCACTCGCTATCTTGTTTTTCATTATGATTGTCGCCTTTGTAAATCTTTATTTTTTCAAGAAGCCAAAGAAAGTCAAATTATAGAATGGATAGATCAGAAGCGAGAGCGATTTTAGCATCAATGACGACCAGTGTGAGTCTCCTTCGGCACATGCGCACCATTGAACTTGTGATGGAAGCCTACGCAAAAAAGTATGGCGAAGACGAAAATGAGTGGGCGGTTGCCGGGCTTCTTCACGATGCCGATTATGAGGCTTTTCCGGAAGAGCACCCTGGGATCATCGTAAAAAAATTAAATGAAATGGGTGAAGCCAAAATAGCGCATGCCATATCAGCGCATTATACAAAATGGAATGTGCCTTATGATACTTTGCTAGACAAAGCACTGCTTGCCTGCGATGAACTCACTGGCTTTATAGTAGCCTGCTGCCAGGTGCGACCAGATGGGATATCTACCCTGGCGCCAAAGTCGGTAATAAAAAAGCTGAAGGACAAAGCATTTGCTGCGAAAGTGGAAAGGGATGAAGTGTACAAAGGAGCAGAATTACTGGGGGTTGACCTCACAGCGCATATTGCCTTTATCATTGATGTACTCAGACACAACAAAGAAGAACTTGGTATTTGAGCCCCGAAATCTTATTTTTTAGTAAAATTTAACCGCTTCTGATTTTACCAATTCGAAGTTTAGAGTAACTTTGAACTACTAAACGGAACGAACTATGTATGATCAAGTAATTGGAGATGGTGCTAGCTTATTTATTACCATCGTTGCTGTTTTAATCGGATTTGCGGCTGCCCTTGGGTACATAGATTTTCTGAAAAACAAAAAACAAGAGAAGAACGAGCATTAAGTCTTGCTCATTTTTGATATCAATGGAAAGCTCAGCGAATCGTTGGGCTTTTTTTATCTGTCTTTGAATATTTAGAGCGTGAATCAAAAAGAATACGCACTTATTGTTGCCGGTGGCAAAGGCACCAGAATTAAAAGCAAGCTCCCCAAACAGTTTCTGGAATTGAATGGGAAGCCCATATTGCTCCACACCGTAGAGGCTTTTATCAGATATTCAAAAAACATTCCTATCATTCTCGTTTTACCAGAAGACGACTTTCCTATTTGGAGGTCGATTTGTGCACGTTTTCATTTCGACAGACCGATCTTGCTGCAAATGGGTGGTGAAACACGTTTTCAGTCAGTTAAAAGAGGACTTGACCTAATTAACGGAGATGGATTGGTAGCCATACACGATGGCGTAAGACCCTTGGTGAGTGAAGACATCATCGCTGCCTCATTTCACCTGGCGGCTGTTCACAAGACCGCTGTAGCGGCCGTACGACTTAAAGAGTCCATACGCATGACAGACATAGATGCTACCAAGGCCATGGATCGCTCCCGCTTTCGACTCATTCAAACACCGCAGACATTTGATGTAAACCTCATAAAGCAGGCTTACAAAATAAAAGAAGACTTAAGCCTTACTGATGATGCCAGTGTTGCTGAAAAAAGCGGGCATTCGATTTCTTTGTTCGAGGGCAGTTATAGGAATATCAAAATCACCACAGAAGAGGATCTAATTGTGGCCGAAGCACTTCTCCATTCAAAGTTTGAAGCCTAAGATTCGAGATTAATTAATTCCTAGAAAAATAAAAGGCCCTTAAGTCAGGGCCCGTTATTTTGAATATCAGTTTTGAGTTCTAGTATTCATCTTCATTAAAGAAAAAGTCTTCTTTAGTGGGATAATCAGGCCAAATCTCCTCAATACTTTCATAAGGTTGTCCGTCATCCTCCAACTCTTGTAAATTCTCCACCACCTCCAAGGGTGCCCCAGACCGGATTGAGAAGTCAATCAATTCATCTTTGGTTGCTGGCCAGGGTGCATCCTCCAAATAAGAAGCCAATTCGAGTGTCCAATACATAGCGTTCCCTCCTTTTAATTTTTCGCAAAAATAGAATTTAACCCGTAAGGAACAATACCTATTACTCTTTTTAGGAAGTGTAATAAAAAAACGCGCTCACCGGTAGTTGACTTTCCTACGAATTGGGCTCCCAATGGCATAATTAGGATCAATATGAAATGGTATTTCCTAAAAAAATAATTTCTCTTCTGAGAAAAAAGCATCGACAACAGGACGCGCTGCTCCTCCTAATAATGTTTTTACAAGCAAAAAGCACTTCTATCTCCCAAAATCAAACATTTATACACTCTCACTTCAGGTGTTGCATCAAAATGATCATATTAGCAATTCCAAAAAATTGAACCGGAATGGCTGACGAAAAGATCATATTTTCAATGAGCGGGGTAAGCAAAATTTACCCCCCTAATAAGCAAGTCTTAAAAAATATCTACCTCTCCTTTTTCTACGGAGCCAAAATAGGCGTGCTCGGTCTCAACGGATCTGGTAAGTCCTCGCTTTTGAGAATTATTGCCGGTCTTGACAAAGAGTTTCAAGGTGAGGTCGTTTCTGATTCAAGTTTCTCTGTGGGTTTACTGGAGCAAGAGCCTCAACTGGACAAGTCAAAAACAGTTAAACAGATAGTTGAAGAAGGCGTAAAAGAAACAGTTGACTTGCTGAAGGAATTTGAAGAAATCAATAACAAGTTTGCTGACCCTGCGGTGATGGAAGATGCCGATGCCATGGAAAAGCTTATTAATAGGCAGGGTGAGGTACAGGAAAAAATTGATGCATTGGATGCTTGGGAGCTGGATCACAAACTGGAGCGTGCCATGGATGCCCTTCGCTGCCCTCCACCCGATGCAAAAGTGGAACACTTGTCGGGAGGTGAGAAAAGACGTGTTGCTCTGTGTCGGCTTTTGTTAAAGGAACCAGACGTATTGCTATTGGATGAGCCTACCAACCACCTTGATGCTGAATCAGTACACTGGTTGGAGGAACACTTGCGGCAATACAAGGGAACTATCATAGCTGTCACCCACGATCGTTATTTTTTGGATAACGTAGCAGGATGGATTCTTGAACTTGATCGCGGAGAAGGCATTCCATGGAAAGGAAATTATTCCTCATGGTTGGAGCAAAAGTCAAAACGACTTGCTCAGGAAGAGAAAACAGAATCAAAGCGGCAGAAAACACTGGAGCGCGAATTGGAGTGGGTGCGCATGGGACCAAAAGGAAGACATGCCAAAGGCAAAGCACGTCTGGGTGCCTATGAAAAATTATTAAGCCAGGAAACGAAGGAGCGTGAAGACAAATTGGAGCTCTTTATCCCACCGGGGCCGAGATTAGGCAATAAAGTAATTGAAGCCAATGGGGTCTCTAAGGCCTATGGTGATAAGTTACTGTATGAAAACCTTACTTTTTCTCTTTACCGCCTGCAGGCATTGTAGGTATTATTGGTCCGAACGGTGCAGGTAAGACTACTTTATTCAAAATGATCACCGGTAAAGAAGCTCCAGACGCGGGAACATTCAGCGTGGGTGATACCGTAAAAATTGCATATGTGGATCAGGAGCACGATGAATTAAAACCTGATGATACTGTGTGGCAGGCCATTACGGGCGGCAATGAATTGATAACGATCGGAGGAAAGGAGATTAACTCCCGTGCTTATGTGAGCAAATTTAACTTCGGTGGCAACGATCAACAGAAAAAAATAAAAGAGCTTTCAGGCGGGATGCGCAACCGTGTACATCTGGCTATTGCGTTGAAGCAAGGGGGCAATCTTTTATTACTTGATGAGCCTACCAACGATCTGGATATAAATACACTGCGAGCCTTAGAAGAAGCGCTGGAAAACTTTGCCGGCTGTGCAGTAATCATTTCCCACGACAGATGGTTTTTAGATCGCGTATGTACCCACATCCTTGCCTTCGAAGGTGATTCGCAGGTGTATTGGTATGAGGGGACTTTTAGTGAATACGAGGAGAACAGGAAGAAGCGACTTGGGGATGATCAGCCCCATAGAATAAGATACAAGAAACTGGTGAAATAACGCTACGGAATTCCCATTGTGCATAAGGCTCAAATTTGGTTTAAATTTGAGCCTTATTTTTTAACACCCTACCATGAAAGCACTGCTCACCATCACTCTCTTAACATTGTCAAACACCTTTATGACATTTGCCTGGTATGGGCATTTGAAATTTAAAGAAATGTCATGGAGCAAAGGACTACCGTTATTCACCATCATTCTGATTAGCTGGGGTATTGCCTTTTTCGAATACTTACTTCAGGTTCCTGCCAATCGAGTGGGGTTCAAAGAGAATGGCGGTCCTTTTTCACTGGTAGAACTGAAGGTAATTCAGGAAGTAATAACACTGGTAGTGTTTGTTGCCTTTTCTGCTGTTTTTTTTAAAACAGAATCACTCCGATGGAATCATCTTGTAGGCTTTGCTCTGCTTATCGGTGCTGTGTATTTCATTTTCAAAAAATAATAATCTTTCCTATTTCTTCTGCCCAGTAATCACTTTCTCTTGTGTCAATCTATACATCAATACGGCAGTACGTTTCGCCTGGATGGCAATAGAACGAGGGTCAGCCGTCTCATTGACAGTGTGTCCTCCTGCACTTCCTGGACCAAGTCCATCCATGGCCATCGCTACATAGGGCGCTGTGAATGAAATATCGGCAGCTCCTGCATCCCGGGGCTTCACGGCCGTTACATTTCCAAATCCCAGGTCGTTGCTCGCTTTGTTGTAATAACTCAGCAAATCATAATTACCCTTCACAGGCGCCAAGGGAGGATATCCATCATCAAAAATAATTTCCGCTTTTGTCTGTGGTCTATGATTAGCAACAATTTCACGCATTGTATCCTGCGTTTTTTTCAATTGCTCAGGTGAAATCGCGCGAATGTCTCCTGTCACTACCGTATATTTTGCTACGATATTACTCTTTCCGTAGGCACTGCCACCATCCATCTCTTTATCGTGTTCAACAGTGCTACCACCCAAAATCATTCCTGGGTTAAAAGTCAGGTTCTCTTCATTGGACAACGCCTCATAAAAACCATTAATAATACGAGCCGCTTCATAAATAGCCCCTGCTCCAATGTCTTTAGTGAAAATTTGAGATGAATGTGACGGCACGCCCTCCACCCTTAGCTCCCAACCGAAAGAACTTCTTCTAGCCACCACAGCCGTTTTTGGATTACCATCACCATCCTCAAATCCCAGCGCAATGTCTGCAGACTTAGCCGCTTCGATCAAATCTTTTCTCGCCAAATTCAATGGGCGTCCGCTTAACTCTTCATCCCCAGTCATTACAATAATGATGCTCATATTTTCTAAAGCACCCGCATCTTTTAGTGCCTGCATGGCCTGAATGATTATTACATCTCCTCCCTTCATATCCCCCACTCCTGGACCACTCATAATAGAGTCATTGATCATTTTAAATTGTTGAAATGGACTTGCCAATTCAAAGACCGTATCCAAATGACCTATTAGCAAGAGTGTTTTTCCTTTTCCTTTGTGCTCAGCCACCAAATGCCCTGATCGACCCCAAGCACTCCCATCTACCCACTTTGTTGAGAAGCCCAATGCGTCCAGTTTTGCTTGAAAAATCATTCCTACTTTCTTCACTCCCTCAAAATTCATGGAGCCACTGTTGATATTCACTACTTCCTCCAGCAGCCTGAGTGCCTCTGGATGATGCGTGTCCACCGAATTCACGATTTTTTTTTCCACTTTAGAAACCTGCGCCTGAATTGACACAGACATTGTAATTAGGGCTATTATAATAAGTCGTTGCATACGAGGGTTATTTAGAAAAATATCAGGTGGCAAATTAATTAAATTCAACATATAATTCTTGCTCTGCAATTTTACAATTAATGAAACAAGACTAATTTGGTATCTACAATATGCATTACCAATGGAAACAATATCCAGGCAATATCAATTGGTTAAGGAGGCGAGAGAAGTCTTGTTTCAATTTTTTGAATCCATAGAACCGAAAGATTACGCCACTCCGGTAGAGAATTTTGGCAGAGGAAGCATACGAAATACGCAAACACATATTGCTGATGCCTACATCCATTGGATTGGTAATTTTGCTTTGCAAAGAGCAAAACCTTATATCGATATCAATAGCATTGATACCCTTGCGAAAATGCGAGATGAATACAATAAAATTGACCTGCTAATGGAAGAATTTATAGTTACTTATGGCCAAGCCATTGATAAACCAATTATCAATCCATTAGGCAAACAAAGAGAGTTCTCATCTACTCCTCTTGTCCTTTTCAGTCATATGATTACCCATGAATTTCATCATAAAGGACAAATGGTTTCTATGGCACGAATACTAGGCTATGAGCCACCTGACACCGATTTGATTCGATCATAATCTTTGATCTTCGATTTTGATTAACTAAGTTTCTATTTAATCTTTCTTAACGATACCTACCATGAAAAAAACATCCTTCTTATTGCTCATTTTCCTTTCGGTGGTTTATACTGTTAGCAGCCAGAATATATGGACACCAGAAAAAATAATGCAGTATAAAAACATCACTGATACTCAAATCTCACTTGATGGTAAATACATTGCATACGTGGTGCGCATACCCTCTATGGAAGGCGAAAAATCAGAATACAATGACCAGATTTGGGTAGCGGCAGCGGATGGCAGTTTTAATCTACAGTACACCAGAGGTGAAAAATCTTCTACCTCCCCACAATTCTCACCAGACGGTAAGCAAATTGCATTTCTATCTAACCGGGATGACAATAAGAACCAGGTGTTTGTTATGAGGCTCATGGGTGGAGAGCCAGAGCAAATCACAGATACAAAAACGGGGGTCTCTTCCTTCAAATGGGCACCAGACGGCTCTCGCATTGCCTATATCATGAAAGATCCTGATACCAAGGAAGAAGAAAAAAGCAAAAAAGAAAAGACCGATGTCATTCTTGTCGACAAAAATTTCAAATACAATCATCTTTACACCACATCGGTAGCATCAGATAAAGCAGGAAATCGAAAAATCCAACGACTTACTTCAGGCAACTACCATATAAACGGATTTGATTGGTCTCCCGATGGTTCTACCATTGCTTTTTCCTACGCACCCAGTCCAACAATTAATGATGGAGGTCTCCAATCGGACATTTCTACTATTCCTTCAGACAGTGGCAGAATTACATCCATTGTCAAAAGGCCCGGGGTAGATGCAAGCCCTCTGTATTCACCCGATGGAAAATGGATTGCTTTTCAATCCTCCGGTGGCCAGCCAGAACGGGTTGGACTCAATGATGTTTATAAAGTAGCGGCCACTGGGGGTGATCTCATCGAACTGCAGAAAACACCAGATCGCAGTGCGAATATTGTAGCGTGGGCACAGGATGGAACATACCTTTTCATTTCTGAAAATTATAAAACCTCACAAGTATTGTTGGCGCTTCCATCCAGCAACAACATCAAAACGCTAAAGGGTGACTACCTGGCTTATTCCGATTCAAAACTTCCTATTATCACTTCTTTGAAGGGAGTTGGCAATTCATTTTCAATAAGTCAATCAGGCAATCGAATGAGCTACACCTTTGAAGATGTAAATACACCAAAGGAAGTATTCACAGCCGGGCTTAAAGGAGAAAATACTAAAAAAATAAGTAGCATGAATGCTGATTTCAATCCACCGACCTTAGGAAAAACAGAATTGATCTCATGGAAATCAAAAGATGGAATGGTGATTGAAGGATTGCTCACTTATCCTGTTGATTTCGTAAAAGGAAAAAAATATCCAATTGTATTGCAAATACATGGAGGCCCCGCTGGGGTTTTCTCCCAAAGTTATACAGGAGCTCCTGGTATCTACATGACACAATATTTTGCACAAAAAGGATTTATTGTATTGCGGCCTAATCCACGGGGAAGCTCTGGTTACGGAAAAGATTTTCGCTATGCCAACATTCGCGATTGGGGATTTGGCGATTATCAGGATTTAATGACCGGTGTTGATCATGTGTTGGCCATGGGCATTGCTGATAGCAATAATCAATTTGTAATGGGATGGAGTTACGGTGGCTACATGACCAGCTGGGTAGTAACGCAAACGGATCGTTTCAAGGCCGCCAGTATGGGTGCAGGCTTACCCAACCTTGTAAGCATGGTTACCACTACCGATATCCCTGATTACATCGTGGCCCATGCCGGAGGAAAAGAGTTTTGGGAGGATTATGAAGAATACGAAAAACATTCTGCCATCTATCAAATCAAAAACGCAACAACACCCACTCAGGTGATCCATGGAGCCAATGATTTGCGCGTCCCTTTTACGCAGGGGCAAGAGTTTTATAACGCATTAAAACGCAAAGGGGTAGACACTGAAATGATTGTTTATCCCCGCACACCGCACGGGCCTCAAGAACCAAAACTCCTGATGGATGTGAGTCCGCGAATCATGGCATGGTTTGAGAAATATATGAACTGATATTTCTTCCTAGGTCCAATTGCCCTACAGACGAGGGTAGGTTATTTCTTGAATTGCTCTTAATCTATGCTTCTTATATTTCTTCCGATAGTGATCCGCAGAAACATAAGAAGCATTTCTTTTTCTTAAACAGGAAGTTCAAGTGATGTTTATCGGATTTTATATTGTAAGCTCGACCATCCACCACCATTGTGAACTTCTTTAAAACCATTTGACAATAAGATGCGCCTGGCTGAGCCACTGCGCGCTCCTGATGCACAACATGTGATTATAATTTTATCCTTCTTAAATCTTCCCAGATGATTTTGTAAATCCTGAACTGGAATATTGATAGATCCTTTGATGCAACCATATTGGTATTCTCCCTTTGTGCGCACATCAACAATGATAGCTCCACCCTTTACCAGTTCTTTGTAGTCAATTCTGGGTCCAAAACCCAGTAAATTTTTTAGCTGTTGTAACATTGTTTTATAGTTAATAAGTAGAGTGAGTTGCGTTTATCTCCATCCAACAACCCCCATTTTCACATTGAATTCCAATACTATTTAAATATGCGGCCACCTGACCACTGCGATTGCCGGAAGCACAACACAAAAGGATAGGCTGATTCATGCCCTTAAATTCATCCAATCGCTGCATCACCTCCTGCATTGGTATATTGATACTTTCTGGTATATGACCACCCGCAAACTCTTGTGGAGTCCTTACATCTACAACTACTTTTTTCATGTTATTCATTCAATCAGTTTTAAATTTAGTGCTTTATGAATACAAAAATCGAGGAATTTGAATGGAATGTATGTAACTAAAGTTACATACCTACAAAATTACTGATCGCGGAACGCTTTTTTATAAAAAGGATATTCCAACATTAAGACAAAACCTGGTTTACACCATCTCCTCTCCGGGCCGTGTTTTCCATCGTTCGTGCATCCATACCCACTGCGAAGGATGAGCCCTCACCTGCTCTTCTATAAATTTTGTGTAATTCTGTGTATTTACAATCATGTCCTGCTCTTCATCACCGGTAAGTACCAAAGGTATTTCCGGAAGGATGTGCATATGCTGCTTATTATCCTCACCCAAATAAATATAAGTTGGCACCACTGCCGCTCCCGTCTTCATAGCCAGAATAGTAGCACCTACAGGTGTAGCCGCTTTCATACCAAAAAAATCCACAAACCTGCTTTTTACTTTCGTATCCTGATCAATAAGTATCGCAATGGATCCGGCAGTCTTTAAAGCTTTGATCAATCGCAATGTTTCTTTACCACGTTCCACTGCTACCGCACCGTAAGCATTTCTATAATTAAATAGTAAATCATTAAGGCGCTCGTCTTTTAGTGGTGTACCAATGATATTAGGTTTTAAACCTCGCAAGGCCATGTTGGTAATCTGCAAATCAAAGGCACCCAAATGGCAGGTGAGAAAAATCACCCCTTTGCCTCTCACGGTGGCTGCTTCAAAATTTTCAATACCATGGGTAACCAAAAATTTATCCAGGTCTGCCATGGTTTTTACATTCCTGGCACGCAGCACGTCCCCTGCATTTTTGCCCAACATCTTAAATGTCTCTTTGCTTAAAGTCAGGATCTCTTTCAGTGATTTTTCTTTGCTATAGGCAAGACCCAAATGAAGAATGATGAGTTCACGGGTTTTTGTAGCAAATGAATAGGCCACCATTCCCAACAGTCCACAAAACCAGAGCCACAATCTTCGTGGCATGAGATTGGAAATAAAAATCAAAAAACGAACGAAGTAGTATATTAGACTGTACTTAGCTCTTTTTTTAAAGGATCGTTTTGTCATAACAAGGAGCAAAGATAGGGTTCGAATTCATTATATTCACGTGTTAGGGTACTTTGCTTCCGCTTTGCATTTAATCTGAAATTATATCGAATCCATGAAGGTGCTTTACCTCGTTCGGCATTCTAAATCTAATTGGGACAATCCGGAATTAAGTGATTTTGATCGTCCCCTTAACGAACGCGGAAGACACGATGCCACGCACATGGGCATTCGACTACGAGAAAGAGGGGTGGCCCCCGACCTTATGCTAAGCAGTCCTGCTAATAGAGCAATCACTACTTGTAAAGAAATTGCTTCCATCATCGGCTATGCGACCGCACGCATAAAAATTGATCGCAGGATATATCATGCAGAGGAAGAGGAGCTGATCACTCTCTTAGGCGAGCTGAGCGATACACAAAAAACAGTGATGTTATTCGGACACAATCCTGGTCTTACCCACCTCGCCAACGCAGTATTTATTGAACACATCATGAACATTCCCACTTGTGGAATTGTTGCAGGAAAGCTCAAAATTAAATTGTGGAGTGAAGTAAGCCCCGGGTGTGGCAAACTGGAGTTCTTCGACTTTCCTAAGAAAAACAAAGACAAGAATTAAGGCACCGGAATAAAATCAATGGCCTTCTTTTTAAGAAAACCCTTTTCTTTAAACCGATATCCTGCCACTATGCGAACCGAACCCATTGTATTTTGAAATGTTGTCTGCTGATAGGTCACATTTCTAGATTGAGTGGAAAAACTCAATCCACTAAAAAAACGATCTCCATTATATCCCACACCTACTCTACCCAACGAATAAAAATCAATTCGAATATCATTTTGTGACTGACTCAATTCCTCTTTATATCTCACCCAATAATGGGCAGGTCCTAAAGCCAGCGTGAGATTCAAAAAAAACTTTTGCATAACAAATGTATAACTGTAACCTGGAGCAAGTCCGAGTGAGGTAAATCGCAAATCATTTACCGCAGCCCCTGCACCCCATGCTCCCCATTGCGAAGATGGGATCAGCGCTGAGTCTGCCTGCATCGTAAAAGAACTCAGTACGTAACTAAATAAAAAAGACCCTTTCCCTACTTTTTGTCTTTCACTAAAAAGATAAGGAGCCCGTAATGAGAATTCTTCGTGATTAAAAATGTACGTAAAGGACATACCAAAATTACGCGTTACCAAATCCGCTCGCTGTGGATAGGGCTGCCCCCTCGGCACCATTAGCTCAGGATACTGCAAGTAAAATCCATCATACTGTTGTAAATACATGTCAGCAAACCATTGCCTCCCTATAGCAGTAAGCTGCAAGTCCCTCACCTCACTCTTTCCATAAATCTGTTCGCTGCCTGCATTCAGGGGTATACCGAGTACTATACCAAGATTGACATCAAACAGATTAATATTGACACCTAGGCTTACGGTATGATTAGGCTTGAAAGTATAGGATTTCTTTGAGTCATCTGCGGAGACAATATCAAAATCCAAATTATTTTTTTTTATCAGTGGCCCTAGAAAAAAATAATCTGAATAGGAGTGAATATAATTGCTTCTAAGTGAATCCCTTTCAAACGATTCTCCCGACACCACACTGGACCAACCCAACAAAATTCCCACCAGGACCGCACGTTCCATTATAAAATATACTCGCTCAAGTCACGATTTTTAACCAGTGCAGCCAATTTTTCATGAACCATGTCTTCGGTAATCAAAATTTTGGTATTAGCGCCAATCTTATCAGGAACATCAAATAAGAACTCATTAAGCAATTTACTGATTACAGTTTGCAGTCGTCTCGCACCGATGTTTTCAAGTTCCGAATTTATATTAAATGCAGTCTCAGCAATAGCGTCCAATGCGGATTCAGAAAACTCAATGGATACACCCTCAGCATCAAACAACGCGGTATACTGCTTGGTCAAAGCATTCTTAGGTTCTTTTAATATTCTCACAAAATCAGCTTTCGTAAGATTATCCAACTCAACTCTAATAGGAAAACGACCTTGCAGTTCAGGAATCAAATCAGAAGGTTTCGACATATGAAATGCCCCAGCCGCAATAAATAGTACGTGGTCCGTCTTTACTATTCCATGCTTGGTGTTTACTGTACTCCCTTCAACAATAGGTAATAAATCTCGCTGCACCCCTTCCCTGCTTACATCCGGGCCACCTTTCTTACCAGCACCAGAGGCTACTTTATCAATCTCATCTATAAAAATAATCCCAGAATTCTCCGCTACACGGATTGCCTCTTCTTTCACCTCATCCATGTCGATCAACTTAGCCGCCTCTTCTTCCAGTAAAAGTTTTCTGGCTTCAGCCACCGTGACCTTTCTCTTCCTTGCTTTCTTTGGCAACATTCCGCTGATCATATCCTGCAGATTCATCATAGACGCTTCGTCCATCATACCTGCGCCAATCATACCTACACCCGGCCCACTTTTCTGGTCAGTCTGAATTTCAATCTTCCTCTCTTCTAACTCTCCATTTTTAATTTTTTCTCTGAAAAGGTTTCTTGTTCGCTCATTCAACTCTGCATCTGAGGCTGGCATCTCAGCTGTTTCATCATTGCTAACTGGTTGTGGTCTGATGCCTGTACTATTCTTCAACGGAGGGATCAATGCGTTGAGAATAATCTCATCTACAATCAACGCTGCCTTCTCCTTCACCTCTTCCTTTTTCCGTGCCTTCACCATATTCACTGCCTGCTCTACCAAATCGCGCACCATACTTTCCACATCACGCCCTACATATCCTACTTCCGTAAATTTAGAAGCCTCTACTTTTACAAAAGGAGCATCGGCTAGCTTTGCCAATCTGCGGGCAATCTCCGTTTTACCAACACCTGTTGCTCCAATCATCAGTATGTTGTTAGGAATAATTTCAGACTGAATTTCGGATTTTATACTCATTCTTCTCCATCGGTTGCGCAAAGCAATGGCCACATTCCTTTTCGCATCATCTTGTCCGATAATGTATTTATCCAACTCCTCAACAATCTGACGTGGCGTTAAATATTTTGAGTCCATCATAAACTATATTCTGTTTAAAATTTTATTTGTATTCATGCTTAATGAAAATTGATAAGCGCCTCCGGTTACGTACCCCGCACGACTAAATATAAAACTCAGTTGTTTTAACCTAGCTACTGCTCCTACTGAAACTCCTGAGCCGCCACCAATCGTTTCCATCTTCAACTCTTTGTGTTTAAGAAAATTGTAACCAAAAAGGATATCCACATTCTTATGAATTAAAAGTTCCGTTCCAAATGTAAGATGACTCATTACCTTATCCAATGTACTCACCTGATCCGCATCATTGCCCGAGGGTTCATAGGGTAATTTATAATCAATCAGCCGGTAAACTGTACCAGAAAACCTTATCGGCATATGTTCAGGCTTGTAGGTAATACCTGCCTGTATATCAAATGGCAACTGTGAAGTACTTGTGGGACTGTATTCATCAAGTACAATTCCAGCATTTTTTATTACCAACCCTACGCTAAAATCTTTTATGGGATGTATAAATGCCCCCCCCAAGTCCACTAGTAATGCATTGGCCCGGTATCCCGCCAAATTGGAAAACAGTCCTTTAATATTAACTCCAAAGCGAAAGTGGTTTGTTTGATGTGACTTACCTACTGTAAGTGTTGTCTCTCCAGAGTTAAATGTTCCAGTAGGGGTTCCAATAATATCATACCCATCAATACTTCCCAAACTCAAATGATTTACCCCAAAACTCAACGGCCCAATATTTTTGAAATCATGTTGATACGTAAAACTTGACAACCCTGTTCCTGCGAAATAGAATAAATAATTAGCTGAAGCCCATCCATTTAAAGTATCCGAAGAAAGAGCAGGGTTGTTTTGAAAAAAATCAACACTATAATCTTCGTTTGAAACATTGATGCCTCCCAATCCAGATACAGCAGCATTGGAAGGCAATTCTAACGAAACAAAGGATTTGGAAATAGATTGGGCTTCAAGAGATACTGCTAAAAGCGTAAGCCCAATTATTGCCAATACGCATTTTGTATATAGTCTCTTGTAAAGAAAAAAGGAGCCCCACTTCATTCACAAGCAAGTTAATAAAGTACGGGCATTTGATCCCTTAGTTCGTCTTGTTTTCAGTGAATTCGAATTGTAACGGCTTTGACACTTTTTCTTTAAGCAATGCAATTTTTAGCACCTCTTCAACCCTATCTACAAAGTGAAATTTCAATCCACGGATATAGTGTTTTTCGATTTCATCAATATCGCGCTTATTTTTTTTGCTCAGGATGATTTCTTTGATACCGCTTCGCTTCGCAGCCAGAATTTTTTCTTTAATTCCTCCTACCGGTAAAACTTTTCCGCGCAAAGTGATCTCTCCTGTCATCGCCAAATTAGCTTTGACCTTACGTTGTGTAAAGCTGGATGCCAATGAAGTCAACATAGTAATTCCTGCGGAAGGACCATCCTTGGGTATCGCACCTGCCGGAACGTGCACATGTAAATCATATTGTTGAAAGGCACGGTGATCAATCTCCAATTCAGCTGCCTTTGACTTTAGGTAAGACAATGCCGCTACTGCCGATTCCTTCATCACATCACCCAACTGACCAGAAAGTGTAAGCACACCCTTGCCACGGCTCAAACTTGATTCTACAAACAAAATATCACCGCCCACCTGTGTCCAGGCAAGGCCCGTTACCACACCTGCCGTTTTATTATCCTGATATAATTCTTCATCAAAAATTTCGGCTCCGAGCACCTTCACTACAAAAGAAGAAGTAATCGTTTTTGGCACTTCTTCTTCCATGGCTACCGATTTAGCCACATTGCGTACTACAGATCCAATCTTTCTTTCCAAACTCCTTACGCCTGATTCACGGGTGTAGGATTCAATTATTTTTTTGATGGCATCACTTTCAAATTTTATCTTTCCTGACTTAAGCCCATGCTCATCCAATTGCTTGGGTACCAAATGTCTCTTTGCTATCTGCTCCTTCTCCTCCACAGTATAACCTGTAAGATCTATTACCTCCATGCGGTCGCGCAAAGCGGGATGTATGGTCTCCAGTGAGTTTGCAGTGGCCACAAATAAAACCTTCGACAAATCGTATTCTACCTCCAGATAGTTGTCTGAAAATGAATTGTTTTGCTCAGGATCAAGAACCTCCAGCAATGCCGAAGATGGGTCTCCCCGAAAATCAGAACGCACTTTGTCAATCTCATCCAGTATAAAAACAGGATTGGAGGATTTCGCCTTTTTAATATTTTGCACAATTTTACCAGGCATAGCACCCACATAGGTCTTCCGATGCCCGCGTATCTCGGCTTCATCGTGAACACCACCCAGTGACATCCTTACATAGTTTCTCTGTAATGACTTGGCAATGGATTTACCCAGGGAGGTTTTACCAACACCAGGAGGGCCGTGTAAACAAAGAATAGGGCCTTTCATGTCTTGCTTTAACTTCAATACAGCAAGGTATTCCAATATCCTATTCTTCACCTTAGTGAGTCCGTAATGATCTTTATCCAAAATTCGCTTGGCGCGTTTTAAATCAAAGTCATCATGGGTGTAGTCCCCCCAGGGTAGATCAAGTAAGAATTCAATGTAATTCATGGCCACTGGAAACTCTGCAGCCTGTGGATTAATACGCTGAAGTTTTTCCAACTCCTTATTGAAGTGTCCCTCTACCTCCTTCGACCATTTTTTCTCTTTACCTTTTGCCCTTAATTTTTCTACTTCCTTGTCAGGACCGTCAAATCCTAATTCATCCTGAAGTACTCTTATTTGCTGACGCAAAAAATAATCGCGTTGTTGCTGATCGATGTCGGTATGTACTTTCTTTTGAATTTCATATTTTATCTCTAACATCTGAATTTCCTTCAGCATGTATTTGAGTAATAAAGTACCTCGATCCAAAATGCTATTTGTTTCGAGAATTTTTTGTTTGTCACTCACCTCCACATTAAGATTGGAAGACAAAAAATGAATAAGAAATGAAGTGCTTTGGATGTTATCCAATGCCACTTGTGCCTCCTGCGGAATTTCAGGATTGAGTCTTAAGATTTTTGAAGCAGCATCCTGCAACGATTGCACCAATGCCTTTAGCTCATGTGCTTTTTTTTCAGGTTTAGAATCTGAAAGCAATTCAACATGGGCTGTGAGATAAGGGTCTTCGCTAAGAAACTCTTTCACAGAAAACCTATTCTTGCCCTGAATAATAATGGTTGTGTTACCATCGGGCAATACCAACATCTTTATGATTCTGGCAATAGTCCCAAACTGATAAAGGTCTTCGGCTGTCGGCTCTTCGGCATTTTTTGTTTTTTGGGCTATTACGCCCACAATCCTATTGCCTTGATAGGCCTTTTTGATCAGCCGAATTGATTTTTGCCTGGTCACCGTGATGGGTATGACCACACCGGGAAAAAGTACTGTATTCTTAATAGGAAGTATGGAAAGCTCCTTTGGCAAATCTTCAGGCTTAAGGTCAGATTCCTGTTCTGGATTGATCAACTGTATCAAATCTTCAGAGTCGTCTTGCACAATGGGTGCTATTTCGAGAGTTTTAAACATATATATACAACGTGTCAATTTGACACATTAATGGCCATAAGTAAATAAACTTTATTTGAAGCAATGTACAGTCAATAGCAATGCCAAAAGCGCAATTAATGACCTAAATTTGTTTAAACTTAAGCTTTACAACCAAAGTAAAGCACGGAACTGTCAAGTGAAAAAGCCCCTATTAACAGTCCTATCCATACTTCTATTGTTTTTTTATTTTGAGGGAAATGCCCAAAAGAACCCAAAAAAACTAAAAAATGCAGGTGTTGTGGCATTGGATGACTCCCTTACCACCTACAGCCAGTCTGACATATTTGACTTCCCAAATGTCAATTCTGAAAGGTTCCATAACGACCCCAAAGCACTCCTGCAAATTCAGCGCTATGATAATGCAGGCCCCAGTGAAGATCTTTACCTGGCCTTAAAAAATTATGTAAGAAATTTTGGCGTTGAAAATTTCAGCAAAAATGTTCCAATGCTCTGGAAGCTGGCCAAGTTATCAGAATCTTTTGGCCCTCCGGGAGAAGCCATTCTTATTTATAAACTCATCCTTAAACATCATCAGCAAGGGATCAATGTGGACAAATTACTCCATGTATACGATTCAATAGAAACAGACAAAAAAGAGTTTTACGTGCCTCTTGACTTTTACTATGATTTGGTAGACTTGAGAAAGGAAATTGATACCCTAAGGCTTCCGAAATCTGTGTTAATTAATATGGGTGACGATATCAATTCATTGAGAGAGGATTATGGCCCCACCATTGGTAAAGCAGATAATATTTTATTGTTCACCTCTAAACGCAATCGTCACTATGTGGCCGGAGAACTTATTATTAATGAAGATCTTTTTTTCAGCCGGATGATGCCTGGAGGCTACTGGGGGAAAGCTCAAGAATTTACCACCATTAACACAAGTTACAACGAAGGCTCGGCATGCCTGAGTACAGATGGCAAACAATTATTCTTTTCCAGGTGCAACGCCCCTGGGTCCTTTGGCAACTGTGATCTCTATGTAAGCACTTTAGGACCCGACAGCGTGTGGAGCGCCAGTATCAACCTTGGAGCCACTGTAAATAGTACAGGTTGGGATTCACACCCAAGTCTCACCCATACTGGAGATACTTTATACTTTGCCTCTAACCGTGCTGGAGGATTCGGTTTATCAGACATTTATTACAGCATAAAAGATAAGAAAGGAAACTGGCAACAGGCTATCAATGCAGGCCCTATCATTAACACCCGAAACAGTGAGGTCAGTCCATTTTTGCATCAAAAATTCAACGTACTTTACTTTAGTTCCAATGGACACCCACTTAATTTCGGTGAATTTGATATCTATAAATCCTATTTCAGAAACTCAAACTGGGAAGAACCTAAAAACATTGGGCCGCTTATAAATGGAGCTGGAAGTGAATATTACTTTACAATAGATTCAGAATCGAAATCTCTTTATTACGCCAAGTCAGTAGAAGATGATATCCTCAATTTGGATCTTTATTCTTTCCCTGTGCCTATGGGTGCACAACCACAGGCACGCGTAGCTCTGAAGGGATCCTTGAAAAGCAGCGAGACAGGCGAGCCGTTAAAGGGAATTGTTTCAATTATCGATCTGGACGAGGGCGTAGAGGTAGCCCCAAAATTTCTGAGGGGAGATGGCACTTTCAATTTTGACCTGATTAACAAAAGAAATTATTTATTGATCATACAGGGGGATGATTTTTTTAGAATTGAAGAACTCTTCTTTTTGGATGGAGAGCTGCAAATGGACCGTGAAGCGGACCCCATTGAAAATAAAATTGCTTTTGAGTCACTCGAATTTGAAAATGGAAAAGCAAACATCCTGGAGAGTATGCACAGCGACCTAAATAAGATAGGTGGCTTTTTAATAGATCATCCAAAATTAGGTCTTCGCATATCCGGGCATACCGATTCATCAGGAAATGAGGATGCTAATCTTAAGTTATCTCAGGATCGTGCCGTTGCCATTAAAGAATATCTCATCCAAGAATTTAATATTAATAACTCCCGTGTAGAGGCTACCGGATATGGCAGTTCAAAACCTATTGTGAAAGAACTTACCGACAAAGACAGACAACTCAACCGAAGGGTTGAATTTGAAATTTTTAAGAGCGATAATTAGCCTCCTGTAATCAGCTTGGCAATGTCGTTGTAGAAGACAAACACCATCAATATCAACAGCATGGCCATCCCAATCTTCAATGCAGTTTCAAAGAATTTTTCGGAAGGCTCTCGCCCGCTGATCATTTCATAAAGTAGAAACACCACATAGCCTCCATCCAAAGCAGGAATGGGCAATAAATTCATAAACGCAAGCACCATAGAGAGCAATCCCGTCATTCTCCAGAAGCGTTCCCAATCCCATTCCGTTCCAAAAGCTTGCGCCATCCCAATGGGCCCAGACAAAGATTTTTGAAAAGAAATATCTCCAGAGAATATTTTTTTAAATGCTTTCAGTTGCAAAAAGATAACACCAAAAGCGCGTTCAGTTCCCAATCCTATGGATTCTCCTAACCCATAATTGACGTAAGCCAATTGATTTTTATCCAACCCCTGCGGTAAGAATCCAATTATATTGTATCCTTTGAAACTTTCGGTAAAAGTCAACACTTCTGAACCACGCTGAACTTTGAATGCAATTGAATCCCGAGCATCGGCCTTTACGATATCGATCACTTCATCTTGATAAACAACAGGTTTTCCATCCACCTCAAGAAATTTATCACCCGGCTTCAGACCCACCTTGCTGCTGATGCTCTTTCTCTCTACTATGGTACTGTCGTTCAATTTAAAGGGAGCCACTTCAGAAATCCTTCCAACCACAGCCGGAATACGCGGAGCGAGAAAACTGGCCGCAGCTTCCTTGCTATTGAAGTTTTCTATGAAATCAGATGGAATTGGAATATTAACCTCCTGTCCATTTCTCAACACGGTATAATACGAGTTTTGAGACAACAATACGTCTGGCTTGATGATCTCTTGAAAATCATCAAAATCCTTTCCATTGATCTTCACAATCTTATCTCCGGTTTGAAATCCAATTTCTTTACCTAGAGCAAGAGCATCAACTCCACCATTGTTGTTGATCAAATCCTTAGGGATATAGGTGTCGCCAAGAAAATAAGTAAGTCCAATAAAGATAAGTACCCCTGTAATTACATTTACAATGATCCCTCCAAGCATTACAATCAGTCTTTGCCATGCTGGCTTAGCGCGAAATTCCCAGGGTTGGGGAGGCAGCTTCATTTGTTCCTTGTCCATGCTCTCATCTACCATTCCAGCAATCTTCACATACCCACCTAGCGGAAACCAACCAATTCCAAATTCTGTATCTCCGACCTTTTTCTTGAAAAGTGAAAAGTTAAGCACGTTGGCCATCGGAAAAAGGAAGTCGAAGAAAAGGTAAAACTTCTCCACTCGGACATTGAACATCCTAGCAGTGATATAGTGACCCCATTCGTGCACTGTTATTAAAATCGAAAGGCTCAGCAGAAGCTGGGCCGTCATAATCATTCCTTCCATGCTAACTTTTTCTTTGCTCTAGTTTACTTATTTTATACGCTCTGCGGCTTTGATCCGGGTCTCACGATCGGTGGCCACATAGTCTTCATAGGTGGGGTGGGCGACAAAACTTACCTTTCCCATGCATTCCTCCACTACCCTCGACATATCCAGAAAACCAATGTTGTCTTTTAAAAATTCCGCCACAGCCACCTCATTTGCAGCATTCAGTACGCAGGGCATGTTTCCGCCCCTGTTTAACGCTTCAAAAGCCAGCGCAAGATTACGAAAAGTTTCTGTATCGGGCTGCTCAAAAGTAAGTGATGGGTACTTCGCAAAGTCAAAACGCTCAAATTTAGTCTTCAGACGCTGTGGATAAGCCATTGCAAATTGTATGGGTAAACGCATATCGGGTAGCCCGAGTTGTGCTTTTATAGACCCATCCTGGAATTGCACCAGGGAGTGTACGATCGATTGTGGGTGCACCACCACATCCACTTCTTCTGGCTTTAAGCCAAACAACCATTTCGCCTCTATTACCTCCAGCCCTTTGTTCATCAACGAGGCCGAGTCTATGGTTACTTTAGCTCCCATTGTCCAGTTAGGGTGTTTCAGTGCCTGTGCTTTTGTGACCGCAGCCAGATCTGCACGTTTCATTCCCCTAAAAGGTCCACCAGACGCTGTAAGAATAATTTTTTCAATTTTATTTTCAAACTCCCCTACTATACACTGGAAAATAGCGGAGTGTTCTGAATCCACCGGATAAATATTTACGCCCTTTTCCTTTGCAAGGGATGTAATTAATTCACCCGCCACTACAAGCGTTTCTTTATTGGCCAATGCGATGGGCTTTCCCGCTTCTATTGCTTTAATGGTAGGGAGAAGTCCCGAGTATCCAACAAGGGCAGTCAGCACTAAATCAATGGTATCCATTTGTACAACAGATCCCAATGCATTTTCTCCTGCATATACTTTAATCTCATTGGGGTTCAAAGCCGCATGAACTTTTTTATAATGTGCTTCATTTACAATGACCACCGCATTCGGCTTGAACTTTAATGCTTGTTCAATCAATAGGTCAGCATTGTGCTGAGCTGTCAATACTTCTACCTCAAAATAATCAGGATGCGAAGCAATCACTTCAAGTGCTTGTGTACCGATGCTTCCGGTGGAACCGAGAATAGCAATGCGTTTTTTAGATTTCAATGGGGGTAGGTCCTATTTAAATTTCGTTTTATCATGTTAACCGCTCTGCATCAAAATATCAGGTCGTGTAATTAATCAATTGAATACTTATTGATCAAGTCTGCAATTTTCCGATCATTCGACAACCTGGGCACTTTATTCTGTCCACCTAGTTTTCCTTGCGACTTCATGTATTCTATGAATGAATTTCGCTTCAAGGGGGTAATAACCAATGTTCTTAAGATGTTGCCTGTGATCAAATCATTGTAATAAACATTCAACTCCTGTAAGTGTTCATCTAGCCTCAATGAAAAAGTCATAAAATCTGAAGGTGGGTTAGCAAATTCTACCAGCCACTCGTGATGAGGCAGCCCCTCTTTAGGGGTCACCTGGGGCGCCACGGTAAACTCCACCAGTTCCACTTCAGGAAATTGATCCATAGTAGCCTTCATTGCCTTCTCCACTTCTTCCCCAATCACGTGTTCTCCAAATGCTGAAATAAAATGTTTGATCCTGCCACTCACTACTATTCGATACGGGTTTTTCGAAACGAACTTAACGGTGTCACCGATAGAATATCCCCACAGCCCTGCATTGCTGTTAATTATCAAAGCATAATTTTTTCCCAACTCCACTTCTTCAATGGATAACCTAGTAGGGCGCTCATTAAAATACTCATCCGCAGGAATGAACTCATAAAAAATGCCTGAATTTAAAAGCATCAGCATTCCCTGTTCGTGTTGTGAATCCTGATAGGCAATAAATCCCTCAGAGGCGGGGTACAATTCAATAGAATCAATTTTCTTTCCAATCGACTCAAATAATTTAACACGATATGGTTCAAAGTTTACACCCCCATAAACAAACAATGAAAAATCTGGAAAGACATCCTTAATCTTCTTACCCGTTCTTGCCTGTATCCTGTCAAAATACATTTGCACCCACGGAGGAATACCCGATATGAGCGACATTTTCTCCCCAATGGTTTCATCAATTATTTTATCCAATTTTTCTTCCCAATCTTCAATACAGTTGGTTGTGTAGGATGGCATTTGGTTGCCTTTCAAATATGCTGGTACATGATGATTAACTATCCCAGACAATCTGCCTGTGTTGATGCCTCCCTTTTGATCTAATTCCGGACTGCCGGATAAAAAAATAAGCTTATCATCCAGAAAAGCACTGTTACCAGACTCATGCACATAACTGAGAAGTGCATTGCGCGCGCTATTGATATGGTTGGGGATAGAATCTTTTGTAACAGGAATATATTTTGTGCCGGAAGTGGTGCCGGATGTTTTGGATAAGTAAGTTGGCTTACCCGGCCATAGAATATCTGGCTTACCTTCAGCCACAAGATCAAAATAGGGCTTTAGTGCTTCATAATCTTTTACAGGCACACTCAATTTAAAATCGTCATATGACTCCAGTTCGTTAAAGTGATGATCCTTTCCAAACTGAGTTTGGGCCGCCTTTAACAGAATACTCCTTCTGATACGCTCTTGAAATGCCACAGGCTGCAAGGACCATTGCCTGGTCTGTTTATCAATCAGGGATGCAAATGGTTTAGCCAATATTGATCTAATTCCCATAATCCGTAAAAGTAGAAAAAAGTTAAGCGAGGTGCGGAGAATACCAGCATTTCTTCTGATGGACTGAGTTGGGATTATATTTGTATCAGCCATCAATTGCAATCTTTCGAAACTTCATAAGGGGCTGTAACGTTGTAACCTAAACGTTTGGACATGAACACACTTAAAACAATTGTTATTGGATTTTTAGCAGGTATTGCGGGTGCATACGTATTCTTTACCTACGAAATAAAGGAAAGCACCATGACAAGCTCCGAGGGCGGGCAATACAATACGGCCTCCTATAAAACTACAGGCACCTATCGTCCTACTATTGTTAACCCCAGTAAAAATTCCAGTCTGGACAATATTGATTTCAGCACTGCCGCCCAAATGGCAATCCCCAGTGTAGTATACATTAATAGTATTTCTCAGAGTGGAGCCTCCTATTCCTATTGGGATATGCTCTTTAATGGCAGATCACAAACACAGGTGAGCTCTGGATCAGGTGTCATCTTTACCAATGATGGTTATATCGTCACCAACAATCACGTGGTGGAATCCGCTGAAAAGATCCAGGTAATCTATAATAAGAAAGCCTATACCGCTGAACTTATAGGCACTGACCCCTCTACAGATTTAGCTGTGCTCAAAATTAATGAGACCAATCTTCCTGCAATCACATTAGGCAGTTCTACCAATTTATTGGTTGGAGAATGGGTACTGGCGGTAGGAAATCCTTTCTCATTGTCATCAACGGTAACAGCAGGTATTGTAAGCGCTAAGGGCAGGAGAATAAATATTGTTGACGACAAATTTCCAATTGAGTCATTCATACAAACCGATGCTGCTATCAATCCTGGCAATAGCGGAGGCGCTCTTGTAAATAAAAACGGGGAGTTAATAGGCATTAATACAGCTATTCTTTCACGTACTGGGTCTTATACGGGGTATGCATTTGCCGTTCCTATTGATATTGCCAAGAAAGTGGTGGGTGATCTGGTGAAGTATGGTGTTGTTCAAAAACCATTTTTTGGTGGAAAAGTGGTAGAATACGATTTTCAAAATGCTGAAAAATACAATCTCAAAACCAACGTAAAGGAATTTAACGGTGTGCTATTGGCTGAATTGGATAGACAAGGCCCCGCAATGGAAGCCGGGCTTAAGCTAGGCGACATCATTGTTAAGATGAGCGATGTTGACATCAACAGCAAGAGCGAATTTGAAGAAGAGCTTAGTCACCATTCTCCAGGCGATAAAATCAATGTTCTTTATTTAAGAGGTGGAAAAATGAACACGACAGAATTGGTTCTGGTAAATCGAGATGGAGAAACCAGCCTGATCAAACGTAAGTTTTACAGCGATGCTACATTAGGAGCTACGCTTGAAGCCGTGGAGTATGGTGTCAAAGTATTCAAGATTACAGACGGACTTTTCAGAAAAATTGAAATCCCTGAAAACTACACCATTGTTTCAATTAACAGACAGCGTGTAAAGGACCCTCAAGAGGTTATTGAATTCTTCAACAAATACAAAGGGAGGGTAATTATTTACGGTGTTACTAGCGCGAAGCAAGAACTTCCCCTATCATTTTATCTCCAATAAGCTAGGGCACCATTCTTAATTTCAACTTCTTATTCAATTCTTCCACAGAATTCTTAAAGTTGGAGTCTGCCTTCATCATGTCCTCCACCGATTCAAGTGCGTGAATGACGGTGCTGTGGTCACGACCTCCAAAGTTTTCACCTATCAGAGCCAGTGTCAACTGTGTATACCTTTTACAGAAATACATGGCCAACTGTCGTGGAATAACGATTTCGCGTTTTTTGATTTTGGCCTTCAGGGAATCAAGGCTCACTTTAAAATAATCCGCTACCGTCTTTTGTATAAAATCAACGCTTACGTCAGATTGAATCTCCTTCACAATATTTTTAAGCACTTCCTTTGCAAGCTCCAGATCAATTTCCTTTTTGAGCAAGGTGGCATGGAACAAGAGCGAATTGAGTACACCCTCCATATCCCGGAGGTTGGTGTCTACACTGTAAGCAAGGTATTCAGCAACTTCGGTGGGAATCTCAATTCCATCTGACTCCATCTTATTATGAATAATCGCCAATTTTGTTTCAAAATCAGGCTCTTGAAGATCTGCAGTGAGCCCCCATTTGAATCGAGACAACAAGCGCTCTTGAAATCCTTTCAAATCCCGTGGAGCCCGGTCACTGGTCATGATAATTTGCTTACCTGACTGATGAAGTTGATTGAAAATATGGAAGAACATTTCCTGCGTTTTTTCTCTACCCGCAAGGAATTGTACATCATCCAAAATCAAAAGATCTACCTGCAAATAAAAATTCTGGAATTCCTGCAGTTTGTGATTTTGCAAAGCATTCAAAAACTGATTGGTAAAGTCGTTTTGGTCGACATACAATACTATTTTATCAGGAAGACTCTTTTTAATTTCATTTCCAACAGACTGCACCAGATGCGTTTTACCCACACCTACTCCACCATACAACATCAGCGGGTTAAAAGAAGTCACGCCCGGCTTTTTAGCCACTGCCACACCAGCAGATCTGGCCAAACGGTTGCAATCCCCTTCCACAAAATTATCGAAACTATAATTAGGGTTTAGTCTGGAATTAACGGTGCGAGGGTCTAAGGCCTTAAAACTAAACGGAGAATAATCATCCAGATTTCCATTCCCATTCTGATCTTGTGAACTATTGCTGCGCTTCATTCCCGTACCATTCGGGTAATTTACCACTAACGGAGGATTGTGGTGGTTCCCACTATCAACAATAACAGAATACTCTAAACGGCCAGAGACACCAAGTACGCCATGTATGGCCTTTTTTAATACGGGTACATAATTCTCCTCAAGCCACTCATAAAAAAACTGGGAGGGAACTTGAATGGTCAATACGTCATTCTCTGATCTTAAAGGAACAATGGGCTTAAACCAAGTATTGAAATTTTGATCATCTACCTCCTTTCGGATTATTTCGAGACAATCATTCCAAATGGTGCCGCATTCAACTTCCATTCCTTCGTTAATAAGTACAATTGTGTTTTATTCAGTTTCCGATAAGGGAAAGGGAGACAAAGGTGTGAAAAAATTGAAGAACAAAAAAGTCAATGTTGGCCTTGATTATCAGAATAATTTGCTAAGCAGGCCAAAACAAATTTAAAAAAATTGTATATGTGTAAACTTAGATTCAATATTGAGAAACAGAGAAATTTTGGGCATCAAAATATTTCAAGCAATGGCACAAAATATTTTCAGCACCTTTAACGAAGCAAGTATTAAAAGCTGGACTGAAGCGGCTAAAACAGAGCTAGGGGGCAAAGATCCCTTTGACGCGCTCACCATTTCAAAAAAGAATTTGATCATTAAGCCCTATTATGACAAAGAGGATACTGTTGATTTAACAGAAAATAATCTAAAGCCATCAAAAAATCCCTACCTGGGCGCCCGGGGTTGGTATAACACACCTGAAGTCGTTGTAAAAAATTGTGAAGCGGCAAATAAGCTGGCTTTACTGCATTTAAACAATGGTGCAGACGGAATTCAATTTATTTTAGATACAGATATAAAAATTGATAAACTGCTCGATCAAATAGAACTGACTGCTTGTCAAATTTCTTTTAGCGTTAAAAATGAACCACCAAAAATATTAAGCGATTTCGTAGAATACGTTAATGCTAAAGGTTTTGACAAAACTCAAATTGTTGGTGGAATATTCTGGCGAACTATTATTGACACCAAAAGCATTTCACTTAAGAACCTTGAGGGATGGGATAATTTTCATGCCCTGGGAATAATAATATCACCAACGGAAGACCCAATCAACGAAATAGTGGATGCCCTCCTTTCAGGAGTAGCATGCATAAATTCAGCTGAGGCAAATCCAACTCAATTTATTTCACAGCTCGGCTTTTCCTTCATTGTAGGCACTGATTTCTTCATTGAGATTGCCAAGCTCAGGGCATTTAGAAGGCTTTGGCAACAGGTATCTTATGCCTACGATGTAACTGATAAGGGTGACTCGCTGTGGTTGCATGGTATTTCACATCCATGGAATATGAATGATTTCCAGCCAAATGCAAATATGCTAAAAAGTACAACCGCTGCATTAAGTGCCATTTTAGGAGGTTGTGATGCCATTACCATAAAACCTGAAGAAGATAGTTTTTTCAAAGGCAGAATAGCGCGCAATGTATTGACCATTTTGCGTGAAGAATCATATTTGAATCAAACTGCTGACGCCATGGCAGGTTCTTATTATTTAGAAAGTCTTACCGATCAATTAGCCAAAACAGCTTGGACAAAATTCCAGCAAAAAGTAAAAGCATGAAACCTGATTTTTCAAAAATAAAATACAATCAGTATGCCCCACCTCAATCGGTGAATTCGATTCATCCACCCACAGTTACTGCTGAAAAAATTGAAATCAAATCTCAATATTCTAAAAACACAGAAGCATCTCCAAAAAACTTCACTGCAGGTGTCCCTCCCTATTTAAGAGGACCTTACGCCACTATGTATACTGTAAGACCCTGGACCATAAGACAGTATGCTGGCTTTTCTACTGCCAGAGATTCCAATGAGTTCTACAGGAAAAATTTAGCTGCCGGTCAAAAAGGATTGTCTGTTGCATTTGATTTGGCCACTCACAGAGGGTATGACTCTGATCATCCGCGTGTAGCAGGTGATGTAGGAAAGGCCGGAGTAGCAATTGATTCCATACTGGATATGAAAATCCTTTTCGATAAGATTCCGCTGGATAAGATGTCTGTATCCATGACCATGAACGGTGCCGTTATCCCCATCATGGCTTTTTATATTGCTGCTGCCAAAGAAGAGGGTGTAGACAAGTCGCAACTTAGTGGCACCATTCAAAATGATATTTTGAAAGAGTTTATGGTTCGCAATACATACATCTATCCACCTGCTGCCAGTATGCGCATTGTGGCTGATATATTTAAGTATTGCTCAACTCATATGCCCAAATTCAATTCAATAAGTATTAGTGGCTATCATATGCACGAGGCGGGCGCCCCTGCCCACATTGAATTGGCCTATACCTTAGCAGATGGTTTAGATTACATTCGTGCCGGCATCAAAGCTGGTATCGATATCGACAATTTTGCTCCACGGCTCTCCTTCTTCTGGGGAATTGGTACCAATTTTTTCATGGAAATCGCCAAGATGAGAGCGGGTAGATTGTTGTGGTCAAAAATTGTACAGCAGTTCAATCCCAAAAATCCAAAATCCATGGCTTTGCGCACACATTGCCAAACTTCCGGATGGAGTTTAACTGCGCAAGATCCTTACAACAATGTAACACGCACTAACATTGAAGCATTGGCTGCAGTATTGGGCGGAACCCAATCCCTTCACACCAACTCATTGGATGAGGCCATTGCATTGCCCACCGACTATTCGGCACGTATAGCAAGAAACACACAACTGTACCTTCAAAAAGAAATAGGCGTTACCGAGGTAGTTGATCCATTGGGTGGATCTTACTACGTAGAGTATTTAACGGAACAACTCGCTACCAAAGCATGGCAACTCATTGAAGAGGTGGAAGAACTGGGAGGCATGACTGCGGCCATCGAAAGTGGGCTTCCTAAAATGCGAATTGAGGAGGCGGCCGCATCAAAACAAGCACGCATAGACTCAGGTCGTGACACCATCGTAGGTGTAAACAAATATTTAACAGAGGATACGCCTGATTTTGAAATAAGAGAAGTAGACAACACTTCAGTAAGAAAGGAACAAATAGAAAGGCTGAACAAACTCAAAAAAGAGCGCGAGTCATATGAGGTAGAGATGGCACTGCAAGCGCTTACAAAATGTGCATCCGGTGGAGAGGGCAATCTATTGGAGCTTGCAATTGATGCTGCTGAAAAAAGAGCAACGCTGGGAGAAATCTCAAGCGCTATGGAGAAGGTATTTGGCAGATACAAAGCTACTATCAGATCAATTTCTGGTGTATATTCAGGGGAAATGAAATCACAAAAAGAATTTGGAGAGGTCAAAGCCATGTCGGATCAGTTTGCAGAAATGGATGGGCGAAGGCCCCGGATATTGGTTGCAAAGATGGGGCAGGATGGACATGATCGGGGTGCCAAAGTGATCGCTACCAGTTTTGCGGATTTGGGATTTGACGTAGATATCGGCCCATTGTTTCAAACTCCAGAAGAAGTAGCGAGGCAGGCGGCAGAAAATGATGTTCACATTGTAGGCGCATCCAGCCTGGCAGGTGGACACAAAACACTAATTCCTGAGTTGGTGAAAGCACTCGAAAAAATTGGAAGGCCTGACATTCTTGTAGTGGCAGGCGGTGTAATACCACAGCAAGATTACCCCTATCTCTTTAAACAGGGCATAACTGGTATTTTCGGGCCTGGTACACCGATAGCGCAATCCGCCAAAGCCATTCTTGAGAAATTACTTGCGAAATAAACACTAAAGTCAATTCTTTCGTTAACAGAACACATGGTATTCTGATAATGCATTTTCCACTTACCTAGTGTGCAAAGATTAGGTTGAATTTGATTAACTTTAAATTTACAAAAAGTCCATTTGCGTATTCAGGTCTAATTGATCGCTTCGCTAGAATTTAAAATCGTAAAATCTTTTCAATGATTAACAAAACAGGCGTTTTACTTATTATTCTCCTTCTTGCAGGTCAGATCACATTTGCACAGAGTAAATGGGACAAAATGATTGGAAAGGCTGAGGCTGCCTATACTGTTGGTGATTACACAAAAGCCAATAAGTTTTTAGCGAAATTCAACAAGAAAGTGACCAAAAAACTAGGTAAACAAAATGAATATACACCCACATACTTTACACTTTTAGCCAAATATAAGTTGGCTGCAGGCCAAGTGTATGATTTTGAAACCAATATTAAGAATGCCGTTAGTGCAAGCATCGCAATCAATCAGGAGGAGAGTAAAAAGCATGGTTTATTGTTATTGGATATTTCCACATTGTACAACCTAAATGAAGCCTACCGTCAGGCCAACGAATATTTGGAAAAATCGAAAGCCATTCTGGATAAAGTGGCCGAATTTGATAAGCAAACAGAGGCACAATGGAGTTTACAAAAAGCAGAGGCATTAGCAGGACAAGGATTTTATAACGAATCACTTGATATACTAAAAAATTACGAAGCATATTATTCTGGCAAGGCACTGCGCCAAGAGGCATATGTGGATGACAATGGAAATCTCAAAAGCAGAAAGTTAAGTTCGGAGGAGGTTGAAAAGAGATTCAATGAATATGCGCAATGGGCTACCCTCCAAGCCAAAGTGACTGGGGACAAGGGAGATGTAAAAAACGCAGATTTGTTATTTGAAAATGCTGCCAATTGGATAAATAAGAATCTTAGTAGCACATCCATGGCCTACATAAAGAATCAATTGTACCATGCAAAGATGCTCGTAGCAAATGGTCTTGAGAGTAGCCTGCCAAAGGAATTGGATTTTAGTCGTTCACTTAACTCATTAAAAGCACATTATGAGGCTTCTCATTATGTTGCCGTTGAGCTTTATGAAGAATACCTAAAACAGCTGTTGGGGGGTAGCAGCTCTGCCCGTTACTTAAACACCAAGTTGGAGTTTGAAAAGATGATCAACAGCAATTTTGAAAAAAGTAGCATTTATACGGCTCGTTTAAAAGCCGTTGACTTTGATGCGAAAAAAAACAAAGATAAAACGCGCAACCTGGAGAGCGATGCGATGAATATGCTTGCCAATACATCCGGCTTGCCGCGAAATAATGTGACTACAGTTCGAATAACGGAGTTTCTTTATGACCTTGCTATAGAGCAAAAAAAATATAAAAATGCAGAAGGGTATCTCAACTCTATTATTGAGATTAAAAAAGAATTGTACGGTGAGAATGCTCCATTGACTCATCTTGCCAGAATCCATTTGGCCAATTTTTATGTTGATAACACCAATAATTTGGCCGAAGCAACAACCATTTATAAAGAAAGTTTTGAAAACGTAGTTGAAAAGGAAATTGGTGCTTGGCACACCGACCATCTTGATATTTTAAACCACATGGCCGCCTTGTATGAGCTTACGGACAAGTATAAAGAAGCTACTACAGCACTTGATAAGGCATCCGATGTTTCAAGATCAAAGTATAGTGATCAGGATTATCAGTATGGTGTCGAACTCGACCAAATTGCCAAGCTTCAAATTAAACTCGGAGCCTACGAAAAAGCGGAGGAAAATATTAACAAATCACTTAGCATTCTCGAGAATTTTAGAAAAGATAACGACAAAAAAATATACCTGATCAGCGCGATTGAAACACAAGCCACTTTGTTTGGTATCAAGGGGATGTTCGATGAGGCACAGAGCGCATTGGATCGATCCGCAAAATTGATTTCCAGATCTGACGTAGCAGGAATTGATGAGTTGAGTACTGCCAAAGAGCTTTCCAGCCTATTTATTCAGCTGGGTAAGTATTCTGTTACCAAAAAATTACTGGTAAATCTCATTAGCGAATATGAAAAGCTATATGGCGCCAACTCCATAAGATTAATTGATCCATTGGTAAACATGGGAAGTCTCACCCTTGCAGAAGGTAACTATACCGATGCGGAAAAAATAGCCCTTCGCGTAAATGGGGTAGCAAGAGATGTTTATGGTGAAAAGTCTACTAAAACAGCCCCTACACAAAAATTATTGAGCGATATCTATTACACCATCGGTGATTATGGAAAGGCCGAAACCTTCATACAACGGGCTTTGGAGAGTCAGGAAAAGCAATTCGGCAGAGACCATGTAGAGGTAGCAAAATCATTGTCGCAACTGGCACTGATCAAATTTTACAAAGGAGATAACCCTGCTGTGGTAGAAAAGCTTTTGCTAGAGGCAAGGGACATTATGGGAGCTAAGCTGGGGAAAGAAAACCCACAATATGCAGACATTTTAAAAAATGTAGCGGTCTCAAATATCTCACAAAAGAAATATGACATCGCTTTCAGCTCATTAACACAAGCGGAAAATATTTGGAGGACCAAAACAGGATCGAAAAACAATATCAATGCTGCCAGTATTTATTCGCTGACTGGCGATGTCTATTATCAAATAAAAAACTTTAACAAGGCTGAAGATTTTTATAATCAATCTAAAGACATCTACGAGCGTTCGTTTAATAAGTCACATCCCGAGTATGTGAAAGTACTATCAAAACTTGCCAAAGTTTATTACATGAAGAAAGACTACAAACGGGCGAAAAAGAACATAGAGGAGGCGCTTAGTAATTATGAAGATTTCATAAAAAGGTATTTCCCTGCTTTAAGTGAAGGGGAAAAAGCAAAATATTGGAATACAATAAAATCCGATTTTGAGTTTTACAATACACTCGCCTTTGGTCACCTTGATGATTTCAAAGATCTCAGCGGAAAGGTGTACAACTATCAACTGCTCACCAAAGCACTCCTCTTAAGCTCTTCCATTAAAATGAAGGAGCGCATTCTCAACAGCGAGGACGAAATCCTAAAAGCAAGTTATAATGATTGGATGCAAAAAAAGGAGCTTCTCACCAATGCCTTGTCTATGAGCACACAACAATTGGTGGAAAATGGAATTGATCCTGTTGCTTTGGGTGGTGAAGTAGAAAAGCTGGAAAAACAGTTGAGTGAAAAGTCAGAGCTCTTTAGTCAGGATTTTGAAAATAAACGCATCACTTATGAAAATGTACAGAAGTCATTAGGTAAAAATGATATAGCCATGGAGATGGTGAGATATAGGTACTTCGATCACATTTTCACCGATTCCGTCATCTATGTAGCCCTGTACCTTAGAAATGATAACGCCCGACCAAAATCCGTAGAGTTACCTCAAGGTCTTAATATGGAAACTCGTTTCTTTAAATACTACAGAAACAGTATTGTAGGAAGAATTGCGGATCAATATTCTTATGGGGTCTTTTGGGAACCTATCCAAAGTAGCATTGGACAATACTCAACCCTTTTCCTTTCGCCAGATGGAGTTTACAATCAAATCAACCTAGAGGCCATTCCAACACCTGATGGAAAATATGTGATCGATAACTCTAACATTGTGATTGTAAGCAACACAAAAGATCTTTACTTAAGAAAAATTAAGTCCAGAGTTGAAGGAACATCTAATACTGCTGCCATCTTTGGTAATCCCACTTTCTATGCCTCTGCCTCTACCGGAAATGTCTCTGCGTTACCAGGAACAGAAAAAGAGGTGGCTCAGCTTCAGGTGCTACTAAACAACCAAGGATGGGAAACTTCTGAGTATACCGAAAAAGCAGCTACTGAAGAGCAAGTGAAGGAAGTGAACAGCCCGAAAATATTTCATATTGCTACTCACGGTTTCTACACTCCCGACATCAACACGAGCAATTTAATTACCGAGAATGAAGCAGAGCAGGCAGAGAACCCTTTATTAAAGACGGGGCTATTGTTAAAAGGTGCCGGTGATCTACTTGATAAGACTAAATACAATTACAACATAGAAAACGGCATACTTACCGCCTATGAAGCCATGAATCTAAATTTGGACAAAACCGATCTTGTCGTTTTGAGTGCTTGTGAAACAGGGCTTGGAGAGATCTCAAACGGAGAGGGAGTATATGGATTGCAGCGTGCTTTTCTTGTAGCTGGCGCCAAGACCTTAATCATGAGTATGTTTAAAGTAGATGATACGGCCACTCAAAAACTCATTCTCAATTTTTATCGAAAGTGGCTAACCACGGGCAACCTTCGACAGTCCTTTACCGAGGCCAAAAAGGAACTTAGAACAGAATACCCAGATCCAATTTATTGGGGAGCCTTCATGATGATAGGGCTAGACCACCCTCCAGAATAGCTTAATGTCATGTCATAATGTCTTGATATGTGAGATTTTCTCATATTCAATTAAGACATTATGGCGTAGTTTTTGGTTAAAAACCCTTCGGCATACTTTTCAATAGTATGATTCGTGAGTTTAAAACTGATTGTTTAACCACTAAAAAATTAAAGTTATGAGTATCATTCGTTATAACCCCAATGATTTTACGCCCACCTCTTTCAGCAACCTGATTGATAGGTTCTTCAATGATTCAATGCAGCGTTCTGGGCAAAGTACCTTCGTTCCCAAAGTGGACGTTATAGAAGGCGAAAAAGCTTTTGAACTTCATGTGGAAGTACCAGGTATGAAAAAAGAGGATTTCAACGTAGAAGTCAACGACAACTACTTGACCATAAGTGGCGAGCGCAAATTCTCCACTGAGAAAAATGAAAAAGACTACCATTCTATTGAAACTCGTTATGGGTCATTCAGTCGTTCTTTTACATTGCCCGAAAGTGTAAATTCAGATAAAATTGATGCGAAATATAACAACGGTATTTTGGAACTTACCATTCCAAAAGATGAAAAGAAACTCTTGAAGACAAGCATCAAAGTAAATTAATAAGGAAGTAAGTGGGGTTGGTTAAAATGCCTCTTGCACATGTGCATGGGGCATTTTTGTTTTTAAGGCTACCTTTATTCCTGATATTAGCGTTACCTTTAGGTAAGCTGGTAGTTAACCCTAATACCTAGTGCCAATGAAACGTTCGCTGCTGATCCTTACTGTTATTATTTCCGCATTCATAGGGGCTTCGATAGGTGTTATATTTACCATCCGCTACATTGATGTACTCAATCCTTCCTACACTTCAATCCAGGAGAAACAAAAAACAGCTTTTGTAAATTATCTGGAGGATTCAACCGCCAAATTCACAAAAGGATTTAATTTCGGAGAAGCTGCCAGACAGATAACGCCTGCCGTGGTCCACATCCGCACCACTTATGGCTCCGGAGAATTTAGTCTCAACCCACTTAAACAGTATCTAAATCCACCCGCAAGATCTTCGGGCTCGGGAGTTATTCTTACTGATGATGGTTACATCGTAACCAACAACCATGTCATCGAAGAAGCGACTCAAATCGAAGTGGTAATGAACAACAATCAGCGATTTTATGCCAAGATCATTGGAAAAGATCCAAGCACAGACCTGGCACTTTTGAAAATCAAAGCTAGAAATCTTCCATTTGTAAAATATGGCAATTCAGACCTCATTACACCTGGGGAATGGGTTTTGGCAATTGGAAATCCCTTCGACCTAAATTCAACGGTTACCGCAGGAATTGTCAGTGCCAAGGCACGCAACATTGGAATACTTCGTGACCGTAATAATCTTCAGGTAGAGTCATTTATCCAAACAGATGCTGCTGTGAATCCTGGAAACAGCGGTGGAGCTTTGGTTAATTTGAAAGGCGAACTTATTGGAATCAATTCAGCAATTGCCACATCCACTGGAAATTATGCAGGATACTCATTTGCAATACCGGTGTCGCTTGTGAAAAAAATAGTGGATGATTTACTAGAGTTTGGTGTCGTTCAACGTGGGTTGCTTGGTGTGCAAATAATAGATGTTTCTGCAGAACTTGCTGAAAATCGTAGTCTCGATGTGGTGCAAGGTGTTTATGTTACTCATGTAAACCAAAATAGTGCCGCAGAAGAAGCGGGAATGACTACGGGTGATGTAATTATTGCCATTGATAGTCATGTTGTAAACAGTGTTTCTGAATTGCAGGAATGGGTAGCACGCAACCGCCCTGGACAATCCATTACTGTTACGTTTATGCGTGACGGAGAAACAAAATCTGTCCGAACTACATTGAAAAATTTTGAAGGCTCAGACAAGGTAGAAGCAATAAAGGTAGCGCATGAGTTGGAAGGCGCCACTTTCGAAGATATCCCCTATCACAATCTGACAAAATTGAATATCGATGGAGGTATCCTAATCAGCCATTTGACCGATGGAAAATGGAAAAAAGCAGGAATAAAGGAAGGGTTCATTATTACCCATATTGATAAAGTGCCTATTGATAATGTGGAAGATCTCAACCGCACATTGGGCTTTAAAACCGGAGGAATTTTGGTGGAGGGTATCTATTCTAAAAATGAAAAGGAAGTTTATGGAGTGGATTGGTAAATCAATTCACTGAATATTCCGTACATCACTTAAAGGTTTTAAAAATCATGACTAACTTTGCGTTTCTTAAAAATAAGACATGAAGAATTTCGGAATTAAAGAAGCATTAAAAACATTAGGCATAAAGGCGAGTAACCCAGGTGTTTCCACAGGACAAAAGTGGATCAATACACAAGGGCCCGTCTTGGAATCCTATTCACCTGCAGATGGCAAGCTCATAGGCAAGGTGAAATCATGCGATTCAAAAAATTTCGAAAAAGTAGTAAAGCAAGCACAGTCTGCATTTGAGGAATGGCGTATGGTTCCCGCTCCGAGAAGAGGTGAGATAGTGCGGCAAATCGGAGTTGCACTTCGAAAATACAAAGAGCCGCTGGGTAAGTTGGTTTCTTATGAAATGGGCAAATCCTATCAGGAGGGTTTAGGAGAAGTGCAAGAGATGATTGATATCTGCGACTTTGCCGTGGGATTATCCCGTCAATTAAATGGCCTCACCATGCATTCTGAGAGACCGAATCACAGAATGTATGAGCAATATCATCCACTGGGAGTAGTTGGGATTATCTCAGCTTTTAATTTTCCTGTAGCAGTGTGGTCATGGAATACCATGATTGCCTGGGTATGCGGAGATACCTGCATTTGGAAACCAAGTGAGAAAGCTCCTTTGTGTGGAATTGCCTGTCAAAATATTACAAGTGAAGTATTCAGAAAAAATAATATCCCTGAAGGCGTTTCATGCCTAGTAAACGGTGATTACAAAATTGGGCAACTGATGGCGTCATCAGAAAAGGTATCATTGGTATCCGCTACTGGCTCTATTAGAATGGGCAAGGCAGTAGCAAAATCTGTTGCGGAGCGACTTGGAAAATCACTTTTAGAACTTGGCGGAAACAATGCCATCATTATTTCTGAGAATGCCAATCTCGATATAGCGATACGGGGAGCCTTGTTTGGGGCGGTAGGTACTGCCGGCCAACGTTGTACTTCTACCAGGCGCCTCATTATTCATGACAAAATTTATGATGAAGTGAAGCAGCGATTAAAAAATGCTTATGGAAAGTTAAAAATTGGCAATCCTTTAAACCAGGAAAACCATGTTGGGCCATTGATAGATAAACAAGCTGTAAAACTTTATCAGGCAGCCCTTAAAAAAGTAAAAAGCGAAGGAGGCACATTTGTGGTTAGTGGAGGTGTACTCAAGGGTAAAGGTTACGAATCAGGGTGTTATGTAAAGCCTGTAATTGCTGAAGTAAAAAACAGCTATCAAATTGTTCAAGATGAAACTTTCGCACCCATCCTTTATCTTATCAGGTATAAGGATATGAGGGAGGCAATTGGTTATCAAAATGGTGTAAAACAAGGTTTATCATCAGCCATTATGACTAACAATCTTCAAGAGATGGAGCAGTTTCTTGCGCATTCAGGCTCTGACTGCGGAATAGCAAACGTAAATATTGGTACATCTGGTGCCGAAATTGGAGGCGCCTTTGGTGGCGAAAAAGAAACAGGGGGTGGTCGAGAGTCCGGGTCTGATGCATGGAAGGTGTATATGAGAAGACAGACCAATACGATCAATTTTGGAAATGACCTTCCACTTGCTCAGGGGATCAAATTCGATATTTAACACCGTTGGAAATCCAAGCCTTTAAGATTACATTGGTTGATTAAATTTTTTCAAAATGGCTGCTAGAAAGTACCGTACGGTTATGCTTATTGATGATAATGAGATTGATAATCTCATTAATCAGAAAATGATTGAAGCAGCAGCTCTTACAAAAAATATTTATACCCACACTGGGGCCAAAAGCGCAATCGAGTTTTTGCGAAACATGGAGAAATTGGAAATTGCAGATGAGGTGCTTCCAGATGTAATTTTTTTAGACATTGACATGCCTCTAATGGATGGCTTTCAGTTTCTGGATGAATTCGAAAAGCTCTCAAATAAAACAAAGAAAACCTGCAAAATAATAATGCTCACGTCTTCTATTAATCCGCAGGATTCGGATCGTGCGAAAAAATACGGCAACGTAAAGCTCTATCTTAATAAGCCACTTTCTCACGAAAGCATTCAGAACATTGACATTTGAGTTTAGAGAGAAATAAGTTTTTTTATAAACTTTTCATCCATCTTGATCATTGTGGTAGGCGCATAATAGGTAACCTTCACAGCCTGTAATTTAGGGATCAACGAAGTGATTTTCTCTTTCTTGTCCTTTTTAGACTCACTTACTGCTATTCTCAAAATCTTTATAAAAAGCAGAATATTTTCACACGCATGTTTTCCAAACATCCTGATCTGCCGCTGAATGCTATTGGCCAATTGATTGAACAATTCAAAATCATTTAGCATACAATACTGAAGAGCGAGTAGAGTTTTTACTTCCATTTGAGCGAAAGGATATTTCTTTAAGCTTACTTCATTCAATAATCCATTAATTATTTTTGCTGCCTCCTCATACTTTCCTACGTAATAACTGGATAGTGCCCGATACATCATATAAATGGTATGCCTGGGGACATCCAGAGGATCAGGCTCAAAATCAATAAATAAGCTTTCGTTTTCTGCATACAACTCCTCCTCCGTACCCAATCTTAAACTTCTTTCCATTTTTGAAATCAATACCTGAGTAGAAAAGGTATAGTTGGGGTAGTTCACCAACAAATTAGTAATGGCATCATTTACTTCCTCAAAATACTTTTCCGCCTCCTTGTATACCTTGTAATGATTGTAATACTCCAACTTAAGAAATTCAAAGACAAGATTGAGATGAAAGTAAAGCGGATCAAGTTTATAACTATCAAAAACTTTCTGAACGCGATCAAATATATCCTCAATAGACTCCCCCTCCATTGTATCATCTGGTTCCACGAAAAGCCTATGGTGAATGAGCATACAGCTTTGATATACATATAGCCGATGAGAGTCATACAAATGAGCCACGTTTTGCATCTCCTTCATAAGAAGAATAAGTCCCAATTTTTCGTTTTCTTCAGCCGATAACATGTAGCTTCCATACTTCTTGAAGTATTCAGCCAACAAATCCTCCGCCTTGTCAACAGCCAACATGTAGGCCACATGTCTATTATAAAGTTGCGAATAGGTGAAATGATCAGAACTATTAATATGAATCTTTTTCAACGACTTATAAACAATGGTAAGCTCATGGGCTAAGTCATAATCAATAAGCTCTTTCTCCAATTTCTTAAGTGTGGCTATAGAAATCGTCCTTTTTTTGGTAAATAATACC
>JAHBUB010000020.1 GCA_019638285.1 Cyclobacteriaceae bacterium | reverse complement strand
TTGAAATACATTGGTGGGTTTTTATTGTTGCAGGATTGAGTACGTTGTTGATTGCCCTTTTTACGGTGAGTTTCAAGACCGTAAAAGCAGCATTGGCTAATCCGGCCAATTCGTTGCGCTCGGAATAAATAAATGGTTGCTAGATACTAGTTCTTCTGGTGGTTAGAAACCAGATTAACCTATTAATAGATAAATTGAATATAGATAAATCAAATCCTCCTTGTTTATTTCTCTGCTTCTTCCGCTGGTTCTGCCATCCGAAGTTGGTGAACAGTATTGAAGGCGACCTGGTAGAGTTGTATAAAGAAAGAACAATAGAGATAGGAAAACGAAAAGCAGATAGAAAATTCATTATTGATGTATTGCTGCTATTTAGACCAAGCATAATCAGGCCAGTAGAGGGCTATAAAAATTTAAACACTTACGGCATGTATAAAAGTTATTTAAAAATTGGATGGAGAAATCTTTTGCGTAACAAAGGGTATTCATTTATTAACATCGGAGGTCTGGCTCTCGGAATGACAGTAGCCATTCTAATTGGTTTATGGATTTACGATGAGTTGTCCTTTAACAAGTATCATGAAAACTACGATACGATAGCTCAGGTATATCGAAGTGAGATATTGGGTGGCGAAAAGGAAGTTAATACTCCCCTTGTGACAGGTCTGGGCACCCTCCTCAAAACAGAGTACGGATCGCATTTTAAAGACGTAGCGATGGTACGTGCGCGAACTGAAGAAAGGGTTGTTGCTTTTGGTGAGAAAAAATTTACCCAAAGTGGCTACTTCATGCAGGCCGAAGGCCCCGACATGCTGACTTTGAAAATGGTTGGCGGTACAAGGCAGGGACTCAAGGAAATGAAAAGCATTCTACTCTCGGAATCTCTTGCCAAAAAGCTATTTGGTGATGCCGACCCTATCAACCAGGTGGTAATGATGGATGCCAAATGGGATTTAAAAGTAACAGGAGTGTATGAAGACCTACCTCGGAATTCAACATTTAATGATGCTTCTTACTTTGCGCCTCTAGACCTTTACATTGATGGTTGGGCAACGCTGGATGCCTGGGATAATTATTTTGTATACGTTTTTGTGCAACTCTATCCTGGAGGCGATTTTGAAGAAACATCAAAGATTATAAAAGATGTAATGCTTTCACACGTGAATGCAGAGAGCGCTGAAACAAAACCTGAAATTTTTCTACATCCGATGGGCCAATGGCATCTGAATTCAGAATTCAGAAATGGTGAATTAGTAACCAGCAAGCGTATGCTGTCGGTTTGGTATTATAGTGCTATTGGAATTTTTGTTTTGCTGCTTGCCTGCATCAACTTCATGAATTTGAGTACGGCACGCTCTGAGAAAAGGGCTAAAGAAGTAGGAATCAGAAAATCAATAGGTTCTTTACGCAGTCAATTGATTCAACAATTTTTTGGGGAAACTTTTTTAGTAGCAATAATCGCAACCGTTATTGCATTGATAACGGTTCAGTTGAGTTTGTCCTGGTTTAACGATGTAAGTGACAAGAATATTTCCATACCTATCGCCAACCCAATATTTTGGGCAATAGTTGTTGGGTTTACAACATTCACGGGGTTGCTGGCGGGCAGCTACCCCGCACTTTACTTATCTTCGTTCAATGCAGTAAAAATATTGAAAGGCACTTTTAAAGCCGGCCGTTTTGCCATGATACCAAGGCGCGTTTTGGTGGTGGTGCAGTTTACTGTTTCCATCACACTTACCATAGGTACAGCGATTGTTTATCAACAAATACAATTTGCAAAAAATAGACCGGTGGGTTATTCGCGAGCCAACCTGATCGAATTGAGAACTTCTTCACCTGAATATAAGGGCCAGTATCAGTCGCTACAAAATGAATTAAAAAATACGGGGGTTGTAGAAGAAATTGCTGAGGCTAACTATTCTGTCACTGATACCCGTGGTTGGAATGGTGGATTCTCCTGGCATGACCGGAAGTATGATCCGAGTTTCAATACCATTTTTGTAACCCATGAGTATGGTCAAACCATTGGATGGGAGTTTATTGAAGGTCGCGATTTCTCACGCGCATTCCCAAGTGACCGTTCAGGCATCGTTATAAACGAATCTGCATTGGAAATTCTAGGCCTTGAAAATCCAGTTGGGGAATCACTCAACTGGTCACCTGGCGGAGACAACAGGGGTGACTATAAAATATTGGGTGTTGTAAAAGACATGGTGAAAGGATCGCCCTATGAGCCAACCGATCCATCGATTATTTTCCTTTCGGAGCGTGATATGGAGTGGCTCTATATTAAATTAAAACCAACCGTGAGCCCTCACTTGGCATTGCCGAAAATACAATCTGTTCTTGCAAGTATAGTTCCATCCGCTCCTTTTGATTACACATTTGCAGATGAAGCCTATAATGCAAAGTTTCGGGCAGAAGAGCGAATCGGAAAATTAGCAACACTTTTTAGTGCACTAGCATTGATTATCAGTTTGCTTGGATTGTTTGGTTTGGCTTCTTTTATGGCAGAACAACGTACAAAAGAAATTGGTGTACGTAAAATAATGGGTGCCTCCATAACCAGTCTGTGGAAAATGCTATCAAAGGATTTTATTGTGCTGATCATTATTTCTTGTGGGCTCGCCATCCCCATTTCTTTTTACTTCATGAATAGCTGGCTTGGACAATATGGATACAAAACTACCATTTCATGGAATATTTTCGCGGTTACGGGAATAGGTGCGCTTATTGTGACACTATTAATCGTAAGCTATCAAGCAATAAAAGCCGCTTTGATGAATCCGGTAAAGAGTTTGAAAACAGAATAATTTTAATCGGTATCTTTTTCGGCCACTTCCAGGCCAACCAAACGATGAGCAGTGTAAGAATGCTTTCTGTGAAGGCTAGAAAAACGTAAAAAGAATACCATGCTGAGATTGATCCAAATCCTATCAATATCATGAGCAATGAATACAACACCCCAAAAATAATATTAAGCCATCTATTCAGTACAGGTTTAGCGAGAACGGAAACTGAAATCATTACCGCAGGAATGGCCAGTGCAACTGATGCAGTAAATAAAGCAACCGGACTGTTGAGTACATTTGAACCATTTAGAAGTCCTTCCACTTTTTCCGGAACATATAATTCAAAATAATCACCATATACGTAACAGAACATAACCGATGTCCAAAGGGCGGCAAGTTTGTGCTTAATATTGATTTTAAATTCTTCCAACACTGCTGATTTTAAATTCATTATTCGGTTTCTAGGTAACATTCACATGACGAATCCATTCTGTTGAAGTTACACCCTATATGTGTTTTCGTGGTATAAAGTTTATTTCTTTACAATCCTTCGATTTTGGTCATTAAAATCATTATTATCTTCGAAATCGCACTGTAAAGTGTTCATTTTTGAACATATTTGTACGTGACAGTACATTTCTGCTGCTCATAACGCTGATTTCGGGCAGTACCGAAGCTGGCATAGTTTTTCTATTAATATAAGTCAACCTGAACCTGAATCACGTGAACGAAGGCGGCAAAATTTTAATGATCGATGACGATGAAGATGTGCTATTGGCAGCCAAGATGCTGTTGAAAAAGTACGGTCATCAGGTCATCATCGACAAGAACCCAAACAAGATTCCATTCCTGCTCAACAATGACACCTACGATGTCATTTTGTTGGATATGAATTTCAGCAAAGACACCACTTCAGGGAAAGAAGGGTTTGAATGGTTGAGACAAATCAAAGAAAAAGATCCTGATGCGGTGGTAATTATGATTACTGCTTTTGGTGATGTGGAGATGGCGGTTCGCGCCCTGAAAGAGGGGGCCACAGACTTCATTTTAAAGCCTTGGCAAAATGAGAAATTAATAGCTACGATTTCTACTGCTATTAAACTGAAAAAATCTTACAATGAAGTTGATAAGTTGCGCAAAGCAAAGCAAATGCTTGAAGAACAAATCAGCCAACCATTTCGTGACATCATTGGTAACAGTACTTCGATCAAGGAAGTATTTACATTGATTGACAAAGTAGCAGCAACTGATGCCAATGTATTAATCTTAGGAGAGAACGGTACCGGCAAGGAGTTAGTAGCCAGAGCCATCCACCAGAAGTCACTGCGCAAAGACAACTCTTTTGTAAGTGTAGACATGGGGGCTATCACTGAGACACTTTTTGAAAGCGAGTTATTTGGCCATAAAAAAGGTGCGTTTACAGATGCACGAGAAAACAGAACAGGACGTTTTGAACTGGCTAATGGCGGCACATTGTTTTTAGATGAAATTGGTAATCTCAGTATGGCTTTGCAAAGCAAACTTTTAACAGCCTTACAAGCAAGACAGATTACAAGAGTTGGTTCCAATGGTCCTGTAGATGTGGATATTAGATTGATCTGCGCCACTAACATGCCGTTACACCATATGGTAGAAGAAGGGAAATTCAGACAAGATCTTTTATACCGTATCAATACGGTTGAAATCCGTATACCTCCATTGTATGAACGTGTCGAAGACATTCCAATGCTTGCTGATCACTTTCTAAATTTCTACACCAAAAAATATCATAAGGACGTAATCTCATTTTCTGAACAAGCAATTGCCAAATTAAAAAAATATGCCTGGCCGGGAAATATCAGGGAGCTACAACATTCTATTGAACGTGCAGTAATTATGGCAGATTCGCCTACCCTGCAAGAAAGCGATTTTCTGTTTAACAGAAAAAGTGGATCAATCACAGAAAGCGATACATTGAATCTGGATGAAGTAGAGAAGGCTGCAGTTGTCAAGGCCATACAACTTCACAGTGGCAACATCTCAAAGGCAGCCGATGAACTTGGTCTGACGAGAGCATCCCTGTACAGGCGGATGGAAAAATATGGGCTTTAACCTGCGCTCACCCCTTGTTACACGCATTGCTATTTTAGTAGCTACTGTATTTGCAACGGCCTTTGCGATGGCCAATTCTTTCAATATAATCCTTGTTCTCGCATTGGCAGGAGCTACACTATTTCAAATATCTCATCTTATTAAAGAATTTGAGGAATCCAATGAAAACATTGCGTCTTTCTTGGATGCAATTAGGTTTGATGATCTGTCCTCTTCATTTAAGACAGATAGTGATAATCCCGCAGTTCAACGATTGCACAATGAATTGAATGAAGCCATTACCAAACTTAAAACCTCCAGAAGTGAAAAAGATTCTGAATATCAATTTTTTAAAAATATTGTTCAGCACATAGGTATTGGATTGCTCACCTTTAAAAAAGATGGATCCATTCAGATGATGAATATAGCCGCCAAAAAATTATTACATGTAACTCAAGCCAAGCATATTGATGACTTGCGACCGGTAAGTGATGTGTTGGTGGAAGCATTTCTCAAATTAAAAACCGGAGGACGAGAACTGACGCGACTGGTATTGGCCGATGAGACTGTTCAAATATCCATTTACGCCATTGAGCTCACATTGCGAGGTGAGGTGATAAAACTGATTTCCATGAACAACATTCAAAGTGAATTGGATGAAAAAGAAATGGAGGCATGGCAAAATTTGGTGAGGGTACTCACCCACGAGATAATGAATTCCATAACACCCATTTCTTCCCTCGCAGGTGTGGTGGAAGATGAGCTGCAAAGTAAAATGAATCAGCCTGTTGCTACCTTTAATAAAGCTGAGATGGAAGATATGCATTTGTCCATCCAAACAATCAGCAAGCGCAGTGCCGGTTTAATACATTTCGTAAGGGAGTTCAAAAATCTATCCCAACGAACTCAGCCTAATCTGGCACCGGTGAAAGTAAAAAAACTGTTGGAAGAAATGGCTATTCTTCAAAAAAAGGAACTCATTGATAATGGCATAAAAATCTCAATAACCATTGACCCTGAAGATTTGATCATAAGTGTGGACAAAAGCATGATTGAGCAAGTGATTATCAATCTTGTTAAAAATGCCATGCAGTCTTTTTCTGAACAGAAAGAGAAACACGTTGAGCTAAAAGCTTACGTAGACGAAAAAACAAGGCCAATAATATCAATAAGCGATAATGGGGACGGAATAGACTCCGAAGCACTTGAACGCATATTTGTGCCGTTCTATTCCACAAAAAAAAGCGGGTCAGGCATAGGACTGAGCCTTTCCAAACAGATTATGCGCCAGCATGAGGGCCGTATTACTGTGAAGTCTAAATTAGGAGAAGGAACAGAGTTTTTACTGCGATTCTAAATCCGAGAAAATCCATTAATATTTTCTAGCTTTGTAAATAACTAAGCAGTTTATTATGTCCGAAATTCAGAAAAAGGTCACCTCTATATTAGTAGAAAAACTAGGAATCCCCGAATCAGAAATAACACCAGATGCAAACTTTGTAAAAGACCTTGGCATAGACTCACTGGACTACGCTGAATTGGTAATGGATTTTGAACAAACTTTTGATATTAAAATACCAGATGATGATGCAGAGAAAATGCAAACCATCAGCCAGGCAGTAAAATACATAGAGTCAAAACTTTAATCAGAACGCTATTTCTGTAATTCAAAATAGTTTCCCAGTCTTTTCATTACCCTCGCATTCACATTCAAAAATGGATTGCGCTCTGAAGGCTGATCAAGTTTTGAGAAGAACCAACCATTTTTCTCAGAATCCCAAAATACAAGATGCTTTTCAGAATAAATCAGCAAAACATCCATATCGTAAATCTCTTCCTGCTCTTTATCCAAAAGGCCTGTGAATTGTAACAATACATGGTCTTTACGAAACAACTCGCCCTTATTACAATCAATGCGATCGAGCCGCATTAATAATTTAGCCTCGCTATTCCAGGCCCTAAACTTTATTTTTCTTGGAACAAAATAACTCATAGCGCTGCTGTGTTGTAATTGTTAACTTACAACTCTTTTTTGCAATTTCAATGAGCGACTGTAACAAGATTTTATTCATAGTCAACAAGTACTCGGGCACAGGATATTCTCCGGCAGTGGAAAAAAAGATATTGACGCAATGTACAAAAAGAAACCTTGAGTGTGCCATTGAATTTACCAGAGAACCAGGCCATGGCACAACACTTGCTAAAATGGCTGTTGAAAATAAATTTAAAATAGCCTTCGCTGTGGGGGGGGATGGCACGGTGAACGAAGTAGCCCAAGGATTATTAAATTCATCGGTAGTATTGGGTATTATACCCAAGGGTTCTGGAAACGGACTCGCGAGACATTTAAAAATTCCACTATCTATTAACGATGCGTTATTAATGCTTGACATGAAAAATATCCTGCAAATTGATACCATTCACATCAATGATCGTTTGTCTGTTAATGTATCTGGAGTGGGTTTCGATGGTCATATAGCAGAGTTGTTTGCAAGGGATGGCAAAAGGGGGCTACTTACTTATGGGAAACTTGTTATAACCCAATTTAATAAATTCAAATCCTTTGAATGTGAGGTAGAGGTGGATGGAGTAACTACTATGGAAAACTTATTTAGCATCTCGTTTGCCAACTCATCACAATTTGGAAACAATGCCTACATCGCTCCTACTGCTTCTCTTTGCGATCAATTGATTGATGTGTGCCTGGTAAATAAAATGAATACCCTACAAGGATTCCAATTTGTTCGAAGGCTTTTTAACAGAACTTTGGTGCAATCAAAAATAATTCACTTCTCACAAGCTAGGGAAATTAAAATTATAACCAATAACGAAATACCGTTCCATATTGATGGAGAGGCAGCAGGAGCCGCAACCGAGTTCAACGTCAAAATAAATCCATTGTCGCTTTGGGTGGCTATCCCTGAAAACATCCATTCGATTTAGGATTAAGCAATAGCAAAATACCACGAGTCGGGTTAGTAACCTTATTGAGGAAATACGTTTAAGAGAAGGTGTACTATGAATATTAACCTCAATCAATTTCAGCATTATGAAACAATTATTTACAATCATCCTTATTGGATTTATCTCATCGACCCTTTTTGCACAGGGAATTACTCTACCACCCAGTGGGGGAAATCAGAAAGCAGAAGTAAGTCAATGGATTGGCCCTGTTAAAGTCACCGTTAATTACAATAGTCCCAAAGTACACGCTCCCGATGGAACAGATCGAAAAGGTCATATTTGGGGGAAATTGGTGCCTTATGGCCTTAATGATTTAGGCTTTGGTACCTCTACTGCGGCTCCTTGGAGAGCGGGTGCTAATGAAAACACAACCATTACTTTCTCTCACGCTGTTAAATTTGGTGGTGCAAACGTCAAGGCCGGCACTTATGGCTTGTTCCTCATTGCGGAAAAAGATACGCCATGGACTTATATCTTATCCAACAATTCAACAAGTTGGGGTAGCTTCTTTTATGATATCAAAGAAGATGCTGCACGTACCAAATCCATACCCACAGACACCGATTATACAGAATATCTCACCTATGGATTTGAAGATCGTCAACCCGGTTCAGCAGTGGTATATTTGAAATGGGAAAATAAAAAGATTCCAGTTACTATTGAAATCCCCAACATCAATGATGTGTACGTGGACATTATACGAAATGAATTAAGAGGTTCTTTAGGGTTTTCGCATCAAAATTTTATGGCAGCTGCAAGTTTTTGTGCAGACAACAAGATTAATTTGGAAGAAGCTCTTACCTGGGCAGAAGCTGCTATCAACCGTCAGTTTATTGGTCAGGAAGATTTTTTTACTTTGCAAACAAAGGCCAATGTATTGAACGCAATGGGTAAGGATAACGAAGCAGAGTTGGTAATGACCAGGGCAATTAATCTTCCAACAGCCAACGCAATCCAAATCCATGGCTATGGTCGTTCACTTATCGCAGCAGGAAAAAATGACAAAGCACTGGAAGTATTCAAGTTAAACCAGAAGTTGCATCCAGAAGATAAGTTTACGCCCAATGCAGGCCTTGCAAGGGGTTATGCTGCTATTGGTGATAATAAAAATGCTGTCAAGTACTGGGAGTTGGCCATTAAAAACATTCCTGAAAATCAAAAGCCGTTCCTAAATGTTTATCAAGAGGAGTTGAAAAAATTGAAAGAGCGGAAGTAATCAATTTGGGTTATAATTACAGGGGCTGTTTTAAAGTTTTGAGGCAGCCTTTTATCCACTCCTTGCCTTATAGCCATCATTGATCAGTATTGAAAATACCTTTTCACGCACATCACCCTGAATGAGTATTTCACCATCTTTGGCAGATCCACCAACCCCACATTTTGTTTTTAGTATTTTGGTAAGCGCCTCCAAATCTGCAGACGTTCCAATAAATCCTTTAATCAACGTTACCTGCTTTCCTGCCCTGCCACTTTTATCCAGCATCACCTTCAAATTTTGTTGGGCAGGCGCTAGCGTTTCACTCTCGTGCGACTGGCCAGTGTCGTAACCAAAGTCTTGATTGGTAGAGTATACTACGCCTTCTCTATTTTTCCAGTCGTTTGATTTTTTTTTACTCATCTCATCTAATTAATAAAAACATAACAATAATCAAAAGCACAAAAGAAACTATGGAAAGATTAAATGAGAACTCAATTCTATTTCTCATGATGACACCCAGCAGAGAGGAGACAAAAAGAATAATGGAGATAAAGAATAGGTTTCCATAAATGGCTGCCACCCTTATCTTGTATTCACCAGAAGGAATTGCCGCTGTTACAATCTTACGAAATAATAGAGTTTGTTGAATGCTTATAGAGGGGGTGGATTTAAAATAAGGGACATCCGCATCACGCAATTCAATAATGATTCCATTCTTTGTAATTAACTCATCATGATCATACATCATTCCTCCTCCCCTTCCTGTTCTATAGACTCTGTTGATCTCTTCGATATCCATAGTGTGTTCTTCAAAAGGTAATGAATAGTCTATAGCGACCGTTACGGTGACAAGCAATGCCACATAACATATCCATCTGAATATAGGCAAATATTCAGCCATAAGCTCCTGAGCACTTTGTCGTGCCTCTCTCTGCGTATAAGGTGCCCTCTGCCTTCTTTTGTACGCAGGATCTCTATGGATAGATTGGGCGGCTGAAGGGGATGAATACCCATTGGCAATTGAAAGATCATACTGCTCTCTTTTTTTTGGATTACTGAGTACTTCGTAAGCTTGATTGATTTCTTTAAACCTCTCCTCTCCCTCCTTAGTGTTATTCTTATCCGGATGATACAACACTGCCAGTTTTCTAAACGAATGCCTCACTTCCAATTGTGTGGCCCGTGGACTTATACCAAGAATTTGATAATAATCCTCCATGTTCATCCTCATTAAAAAAATAAAGCCCGTACCAGGCGGGCTTTATTTCATATTTTACCTGATTAACGTTATTTTTTAATCACATAAGTAAGCACAGGACGCTTGGCATGATTTACCACTTCCTCAGCAATACTTCCTGCAAGCACATGCGCAAAGCCCGTTCTGCCATGTGTTGCCATAGCAATCATATCGGCATGAATGCTCTCAGCAAAATAGATGATACCTTCCTCTTCTGTCAAGTCGTTATAAACATTAATCGTATAGTTCTTTAGCCCAAGTTTTTTGGCAAACTTCTCCATATAGTCTTTTGCAACACGATCACGCTGAAAATCTCCAGGTGTGTTGATCCTTACCAAGTGAATTTTAGAATTGTACAGTTCTTGCGCCTCCATAACTATCTTAGAAAACTTCTCCTCATTCTTTGACATGGATGTAGCATATACAATATTTTTAAAATTGACTCTGGATGGTTTCTTATGAACAGAAAGTACTGGCACCTTTGAATGACGAACTACCTTTTCAGTATTAGAGCCAATAATCATTTCTTTTATCTGAGTAACGCCACGCGTACCCATTACCACTAGATCAACCTTCTGTTCTATAATAATCGAATTCATTCCATGAAATGGGTTCCCTAGTCTCAACTCACCATCAAGTCTGATAGAAGCAAATTTCGGATCGTGAACCAGTTTCTCCAATTGCTTTTTTGCTTTCTCAAGAAGCTTGAAGGTGTATAACCGGTCTTCAAAATTTCGCTGCACTACCTCTCCGGTAACCCTAAAAGATTCAGCAGTAGCCTCCTCCACTACATGTAATGCAATTACGTCAGCACCTGCTTTTTTGGCTATTTCACATGCCACTTCAAGTGCAATAATGGATGTCTTAGAGAAATCTGTAGGTACAAGAATTCGTTTCATTTGTCAGTTAATTTAGTTTAAGTAGGTGGTGAAAATACCCGAGGTATCCGGACTCCTCACCACAAACATGGTTCTAACACTAGTAAAAGTAACTATTTCAGGCAACAATAAAAATGCCCTATCGGCATATTACATCGTCAATAAGCATGCTGTTTTGAACATCCTTTCCATGATGATTCTCATGGGACAACAATGTTCTGCCGATCACCAAACTCCCAATGGTAATCATTACAATCATGCTTATTCTCCTATAATTTACCCTGAGCTTATCCAATACATTACCCAGCAGCCACAACAGTCCTACCATTACAGGAATAGTGCCAATTCCAAAAATAATCATAAACAAAAATCCTTCTACAAAAGAATCAAGGGTGAGGCAGTAAGTCAGGGCCAAATAAGTGAGCCCACACGGAAGCAATCCATTGAGCATCCCTAGAAAAAAGATATTTTTTTTTCCTCTCAGAAAATTTCCAAAAGTTGCCTTTAACCAATTTGTAAACCGATGAATAATTGATGACAATAAAGGGATATGCACCCCGCTTATTGCACCAAAACCAATCAATAAAAAAACTCCACCTAAAAGGTACGCCAACAGATTTTGGTAGGGTGTAATCTGAATAACGCCACCCATTGCACCGGCTATTGTTCCTAATAGTCCATATGTTAGCACTCGTCCCAGGTTATAAATTAATTTACTTCCCACGAAAGGACTTTTCGCTGTTGCTGCCAAAACCAATGGACCACACATGCCTACACAATGCAGGCCTCCGGCAAGTCCCATTAGTATAGCAGTAAGATACATTACAGTACGATTAAGCGTTCATAATAAAACTCCTTACCACTCATGGTCCATTGTACACTGGCTCTGTACAATCCTTTGCTCCAAACATCCAAGGGAAATTGTTGTTTCTGATTGCCAGCCTGAAGAGTAAATTTCTTATCTAACTTTACATCTGAAGGTCGTAATAAACGCAATTCACCTTTTTCAATTTTGTCAAAATCAGAAAATGATATGGTTAAAATATTTTCAGAAATAGAAATAACCGGAAGGGCCTCCAAAGACTTAGCATTCTGAATCAATGTCATTTTGTGTTGATGTACTAATTCTTCCTGATAATAATCGGGTCTAATCAAACTTATGTCCTGTCTTATACACACTGTTACAAGTGTTGCTATAAACACTGCAAAGAGCACAAACGCCACCACTATCCACTTTCCAAAATTCATGCTTAGTCTTTTTATTTTTTAGTCGTCTTTATCGGTCCTATAAAACGCGCATTTGTAGTTTCTATTTTCTCACCATCCTGATATATTCCTAGAACCACATTCATTTTCATTGACTTGATATCCTTCTCAGGAAGCTTAATCATGAATAGTCCTTTTAATTTACCCTCTTTAGGCACTAAAATATTTGGGTCACCAATTTTTAATAAGGATGCTGCTTCAGGAGACTCAACCCTTACATCAAGTGATACCTCATTAAAAGTTTTGTTAACAAATTCAATATTATACACGTTTGTAATCTGCCCATCCTCAGTTTTGGAATACAGCGTACCAGGGGCCTTTAAAACAGTGGTATCAATATCGGCACGTGTTATTATAAAGTACATTAATAGGCTCACCAAAGCGACTAGCACCACGCTGTATCCCGCTATTCGTGGAGTAAATATTTTAAGCACCCCCTCTTTAATGGCATTATAAGATGAATATCTGATCAGCCCTTTGGGCTTGCCTATCTTCACCATTACATCATCACACGCATCAATACAAGCAGTGCAGTTCACACATTCGAGTTGAGTGCCATTGCGTATGTCAATACCCGTAGGGCACACATGAATACATAATTTACAATCGATGCAATCTCCCTTGTTGGCTTCAGTACTTGATTCGCTTTTCCTGATCTTTCCCCTGGGCTCTCCTCGCAGCCAATCATATGCTACCACAAGTGAATCTTTCACAAGCAATACGCCCTGAAGCCTTCCGTAAGGGCAGACTGCAATACAAGCTTGCTCTCTGAATCTCGCAAAGACACCATAAAAAACGCCTGTAAAAGCAAGTAATCCGATGAAGCCTGCCATGTGTTCGGAGGGTGGCTGACTCACTATATTAACAACCTCATCAACTCCCACCATGTAGGCCATCACAAGATGTGCAATCAATAGGGAAATAGCAAAAAATATAATTTGCTTGCTGGTCTTTTTAAAAATCTTACTGCCATTCCAAGGCGCCTTATCCAATTTCCTTTGTTCATTGGCGTCACCTTCAATCCAATATTCGATTTTCCGAAACACCATTTCCAGAAACAGTGTCTGAGGACACATCCAGCCACACCAAATCCTTCCAAAAGCAACTGTAAATAGGGTTATAAAAACGAAGAAGGTAACCAATGTAAGTGCGAGCAGAAAAAAGTCCTGTGGCCAAAATACCTGACCAAAAATTATAAATTTCCGCTCAAAGAAGTTTAATAAAAAAAACGGTTTGCCATTCAACTTTATAAAAGGTCCGGCAAAAAGTATAGCAAGTAAAAAAACACTTACTACAATACGCCAATTATGAAATCTCCCAGATGGTTTTTTGGGATATATCCAAATCCGTTTTCCCTCTGCATCTACAGTTGAAATGGAGTCTCTGAACTCCTCATCAAACTCATATAGATTTTCTTTGGTTTCTTTTTCCTTCACTGTATTGCTTTGTTCTCCTTATCTAAATTGATGCTTGTGTCTTCACGCTATCACTGGTTGCTGGTTTAGTCGCAGCCGGCTCATACAAATCTCCTTCTGGTGCTTTTGCATTGGGTGGATTTGTTCCTTGTAAGGTCAGCAGATAACTCGATACGTTTTGCATTTTTTCAGGACTCAATGCTCCACCCCAAGCCACCATATTTGTATTGGGTACCCCATCTCTTACAACCTTAAATACATCCTTAACGGAACCACCATGTTTCCAATATTTATCTGTCAAGTTGGGACCAATATCCCCTCCTCCGTCCATCCGATGGCATGAGGAACAAATGTTATTAAAGGTCTCTTTACCATCCGCAAGGGCAGTGACCTCCGTAGTTAAAATTACTGTATTTTCGTCAATAACTGCTCCGGGATTAGCGGCTTTCAACTTTCTTACTTGCTCTTCAGCTTGTGCTACTTCAGTATTATATTCTTCTGTTTGAAGCGGCAATGAATCAGTGACGTGATAGGCAATAAAATAAACCACCCCCCAGATGATGCTTCCGTAAAACAACCATTTCCACCAGGGTGGTAAGTGATTATCCAACTCGCGAATCCCATCATAACTATGATCCATGATAATGGCCTCTTCCTTTTCAATAGGAACAAATCCATGCAGCTTCTGATTTAAATTCTCCCACCAACTCGGCTGTTCTTTATATTCAATGCCTTGAGCCTTGGCACGTTTTATCGCTGTATCTTTTGCCATATATCGCAACACCTGAAGCAGATACAAGGCGACAACAATTACTAATACTGCAACTACAATTAAAAACCCCACGGTTACATAAAAGAGAGAAACGGGATCCTCCCACATTGATCCTTTGTTTGCATTACCAGATTGCGCAAATGTCCCAATGGAGAGTAACATCATGGCAAATATTGCTTTTACTTTTTTCATAGTTCGTTAGATTTTATTGCCTCTCTTCTTTCGGTATCAATTCCATCTTCAAATGGCTTGTTGCTCATTTCAGTAATAAAGGATTTATCAGCCTTCAACACCCACCAAATCAGAATCAAAAAGAATAGAAAAAAGATGACAAAGGATATGGTTGGCCAAATCTCGATGTTATCAATATCTCCTAAAATATCTTTATACATATTATTTAAACTTTGATAAAGGTTATTTTCCTGCTACTTTATTCGCTTTAATATCTGTACCCAGCCGTTGGAGATAAGCAATCAGTGCGACTATCTCAGCTTCTTTCACAATATCATATCCCTCCAGACCGAGGTTCTCTGAAATGCGTGCAGCTTGCTTATCCAAATCCACATTGGCCACCTCTTCATAACCGTCTTCATAAGGCACGCCTACCGTTCTCATGGCAGCAATCATTCTCGGAGTTAATTCTTTGTTTATCAATTGCTCATAAAGCCATGGATAAGCGGGCATGATGGATCCATTCGAAACATCGCCTGGGGCAAGCATATGTCGGAAATGCCAACTGTCGGCATACTTGTCGCCTACGCGTTGCAGGTGAGGGCCGGTACGGTTTGAGCCCCATAAAAAGGATGATCATAAACATATTCCCCTGCTTTGGAGTACTCCCCATTGGTAGGATCATAACGTTGTACCTCTGACCTGAATGGGCGTACCATCTGAGAGTGACAACCTACACAACCCTCTCGCACATAAATATCCCTTCCATGTAGCTCCAGAGGAGTGTAGGGCTTTACGCTAGCAATAGTAGGTATATTGGATTTGATCAGGAAAGTGGGTACCATCTCAATTGCCCCACCAATTAATATAGCTACCAATGCAAGCACTGTAAATATCACTGGCTTCCGCTCCAGCACATGATGCCAGTGTCCTCCACTGCTCACTGTTTTTACCATCGGAGCAACCTCTGCTTCTTCATTGGCAATGAACTTACCTGCATACGCAGTTTTGATTAAGTTGTATGCCATAATAATTACCCCAGTGAGATAGAGGCTACCTCCTACTGCACGTAACATATACATGGGCAAAATCTGCGTGGTGGTCTCCAAGAAATTTTGATACTGTAGAAATCCATCTGCTGTAAATTCTTTCCACATCAGGCTTTGTACCACCCCTGCAATGTAAAGGGGAAGTGCATAGAACATGATCCCCAACGTGCCCACCCAGAAATGCAGATTGGCCAGTTTTGTTGAATATAATTTTGTTCCCCACATCCTAGGGATAACCCAGTACAGCATACCAAAGGTCAGAAAGCCATTCCAGCCCAAACCGCCTACGTGAACGTGGGCAATAATCCAGTCCGTAAAGTGAGCAATGGCATTCACATTCTTTAGCGAAAGAAGTGGACCTTCCAACGTGGCCATACCATAAGCAGTTACGGCTACTACCATAAACTTTAGAACAGGATCTTCTCGTACTCTATCCCATGCTCCACGCAATGTGAGTAGGCCATTAAGCATACCACCCCAAGATGGAGCAATCAGCATAATAGAAAATACCACCCCGAGAGATTGCGCCCAATCCGGTAAGGAAGTATACAACAAATGGTGAGGGCCGGCCCAGATATAGATAAAAATCAATGACCAAAAGTGTACGATGGATAATTTGTAAGAATAAACCGGACGATTGGCAGCTTTAGGGAGAAAGTAATACATCAACCCAAGAAAGGGGGTGGTAAGAAAGAAGGCAACTGCATTGTGTCCGTACCACCACTGCACAAGCGCATCCTGTACACCCGCATACCAGGAATAACTTTTGAACATGGTCACCGGAATCGCAAACGAATTGACGATATGAAGCACAGCGACTGTCACAAACGTAGCAATGTAAAACCAAATGGCTACATACATGTGCTTTTCTCTTCTTCTTAGGATGGTACCTATCATGTTCCAACCAAAGACTACCCATATAATTGTAATGGCGATATCTATTGGCCACTCCAACTCTGCATACTCTTTGGAGGAGGTCATCCCCAGAGGAAGTGTAATAACTGCTGCTAAAATTATTAACTGCCATCCCCAGAAGTGAATCCAGCTTAGCAAATCGCTGAACATTCTGGCCTTGAGCAGGCGCTGCATACTGTAATAAATCCCCACAAACATGGCGTTACCCACAAATGCAAAAACAACCGCATTGGTGTGTAAAGGTCTTATCCTACCGAACGAGGTGTATTGTAGGTCAAAATTCCAGAGTGGATAGAATAATTGTATGGCGGCCAACAAGCCCACACTCATGCCTATAATGCCAAAGGTGACTGTAGCTATAATAAAGGCCTTTACAATCTTGTTGTCATAGTTTATTTTTTCTAATTCCATAGAAAGGTTCGGTTTTTTACGGTTTTAAGGCATAAAAGTAGAAGAGCCACCCCCTCATAAATATGATAGCGCTTAGGTAAAAAGATGATTTTGGTCAGGAATCAGGGTATTTTGTCTTATTGGAAATGAATTTTATCTTCATAGCTATCGGCATGTTTATTGTGTATGATGTATTGTTAATTTTAAATTTGAAACATTTAAACAGAATAAAATGAAAAAGGCAGTGCTAATCTTCATGATATCAGTCGTTTCCATGGGCTTATATGCACAAAGCACAAACGATCGTAGAGGTTTCCAAGGTGTGGTGACTGCCTCTGTAAAGCAAACCATCAGGCCCGATGGCAAAGAAGAAGTGTCTGTTAATACTGCCATCGATTTCACTGGCAGGGCAATCGTTATTGAAAGTGATACTTATGATGTTGTGAAGAAAGCTTTTGACGGCAAAGACAAAACTGTATTCACTTGCACCAAACGCAGAGCTACCTTTGAAATAACCTATACGGCTGGTGAGTCCATTCGCATTGTTGACACCGGCAACAAAGATATTGTAACTGAGTACCGCTCTCTAAAAGAGAAGTAATCTATGCCAACACCTGATTAATAAGTGCTACTGTGAATATACTCAGCAAAAACCAGCCTATAAATCCTTCCACGATGCACAGATAGCGGGCGAAACCTTTTGTAGGGATACTACCAAAGCCCAGCGTAACGAAACTGTTAATACTTAGCGTAATTGAATTAATCAGGGTAAGCAAAACCGAACCAAAAACGACTAAGATCGGAGCTAAACTGGCCTTCTTCTTTCTTTGAAGAAACTGCTCATAACTAATAAGTAATCTATTCACACTATCTGAATCCCATTCTGATGGAAAGAAAAGATATAACATAGCAAAAAACATTATCACAAAAAACGACATCACCACTGCCAATGCCGGATCAGTGCCATGGTTGGTATAAACTTTTAAGAGCACATTCAATTGCCATCTTAAAAAACTACTAAAACTTCTTTTCTCCTGAAACACCAGTTTTAGTCTTCGCCCCTGCAATTGCTTCATCTCACTGTAGCAGGCATTGGCTGATTCTATATCACCTCGTGAAAGAAAAATAGTATGAAGTCCTTTATAAATATTTATTAGATTGCTGTATTTGATTTCATCATCCAATTCTTCCTTGGTTTCACCACCATAATCTGCATAGCGAAGTTTGTATCCTGCCAGTTGCTTCCAATACAATTCATTCCATGTTTCAGAAAATAGAAATTTTTCAAATGAGACATGCCTATCAAATTTATTATCCACTAAAAAGAACCGCTCCTCTGCTTTGTTCTCTATGAAATACACATTTACTGCAAACTCATTTTTACGGACATCCAGATTCAAGTAGTTACCCTTGTTAAAATATACTTTACTCGTTTCATCTCCACTGAAATGATTTGAAGTAAGGTATAAGTCAGAAGAAATATTATCCGCAAGCTTATAATTGTTAAACTCGCCATACTCAGGAAACTTAAAATCCGAATTTTCAATTAAAACCCCCGAGACCTCGTTATTACCTACAGTAACAGAACCGTTAAAATAGCAAGATGATACTACAATCTCTCCTGCATCCAGTTTATTACCCTCAATAAAAGTATCACCCACAATGCTATCTTTCTCTATATAAATTTCATATCCTACTGAATTTTCCTTGATCTCTAATGAGGTAGCTTTGACTCCGGATAATTCTATGGAGTTGTCTGTTTTATTGTCTTGCAGTTTTAATAGTTGAAATTGTGCATTACTGAATCGCTGATTCCCTACTGAACACCCGGTTAGGGTAAGATTTTTAAATACTATTTTTTCAAAATCTAAACTTTTTTCAAATAAGCAATTTGTAAATATAATATGGCTCACTAACTCAACTTGTCCTGACTTATTTACCTTATCGGGATGCCTGGCTACAAGATATTCATAGATGCTTTTGTCCTCAAGTTTTGTAAACTGAATCTGTAATCCCTCAAATTCCCTTTCGGAATCGGAATCTCCTGTAAGCGCCTGTTCAAACACATCTGCAATGTCAATAGTACGCCTAGGCTCCTGAGCATAGGCCCCCATACAGGCGAGCATAACTACAACAGAGAATAATCGCTTCATGAATCCATCAAAAGATTGATAACTATAAACATAAGGTATAGTCGAAAATTAGCAATATGACTCGCCATAACCTAACTTATAAAGGTGTCAAATTATGGCTCACAGATGGCACAGCCTTACACAGATAATAGAATAGCACGGCATGTTTTTTTCTGTACTTATCTGTGTGATCCGTGAGAAACATCTTCCGTAGCAATCCAGTTATCAATCTTTTCTTCCAATAGCACAAGTGGTAAACTGCCTGAATTAAGTACTTGATTATGAAATTCTTTTACATCAAATGCTTCTCCCAGGGCTTCCTCAGCTCTAGTCCGAAGTTCTCTTATTTTAAGCTGTCCAATTTTATAAGACAAAGCCTGCCCGGGAGTTGCCATATACCTTTCTATCTCTGCGGTAATGGACGCCTCTGAGTCTGCCTCATTGTCGAGGGAATATTGAATGGCCTGCTCCCGAGTCCAGCCTTTACCATGAATACCCGTATCCACAACCAGTCGAATGGCCCTGTGCATTTCCATGCTCAACATACCAAAGTATTGATAGGGATCTTCATACAACCCCAATTCCCTTCCCAATGATTCAGCGTACAAGGCCCATCCTTCAACAAACACACCCATGCTTTCCGGATGAAGAAACTCAGGAAGGCTGTCATTTTCCTGCTGAAGGGATAGTTGATAATGGTGGCCCGGGACAGCCTCGTGCAAGAAGAGTGCCTCCGCATTGTACTTATTATAGGATGCTACATCCGGAATGGGAACATAAAAAACTCCCGCCCTAGAGGCATCCTTTGTACCTGGAACATATTCTGCACTGGCAGAAGCTTCTCGGAAGGCTTCTGTTCTTCTCACTTCAAAGCTGGCTTTGGGTTTAAGATCAAAGACTTCATTCAATCGAACACTCATTCGGTTATGAATGTCATTAAAATTAGCAATTACCTGAGAAGGGTCAGTGAAAGGCATTTGTTCTTTGCTGGTTCTTACTTGTTCGAAAAATTCTTTTAGATCTCCCTTAAATCCGATTTCCGTTTTCACCTTTTCCATTTCACCTCTTATTCGCGTCACTTCATTTTTACCTAGCTCATGTATCTCATCTGCACTCATTAAGGTGGTTGTACTCAATTTCACCAGGTAGTTATACGTTTCAGGCCCATTGGGCAATGCATTGATACCTGATGTTTCCCGTCCTGCAGGAAGGTAGGTGTTGACTAAAAAATCTCGCAAATCTCTATACTTAGGTTCGATTTTCCCTTCAATCATTTCAGCATAGGCCATTGTTAATCTCATCCGATCTTCAGGAGGAAAACTGGCAGGCATAATCTCAACCGGACCATAAAATAGATGCTCCATATTGGGTGCATTGATAAATTCATCGAGTTGAGGAATCATTTTTCTAATCAGAACCTTGGGCATCACAATTCCCTTTTCGATTCCCTCATTCATATTCACCATGCACGTATCGAGGAAGGCAAGATAATCATCTACTCGCTTCAACCAGTTATCATAATCTTCTACCGTGTTGAAAGGTTGGACACTTTTCCCTCCCGCCAATTGTGAAAAATACAACTGAAGAGAAGTGATTTGAGCCAGTGGCATCAATTCAAAGCTAGGAAGGTCATACATCGGAGAAGCTACTGTAACTATTTTGTTATTCAGTCCCTCTCTTTTAATGTTGCAATCCCATTGCATCACCCGGAGACTCATCCATTGTGAGGGTGTTACCATGGAAGAATCATATCGATCTATTATATTAAGAAAGCGGGTATACTTTTCTTCAATTTCCTTTAGATAGGGGCCTGAAACATAATTGGCCACGCGATCATTGTATTGATTCTCTCCGGCCTTGGTCGCTTCTATGGGGTTGATCCTCAGCTTGAAATCATAATAAGCACGAAACAGGCTATCGGCCGCAGCGATATGATCATCTTTTGTAGGTGCGTTTGTGCAGTTTGAAAAAATGATCAAGAGTAGGGCTATGAAACACCCTGTAAATACTTTCATGAGTTTTCGTTTAAAAAGTAAAAGTATATAATTTCCAAAGGAGACTGAATTGACAAAAGTTATAAATTCTTTGATGGGGCCTCTATTACAGATGTGTCATTAATATCGTTTATTCATAAGTGTTAAGATAGGACTTTATAAAATTTAATAATAATGATTCTTCACTTCCAGGAGTGAATATTTGAGGATTTACAATCCTAATTGAGCAATAATATTGCTGTCAGGTCGTTCGATCTGTCTACCACATTCGTTTCAACCTTATAAGACACTATTTAAATTTAGTTAAACTACCTTTGAAAATAAAGTAAGTAGGCCATTCTCCATTTGAATTCATGACACAGCATTCTCTTCCATATGATTGCATTGTAATAGGAAAAGGACTTATCGGTTCTGCCGCTGCCAAATACCTTAAAAATTCATATGAACGGGTCGCCATCATTGGACCGGATGAACCATTGCATGATTTGAATACCGCTCAGGTTTTTGCCAGTCACTACGATCAGGCGCGAGTGCAAAGGGTAATAGGCGTTGACCCTGTCTGGACCAGGTTGAACCAACAATCTGCGGCCCACTACCCCCAACTCGAAAAAGAAAGTGACATTCCATTTCATTATCCCGTGGGTTGCCTTTACGTGTCGCCTCATGGAAAGGATGATTACTTGAAAAAACTTCCAGAACAAGCCAATCAACTCAGGCTGCCTTATCAATTTTTTGAAAATGCTGATCTTATTCATAAAGCATTACCCCATTATACCTTTCCCACCGGTGCATTTGGTATGTTAGAGTCTGCGCCATCTGGTCACATCAATCCCATGCAGTTAATTCTGGCACAACTGAAAGTATTTAAAAATAGAGAAGGTGAAATTTTTAAAGATACTGTTCTCAACATAAATTCGACTAGTAGCATTTATAAAATCAAAACAGAAAAAGGGCTTGAGTTTTCCTCTTCAAAAGTGCTGGTCACTGCGGGGGCTTTTTCCAATTTTAACGGATTACTTCCTCGTCCACTTGATCTTGAAATGGAAAGTGAAACTGTTCTGTTAGCCCAGGTAAGTGAAGAGGAAGCCCAACGATTGGCCAATCTTCCCTCTCTACTTTATGAATTGGACACGGACGAAGTAGAAGGAATCTATTTGGTGAGGCCAGTAAAATATCCTGATGGCCAGTTCTATCTGAAGATGGGCTGCAATCTATCGACAGACATTACTTTCACCCAATTGGAAGAGATTCAACATTGGTTTCGATATGGAAACACTGATACCAATGAAAAAATGTTGCGCAAGGCATTACACTACATCATGCCCGATTTAAAAACCATTGGGTATAAGACGAAAAAGTGCATCATCAGTAGAACCAAACACAAACATTGTTATATCGGTGACGCAGATCAGAGAAATCTTTATGTGGCAGCCGGTGGCAATGGCTACTCAGCCATGTGCTCTGACGCACTGGGTAGCATTGCGGCTTATTTTACAAAACATAATGACGTACCCTTCCCTTATTCAGCTAAATCCTTCGAGCCGGTCTTTATTTAGGTAAGTTTTAAATTTCAAGTCGCTTGGAGAGAACCAAGCAGTTATATTTGCGTTCTCTATAATTATGGCCATTGTTATTATTAATCCAAAAGGAGTAGAACCGTGGATCAGCGCATTGAAGGAGGTTGATTCAGGGCTTGATATTCGTGCGTTTCCAAATGACTCCAATCGGGAAGAAATAAGTTTTGCACTCACCTGGCGACATCCCTACGGGATTTTTAAGGATTACCCCAATCTGAAATGCATTTCATCGATGGGGGCAGGTGTAGATCATCTGTTGAGAGATCCTGATTTACCAAATAACATCTCCATTACGCGGTTGGTAGACCCTTATCTGGCGCAGGATATGGCAGAGTTTGTGCTGGCGCTTATTATGAACCACCTCCGCGACCTGAATGCTTTCAAGATAAAACAGATAGAATCCATTTGGAAACCCGCAGAATACCTGAGGGTAAAAAATGTAAAAGTGGGCATTATGGGTGTTGGGGCAATCGGGGCAAAAGTAGCAACAGAATTGCAGAAGACGGGATTCAATGTAATTGGCTGGGCACGAACTGCTAAAGAAGAATTAGGCATGAAGGTTTACTCGGGCACAAAGGAGTTTCCTGATTTTTTATCTCACACGGATATTCTGGTTTCCATCCTCCCGCTTACACCGGAAACAAAAGGCATTCTCAACAAAAAAAGTTTGCAGCTATTACCTAAAAATGCATTTGTGATCAATGTGGGGCGTGGCGAACAAATTATAGAGGAAGATTTAATGCAGCTTATCTCCGAAGGACATCTTTCTGGAGCAAGCCTGGATGTTTTTTCTGAAGAACCTCTTCCCAAAAACAATAGACTTTGGAGGCATCCAAGAATAAATATAACACCGCATATCGCCAGTCTCACTAACCCCACATCAGTGGCACCACAGATTGTTGAAAATTATTACAGAATGAAAGAAGGAAAGCCTTTACTAAACATCCTTTCAAGAGAAAAAGGATACTGAGTTTATTCCAACCAGGAATAACACCGGATACTACTTGTCCTTCTTGGTTTGTTTTTTTTTATCATCAAAGAGCATTCTTACGGAAGGCCCATAGGTGTCATCGTATTGGCCACTTTTCATGCTCCAGATAAAGCCACCAAGGAATAACAATGCGATGGCCAAGCTGATGCAAATCAAAAGAATGATGATACTCATGATAATCTCTTTTTGGCGATGATATTGACCATAAAGGTAGTGAAGGCAACGACCGATATACTACTAATCGGCATTAAAATCGCAGCCACCAGTGGCGTAAGGTGTCCTGTAACCGCAAAACTCAATCCTACCACGTTATAAAGAAGGGAAATTCCGAGGCTGATTTTTAAAACAGTAAGGGCTGATTTTGATAATCCAAGAAACACATCCAACTTTTCCAATTGCGCCCCGTTTAGTATCCCATCACAAGAAGGCGTAAAGATTCCTGTGTCGTCTGCAATTGCTATCCCTACATTACTTTGTTTCAATGCACCTGAGTCATTTAGACCATCTCCCAACATCATCACTGTATTTCCACCTGATTGCAATTCAGAAATATAGTTAAGCTTATCATGGGGGCTTTGAAGAAACTTTAAAATGGTTGAAGCATTAAAAATTGATTTCATTTTTTCCTCCTCTGCAGGGCCATCTCCAGAAAGCAAAGCCTTTACTTTCACACCCAGATTGGATACTAGTTTTTTAATTCCAGGACGAATGGCAGTACCAATTTCAAAATGTCCCTTCTGCACATTATTGATCGTTACATAAACTCTTGTTGCATTTAGTTTGGTGTCTTCCAATCCCACAAAAGTTGCTGATCCTAATTGAATGGACATATCTCCTATCCTCCCTGACACTCCTTTTCCGGGAAACTCTTCATAATATTCAAGTGATTCCAATCCATCTCCTTGAATGTTTTTTGCAATGAGCATACTTAAGGGATGTGTGGAGGAGGATGCTATTGCCTTTACCCCTTTTAGCTCCTCTTCATTCATAGTACCATTCCAAACGACACTATCAGAACCATGCGTAATCGTTCCCGTTTTATCAAACACAACGCTATCCACATTCGCCATGTTTTCCACCACATGGGCATTCTTAAGATAAAGGCCATGATTTCCAAGTACGCGCAGCATGCTTCCATACGTGAATGGTGCTGCAAGGGCAAGGGCACAAGGACACGCCACCATAAGCACTGCCGTAACCACTAACCAAACTCGCTCTGCATCGGCCCAATACCAGTAGAGCCCTGTGGCCAATGCCAGCCCCAGTACAGTCCAGGTAAACCTCTTTGCCACTTTATCCATGAGTGACTGATAGCTTTTCTGTTCCGGCTTACTAAATGCTTCATTGTTCCACAAGCTGGTCAGATGGCTTTGCGAAGTCTTCTTTACGATCGTCAAAATGGCAGGCTGCCCAATTATCCTTCCTCCTGCATACACCTTCTCTCCCGCCATTATCCTTACCGGATTGGCTTCGCCTGTAACAAAACTATAATCAACATAAGTTGAATCATTTATCAGCAAACTATCAGCCGGCACAATTTCTCTGTTACGTATTCGAATGTGATCGCCCTTATCCAGTTGATGGACTACACAAGCTTTCCAATCATCATTTTCTTTTCTAAAAACAGCTAACGGAAAGTAGGATTTATAATCTCGATCAAAGGAAAGGCTTTCATACGTTTTACCTTGAAACCATCGACCTATAAGGAGAAAGAAAACCAGGCCAGCCAAAGAATCCATGTATCCTGGTTCTGAGTATAACAAAATATCACTTGCACTTCTTACAAAGAGCACCGAAATACCAACGGCTATGGGCACATCAATATTGATCTGCTTTTGTTTAAAACTTTTCCAGGCTGAAGTAAAATAATCTCTTCCACTAAAGAGAATTATTGGGAGTGCCAGAATAATATTCAAATAAGAAAAGAGGTCGCGCAGATTGCCCTCCAAATGATCAATGCCTAAATACTCTGGAAAGCTCAGAAGCATGATGTTTCCAAAACAAAAGCCGGCTACTGCTAACTGTACAATGAAATGATTGTTTTTATTTTTTTGGGGATTATCCTTCTCAGTCTCCAGACTGATCAAAGGTTTATATCCTATGGACGCCAGTAAGGAAGCCACCTTACCCAATGAAATTTTCTTTGCATTAAAGTCAATCAGCAAAGTTTTCTTAGCAAAATTTACCTCTGATTTTAATATTCCTTTATCGAGTCTGTTTAAGTTTTCAAGTAGCCATATACAAGAGATACAATGGATGGCCGGAACATAAAACTGCACACGACTTATTCCATTGATTTCAAATAAAAGCAGCTTTGACGATATTTCGGTGTTATCCAGATAGGTATAAGTCTCATCTGTATCTATATCAAAACGAATTCCCGGGTTGGCCTCAAAATCATAATACTCACAAAGATCATTTTCATTGAGTATTTCATATACAGTCTTACATCCATAACAACAGAAAGACTTTTCATCTGATAAAAAATCCTGCCGCTTGCATGGCTGACCGCAATGGAAACAGGATACAGTTTGGCGCATATTGAGGGTATCCTCAATGATAGACTGATCGGGTTGCATGTATATTATTAGATAATACCTAAATCATCTCGTTCTCCAAGTCCAGATAGGACACTCAATGTGATTCACTACGTCTTCTGCAATACTTCCACTCATCAAGTGATTAAGACCTCTTCGCCCGTGTGTAGCCATAGCCACCATGTCACCGCTTACTTCTTTTATAAAATTAGCAACCCCCAATTCTTCATTCAAATCGTTGTATACATTTAGCGTATAATCCTTTAGCATAAACCGCTTAGCAAAGTCTTTCATCCGTTGACGTGTCACTACATCGGTTCGAAAATTGGAAGGGGTATTTACATTCAATACATGAAGTTTTGCTTTAAAAAAAGACTGCAATGCTTTTACTCGCATCATTAATTCTTCCTCATCTTCTCCGAGTGTGCTCGGAAATACAATATTTTTAATAGATGAGGCTTTTACTGATTTTTTGATCGATATAACAGGTACGGGCGACCACCGTACGATTTTCTCCGTGTTAGATCCTACAAAAAACTCCTTCAAGCCAGATGCTCCCTTGGTTCCCATAATGATAAGGTCAACTTTCTTTTCATTTACAAATTGACTGATCGTTGGCGTAGGCGCTCCATAATGAACAAAGGTGGACACTTTCGGGCCTTCTTTTGCCCATTTGCTTTTCATCTTAGCAAAATCTTTGTTGGCCTGCTCTTTCATTTCTTTCAAAAATGTGTCTTCGAAAGAGAATGTTGGCATCATCATATTATCATGCATAACAGGAAGCTCCACTACGTGAAGCAATAGCAACTCACCCTTACTTTGGTTCGCCACCTCCACTGCAAACTTGAAAGCCTGTACTGCAGAATCAGAAAAATCACAAGGAACTAGTATCTTTTTCATTTTTGGGTCTTTATAAACAAATGAGACTTCTATCAAAAATACCCGGCTTACTCAAAAATCATAATGATTGCAATCAATCAAAAACATGATTAATGTCATATTCAATCCTTATTTAGGCAAAACCAAGCCCTATCCCAAAAGAATACCGATGCCGAAAAGAACCACAAATAATAATGTGGATAGGGCCATCTGCTTTAAAAAGGGATCTAATTCTTTTGGTGACCGCCTGGAAACAGCTAAGCCATTATTTATAAATAATGGAACGGTGATTAAAAAAAGTAGTTGCAAAAAGCTGGTGTAGTTTATTATGGTAAACGCAATTGCACTCAATAATCCACTGATTATTAACACCCAATGATATATTATCGCTTTGTCTCTGCCTATCCGCACCGGTAAAGAAAACTTACCTGCCTTTTTATCCGATTCGATATCGCGAATATTATTGATATTCAACACACCCATCGAAAAAAAACCACAACTCATCGCGGGTAACAAATGATCCCAGCTAATAGATTTTGTAAATAAGTAAAGTGATCCCAGCACACCCACTATTCCAAAAAAAATCAAAACAGAAAAATCTCCCATGCCCAGATAGCCATAGGGCTTCCTGCCAACAGTGTACGCCATCGCAGCCAGAATACTAAGAACACCTAAACCAAAAAAAACCAAAATCGCCTCTAGGTTTCCGCCCAAGGATACTTTCAATAACCAAATACCGCTGATAAGGCAAAGAATAACGAAAACAACTAATGCTTTTTTCATTGATTCTTTTGTGATAATCCCCGACTGCACCGCACGCATTGGGCCTATCCTTTCATGATGATCTGCTCCATTCACAGTGTCACCATAGTCATTGGCGAGATTGGAGAGTATTTGCAACAAAACAGTAGTACTTGCACAAAGTAAAAAAATATCCCATTGAAATGCTCCCATAGAAGCTGCCAGAAAAGCACCCATACCAATACATGACAGGGCCAAAGGCAATGTACGAGGTCTAAATGCGGTTATCCAGGCTTTGGCTTGCATCAAAGCAAATTTAGCACATCCTAATTATAACTTCCATTATTCTTTCCTGAGCAGCGAAAGAATTTGGTCATCAAGTGGATTCACTTTAGCAGGAAAAAACCCGACCACTTCTCCATTTTTATTTATTACATATTTATTAAAGTTCCAGGAAGGAGATTTTCCCGATTTGGCTTCCAGCCAACGGTAAAGTGGATGTTTGTCCTTACCCTTCACCGATATTTTTTCAAACATTTGAAATTTAACTCCATAATTTTTCTGGCAGAACTCAGCAATTTCCTCATTACTTCCAGGCTCTTGCCATAAGAAATTATTTGCCGGGAAGCCTAATATCTCTGCTTTACCCCCCAACTGATCATAAAGCTTTTCAAGATCTGCATATTGATAGGTATAACCACATTTTGAGGCAGTATTGACAATTAAAAGATTCTTCCCCTTGTATTTTGAAAAATTAATTTCCTCGCCACTCAGGGACTTCATTTTAAAATCATAAATAGATCCAAAGCCATCCTGAGGAGAAACATCTGAACCGAATAAAGATGATAACATAAAAGTAGATATTAAGACCAAGACACCCAGTGTCACTAATACTAACCTAAACATATATATCCGTTTAAAGTTTATTACAGGGCTAAGGACAAAATGAAAAGAACTACATTCTTTCAGGAACCCTTATCCCCAGCAGTTTCATTGATTTACTAAGTACCTCTCCTACCTTCTCAGATAACGCAACCCTCAAACCAAGCTTTTGTTGATCATTCTCTGAGAAAATGGGAATGGCCTGATAAAATTGATTGTATTCTTTGGCTAAATCGTAAACATACCCAGCTATTACTGAAGGTGAATAATCTCTGGCCGCATCTTGAATTCGAGTCGGATATATGGAAAGCAGACTGATTAATTTTTGTTCATTGGGAAGTAGAGCATCAACGTTTATTGAATCCCTCTTTATTGGCATCGTAGCTGCCTTTCGAACTATCGAGCGAATTCTGGCGTGGGTATACTGAATAAACGGACCCGTATGGCCCTGCAACTGAATGGACTCATTGGGATTGAACATCATTCTCTTTTTTGGATCTACCTTCAACAGGTAGAACTTCAAAGCCCCAATACCGATCATTTCAAAAAGGTCATTTGCTTCACCCTCATCCATTTCATCAATTTTACCCAACTCACGAGTCTGCTTTTCTGCCTCCTCAATCATTTCTGCCATCAAGTCATCGGCATCCACCACCGTACCTTCACGTGATTTCATTTTACCCGATGGAAGGTCAACCATACCATATGACAAGTGAAAACATTCTTTTGCCCAGGTATAGCCCAATTTTGCCAAAATCAGAAACAAAACTTTAAAATGATACTCTTGCTCATTGCCTACCGTATAGACCTGCTTTGATATTTTAGGAAAGTCACGGAAACGAAGGATGGCTGTGCCAATATCCTGCGTCATGTATACAGAAGTGCCATCGGATCGCAATAAAACCTTTTCATCCAATCCATCTGCAGTAAGGTCTACCCACACAGAGCCATCCTCTTTTTTAAAGAAAACGCCCTGCTCAACACCTTTCAATACTTCTTCCTTCCCCAGCAGATAGGTCTCAGACTCAAAATAAAGTTTTTCGAATTGAACTCCCATTTGTTGGTATGTGGCCTCAAAACCATTGTACACCCAACCGTTCATCATTTTCCAAAGTGAAATGGTATCAGCATCCCTTTGTTCCCACTTTTGCAGTAACTCTATCGCTAGTTTCATGATAGGAGCTTCTTTTTCAGCTTGTTCCTGAGAAGCTCCTTTCGCTACCAAATCAGTAATTTCCTTTTTGTAAACCTTATCAAATTCCACATAATATTTTCCGACCAGCTTATCTCCTTTCAACCCACTGCTCTCTGGATTTTCACCATTTCCAAAAAGCTTCCATGCAGCCATCGACTTGCAAATGTGAATACCTCGATCATTAATGATCTGAACCCGATGAACAATAAACCCAGCAGCTTCATAAATAGCAGCTACACTCCAGCCTAGAAAATTATTCCGAAGATGACCAAGGTGTAAAGGCTTGTTGGTATTGGGAGAAGAATACTCCACCATTATTTCTTTGCCAGCAGGCGGCACCACACCATAATTTCCTTCTTTGAGTATGGATTGAAAAACTTCAACCCACACCTTGTCATCAAGCACAAGATTCAAAAAGCCTTTAACAACATTATACCTGTCAACAAGAGTAGTATTCTCAATTAACCATTGGCCAATCAATTCCGCAGTCTCTTCGGGTTTCTTTTTAGAAATTTTTGTTAATGAAAAACAAACCAAAGTATGCGATCCCTCAAACTCGGCATTAGTAGGTTGTATCTGAACACTCGTTTTGGCAGCATCAAATAAAACACCAAGTGCTTCTTCTATTTTTGATTTTAGTAGTTGATCCAGATTCATTTTTTATTGTCAAGTGCCTTTTTAACTGCAGAGGCGCAAGAGATTTTTCAAATTTTAATAATCGAAATTTCGTGACTGGGTGTCTTAGTGGCAAAAGAAATTCACCACAATGACACCAAGACACCAAACAATTACATATCCAGTATATAAGCAAAGATCAGAGGCGCCACAATGGTTGCATCACTTTCAATAATAAACTTTGGTGTTTCAATGCTTAATTTACCCCATGTTATTTTTTCATTGGGCACAGCACCCGAATAGGAGCCATAACTAGTTGTGGAATCGCTAATCTGACAGAAATAACTCCAAAACGGAACACCATCGCGTTGCAAATCCTGATGCAACATGGGCACCACACAAATTGGGAAGTCACCTGCAATACCCCCTCCTATCTGGAAAAAGCCTATTCCGTCTTTACCTGAATTTTCAGTATACCAATCCGCCAGCCAAACCATATATTCTATACCACTTTTCATAGTGGATGCCTTTAGCTCTCCGGTCAGACAATAAGATGCAAAGATATTCCCCATGGTAGAGTCTTCCCATCCAGGAACTACCATCGGCATATTCTTCTCAGCGGCTGCAATCATCCATGAATTCTTGGGATCAATTTCATGATATTGGTTGAGCACACCGCTGTTTAATAATCTAAACATGAACTCATGCGGAAACAGGCGTTCCCCATTATCTTCTGCATCTTTCCATATCTTAAACAGATGCGCCTGAAGCCTTCTAAATGCCTCCTCCTCAGGAATACAGGTATCAGTAACCCTGTTCAAGTGATTTTGCAAAAGATCCCACTCTTGCTCCGGTGTAAGATCGCGATAGTTAGGTATTCGCTTATAGTGGGAGTGAGCCACCAAATTCATGATATCCTCTTCCAAGTTTGCTCCTGTACATGATATAATGTGCACTTTATTTTGCCGAATCATTTCAGCGAAGCTAATTCCCAATTCCGCTGTACTCATAGCACCGGCAAGGGTTACCATCATTTTCTTTCCACTTTCCACATGCACTTTGTAGGCTTTGGCAGCATCTACCAGAGCAGCTGAGTTAAAGTGAAGATAGTTTCTTTCAATAAATTCGGAGATGGGTCGGTTTTTGCTCATCATCAATGGGTTATGTTTGATAAGATGCGAAATTAAGTAAAAACGAAGAGTATAGGTGGTTAATCTTTATCAAAAAAAGACAAATAAAAACAAGTTTATTCAGTTACTATTGAGCCTTCTTATTGATCTTTTTGTAAAATGAAATTAAGCCTCAGCAACATAATGGGAATAACCCTTTGGCTGTTAACAACATCACCCGTACTGGCACAGGGTAGCGACCAATTTGTTTTGGTCAGGGAAGAGGATTCTATCAAAATCTATGAGCGCTGGATCATTTTTCCGGACTCATATCCTCCTCAGAATGCACGAGAAGTAAAAGGAGAATTCATTGTGAAGTCATCACTCAACCGAGCATTCCAACTGTTAAGAAACGAAGATAAAATCATGGATTGGCAAAATCATGTTTCGGAGTTCAAAGTATACCCACTCGCTACCGACACTGCATGGCTTGAATACTCTTACCATGACATTCCATGGCCTGTGAGTGATCAGGATCATTTATTGATTTATCAGATAGTCAAAAATGGAGAAAATAAAATTTTCATTACGTTCAAGAGTATTAAAGACGATCAAATTTCTCCTGTACGTGATGGTGTTACCCGCATGAATCTACTGGGTAGTTGGACTTTCCAAAAACTAGGCAATGGAAGTATTAAAGTGACCTATCTCATCATTTCTCAGCCCAGCAGCATCCCAAGAATGTTTACCGATCCTGTCATTAGAAGAAATCTAATGTCTACCATCAAAGCATATATCAATATTCTAGAAGAAAATTAATAAGAAAGGATTATTCTAAGGGGACTGGCCGGGAGGCTATACTTTTTGCTGTAGCTTCCAAAATTTCAAAAGCACTCTCTGCCATTCTGTTTTCTGTATCCAAAGTAGGATTTACTTCTACAATCTCCCAGGCACAAAGTTTGGGGCTCAACGCCAGCTCTTCATTGAGCGATTTTGCTTCATCAACCGTCAGGCCATTTGGCACAGGGGTTCCTGTTCCTGTAGAAAACCGAGAATCAATACTGTCTACATCAAAAGAAACATAAATCAGATCGCAGTGTTCAAGCATTTGGAGTGCACGCTCAGCAGCCTTTTTTCCACCCATTTTTTTTACCTCTTCTGTGGTAATAAACCCCATGCCGTACTTGTTAATCAAATAATTCTCCGGCTTCTCCAGGTCCCGCACAGCGATATAGACGAAATCCTCCGGATAAACCTTTGCGCCTGGTATACCCACATTCTTAATTTGTTCCCAGTACTCTACCGTCTCGTTCTTAGGGTCGTTGATTTTGCACTCCAGATTATCAATGTCACACGCCATTGCCACAGTCATCCCATGCATGTTTCCAGAGGGTGTAGTATAAGGCGAGTGAATATCTGCATGTGCATCTATCCAAATTACACCCAATCTCTTTTTGGGATTTGCCTTTTTAATACCCGCAATAGTACCATAAGCAGTAGAATGATCACCTGCCATTACTAATGGAAAGCGATCATCCAGCATGGTTTCATAAACCTCAAGACAAACTCGTTCTTCCATGATCAGCACACCATCAATAAATTTAGAATGAGCATGCTCTGCTCCATCAAAAAGAAGCTCGTTTACATTCTCAACTTCCACGGAATCATATTGTCTGAATAAGTCGGACCCTAAGTCCAAACTGGCAATTTTCATAGCCTCCACACCAAGACTTGCACCACGTGTACCAGCTCCAATCTCCGACTTCACCTCGATGATTTTTATATCGTTCACTTTTAATAAAATTAATAATTGAAAATATTGTATCCTGCTGTCAAAAACTATCTCAAAAGCCTAATTTTAGACTCTTCAATAATCTGGTAAGGAATGGGTAATTTTAGCGCTACAGCAGATAAATTGATCTGTCATACAGATTTAAATTTCGATTGTAAAGATGGCGAAATTATACCAATATTGCACCCTCCTAAAACCCTTTAGTGTGAAATGAAGAGCTACCGCGACCTAATAGAACAAACATTTGAATTCCCACAAAAAGAGTTCAAAGTGTGGGAAAACGAGTTGCAATTTAACGATGTCCCACTTATGGATATCATTAAAGAATATGGAACTCCCCTAAAACTGACCTACCTGCCAAGAATTAGCGAAAATATCCGATTTGTAAAGGCCACGTTCAACAATGCCATTGAAAAATTTAAATATAAAGGCAACTACACATACTGCTATTGTTCTAAGTCATCACACTTTTCATTTGTGATGGAAGAGGCATTAAAAAATGATGTGCATCTGGAGACTTCTTCCGGATTTGATATCCCTATCATCAGAAGTCTGTTTGACCAGGGAAAAATATCAAAAGACACATTCATACTATGCAATGGATTCAAAATGCCAGACTACACCAATAGCATTGTTGGGCTTTTAAATGATGAATTCAATTGCATTCCCATTCTTGATACCATCAGTGAGATTGATGTTTATGAGGCCAAAGTGGAGAAACCATTCACGGTAGGCATTCGAATTGCATCAGACGAAGAACCCAAATTTGAGTTTTACACTTCCAGACTTGGTGTAAGGTACAGCGACATCATTCCCTTATACAGAGACAAAATTGAAAAAAGCAATAAGGCTACATTGAAGATGTTGCATTTCTTTATTAGTACCGGCATTAAAGACACTGCCTATTACTGGAGTGAGTTGAGCCGATTCATTTTCAAATATTGCGAACTGAAAAAGATATGTAGCACATTGGATTCAATCGATATTGGGGGAGGATTTCCCATTAAACAATCACTCACTTTTCACTACGATTATAAATACATGATCGAACAGATTGTGGAGAACATCAAATGGATTTGTGATAAGAACAACGTACCTGTCCCTAATATCTTTACTGAATTTGGGAGCTATACTGTTGGCGAAAGTGGAGCCATTCTTTATTCTGTGGTCGATCAAAAATTACAGAATGACAAAGAACTATGGTATATGATCAATGGCTCCTTCATCACTCAAATGCCCGATGCCTGGGGATTAAATCAAAAATACATTCTCTTGCCCATCAATAAATGGGATGATCCCTATCACAAAATAAATATGGGAGGTCTTACTTGCGATAGCATGGACTATTACAATTCAGAGGCACATACCGGTGAGGTTTTTTTACCCATGATTAATGACGAAGAGCCACTGTACATTGGATTCTTTCACACGGGTGCTTATCAGGAATCGCTTGGAGGCTATGGCGGAATACAACATTGCTTGATACCCGCACCAAAACATGTATTGATTAGTCGCAATGAGGATGGCGAGATATCTACTAAACTTTTTGCGCCTGAACAAACCAGTAATAGCATGCTGAAAGTATTGGGGTATGACGAATCAAAATAGATTCATAAGACTCTTTCTTTTTTTTGCATTTATCGCTACGCATTCCAATAGTATTGCCCAAGTCAGATATCGTCAAAGTGACGATTCCTACTTATCCATATCGGGCACATCTACACTAAATGTGTGGACCATGAATTCGGATGAAGGGAAGTATCGGGTTGAATTTGAAATTTCCGATGAAGGGTTGCCTATTAAACTCAATTCATTATCTCTGAGTGTGCCTTGTGAAAGCTTAAAAAGCGGCCACTCTGCAATGGACAAAAATGCCTATAGTGCATTAGATGCAGATTCCCATAAATCAATAATCTTTATACTGACGTCATCTAAAATTAGTTCCGGGAAAATTGAGTGTACTGGAAACCTGACTGTGGCAGGAAGCACAAAATCGATCAGTGTCGAAACAGAATACCAGCCACTCGAAAATCAAGCGCTCTTGTTCACTGGGAAAAAGAAATTAAAAATGAGTGACTTCGGAATCGAGCCACCTTCGTTCATGTTTGGCACCGTTTCTACAGGAGATGAGATAACGGTATCATTCAACATCAAACTAATCCCTACAAGGAGGTAATCTTCATCACGCATTTTTGTCGAGCAATAACACCAGATGAAAGCTAACCTCTAATGTGTCCTCTACTTTCACCAGGCCCATCATTCTGGAGGGAGGCTCCAGTTTGAAGTCAGAGAAAGTGAAACGTCTCCCTCCCTTAAAATGAATAAGCCCTGATTCCTCTACCTCAATTGTACAATCCATTTCGAATGATTTGGTAACACCCGCCAGCGAAATCTGCATTCTGCCTCTAAAAATGTCTCTGCCAGAAGTGAGTTGCAAAGTGCGTTCAAAAGATATAAAGTCAATTGAAACAACTGGGTATTCTTTGTATTTAATTGTTTTCCAAAAATCACTTGTCATCAGCTGCACACCACAATCAAACCTGGCTGCCTCAAGTCCCACGTATCCCTTCTTGAAGAATGGCTTTTTATTTTTCCCTCCCTCAAGAAGAACAAGTGTATCCTTACCTGTATATTGGGTGATGGCGCATCTAAATGAGTTAACATTCGTCTTACCATCAATAGTAACCTTACTTGAAGGTAGAACAATAAGGTGATGAACAAGAATGCCTCCTTCTGGTGTTCTGGTAAACCCCATTAGCCCCAAAAAGATACAGATTACAATTGCTTTCATTTATAGTACCAATTTAGTAAAACTGAAAAGGTCATATGATGAATTGAGGAATCGAAACTTTAATATCAAAAAAAGAGTCACTCCCTATCTGGAGTGACTCTTGATAAACTCCATTACCTAGAAGGCAATGACTGCTTCTACTGATATACCTTTAAACTCCCCACCAAGGAAACGTGCATTAGAACCAGTCCATGCATTTCCTTCATAATTCTGTTTTACATATTCCACTTTTGTCAACACATTCTTTGTCAAGAACCATCCTCCTCCAAAATTGAGGCGATTGATCTTCATGTCTTCGGTAGCACTTTCGCGCATTTTTCCACTTATTGTATTATACCTTCCGCCCAAGTAGAATTGCTCTGTTGCACCAAATCTATATAACAACTCACCGGCTATTTGTGTAAAAGAGCCTTCCTTGTCTACGGTAGGGGTAGTAAACTCATTGCTTCCACCCGCAATTTCATAGATACCAAAGAACTCCAAGCCTTTGAACTTAACGAAAGGGTTCACCTGTATTGCAGTAAGTTTAGTAAAGCGTGCATTAAAGCGACCATCAAAGTTGGTAGCCTGCGCAGCCACTGGAGGAATGGCGGTAGGATCTGCAGGCACACTCATTACATTATAATATCGTGCTCCGGCTCGGTCGCCCCCGTAAAGCCATGTACCTGTTGAGGTACCATGGTTGGTATACCATGAACCAGTAAGCCTCAATCTCAAATCATCATTCAGTTGTTTATCAAATCCAACCTTCCCAAAGAAAGAGGGTTTGTTATCACTGGTTGGTGTTAAGGTTACATTTTGGTTCAATTTGCCGTTGGTTACACCAAGCACCACGAGGAATCCATTATTCTGAACAGTTACCTCACCAAATGCCTCAGTAGAGAAAGAGTCCATGATATAATTACCAATAAAAGGGTTGTAAAGTGCCCGGGCATTGTCAGATCTTCTGAAGTGAGCATCTCCGTAATTGAATTCATCCAATCCAATGGTGATGGTGGTGTATTGCATAATATTTTCCAAAAATCCTTCCTTAATGAAGTTAAGTTTATCTATTTGCATGTACCCACCCTTAATCCATGATTCATTGTGATGCGCTGATGAAAGGTAAGTGCGTAAGTGCATTCTCATTCCGTCATACAGTTGAACATCTAGATTTAAGTTCGCTGAAGGCAGGTTAAAGTCAGAACCTAACTTCACCAGATTTCCGGCTGTATTACTGTGGCGCAGGCCTTGAAATTGCATGGCAAAGTCGCCACCAACCCGCACTTTTAGCCCATCAAATGTTTCCGGATTTTCCTTAGAGGCTTCAAAAACATTGATTCCGTTTTTATCGTTTGTACGATAATATTGCATTGAAGCCTGTTGTGCATGCACAACCCCCCCAACCATCAGGCTGACGATTAATGCAATACTTTTTAAAAAATTAAAATTAGTTTTCATGTTATTAAGTTGTTAAGCGGTTATGTTCTATTTGTGTTAATTGGTATAGTTTATAAAGTCAATTCATTTTTTTATTTGACTAATGTCCTGTCCCGGGGATAACATTAGATCAAAACTCACCGTCACCTCTTCGCCTACTTTAATCGTTCCCATTACAGCCGTAGGTGGTTCCATTTTATAATCCTTCATATTCAAGGTGTAAGAGCCTATAAGTTGAATGTCTTCGTTTGTCATCATCTTATACTTAACATTCATCTCAATAGACCTGGAGGCGCCTGCCATAGATAATATTCCTGTTGCTTTAATCACATCTCCACTTAATGTGGCCCCTGACATTTGATAAGAAATTGTTGGATACTTTTTGTCGTTAAATGCCTCATAGGTCTTATTATCCATAATTCTACCCTTATCGCTCTTAATGGCGATTACGGGTATTTTTATATGTGCTTTAGATACCTCTACCAGCTTTCTATTCTCCACTTTCATCACCCCGCTCCATTCCACTTTCGTTACCTCAGACACCCAATCATGTAGGCTGGATGACCCGGCCACTGTAATTTTTTCCGATTTTATGTTATAAGATGTTTGCGCTTCTGCGCGATCAATAATTATTGCAAAGGCAAAAATAAATGCCAGATAGCTTACTAGCGTTTTCATATCGTTTCTGGTTTAGGCTTAAATGTAAAGGGCGGATTTCGCCTATCCCATGATGACAATCATTGAAAATATTGATTTATGTCACCTCTATCATTAACCATATAAAGAATGCCTTAAATAACTGCAAATCAGTGATTCTCGATCAGTGACAAATGTTAACAAAGTGAGTTTAGTAACTTTGCACATAATATTATTGATACAAATTATTCAAATGAGAACCTATTCGCTTACGTCAGTAATTTTCCTAATTGTTTCGTGCGCACTTAGCCAAAAGCGCCAGTTGATCGTTATACTTCACTCCCTTCCTATTTTTCTGAAACATTAAAAGCTCATGATGGGCTAGATAGGTGAGAAAGCTTTAAAACATTGAAGTACGATTTACTCTATGATGGAGACACCTCTCCAACAGAGCACTATACACTTGATCTTTTAAATAGAAAATATTTAACAGTAGCCGACTCTTTTAAAATTGGCTTGATGGTAAAGAAGTTTGGGTGACTCCCAACAAAAGCGCTTTCAATGGTCGCTCTGCTCGTTTTTATCACAATTTATATTCTTACTTTTTAACTATCCCCTTTATTGTGACCGACCCGGAGCACTTTATTCTGAAGACACTCTTACGGTAGGCGGAAAATTGTATAATGTGATTAATGTAAACTTTGAAGCAGGCGTAGGTGATGCCGATAAAGACGCTTATAAGTTGTTGATTGATCAGTCAACAAGGCAGATGGATAAATTGCGCTATACAGTTACCTACTATTCGGGTGAGGCCCATGAAAATTATAATGCTTTAAGTTATGAAGATTGGAAAGATATAAGCGGATTACGTATGCCTACAAAGCTGGTAGGATACCAATACAGCGATGGCACCATTGGAAAGAAAAGATATGAGGTGAACTTTGTAAATATCAAGTTAAAAGAAGAAAGCCCCAGTCAAGATATATTCAATATGCCGGCTGAGGCCGAAATAGATACTAACAAACTAATTACCCATCATTCCCTTCACTTCTTTGAAGTCAGAGGGAATAATAAATTCACTAGCAGGCAAAGATTGCTTTTTCACTTCTTTTGCTTCCATTGTCATTTCCATCTCTGGCATTGTCATTTGCATTTTAAGCGGAACACCCTCTATCTCCTTATAGAAAAAAGAATTCTTTCCACTCCCGTTTTGGCCGGCCATTCGCTTCATGTCTATCCCCTTTAGTTCTGTGGTGGCCCACAAGTATTGTGTTATCTTTTTGCCCTGCTCGGTCATCTCCACTTTATATTTAGTGCAGTGGTATCCTAAAATAGTTGCTGATTCTGATGTTTTTGTAACCTTAGCATCCAATTCATTATCACTGGTCTTAGGCATTAGTGAGAAAGTTTTGTTTTCTCTATCCACATGATAGGACTGCCCCTTCTCATTTAAGTATAAAATGTCTCCCCCCATCATGCCACCATCCATATGGGTAAGCATATTCTGATTCTTAATCTTTATCACTATGCCTTTCGGCATCATATCATTCATATCTCCACCAGCTGACATCTTCATGATTTTATCCATCTGGGCCTTCATTTGTGGATTAGATTCCATCATCGCTTTCATTTGAGGATCGTTCATCTGCTCCTGCATTTTTTTCATTTGCGCCTGTACTGCAGGGTCCTTCATTTGTTGCTGCGCCTGCTCCATTTGAGCCTTCATTTTTGGATCTTTAATGTCTGTTTGAATAGTCCAGGTAATAGTGCCTTCAAAATCCTGTGCATGAACAAGAATAGAGAGAGCCACTAAGGAAATGATTAATGATTTTTTCATATTATTTTTGAAAACGGTTCAGAATCAACGCTCAAACAAATTTACAATTACCCTGCCAATCTTTTAGCACTTATAGAGTACATTCTCTAGAAACTTTCGATGAAGCTGCTCATCAAGAAAGCTATCTAAACAATGCAAAAAGCCGAAGCATTACAAAGAGTTACTTTGAGAGTATCTTTTTCGCTGCGGTTGCCAGATCTAGGGCCGTGAAATCCCACTGTCCTTCAGACTTCGTCTCGTTATTGATCAGAACAGTGCGCATGCCCAGTTGTTTTGCAGGAATAAGGTCGCGCTCCCTATCACCTATCATCCAGCTATTCATGGGGTCAATATTGAATTTCGCAATCCCTTTCTCAAAAAGCAGTGTTCCGGGTTTGCGCCCCAGCGATTCAGTTACCTTGGGATGGTAAGGACTGAAATAGAAATGATCTATCACTCCTTCACACTCTTTTTGTAAATATTTGTGACATGCCTCCATGTCTCGCTGAGAATAAATACCTTGAGAAATTCCGGATTGATTGGTCACTACGATCAAGAAATACCCTGCTTCTTTTAATTGCTGCAATGCCTGAGGTACACCCGGCAATATTTTAAAATGTTCCAATTGATACGAGTAGTCGGGTCTATCTTCGTTTAAAACACCATCCCGATCCAGAAACACACATTTACTTTTAAATGCCATGGCAGATAATTCAACAAAATTGGAAATGAAAGCCTGAAATTACCCCAAAGTGAGCATTTACCCAATTGGCTGATCTTATGCTTTTTATTAGTTTTGTTGCTTACCAAAAAATTTTGTGAGTAACGCAATCGTCATCATTCCTACTTACAATGAGAAGGAGAATATCAGTCTTATCATTGAGGCAGTTTTTAATCTGCCCAAGGATTTTGATTTGCTCATTGTAGATGACAACTCCCCTGACGGAACAGCAGAAATCGTTAAGAATCTACAATCTAATTTCAATCAATCTAGAGAGCGGTTGCACCTGATTCAACGCAAGGGAAAATTAGGACTCGGGACAGCTTATATTACAGGATTTAAATATGCACTGGAGAAGGGTTACGAGTACATGCTTGAGATGGATGCGGATTTCTCTCACGACCCAAAGGATCTTGTCAATCTATATTTAGCCTGTTCAGAAGGGGGTATTGATATGGCCGTAGGCTCCCGTTATGTCACAGGTGTAAATGTTGTGAATTGGCCAATGGGCAGGGTATTGCTTTCTTACTTTGCCAGTGCGTACGTCAGGCTTATCACGCGTATGCCTATTCGCGATGCAACTGCGGGATTTGTATGTTACAAAAGGATTGTGTTGGATACGATCCCGCTGGATAAGGTAAAGTTTACTGGCTACGGATTTCAAATCGAAATGAAATTCCTTGCATGGAAATATAGATTCAAACTCATAGAAATACCCATCATCTTTACCGAGCGCGTTCGCGGCCAATCAAAGCTTTCTGCAGGAATATTCAAAGAAGCATTTTTTGGCGTCATCCAACTTAAGGTGGGCAGTTGGTTTAAGTCCTATAAAAGGACTACCTCATAAAGAAGGCCACTTTTTAAGGAATTTTCCAAAAAGAATCAACCTGACTCTGTCTTCCCTGACTTAGTATTACAAATAGCTACACTGAATAGTACATTGCCAACAGTAATAATTCAGTCAAATCGAATGGCTTTGATGGGGTTGATGCGTGAAACAATAGCTGTAGGAACAAGTAATACAATTGTCACTACCGAAAATACGAGAAGGTTTAGCAAGATCACAATACCCCAGTTCCAACTAATGGGAACAAAACTCATATAGTAATCATGGGGATTTAGTTGAACAAAACGAAATTGATATTGAATATAACACAACCCCAAGCCAATTGCATTGCCATACAACAATCCTTTTGCAATCAAATTGATACCCCCATAAACAAATATCGATCGAATCATTCTGTTGTTCGCCCCCATCGACTTTAGTAAACCAATCATCTGTGTACGCTCCATCACAAGAATCAACACTATCGAGATCATATTTACACACACTACGGTAAGGATAACCACCAACAAAATATTTATCTGTCTGCTAATTAATTCCAGCCATTCAAATACCTGAACATACTTATCACTCACTTTTTCTATATACAAATCATAGTCCATGTCTTTTCCTATCGCATCATAGGCTTTATCAATATCCTTTGGGTTTTTCACAAACACCTCCAGGCCACCCGCCACACTGTCTGCCCAATCGTTAAGTCGTGATATTAAGCGGATATCTCCAATAATTATCTTATTGTCATAATAATCAGATAGGTTGGTTTCATAAATACCTACCACTTTTAATTTTCTAAACCGTGGTGGGTTTTGAAAGAAATGAACAATGATCTCATCATTCACTTTTGCCTTAATCTTGTTGGCAATTGTTCTACTTATCACTGCCTCAAAAGCATAGCTTGAATCAGGTAAATGAAGAAATTCTCCCTCCACCATATTTTGTTTGAATGCGTTGAGGTCAAAACTTTTTCCCACACCTTTAAATATAATTCCCAATACTTCCTCATCGGTTTTGATCAAACCCGCCTTGTGCGCATACTCCTGCACATGGTCGACAAACCCATACTTTTGATAATTCTTGTATAAATCAATATTGTAAAAGAAAGGCTGCTCTTCCATAGAGTTATTCATGGTAAAGCGCGTCACAATTAGATGAGAACTAAAACTGTATATTTTGTTTTTGATGGTTTCCTGAAAACCCTCCATGATCAGAAAAGAAACAATTGCAGCACCCAATCCAATAGCGATACTGACAATGGCTATTTTGTGGGTAATTGAAGAAAACCCATCCTTCTGTTCGCGGCTTATCCTTTTTGATATGAAGTACCCAAGGTTCAAGATATTGGCTTAATTTTGATTGAATCGATAAGCAAATTACTTATAAAATGATAAGGATAATTGGGTTGTCTGCTTTTTTATGGATTGGTGCTATGTCTTGTGATGGACAGACCAATGATAAAATATTGCTGGGGGCTGAACAGCTCGATTTGTTGGCATCTAAATTACAAGGCCAGCGTGTTGCCTTGCTTGTCAATCACACCTCACAAGTGGGCCACACCCACCTGGCCGACACACTGCTGAGCCTTGGCTTGAATCTGGTTAAAATATTCTCGCCTGAGCACGGCTTTAGAGGACAAGCTGCAGATGGGGAAAAGATAAATAATTCTATAGACGAAAAAACAGGATTGCCCATTGTATCCCTTTATGGAAATGCCAAAAAGCCAACCTCAGAACAATTGAAGGATGTGGATGTGGTCATTTTTGATATACAAGATGTGGGTGTTCGCTTTTACACTTACATCAGTTCTCTCTATTATATGCTGGAGGCATGTGGAGAAAACAATAAAACGGTAATGGTTCTAGATAGACCCAATCCAAACAGTTTTGTAGATGGCCCTATGTTAGAGCCAGAATTCAAATCTTTTGTAGGAATTATCCCGATACCCATTGCCCATGGAATGACCGTAGGTGAATTGGCCACCATGATGCTCGGAGAAAAATGGCTAAAAGACGGCATCCAGTGCAAACTGGAAATAATTCCTATGAAAAATTATTCTCATAACATGAGCTATGTCTTACCCCTCAAGCCATCCCCCAATCTTCCTACACAAAATGCTATTACCTGGTATCCTTCACTTTGCTTGTTCGAAGGGACAGTTGTTAGCGTAGGAAGAGGAACGTCCATGCCTTTTGAAGTTATCGGTAATCCTAAAATGAAGGAATATCCATTCAAATTTACACCGGTAAGTACTCCTGGAATGTCCAACCATCCACCTCATGAAAATCAGGAATGTTATGGCCTCGATTTGAGAAATACAAAGCCCGAATCGAATATCTCTCTAAAGTATTTAATAGCCTTCTATAACAAATACCCTGATAAGGATCAGTTTTTCACGCCCTACTTTAATACGCTGGCCGGCACAGGTACATTGAAAGAGCAGATCATAAGCGGAATGAGTGAAGATGAAATTAAGCTTACCTGGCAAAAAGGATTAAATGCATTTAAAGCAAAGAGATCAAAATACTTATTGTATAAATAATTACCTCTCGCTTGTACTAGGACCAGTGAAGATATCTTGATCTACATCAGTTAACCTTTCGAATTAGAAATCATACCCATATTAAAACAAATTGAATGAAATCCTCACACATCCTATACGGAATATTTCTTTTCCTTTTCATCTCCTGTTCATCTTCCCGCATAAGTAACAGGCTACTCAACAAGGAAGCTCCAGCGAGCTTTAAAGCCAAATTTGAAACATCAAAAGGTGACTTTGTGGCAGAATTTCATCGCGCCTGGTCTCCTAAAGCTGTCGATCGCGTGTATCAACTAATTAAAAGTGGTTTTTATGATGATGGGGCCATATTTCGAGTTGTAAAAGATTACGTGGCTCAATTTGGAATCAATAATGACGCTACACTTAATGCATTTTGGGAAGGTCATAAGCTAATAGACGAACCTGTAATTGAGCCCAACACAGAAGGCACCATATCATTCGCCAGAGGAGGCCCCAACACAAGGGGCACTCAATTATTTATTAACATAAAAAGCAACTCTCCACGGCTGGACACATTAAAGTATTTTAACGTGAGTGGGTTTCCGGTAGTGGGGAAAGTAATAGAAAATAAGGCGGCAGTAGACCTGCTTTATTCGGGATATGGTAATAGTCCAAGGCAAGATTCTATTCAAGTCTATGGAAATAAATATCTTCTTAATAGTTTTCCTGAGCTTGACTACATCAAAAAAGTGAGTATAGTAAAATAGATGAAAAGCAAACAAGCATGACCAAGGCTGAAAAAGTAAAAAACATCCTTTCCGTTCTCAACAAGTACAATCCAAATCCAGAAGTTTTCAACCGTATTAATCGTCCTCGTTTGCAACGAGGACGCACGAGAAAGGCGATTCCATCGCTTACATACAACCCGAAATTAATGATCAAAGAAATAATCTAAACACCAACTCATGGCAGGCGACAGATACTTAATCCAAGATCAACACGCAAAGTACTTCTTAACGCTGACTGTTATCAACTGGATCGATGCCTTCAGTCGTAAAGAACTCAGAGACATAGTGGTTAACTCACTAAATTTTTGCATTGAAGCCAAAGGGTTAAATGTTTATGCATGGGTCATTATGTCAAATCATGTACATCTAGTAGCGTCATGCAGGCCTCCTCACCGAATGTCCGACTTCCTAAGAGATTTCAAAAAATTTACCTCAAAGAGAATAGTGGAAGCAATTCAGGAAATACCGGAAAGTCGAAAGGACTGGCTACTAGATAAATTTTCATTTGAAGCAAGAAGGACAGGCAGGGCCAGAGATTACAAATTTTGGACTGATGGAAATCATGCCATTGACCTTGATAATTCCAACATCGATATAATTGAAAAGATTGATTACATTCATGACAATCCTGTAAGAGCAGGCTTAGTACGAAATGCAGATGATTATTTATACAGCAGCGCCTGTGACTATAGCAGAAGAGAAAAGGGTTTGGTAAAAGTGATCGTAGTATAAAAGAGTTGGGAATAATTAACAAGTCCTCATTAGAAATGAAAAAGACTATTTAGTGAATATCTAAGCCAACAAATATGCTTGAGGTTGAGAAAGTAAAAGCACTAAAAGCACTCAATTGAATAGTCCTCGTTAAAAACGAGGACTATTCAATTTGGTAAAAATGACCGCAGTATAAAAATGTAAAATCGTGTTAATCGTCCTCGTTTGTAACGAGGACGCATGAAAAAAGCGATTCTATCGCTTACATGAGCTCAAAATTATATATGACCGAGATTGAAAAAGTAAAAAGTGTTAAAAACACTCGATTCGTAAGTCCTCCCTACAAACGAGGACTATTCAATTTTGTAAAAATGATCGCAGTATAAAATATGTAAAATCGTGTTAATCGTCCTCGTTTGTAACGAGGACGCATGAGAAAAGCGATTCTATCGCTTACATTGAGCCAAATAAAAAGTGCCAAACAATTAATTCATAAGCCTTTGGTAAGAGTGATTGTAGTATAAAAATGTAAAATCGTCCTCGTTTGTAACGAGGACGTATGAGAAAAGCGATTCTATCGATTACATTGAGCCAAGTAAAAAATGCCTAAAACAATTGATTCACAAGCCCTCGTTCGAAACGTGGGCTATTTATGACTTTTTAACCACAAAGTAGAAAAACATGACAAAAGCAGAGAAGGTAAAAGATATCCTTGCCATTTTAAACAAACTTTATCCCAACCCTGAGGTTCCACTTCAACATAAAGACGCTTATACTTTATTGATATCAGTTTTGCTTTCCGCCCAATGTACGGACGAGCGTGTTAACAAAACCACCCCCATTTTATTCAAACAAGCCGATAACCCCTATGACATGATGAAACTCTCCGTTGAGGAGATCAAAGAAATCATAAAACCTTGCGGACTATCGCCCATGAAATCCAAGGGTATTGCAGGATTATCCAAAATTCTGGTTGAGAAATACAATGGTGAAGTGCCCAATACATTTGAAGCCCTGGAAGAATTACCAGCTGTGGGGCACAAGACTGCTTCTGTGGTGATGACACAATGGTTTGGTATACCGGCTTTCCCTGTAGATACACATATCCATCGGCTCGCGCATCGTTGGGGATTATCAAATGGTAAAAATGTAGTGCAAACTGAAAAAGACCTCAAACGGTTGATCCCTGAAAATAAATGGAACAAAGCCCACTTACAGATCATCTACTTCGGAAGGGAATATTGTCCGGCACGCGGTCACCGATGGGAATCGTGCCCTATATGCAGCAAGCATATGCCAAAAAAGTTGAGGGACTGAACAAATAAATTTGGCTAATCACTAAAAGCAAAGAACCTTTGCAACTTCAATAACAAAATTTGTGAATAGCTTAAGAATCATATTCATGGGTACCCCTGAGTTTGCTGTGCCCAGTTTACAAACCCTTATCGATCACAATTTCAATGTGGTTGCAGTTATTACCGCCCCTGACAAACCTCAGGGACGTGGGCAAAAGCTAACTGCATCGCCAATAAAACAATGCGCATTGGAAAACAACATTCCTGTACTACAACCCACCAACCTAAAATCTTCAGGTTTTCTGAATGAGTTGAAAACTTACAATGCCAATCTGCAGATTGTTGTCGCCTTCCGAATGTTGCCAGAGGCCGTTTGGTCAATGCCCTCATTGGGCACGTTCAATTTACATGCCTCCCTCCTTCCTCAGTATCGGGGTGCTGCTCCCATTAACTGGGCAATTATCAATGGAGAGACGGAAACAGGCGTAACTACATTTTTCCTCAAACATGAAATTGACACAGGAAGTATAATTTTTCAGAAAAAAGAACCCATTCATCCGGAGGATACTGTTGGAACACTGCATGAAAGACTAATGACAAAAGGAGCGGCTCTGGTATTAAAGACAGTGAAAGCTATTGAAAGTGGAGACTATCCCACCATACCTCAAGATAATACGGCAGAAGTAAAACATGCTCCAAAGATTTATAAAGAAACCTGTCAGATAGACTGGAGCCAAAGTTCAAAAAAAATAATTGACTTTGTGAGAGGCTTGAGTCCCTACCCATCTGCCTGGACTAAAATCAACGGCAAAACCTATAAAATATTTAAAGTGTCCATGCCCGAAAGCCACAACAATAGTGAAACTGATTTTGTGACTAATCAAAAAGATGAGCTCTATTTCAAAACAAAAGATGGATGGCTGAGCATTGAGGAGTTACAACCTGAAGGGAAAAAGAAAATGAATATCAAAGAATTTTTTAGAGGAAATAAAATTTAACATGGTTATATCACTCATTGCAGCTGTTGCTCAAAATCGCATTATAGGAAAAGAAAACGATCTTCCGTGGCGGCTACCGGACGACATGAAATACTTTATGCAAACGACCTCTGGCCATCATGTGTTGTTGGGAAGAAAAAACTACGATTCCCTGCTTCCTAAATTCAAACCTCTTCCAAACAGAACAAACATTGTGGTCACCAGGCAAAAAGATTTTAAAGCTGCCGGATGTGTGGTAGTAAACTCCATAGAAAATGGAATTGAAATAGCCAGGGCCAATAATGAAACGGAGTTATTTATAATTGGTGGCGCACAGATTTACGAGCAGTCTTTGGCGGGAGCAGACTTTCTCTACCTCACAGAGATCAATGCTGAAATAGAGGGAGATACTTACTTCCCTGTTTTCGACCCCAATGAGTGGACAGAAGTATCAAGAAAACCTCATGAAGCGGATGAAAGACACCGCTATTCGTTCGATTTTGTGATTTACAAACGGAAGAGTAGATAGCTTTATGTAAATTGCCTCAAACCATTTTTTATTATGGAAAGCCACAAAAGAATATTAGGTATCCTATACGTTGTTTCCGGAACGTTACAAGTAGTGTTTATCTTCGGATTATCCATATTTTTATCTACCATACTTTCAATAGTGGCACACGAAATTGATCCTCACGAGGCAGCTATCCTTCAGCTTATCACCAGCATCTTTCAATTTCTTCCCGCCATTGTTATTATCTTCTTTTCACTTCCATCCATTATTGCAGGAATCGGGCTTTTGTACAAACAATCGTGGGCACTCGTCATGGCGCTCATCCTCGGATGCTTTAAATTATTTTCTTCCCCAATAGGCACTGCACTGGGGATATATACGATTTGGGTTTATGTTGAACAAAACAAGCAATCCAAAGAAGCTATATAATGTCTTACTTTAATAACAAAGTAGTCTGGTTAACGGGTGCATCATCAGGTATTGGCGAAGCACTCACTTATGAACTCTCTAAAAGAGGAGCTCGTTTAATTATTTCAGCCAGAAGAAAAGAAGAACTTGAAAAAGTAAAAGGTAATTGTGATCCCTCCGCGCAAGATAGCATTAAGATACTCCCCCTGGACCTGACCGCAGCAGATACTTTACAACTTAGTGTAGCGGCTGCCATACAGGCTTTTGGTCATGTGGATATACTAATCAACAATGGAGGAGTAAGTCAAAGAAGTTTGGTCATGGAAACCTCCATGGAAGTAGACCGAAAGATTATGGAAGTCAATTATTTTGGTCCTATTGCACTTACAAAGTTTTTGTTACCGCAGTTTAGTAAACAAAAGCGTGGACAAATTGCAGTGATGACAAGCCTTGCCGGAAAGTTTGGCACTCCTTATCGATCGGGATATGCTGCCTCAAAGCACGCACTGCATGGTTTCTTTGAATCTCTTCGTGCAGAATTGTGGAAAGAAAATATAAAAGTGACCCTAATCGCTCCGGGATTTATTCAAACGAGGATATCCGTCTCTGCGCTTACCGGTGACGGCTCAAAGCTCAATAAAATGGACGATGCACAAAGCAATGGCATGTCGGTAGCAAAAGCTGCCCACCAAATCGCTAAAGCCATCGCGCAACAGAAAAACGAAGTATACATCGGTGGGAAGGAAACCTTAGGGGTATACCTCAAAAGATTCTTCCCTGGCTATTTCTCCAGAATGATCAGAAAAGTAAAGGTGAGATAGATAGCCTCCCCTACTAAATAATTAATCTTTAACAATGTCACCCTGGTTTGAGTACCCCATCTACATTGCCGTTGGTATTTTTACCGGCTTTCTAAATACTGTAGCAGGTGGTGGTTCGCTCATTTCAATGCCCATCCTCATTTTTATGGGATTGCCTGGAACAGTCGCCAATGGAACCAACAGGGTAGCCACATTCACTCAAAATATTTTTGCGGTAGGTGGCTTTCATAGCAAAGGTGTAAAGCTGCCGTTTCCATATACTTATTATCTCTCCGGTGTTTCCCTTGTTGGGGGTCTTATCGGGGCTTGGCTAGCTACCGACATTTCAGATGTCGTTTTCAATAGAATACTTGCCATCGTGATGGTGGCGGTGGTGATCTCCATCATTTTCAATCGCAAGTCATCAAAAAAAGTAGACGATGAAAAAATGTCACCCTCCAGACAGGTATTGGGCACCTTTCTCTTTTTTCTTTTGGGAATATATGGTGGTTTTCTTCAGGCAGGCATAGGCTTTCTTGTCATTGCACTGCTAACGCACGTCAATCAATTTAATCTGATCAAAATCAATTACATCAAAGTCTTTGTTGCCATACTCTACACAGGAGCAGCTGTACTCATTTTTGCCATCGGAGGCAAAATCATTTGGTCCATAGGACTTACGCTAGCCATTGGTCAGGGTACTGGCGCATGGTATGCCAGCCGGTGGTCGGTAGGTGCAGGTGAAAAGTGGATCAAAAGAATACTCGTAGTCTCCGTAATAGGAATGGCCATTAAGTTGTGGTTTTTTTGAACCAAGCCCGCCTACTGAACGATAAAGTAGGGTTTCTTATTGATTATCCGATCACCCTCTCTACCTGGCGAAAGATAAAATATGCTCTTCAACCTATTTAAATATTTTAAACCCCTCCCCTTGCCCTAATGGAGATCTTTATAGTGAGGTCAGGTCTTCCGACCTGACAGAACAGTCCGTGGCCGAACTGACCAGGACATTGCAAACCACAAAAGAAAACCCACCCAGCGCCTCACTGAATAACAGTGGGGTCGCCAGTCTGCACAGCGTCATTAGCAACGTACTCTATGGGTGGCTACCAATAGAGTATCCCATTCCCAATCTCACACCAGGAACGGATTGGTGATTGGTAGATACAACCCACTCCGCTGTTACTATAAGACGGTAGTAAGCTGCCATAAAAGACTGCGCCTCTGCTATAACGCTCCCGCATGTTGCCATAAGCCATCCGCCTGTTGCTATAAGGGGCTAATCAGTTGCAATATCCCTGTCGTCCGTTGCTATAACGGACTGATCAGTTGCGACAACCCACCCGACAGCAGCAAGAAAGCATCATTCAGTTGCTATAAGCAAGTAGCCCGTTGCCATAAGGCATAAGTCAGCAGTCATAAGGCACCCTTCAAAAAGAAGAAGACCTCCGCCACCTGCAATTACCTCCTTGCCACTTACCTGCCGAAGACATGGCAGGCTACAAAACCCTTACCCTGAATCACAAAACTTCCCCCCAAGGCGTTTTTATAAGAATTTCCTAATAACGCATAATGACCTTTGGTGTTTCAATCTCAACACAAAAAATAATTTTAATTATTTTTAAAAAATACACAACCCTTTCATAGGGTTTTTCCGTTATTAGAGTATGTTAAACAATTTAAACCATTATCAATTATGTCCAACGTTAAAAACTTGCAATCCCTTGAGAAGCTCTTGGGCATCTGCACCGGGTTAGGAGGATCCTACAATCCCGGAAACCAAAACCTTCAGGTGAAAGCAATGGCCACCTTGTTGAGCCAGGCACAAACTGTGTTAAGCAAAGTAGATACTGCCCGAACAGGCTTTGAAGTCGCTACCAACTCGCGTGAGCAGGCTTTCGGCACGCTAAGACCACTGACTACACGTGTCATCAGTGCGCTGATTGCCGGTGGCGCCATGCCGCAAACCGTAGCCGATGCCAGAACCATGTCGCGCAAAATGTACGGCCGCGTGATGGCAGACAGAGCACCGATCGTCAAGGAAGGTGAAGAAAAGCCCAAGACCAAACGCAGAGCCCGCGGTACCGATTACTCCAGTCTGGTGGCACACTTTGCCAAACTGTTGGAAACAGTGTCTGCATCACCCCGCTACAAAACCAATGAGCAGGAGCTTATGGTCGAGTCACTTAAAAAGTACCTCACCACCCTGCAAAAACACAACAGCAGCGTGATCGATGCAACTGTATCATGGCAAGAGGCCCGCAGAAAAAGGAATGAGGTGTTCTATCACCTTGATAAAAACCTCTATGATGTAGGGCAACGGTCCAAACAGTACGTGAAGTCGCTATTCGGATTTAACAGTTCTGAGTATCGAACCGTCAGACAAATTCGTTTTACTAAACCCAGAGTATGATGAAACAACATGTGGCATATCCTTAAAACCCCGGCAAGGCGACCTGTCGGGGTTTTTTGTTATAATTCATTTCTCAATGACACAATGCTTACTCGCTTTGGGGCAAGAAAATTTGCTAACCCTTCACCGGCTCCCTATGCCCCACCCACGTAAATCTTTTAGACACATATTCCGGATTGGTAAACGATGCGTTGCCTGAAGGATTCCCTCCCGTAACATGAAAATCAGAGAAGGCAGCATTTTGATTCATGTAAATACCGCCCACTAAATTGAACGATACCGGAGTTGCCGCCAACGCCATCTCATCAGCTATTTGCTCTCTCACCTCCTCATTCATCGTATAGGCGCCACAGGAAATAGCTCCGTGTTTCATCGCCATTTCCTTGGCCAAAGCAATGGACTCATCCGTGTTCTTGGTTTTAATGAGCAGTGCAATCGGACCAAAAAGTTCTTTGCTGAAAATCTCTTTTTTAGAACCATCGATCTCTACTACTACAGGAGTGGCCACGCGTGCATTCTTAAACATCGGATTTTCAAATGTGCGCGACTTAAGCCATACCTTACCTGGCAGACCTTCTGCTTCTGTTACGCGCTCATACGTTTTCTTATTCTGAACAGCGCCCAACACAAAAGGACCTGCCTTTGGGTTGTCTACCAGGCTATTAATGCTATCCACAAACTTTTGTGCAAACTCATCAAAACTAACAGCCCCTTCCGCAGTTTTGATACCCCCTTGCGGGATATAAAAATTCTGAGGTGCCGTACACATTTGTCCACTGTAAAGATTCACAGAGAAAGAAAGGTTGGCCACTACTTTGTCAATATCATCGACTGAATCGAGTATCACGGAGTTTACGCCTGTCTTCTCGGTAAAAACTGTTTTCCCCGGAATCGCCTCCAGGTAATCCCCAAAAGCAGAGCTTCCGGTATAGTCTATCAACTTCACATCTTTATGCTGCGCCAGGTCTTTGGTGATCATCTTATCAAATGTATCTACTGCCAACTGGCAGATGTTCGGATCGAGATTGTTCTCCGCCAATACATTTTGAATTTCCGCCACAAAAATGGCGATAGGCAAAATAGCGCCCGGATGAGGTTTTACAATTACCGAATTACCCGTAACCAAACTTCCATAAATTCCGGTTACAGAATTCCAGGTAGGGAAGGTAGAGCAACCTACTACCAAAGAAATTCCCTTAGGTACTGCCCTCCACTCTTTATTGATTTGCAAATTGTATTTACCCATCGGCTTATCCCAAAGTGCTTTGGCAGGAAAACGCTTCAACTCTTCATAGCCGGCAGCAATCGCCTCCATGGCCCTGTCTGCCGCATGTGGACCGGAGGCCTGAAAAGCCATCATATAACCTTGGCCGGTGGTATGCATCGTGGCGTATGCAATTTCAAAAAAACGATTCTTTACACGCTCCAATGATTCCACCAAAATCCCGGCTCGTTCACTGGCCGCAACTTTTCTCCATTGATGAAATGCTTTATTAGAACGATTGATTAATGTATCCGGTGAAAAAGTAGGATAACTTATCTTAAGGCCATCTCCCAAGTAAGGTGACTCTTCCTGTCCTGCCCAACCCTCAGGGTTTTCTTGTTTCAATTCTTCAAACTTCTTCCCGATACTTGCTTTGAATTTTGCCTGACCATCGGCATCCGCAGTCTCTCCATAGATTTTTGGTGATGGATGCTCGGGGTATGCCGCAAAAAAGGTTCGGTCATGCAGTGCCTTAATGGCTTTACTAATTGTGTCTTCGTACTTTTTAAACAAACTCATGTTTTATCTTAAAAATTATTGAGCTCCAAATACTCTTTTTAATAAATCAGTAGTCCTCGCTAAAGGGTCTTGTCTTATTTCTTTCTCTTCTTTTGCTACCATCACAAACAGCCCCTCAATGGCCTTGTCAGTAGCATAGTCATTAAGGTCGGGATTAACATCTTCGACAAACGGAATCTTGTTGTACGTATTAACAAGATCGGTATAGTATTTGGTTGCATTTACTTTATCCAATGAATTCTGGATTACCGGACTAAATTTTTGTTTTAGTTGGGCAGAAGTGGTGCGCTTCAGGTATTCTGTAGCAGCATTTTGATCGCCTTTCAATATACCCCAAGCGTCATCAATTGTCATCGATCTAATAGCCGCAATAAAAATAGGCTTGGCTTCCTTGGCCGCATCCTCAGCTCCTCTATTCAGCGTCATTACAAACTTATCCACCTCACTACCCAATCCAATTTGACGCAGCTTATCCTCTACCTTTTTTACATCCGGAGGAAAGAGAATTTTAATAGCTTCATTTTTAAAATAGCCATCCATTTGAGAGGCCAAATCAGACCCATTGGAGATACCCTTGATAAGGGCTTCTTTCAATCCATTGGCAACATCATTCGCAGTGAGTGGAGCTTCTCCACCCAACGTACCTCCGGCTGTGGAAATGGCTTGATTAATTTGTGCTGTGGTACAAGCACCAAACACAAGTGACAATATAATGAGTTGGAATTTTTGCATTCTTATTATTGATATGGAAGGCTAAAGTTAGAAAGAATACACAAACCTTTTCTTTAGTACTTGCTTGAAATAAAGATTAATCCGATTAATCCCCTGAAAGGAGTTGAAAATAAACAGCCATCAAATGAACAAAAAATGTCTTTTTGTGATTTTTATTGATATTTGATCAAAGTGTAATCACACGAAAATAAAAATTGAAATGAACCCTGTTTTAGTTGAAATACTGGCCATCGGAGATGAATTGCTTTATGGACAAACCAAGGATACCAATTCACATTGGATCAGTGTAGAACTGGACAAAGTCGGCTTCAAAGTGATTAGAAGAACCACCATCGGTGATAAGGAAGATCAAATCCTCACCGCTTTTGCGGAGGCCGAACACCATGCTGACATCGTTCTCATCACGGGAGGTCTTGGCCCCACCAGCGATGACCTGACCAAACCCTGCCTTGTTAAATACTTTAATTGCGAAACTGCTATTCATCCGGAGGCCCTTGCTGAAGTGACAGACTTTTTCAAAAGACGCGGCCGCGAACTGACAGAAGTAAATCGCCAACAAGCGGCACTCCCCATCTGCTGCACCAAAATTACCAACCCTACGGGTACTGCTCCGGGTATGTGGTTTGATAAAAATGGCAAAGTGTTCGTCTCCATGCCCGGTGTGCCCCATGAGATGAAAAGAATGATGCTCGATATGGTTATCCCTAAATTGAAAGCCAAGTTTCAAACGCCTGCCCTGCACCATCAAATGATAAGAACGGTCGGCATTGGCGAATCCTATCTCGCAGATAAAATCTCGGACTGGGAAAAAAGCCTTCCAAACCACATTAGGCTAGCCTACCTACCAGGTCTGGGTGAAGTAAAACTCCGGCTCACTGGCACAGGCGATTCGATTGATGTTTTAAAGCAGGAGATAAACGTACTGGTCGAGAAGTTGAAGCCACTGGCCGGTGAATATATCTATGGCTATGGAGATACTCCTCTTCAGGTTGTAATCGGTAATATTTTACGGGAGAAAAAATTAAAACTATCCATTGCCGAAAGTTGTACAGGCGGATACTTGTCGCACCTCATTACCAGCATTCCGGGTAGTTCAGATTATTACTTGGGCAGTATAATACCGTATGATTACGAAATCAAAATGAGACAGCTCGGAGTCAGGCCGGAGACTTTGGAAAAATATGGCGCAGTCAGCGAACCCACTATTATTGAAATGGCCAACATAGTCCGGAGCAAGTTCAATGCCGATATAGGCATAGCCACCAGCGGCATTGCAGGCCCCGGTGGCGCCACGCCCGATAAGCCCGTGGGCACTATTTGGATTGCCTATTCTGATAAACGAAAAACGGTAACGAAACTTCTAAAATTATCGCAGGAAAGGCTATATAATATCGAGTATACAGCCACAGCGGCACTGAACTTAATTCGGGAAAATTTACCCGCCTGATTAAAATTGCACATTAGTGAGTGGTTCCAAAAATGCTAACTTTGTAAATTAAAAATTAGATTAAAATGGCGTTGGTAGAGCTAATTATGCCCAAAATGGGTGAAAGTATCATGGAAGCAACCATTTTATCATGGCTAAAAAAGCCTGGTGATAAAATTGAGCAGGATGAGTCCGTCTTAGAGGTTGCCACTGATAAGGTGGATACAGAAGTACCCTCCACCCATGCCGGTGTGCTCAAAGAAATTCTGGCAAAGGATGGCGAAGTAGTAAAAGTAGGGTCAGCCATTGCCATTATTGCTACAGATGGTGACGATGCAAAGCCCGTAGATAAGCTAGCCAGCAAAGCCGAATCCAAACCAGTAGCAGCGCCAGCTAAAGCAGAACCGGCATTGGTAGCCGATAAAAGTAATGGCAGCAGTCATGTGCCAGCAGCCGATTATAAATCATCATCAAGATTTTACTCTCCCCTTGTTAAAAATATTGCCAAAGAAGAAAATATCCCTGTAGCTGAACTAGAGACTGTACCCGGAACTGGCAGTGAAGGTAGGGTAACAAAAAAAGACATACTCACTTATCTACAACAACGTAAATCAGGACAAACAACCACATCAACACCTGTTTCATCCAAGCCTGCCGTTCCCGCTTCCATTAGTGCAGGAGATGAAATTATCCAAATGGATAGAATGCGCAAAATGATTGCCGAGCGAATGGTAGACTCCAAGCGCACCTCACCACACGTTACTTCTTTTGTGGAAGCCGATGTAACTAACATTGTGTTGTGGAGAAACAAAGTGAAAAATGAATTCCAAAAACAGGAAGGCTCTTCGTTAACATTTACACCCATTTTCATCGAGGCCGTTGCCAAAGCAATTAAGGACTTTCCAATGATCAACATCCAGGTAGATGGCGATCGCATTGTTAAAAAGAAAGACATAAATATTGGAATGGCCGTAGCCCTACCATCTGGCAATTTGATTGTGCCTGTGATTAAAAACGCGGATCAATATAATTTGAAAGGCCTTGCCAAAATCGTAAACGATATTGCAAGTCGTGCGCGTGACAACAAACTAAAGCCAGACGAATTGGCCGGAGGAACTTATAGTGTATCCAATGTGGGTTCATTTGGCAATGTAATGGGTACACCCATTATTATGCAGCCACAAGTAGGCATATTGGCTTTAGGTGCGATACAGAAAAAGCCTGCTGTCATTGAAACTCCAACAGGAGATGTAATTGCCATTCGTCATAAGATGTTCCTGTCGCACTCTTATGATCACCGAGTGGTAGATGGATCTCTGGGGGGTATGTTTGTGAGACGAGTAGCTGATTACCTGGAGCAGTTTGATTTGAATCAGGCTATCTAACGAGTCTAATTTTTCAATTCTAGATAGCCGGTGAGTTCTTTGGAACCATCACCCAAAAGGATTTTATAAAAATATACTCCACTGGATAACTTCCCGTTTCCAGTGGTGTTATTTTCTCCCTTAAACACTTTCTGATCGTTATCATATCCATTGACTTCAAAGACCTTATCGCCCCAGCGATTGTAGATGGAAACGGTATTACTTGGATAGTGATCTATATTAAAAATCTGGAAATAGTCATTGTATCCATCCCCATTGGGTGAAACCCCATTATAAACAATTACATTTTTTTCACCACTCAGAACAACTACTGTAAAGAATGAGCGTGTGGGAGATGACTCACTGCCTACCGTACCGTTAACCGGGTCACCCACAAAAGCAGATTGGCCCAGGCTTTGGTAAGGCCCTAACGCAACTTCTGATTCTCCTACAGCAAATAGACCTGACGCTCCCGAAAGATTCTCTTCATCTCTCAAAGGCAATGTAATGATAGTGTTTCCCAATGAGCCATTCAGCGCACTAAGTTCCCAATATCGCTTTGACGACAGTTGTGTAATG
>JAHBUB010000002.1 GCA_019638285.1 Cyclobacteriaceae bacterium | reverse complement strand
TCTTCTTTCGTTTCCGCAAGGGCATTAAAAAGGCGAGCGCCATCCAAATGCATTTTCAAACCCTTGGAGCGACTGAACTCGCTCACTGCTTTAACTTGATCTAATGCATAATAGCTACCCCCCTCTCGCACCACAGTATTTTCCAGTGCCACCGTAGAAGTTCTCGGTTGATGTGGATCACTATAATTGTTGATGTTTTCTTCCACGTCTTTAACAGAAATGCGCCCACGGTCTCCTTCAATCAACTTTGCACTGGCCAGACAATTCCCCGCTAGTCCCCCTCCTTCATATTTATAAATATGAGCCCCTTTATAGCAAATCACCTCATCATAGGGCTGCGTCAGCACCTTCATACCAATTTGGTTTGTCATTGTGCCAGAAGGGCAAAATACTCCCGCATCCATTCCCAACATGGCTGCACATTTTTCTTCCAGTTTTTTTACTGAGGGGTCTTCACCAAATACGTCATCACCCACTTCAGCATTCATCATTGCTTCATGCATTTCTTTTGTGGGCTTTGTCACGGTATCGCTACGCAAGTCTATTAACATAAAATTTTTAGTTAGGAACCTGAAAATTACAAAAAATAGGTACGGGTGTTGACGATAAATGAAGAAGCCGGTCAACAATTAGTGTAGACGCAAACAGTAAGCACTTCAAGAGAAAGGTTTTATAATTAAAGGCCCAATTTGGTTATTAACCCCTAGGGCTCTACTTTTGTGTCCTCAATTGAAAGGAAGCGCCATTCAATTTGAATAGAATTGAAGAAATTGACTGAAAAGTCATTAAAAATATATCGCGGGGTGGAGCAGTTGGTAGCTCGTTGGGCTCATAACCCAAAGGTCGCAAGTTCGAGTCTTGCCCCCGCTACTAAAATTTAAAGGTGATCTAATACTGATCACCTTTTTTGTTTAATGCCTTTTCAATCTTAAAGCGAAGCATCATTGGGCTCATATCCGCCAGCTGGCGGATACAAGTTCGTCCCGATAGCAGTCGGGATGACCCACCACTACTATAAAGTATAAAGGTGATCCGTATTCGATCACCTTTATCCATCCTATTGAAACGCCATTCGAGGTCGAGATCAATCAATAATTAAGTGATACTATAAGAGTTTATTCACTAGAAAAACAGCCAACTAATAAGGTAAAGCAATATTAAAAAGGTCAGTAATATTATATTAACCCAATACCTGGGTTTACTTAAAGGATTCATAATAAGATTTTTAGGAAAAAGGTTGATTTTGCAGCAGAGAAACTAAGCCAACTTTGGGGGTGGGCTTAATATCCCATGTACACCTTCTTCCAGGTCATCTTGGGGAAAGTGAAAATGGGTGATGTCTAATATTGGGACGAGGGCTTGGGAAGAAACTAGCCCTACCCCATCTGGCTTAAAAACGAAGCTGCCAAATTGATAATTGAATTCTTGATCCGCATCATCACCCTCCGGAATATAATTCTCAATACCAAAGGCTTCTTCAAGGACTAATTCAATAATACTTTCAATTTCATTCACTGTAAGGTCCTCACGCACTCCCATCGCTTCGTGATCAGGAGGATCGATACTCACATTGCACAAAAAAATGGCTAAAGTGATAGCCACCCAGTTTGTGAATGATATCGTTCGAAAAAAGCGCATATGAGTAAATTAGAGAACCCCAAATTTAACGTTTTTTGATCCGGTTTACCCCAAAACTCATGCAAAACCTCATGTTAACACCCATAGGCACATATCACTCTTAGCCAATTTTGGCGTACTTTTGCCTTCTTTAAAAAAGAGCAATCACCACATAAGAGAGACAGTATCATGTCCAAAACACACAAAGCAGGATTTGTAAGCATCGTAGGTAAGCCCAATGTGGGGAAATCTACCCTTATGAATAAGCTGGTGGGTGAAAACCTCTCCATCATTACTTTTAAAGCACAAACTACCCGTCATCGCATTATGGGAATATTATCGGGTGACGACTTCCAAATCGTTTATTCAGATACTCCCGGTTTGCTAGAGCCAAAATATGAGTTGCATAAGAAGATGATGGCTTATGTACAGGTTTCTCTTGAGGATGCTGACTTAATTCTTTTGGTTGTAGAACTGGGTGAAAAGTATGATTCTGTGTTATTTGAACGGTTGAAGCATGTGAAGTCTCCCATTTTTTTGATCATCAACAAAATTGATTTAGCAATAGGGTCACAATTGGAGGACAAAATCACCTATTGGAAAACACAGCTTGATCCAAAACTCATAATCCCAGTCTCGGCCATTTCAGGTGAAAATATTGACAATCTCCTTCAAGAAGTTATTAAACACCTGCCGGAACATCCTCCTTATTACCCAAAGGATAATTTGACCGATAAGAACGAACGCTTTTTTGCCTCTGAAATAATTAGGGAAAAAATATTTCTCAACTATGAACAAGAGATACCCTATAGTACTGAAGTAAGCATTGAAGAATTCAAGGACACTGAAGAAATAATTCGGATCAGGGCCATCCTATACGTAGAAAGAGATTCACAAAAAGGCATTCTCATTGGTAAAGGCGGGGCCTCGTTGAAAAAAGTGGGCACTGAGGCTAGAAAAGATTTAGAGGCGTTTTTTAACAAGAAGGTTTTTCTTGAGACCCATGTAAAAGTGGCCGACAACTGGCGAAAACAAAAACAGCGCCTTAAACAATTTGGCTATACAGACTAAGTAATGACGAACATTGTAGCAATAGTAGGAAGACCTAACGTAGGCAAATCAACTTTCTTCAACCGATTGGTAGAAAAGAGGGAAGCAATAATGGATGATGTCTCTGGGGTAACCAGAGATCGCCACTATGGTTATGCCGAATGGTCAGGAAAGTTTTTTACTGTAATCGATACAGGAGGTTATGTCACTGGGTCAGATGACAAGTTCGAATCGCAAATAAGAAAACAGGTGGAGGTGGCTATTGAAGATTGTACCGCCATCATCTTTATGGTAGATGGCAGGGCTGGACTTACAGGTTATGATACCGAGTTTGCCAACCTTATCCGCAGATCAAAAAGGCCAGTTTTTGTAGCTGTAAATAAAGCTGACACACCTGATAAGGCTGCTCTGGCCAATGAATTCTATGAATTAGGCCTCGGGGAAGTATTTCCCGTTTCAGCAGAAAACGGAAGTGGCACAGGTGAACTGTTGGACGAGGTAATCAAAACATTTGAAACGGAAGGAATAGAAGACCCTGATGAAGGCATTCCAAAAATAGCTATTGTGGGTAGGCCCAACGTGGGCAAATCTTCATTTCTGAATGTATTATTGGGCGAGGAGAGAAGTATCGTAACTGACGAAGCCGGCACCACCCGCGATGCAATTCACTCACGATATAAAATGTATGGCAACGATTTTATCCTCATTGATACGGCCGGTATCAGAAAGAAGAGTAAGGTAAGGGAAGACATTGAGTTTTATTCGGTACTCCGATCGTTAAAAGCATTGGAAGAAAGTGATGTATGCATTATTCTGGTGGATGCCGAGAGGGGATTGGAGCATCAGGACATTACCATAATAAGCCTTGCTCAAAAGCAAGGTAAGGGCATCGTGATTATGGTAAATAAGTGGGATCTCATTGATAAGGACACTCGTACATCTGATGAAATAAAGAAAACCATGATGGAAAAGCTCTCCCCGTCCACTTACATTCCCATCATTTTTGCATCTGTTCTGACCAAACAGCGCATTTTTCAGGTAATAGAAAAGGCGGTTGAGGTATATAACAACAAAACAAAGAAAATTCCCACCTCAAAATTGAACGATGCTTTACTGCCAGAAATTGCCAGATATCCACCGCCTGCACTTAAGGGCAAGATGATTCAAATCAAATATATCACTCAAGTAAAGGCCAAAACGCCCTCTTTTGCCTTCTTTTGCAATCTTCCACAGTACATCCAAACACCCTATACACGCTTTTTAGAGAATAAGCTTAGGACACATTTTGATTTCGAAGGCACCCCGATTCGGATATTTTTTCGAAAAAAATAAATTTTTATTACTTCTGCCCCTAATTCAGCGTACTATCACAGTATATTTGCCCCCGAATTTAAAACCTGTAAACTATGAAAAAATTAATCGCATTATTAATGGTGTGCGGCTTCGCATTTGCTTTTGTTGCTTGTGGGGGTGGAAAAACAGAATCCACTGAAAGCACAGAGATGACCGAAGGCACTGGAAGTACTGATCAGCCAGCAGTGGAGGAGCCAGCTATGGACAGTGTCGCGTCTGACACAACCAGCATGCAGTAACATGTTGTTTCAATCTAAACGATTGGATAAAGGCTTTAGGTAAAACCTAAAGCCTTTTATTTTTTCTATGAATGTAGCTTCAATTTCCCGTATACTTTCAACGCATGTGCCCGCAGCCTCTTATGATTATTGCTTTCATCTGTGGGAGAAATTTCAATTTGAGTTTCGGCTAAGAAAGAGCCGAATTACTAAAGTTGGCGATTTCACATACTGTCCGGGTAAGGTGGCGCGTATCACAGTAAATCACGACCTCGACCCTTATGTTTTTTTAATTACCTATGTGCATGAAGTGGCTCACTTTGAAGTGCACATCAACTATGGAAATAGAGTAGAGTCCCATGGGAAAGAATGGAAAAATTCCTTCCAACAGATGATGGAGCCGATTATGATCAAGGAGGTTTTCCCGCAAAAGCTTCTTGCTGGCCTAAAAAAACACATGAAGAATCCAAAAGCCTCTACTTTTTCTGACAGTAAGTTCACTCAACTTTTGCGCAGCTTTGATGAACGCCAAAAAAATGTAGTACTGCTTTCACATATATCCGAGGGCACTGTTTTTGGATTTCAGGGGAAATGGTTTAAAAAAGGAAAACTGAGAAGAACCAGGGTAGCGTGCAAGGAATTAAAAACCAGATTAACCTATTTGGTTCCAGCCGATGTCCCCATCAATATGGCTCAATTAAGTCTCCTTTGAATCAGTGCTTTTACCAACTCAAAAAATCGCGCAGGATGTAGTGTACGCCATTGAGGGATTTGCAATGTGCCTCCCATATTGATATACACATCCAGTTTGTAACGTTCAAACTCCTGCTTAATAAAGTCGGGGAAATTAACAGCTGCAATCCAGCCATCTTCTACTTCTTCGAACCACTCTTCATAATACAAATCATCAGATCCATGAAAATTAAAAATATTCTCACCAATCAAAATAAATTTGTTTATTCCTTGCAATGACAAGTGCTCAATAAGATTTCTTTTAAGAAACATAATATCATTATGTAGCGTATCATTCCACTCACCAATGAATTCGAGCACAACAAATCCCTGGTCATAGTCCGCAAAAAGAATTTTTATATAAAGCGTTTCTGAGCCAAACGAATCCCAGGCAGGATCTATATAGTAACCATAGATGGTCTCACTGTATTGATTATAATTATACTCTTTCTCGTAATAGGGTGACCGCTCATCCTGAGAAGTATCATAATATTGCAACCAGTTGTAATGGGGTTCAATTTCATGCATTTATTTCGCGCTTTCTATGGCCGCACGCACACTTCCATATTTCTTTAGGAGAGACGCAGCCATTTCCTCATTCACTCCCAACTCATTCATAATCATTTTCGTTCCCCTATCTATGAGCTTATCATTGCTTAGCTGCATATCCACCATTTTGTTTCCTTTGATTCTCCCCAATTGGATCATGGTGGCGGTAGAAATCATATTGAGTACCAGTTTTTGTGCAGTGCCCGCTTTCATTCTTGTGCTCCCTGTGACAAATTCAGGGCCCACAATTACCTCTATTGGATGGTCGACCGTCTTCGCCAATAGACTTTCGTCATTGCATGTAATACACGCGGTAATTACACCATTGTTTTTCGCATCCCTGACACCTCCTATTACATAAGGAGTTCTTCCCGATGCAGCAATCCCTATTAGCACATCATCCTTTGTGATTTCATGAGCAAGCAAATCCCTCCACGCTTGATCTATATCATCTTCGGCATGTTCTACTGCCTCGCGAATGGCCCAATCGCCACCAGCAATTAATCCAATTACCTTGCCTTGTAGCATACCATAGGTGGGTGGTATTTCAGATGCATCTAAAATTCCTAGCCTTCCACTGGTTCCTGCTCCAATGTAAAAAAGCCTCCCTCCATTCCGCATTTTCTCCACAATTGCCTTCACCAGGATTTCGATTTTGGGAATTATTTTTTGCACTGCCAACGGCACAGTCTGATCTTCATTGTTCATGTTAACTAGCAAATCATGAATGCTCATCCTTTCCAGATCATTGTATTTCGATGATGATTCTGTTGTTGACACAGTTAGGTATTTAAGTTTTTTTTGTGAAACAAGGTGAGTCCGGCAATCGGAGTCTCTACTATATTTTTTACTATAATTCCTCTATCATTCCCTACCTGTCGTACAATGTTGCCAAAGTAAAACGCTACGCTTCCTGTAAAGTGAACTTTCACATTCTTGTGATTATTATATTGGGTTATGTTCTTTTCAAAAAATACATCAAAGCCGGAATAAGCCAGCTGGTAACAGTAGGGGTCTTTCAAATGTTGAAAAATAAACCTTGTAAAGCTCCCCAGAAATGCAGCCGGTTTGTCTTGTTGATATATTTTGCTCAGCATTTCCTCTCGATTAAAAGGAAACCTGGCTCGAAAGTGTTCCGCTAATTTCTCAGGCATTTCCTTACGAAGATAATCTATTAAGAATCTTTTGCCCATATAGGTGCCAGATCCTTCATCTCCGAGAATCCATCCAAGGCTTGCTATATTTTTATCAATCTTACTTCCATCATAGCTGCATGAGTTCGATCCGGTTCCCAATATGCAGGCAATTCCTTCTTCCTCTCCGCAAAGCGAGCGGGCGGCTCCGAGCAAGTCCAGATTAATTTCAACAACTGCATGATCAAAATACTTCCTTAAAATCTTTTTAACTATTTCTTGATTGTCTGGAGAGGATACACCGGCACCATAAAAAAAGACTTCCTTTACCTGTCCTGATAATTGCGGTAGAAGCTTTTCTTCAATTGACCTTTCCAGATCGGAAGGGGGTTGATAGTACGGATTAAATCCGGGGCCGCTTGCCTGGTCAATTTTACCATCGTCATGTAAAATCCTCCAATCAATTTTAGATCCTCCACTGTCTGCAATCAATATCATTTTTTTACCAGATTAGCTATGGGTTCAAATTTACTAAAAACCCCATCGGTGTGAGGGGCGTCAACAAGTTCGTCTGTCAGATCTTGCCCGGCCCAATGCTCATAATGCGTGCCCGTTTTCCATAATCTCGAATGGGTCACATTGTACACCAATCCTTTATAAGCAATCCATACCTCGGGTTTATCCTGACCGTTTCTCAGGGCCAACTGTTGAAGGGTAACAAAAGGGAGGTCGAAATTCATCTTGAAGTAATATGATTGAAATCCTTTATAATGGTATAAAGAAATTTGACGGGAGGAAGATCCGTTTGAATTCCCAGCAACGACTTTATTTTCTCTGTAACTACAAGCAGTGGTTGCGCGTTGCCCTGATCCCTGTTTACTTCGAGTGCTCTTTGAATAAGTGCAATGTCGTTTTCTGTTAATTGTATTACCTGTCTAAATGTGGGCACATATGTTTCCTCAGGTAACACAAAAATTGCACTAGATGTTATCTCTTCTTCTTTCATTAGCTTGACTACAGATGTGCCCGCCACCACATCGCCCAATCGCTGCCCTTTACCGCCCATTGCTATAATTAACATGGCAATTACGCCCCACAAAACATAGTAATCTATAAAACTGAAAACCCATCGCATGACATAGTTCCCTATGGTTGGCGGTGTGCCATCCAATCGAACTACCTTTATCTTCATTACTTTTTTCCCAGGACTCTGTCCGTTCATAAAAACCTCAAATAACAGATGATAAAATAGCCAAGGAAGCCCCAGCATTACGACCCATATCCATGTCACCAGCATTTCTGCATTGAGGAAAACCGCAAGAACAAATATAGAATAGGCTACAAGGATAAAGCGGTCTAGTAAAAATGCAAGAATCCGATCGCCCACACTCGCTATAGGATATTCTATAAATACATTTTGTGTGGTTCTTACCTTTATCGTTTGCATCGGTACCCTTTACAGACTTTAGCGCTCGTGATTGACTTACTTGATCTCTAGTTATCTGGGTTAAAAATCAATCGAAATTGAAATAATCAACTTGCGGCAAAGTTAATTCAATCAATGAAATGCCGGCTTTCTAATGATTATTTCGTAGCAATAAAGTAGATTGAGCATTCTAAACCTGTCAACCCTATTAGGGGCAGTTTATTGATCATTTAAAAACAATCATAGATACATGAAATCCCCCCATGCAATCAATTCACCCAAGGGCATGACAATCTGTTTGGGGGCGCTATGTGACAACTAAAAAACTATTAACACATGAAACCAATCTATTCCTTACTATGCATTTTTGCTCTGCTCTTAAGTGGATGTGAGCAAAAAAAAACAGTTAAAAACATGACTGATGAAGAATTGCACGCCTACGCTGATGAGCTGGCACACCGCTTTATCATAGCGGATAGCCATATTGACGTGCCCGAAAGGCTAAAAGAGCAGCACATTAATATCAATGCCGAAAACGCCAATGTTTTGGTAAGCACCACTAAGGGTGATTTTGATTTTGAAAGAGCCAAAAAAGGCGGATTGGATGCCCCCTTCATGTCCATCTACGTCCCTTCAGAGTATCAGCAGCAAGCTGACATGGGAAAAGAATTTGCCGACTCACTCATTAATAACGTTATCGCAATTACCAAAAACCTACCTGATAAATTTGCCCTTGCCAATTCTCCCCAGGAAATAGAAGTGAATTTCAAAGCAGGGAAAATTTCTCTACCTATGGGTTTGGAGAACGCTGCCCCTTTTGGCCACGACCTTGCCAATGTAAAGTATTTTTATGATCGAGGAATTCGGTATTCCACATTAACACATGGTAAGGACAATCAAATTTGTGATTCGTCTTATGACACCACAGGCACCAATGGTGGTCTGAGTGATTTTGGGCACCAAGTAGTTGCCGAAATGAATAAAGTAGGAATCATGGTAGACATCTCACACGTGGATGATGATACTTTCTTCCAGGTGATGGAGTTGTCCAAAGCCCCGGCTATTGCGTCTCACTCTTCTTGCCGCTTTTTCACACCTGGCTTTGAAAGAAACATGAGTGATGAAATGATTAAAGAGCTGGGTGCGAAGGGAGGAGTGATTCAGATTAATTATGGTTCATCCTTTTTAGATTCAGCCGTAGTACAAGCTAACAAAGCAGATACAGAAAAATTAAATGCCTTGTTAAAAGAAGCGGGGTTAACTGAAAATGATGCTGCTGCCAAGCCCATCATTGAAAATTTCAGAAAAGATAACCCGAAGCACTATGCCAGCTTAGAAAAAGTAGTGGATCACATAGACCATGCAGTAGCATTGGCGGGGATAGACCATGTAGGGATTGGAACGGACTATGACGGAGTGGGTGATAGCTTGCCCACAGGTCTCAAGGATGTTTCTTCTTATCCCAATCTTATATTCGAATTATTAAAAAGAGGATACTCTGAGGAGGACATAGAGAAAATTTGCTCCAAAAACTTATTTCGGGTTTGGAATAAAGTAACAGAAGTCGCTCAGCAGCTTCAAGCAAAAGGGTAATAGTTCCCTTTTAGCATTTCCAAAAGGCTGGAAATTGGAGGTAAACATCTTTCCCTCTAACTTCCAGCCTTAATTGTTTCTGAAAATGCGAGAGGCAAATTTTATCAGACAAAACAAACCAAGATGGGAAGAGTTTGAAAAAATTGTTTCCCGCCAAAAGCAGGCTTCACCTGATAAATTGGCAGCGCTTTTCATTCAAATTACGGACGATCTCTCTTTTTCCCATACCCAATACCCCAATAGCCGAACCACACAATACCTCAATGCACTGGCTGGTAAAATTCATCTGGAAATCTATAAGAATAAAAGAGAAGATAAGAACCGGTTGATTACTTTCTGGAAAGAGGAATTACCGCTCATTATGTACGAAGTACGGAAGCCTCTTTTTTATTCTTTCTTGATTTTTATGATCGCGGGGGTTATTGGTATCGTTTCTACTGCCTACGATGACACTTTTGTCAGACTGATCCTTGGAGATGGATACGTAAATATGACTTTGGAGAACATTAAAAATGGCAATCCTACTCAGGTATATTCTGGTGCTGGCCCAATAGAAATGTTCTTTCAAATCACCCTAAATAATATACTGGTTTCATTTAAGGTTTTTGTCTACGGGGTTTTTGCTTCTATTGGCACCGGCTTTTATTTATTCTACAACGGGCTTATGGTCGGCACTTTTATAATGTTTTTTTTCCAGGAGAGGGAGCTGGTGCAAGCATTACCTGTCATCATGCTTCACGGCACGGTCGAGTTATCTTCAATTGTAATTGCAGCCGCTGCCGGGTTTACGATGGGAAACAGTATATTATTTCCAGGAACCTACTCCCGGCTTGCTTCTTTCAAAATGGGCGCTCTTAAAGGACTCAAGATTGTTGTTGGGCTTGTTCCGTTCTTTATAATAGCAGGATTTATAGAGTCTTTTGTTACGCGTTTCGCCTTTATGCACTGGAGCTTGAAAGCAATTATTATTGGTGTATCGGCATTTCTTATGGTCTTCTATTTCATTATTTATCCCATCCAACTAAAACGCAATGAAAGCTTTCACACTGATAGAGTTTCATAAAGCTCGGGACTTCAGCAAAAAGGTCAATGACACTTTTGAGTTTCTTAAGCAAAACTTCGTGCCGCTTACAAAAAGTGTCCTTTTTATCGCAGGACCTCCTGTGCTGATGGGCAGCTTGATGATGGGTTCATTTATAGGTGACTTTCTAAATTTCTCACAAGATTCCTTTGCGAATCCGGGAAGCAGCGAGATGGCCGAAAAGTATTTTTTCTCCACAAATTTTTGGCTCCAAATTGTACTGGCGCTTCTTTTTCTAATTATCAGTGGCGTGGCTTCACTATCTTCTATCAATAATTACATTCTACTATATGGAGAGAAAAAATCAAATCAAATAGAGGTTGGGGAAGTATGGGTGCGTGTTAAGGAAACCTTTTGGATGTATCTAGGAACAATGATTTTCTTCGGGCTACTTCTCGTTGTTGCCTATGTTATTATGCTGGTGCCAATAGCACTCGTTAGTACTATATCTCCTGTTCTTGTTTTCTTTGGAGTAATCGGGGTGATCGTTGGTATTTTCTATTTACTTTTCGGTGCCTCTCTCACCTTTTTCATCCGGGCGTATGAAAAAACCAGCTTCTTTGCAGCTTTAAGTCGCTCTTTCTACCTGGTTCGCGGAAAGTGGTGGAGTACCTTTGGATTGATCATAATACTAAGCCTAATCGTCTCTACCATGTCATACTTGTTTATTATGCCATGGTATATTGCCACCCTCATTTCCAGTCTTCATAGTGTGTCTACAAATGCTTTTCAAGAATCTTCTTTCAACTGGAAACTACTTACAGTCGTTTCCTTTACGCTGTATTATCTAGCACAAATGGTACTTTATTCTATACCCAATGTGGGCATCGCCTTACAATATTTTAACCTTGTAGAATTAAAAGAGGCAAAGGGCCTTATAGACGAAATTCAAACCCTGGGCAATGCACCAGACCCTACCATTCAGCGAGAAGAAGAATACTAAATGCGGATCCAAATCATTTTAATATACATATGGATGTTGGGGCTGTTACTGCCAGTCATTAGCCATGCCCATGAGGCACACATCGGCTATGATACAACAGAATATAATGCCCTAGGAAAGAAGGAGAGCATTGTCTACCATGTCTCAAACGATACCACAAGGATTGTAGTAAAGGAATTTGCAACAGAAAAAATTGCAAGATTAAAGTCGGATAAGGATTTTAATTATAAGGAACCTCCTACCATGGCCGAAAGCATCTGGGATCGACTTTGGCAATGGCTAGGGCGATTTATTAACACCTTATTTGAAGGGGCCACCAGCACCAATTGGGGGCGTGTGCTTGTTTATGTGGCCGCTTTCATTGGCTTTATGGCAATTCTGTTAATGATCTTGAGAGTGAATGCTTTTCGGGTTTTGCATTCCGGAGCAGACCGCGGTACTATCAATAGCAATGTCTTTAATGAAAACATCCATGAAATGAATTTTGATAAACTCGTTCAGGACGCTCTTGCACAACAACAGTATCGAGAAGGCATTCGGTTAGTTTTTCTCCATTCGCTAAAAATTCTTACTGACAAACAATTTATTCGCTGGCAAGCCGGTAAAACCAACCATGATTATGTAAATGAATTGAATTCAGGTGAGTTGAAAGTCCATTTCAACGAACTCAGTTTTTATTTCGACTATGCCTGGTACGGAAATTTTCCTGTAAAAGAGGAAGCGTTCATTAAAACGCAACAACTCTTTCAGTCATTACAGCAAAAGACTTCTCGTCAATGAAAAAAGACTGGAAGTACATCGTCTACTTATCCGCCTTCATTGGCATCTATGTAGTTGTACAACTTTTAAGTCCAAAGCAACATAATTGGTCCATTTCACTTTCACATGCGGATAAAGACCCCTACGGCACTTATGTGTTAAATGAATTGCTGCCTGACTTATTCGATTCAGTAGAAACCACTAACAAAACATTGTATGAACTATTAAAGAACAAAGCGGAGAACACATCGCTATTAAGTCTATCCACCTCTTTGAATATGGCAAAGGAGGATACCGAGTCACTGCTTCAATTTGTCGCCAATGGAAATACTGTTTTCCTTTCCTCGCACTATTTTGGCGGAAAACTAGCCGACACCTTAAACCTTGACACAAACGATTCCCTCTTTAGTGGCAGCGGAATTATGGGTCAAGATGATTCTGTTGCTTTGCATTTCTCCAGTTCTTCTTTCGACACCCTGGTCTCCTATAAATACAGAAGAGATAATGCTCATAACTATTTCAACACCTTCGATTCTCTTCGTACTACCATTATTGGAAGAAATGATTCAGGTGAACCCGTCACACTTCTTATAGCTGTAGGAAAAGGATCTTTGATTGTAAACAGCACTCCGCTTGCTTTTACAAATATCAATATCCTTCATAGTGAAAATCACAATTTCGTTTCGAGCTCATTGTCCTATTTGAACAAGCAGAAACTGGTTTGGACAGAGTTTTACCATCTTGGTCGAATGGAGGCAGGAACTCCATTACGATTTATTCTCACTCAGGAGCCACTTGCATGGGCTTACTACATTGCCATTGGTTCTATTCTCCTTTTAATCTTATTTGAATCAAAAAGAAAGCAACGCATTATTCCTATTATTCCTCCTGTTGAAAATACCACCCTAGAGTTTGTTTCTACCATCGGGAACTTATACTATCATCGAGGGGATCATAAAAATATTGCTGAGAAAAAAATTGTGTTTTTATTTGATACCCTAAGAAGTCGTTACCACCTAGATATTGCATTAATTGATGACATCAAGTATGTGGCCAGAAAAACAGGAAATGATGAATCATCTACCTCAATACTTTTCGATCACATTCAAAGTATCCAGAAGAAACGAGAGATTTTACCTGAAGAACTCATTACATTAAATAAACAAATCGAAGACTTTATAAAAAAATAATATGGATGAATCCGTTTTTCAGAGCCGTGTTGACTTTACAAAGCTCAGTGCACAAGTAAATAAAATAAAAGAGGAAATAGGAAAAGTAATCGTAGGTCAGGAAGAAATGATTGACTTACTGGTCACCGCACTTCTGGCCGATGGCCACGTACTAATAGAGGGTGTCCCAGGTGTTGCCAAAACATTGACCGCCAAATTATTTTCCAGAATTATTTCTGTAGACTTTTCGCGTATTCAATTTACTCCCGACCTGATGCCCTCTGATGTGGTGGGCACTTCTGTGTTTAACATGAAAAATTCAGATTTTGAATTTCATCCGGGACCCATATTTTCCAATATCGTTTTAATTGATGAAATCAATCGTGCGCCAGCTAAAACACAGGCCGCACTATTTGAGGTAATGGAGGAAAGGCAGGTAACTGTTGATGGAGTTACTCATCTCATGAAAAAACCCTATATGATATTGGCCACACAAAATCCGATTGAACATGAAGGGACCTATCGTTTGCCAGAAGCCCAATTGGATCGCTTTCTTTTCAAAATTGTTGTTAACTATCCCAACCTGGAAGAAGAAATAAATATCATCTCTAAACAGCACTTACGTGAAGACGCAATCGTGTTAGAGGAAGTGAACCCCATTCTTTCTGCAGAAGACATTACCAGCATGAAAACGCTTACACGAAAAGTGCATGTAGAAGAACATCTCATTCGCTACATCGCTCAAATTGTTCAGGAGACACGAAGCAACCCCATGTTATTTCTTGGCGCCTCTCCAAGGGCATCTGTTGCTATTCTAAATGGGGCCAAGGCTTTTGCTTTAATTCAAGGCCGTGATTTTATAAGTCCTGAGGACATTAAGAAAATTGCGCTCCCAGTTTTAAGACACCGCATTGCTTTAAGTCCAGAAAAAGAAATGGAGGGCATTTCACCAGATGTGATTGTACAGCAAATCATCGATAAGATCGAGGTTCCCAGATGAAACTTGTTAAAAGTCTCTTTCTGACCAATCGTTTTTTCCAGGCGGCTATCTCGCTGGTCATTCTTTTTATCATCAGCTTTGTATTGCATGGGTTTTTATGGGTCCCAAAATTTATTTCCTTTTGTTTTCTGGGCCTCATTGTTACCGATTTTGTTTTACTCTACAGGGTGAAGAAAGGAATGTACGGTATGCGCTTTACCCCCGAAAAACTTTCGAATGGCGATGAGAATGAAATCAGAATTTATTTAGAGAATTTTTACATATTCAAAGTCAAGCTCAGAGTTTTTGATGAAATACCGCATCAATTTCAGCGCAGAGATCTTGAGTTCCAAATCACATTAACACCCGGTGAGAAAAAAACGATTCCTTATTTTCTCAGGCCTGTAAAACGAGGGACTTATTCATTTGGAGCTGTTAATACATTGGTAAGTTCACCATTTGGATTCCTTTCCAGAAGATTTTCATTTTCTCAAAATAAATTGGTGCCGGTGTATCCCTCATTTATACAAATGAGAAAGTATGAGCTATTGGCCATCAGCAATCGGTTAACTGAAACGGGAATTAAAAAAATAAGACGGATTGGCCACAATCAGGAGTTTGAACTCATTAAAGACTATGTGTCTGGTGACGATTTTCGAACCATCAACTGGAAGGCCACCAGCCGAAAGTCAAGGTTAATGGTCAACCATTATCAAGATGAACGTTCGCAGCAGGTTTACTCCTTAATTGACAAGGGAAGAGTAATGCAGATGCCCTTTAATGGGCTAAGTCTGCTGGACTATGCAATCAACGCAAGCCTGGTCATCTCTAATATTGCCATCAGAAAAAATGACAAAGCGGGTCTTATTACTTTTCAGGATAAAGTAAATACCATTCTGTCTGCTAACCGGCTTAGCAATCAGATGAATAATATTCTAGAAAATTTATACAATCAAAAAACGGCCTCTGTTGAGTCTGACTATTCGGCCCTCCACACTGTCATTAAAAGAAAAATTTCGCAACGAAGCCTGCTTTTACTTTTTACAAACTTTGAAACTGTTTTTGCTTTACAGCGACAACTGCCGTATCTCATCAGTCTGGCCAAACAGCATTTGGTAGTTGTTATCTTTTTTGAGAATACTGAATTGAGTGAAATAACATCAAAGAATGCCAGTGGACTCAAGGAGATATATCATAAAACCATTGCTGAACGGCTTTATCTTGAAAAAAAACTTATTGTAAAAGAATTACTGAAGCATGGCATCCAAGCATTGCTTACCTCACCCGAAAATCTCACCGTCAACACCATCAACAAATACCTGGAACTAAAAGCGAGAAATCTCCTTTGAGAAAGTAGAGTGAATAACAGTTAGTTTTTAAAAATTAAGAGATTTTATTCGGATTGATCCTCATATCCTGCAAATCATCATTAATTTTGCATCCGATTTATCTAATCCTCCTTTCATGCCAAGAGATAGAAGTATTCGGTCCGTACTCATAATTGGGAGTGGCCCTATTATTATCGGTCAAGCTTGTGAATTTGACTACGCTGGTTCCCAAGCCTCCAGATCCCTAAGAGAAGAGGGTATTGAGGTCATCCTCATTAACTCCAATCCGGCCACCATTATGACGGATAAGGTGACTGCAGACCATGTGTATCTAAAGCCACTGGAGAAAAAGTATATAAAAGAGATACTCGAAAAGCATCATATTGATGCGGTACTTCCCACTATGGGTGGTCAAACAGCTCTCAATCTTTGCATCGATTGTGAGAATGCCGGTATCTGGGAACATTATGGGGTGCGCATCATTGGTGTGGACATCAATGCCATCGAAACCACAGAAGACAGAGAGAAATTTCGTCTTAAGATGAAAGAGCTAGGCGTAGGAGTATGTGAGGGGGCTACCGCTACCTCATTCCTGGAGGGAAAAGAGATCGCACAAGAAATTGGATTTCCATTGGTTATCCGACCTTCCTACACACTTGGAGGCTCTGGTGGAGGCTTTGTGAAAAGGGCTGAAGACTTTGATGCTGCTCTGAACCGCGGACTTCACGCTTCTCCAATTCACGAAGTATTGGTGGAGCAAAGTATAATGGGTTGGAAAGAATATGAGTTGGAATTACTTAGAGACGGGGCTGGTAATATTATTATCATTTGCTCTATTGAGAATTTTGACCCTATGGGTATCCATACTGGGGATAGCATTACCGTAGCTCCGGCCATGACACTTCCGGATACCGTATATCAAAATATGCGCGATCTGGCCATAAGGATGATGAATGGCATCGGAAAATTTGCGGGCGGGTGCAACGTACAGTTCTCCGTCAATCCTGATACAGACGAAATCATCGGTATTGAAATTAACCCAAGGGTTTCACGCTCCTCCGCATTGGCTTCGAAGGCTACAGGATACCCTATTGCTAAAATTGCTGCTAAACTTGCCATTGGCTACAATCTGGACGAACTCAGCAATGCTATTACTGGAAACACCACTGCTTATTTCGAGCCAACACTTGATTATGTAATTGTAAAAATACCCCGTTGGAATTTTGACAAGTTCGTAGGCACCGATCGCAAGCTGGGCTTGCAGATGAAATCGGTGGGTGAAGTAATGGGGATTGGTCGTAATTTTCAGGAAGCTCTTCAAAAAGCTTGTCAATCACTAGAGATCAGAAGAAATGGCCTTGGCGCGGATGGTAAAGAGCTAACCAAACAGGAAGAATTACTTCATAGCCTTGAAAATCCAAGCTGGAACAGGCTGTTTCATATCTATGATGCCATGAAGCTTGGCATTTCAATGAAAACTATTTTAGCGCTTACTAAAATTGACAAATGGTTTTTGTTGCAAATCGAGGAGTTGGTGGAGCTGGAAAAGAAAATAGAAAAGTATGAGATAGGCACCATCCCCGCTTCCCTCATGCGTACCGCCAAAGAAAAAGGATATGCCGACAGACAAATAGCCCATTTGCTTAAATGTTTGGAAAGTGAGGTGCATAAGAAGCGCAAAGAAATGAATATCAATCGGGTATATAAACTTGTCGATACCTGCGCTGCCGAATTTGAAGCGAAAACTCCATATTACTACTCTTCCTTTGACACAGAAAACGAGTCTACTCCTTCCAATAGGAAAAAAGTGATTGTATTGGGGTCAGGGCCTAATCGTATCGGTCAGGGTATAGAATTTGATTACTCATGCGTACACGGAGTATTGGCTGCCAAAGAATGCGGGTACGAAACGATCATGATCAATTGTAATCCAGAAACCGTTTCAACAGACTTCGACATTGCCGATAAGTTGTACTTCGAGCCTGTTTTCTGGGAACACATCTACGACATCATCCAGCACGAAAAGCCGGAGGGGGTAATTGTGCAGTTGGGTGGACAAACTGCCCTAAAGCTTGCGGAAAAACTTAGCAAATACGGAATCAAAATAATGGGCACTTCCTACGAGGCTTTGGATTTGGCCGAGGACCGTGGAAGTTTTTCTTCTTTACTTAAAGAAATGCATATTCCTTACCCTCCATTTGGAGTGGCCACAAATGCTGATGAAGCATTGGAGGTCTCTAAGGGAATTGGTTTTCCTCTTCTGGTACGACCATCTTACGTATTGGGTGGTCAAAGCATGAAGATTGTGATCAATGAAAAAGAATTAGAAAACCACATTCTTGATATTTGGAAACATCTTCCTGAAAATAAAGTACTGCTCGATCACTTTCTGGATGGAGCCATTGAAGCTGAAGCCGATGCGCTGTGTGATGGAGAAAATGTCTACATCATTGGTATTATGCAGCACATAGAACCAGCTGGAATTCACTCTGGTGATTCTTATGCAGTTTTGCCTCCCTATAATTTAGGTGATTTTTTGATTAAACAAATAGAAAACTACACTCACAAAATTGCCATAGCCCTAAAAACTGTGGGTCTCATCAACATACAATATGCCATCAAAGATGATATAGTGTATGTCATTGAGGCTAATCCCAGGGCATCGCGTACCGTTCCGTTTATCTGTAAAGCCTACGATGAGCCTTATGTGAATTACGCCACGAAAATCATGCTCGGTGAAAAGAAAGTAACTGACTTTGAATTTAATCCAACTAAAAAAGGATATGCAATTAAGGTTCCGGTGTTCTCTTTCAACAAATTCCCGGATGTAAATAAGGAGCTCGGTCCCGAAATGAAATCAACAGGAGAATCCATTTACTTTATAGATGACCTGATGGATGATTATTTCATGAGTATATACGCTGAGAGAAACCTGTATTTAAGCCGATGATGGAATGGAAATGATGAATGAGGATCCTCTTCCCAGCTCTGAGCTCATTTGAATTGTACCTTCTAGTTTTTCAACAGCTTCTTTTAAAATATATAACCCAAGACCGGAGCCTGTTGAAGTACTGGAACCTCTGTAAAACATTTCAAATATCCTCTCCTGAAACTGAGGCGCAATTCCTTCACCATTATCTTCTATTTCAATTTTAGTCAAGCGTCCCTCTTCTTTGGATGAAATACTAATAAAAGGTTTATGTCCCGAACATACCTTTTGGTATTTAATGGCATTTGAAATCAAATTGCTTAAAATAACTCTCAAAAGGAACTTATCGGAGAATACATTTTGCACATTAAAATCAAATCTAAACTCTATTTTTTGAGAATCTTCCAGGTATTGAAAGTCTTCAATTACTGATTTCACCACAGTTTCGATATGGATCTTCTCAAGTAATAATTCTTTTCTGTTTGTCCTAGAATAATCCAATAACTCTGCAATAAAAGATTCCAACCTATTAATACTTGTATCAATTTTGGACAAATAAAGCGCACTGTACTCAGGCGATTTTTCCACACGACTAAGGCTTACAAGGCCTTTTATTGATTTTAACGGAGCACTAATATCATGAGACAAACTATACACAAAGCGATCAAGCTCTGAATTGGTTTTGGTAAGCTGACTATTAGCCTGCTCCAATTCCTTCTTTTGTTTTGTCAACTTACATTCGATGTTCCACAAGTCTGATATCACCCTGCCAATCAATGAAGATGATATGATCATCGCTAACATACCTAAATGAACACTTAGCGATTTCGTTGAACCTTTTGACGCAAGAAAAATATCCGCAAAATCAAGCACAGGAATGATGTAGTTGAGAATAAAAATGATGGCATTGATTAAGATAACTGTGGCAAATCCTCTTTGAATCGCAACAATAATAGAAACCACCCCATATATATACCAATAAGCATCAAACTCTACGAACAAAATCATAACCACAAAACCAATTACAATGAGCCAAAATTGAATGACCTTAGGGTTACGTTGTGAGAGTGCATTTCTGACAAGGATAACTTTAAAACTACTTTCTTGTGGTGCCAGGAAATAAAGCAAAGGGGTGGCAATAGTAAGAATGGTGAGAAAGTCTGCCAGAAAAATTAGTGCAACTGTGTAGGGGTCATGATTAACAAATGTGTACTGACTGGTGAAAATAGAATTGATCAATAACGGTATCAGAATTCCTAACAACACAAATCGAATAAAAGAATCAGTAGAACTCAGTAAGGCTTTTGATTCCTCATTGTTGCTGCGTTTAAATAAAAACCATGAGGTATAGGTCATTATTGGAGCATGAGAAGCAATCAAAGCAATTCTCATCCATCCACCTGGAGCTCCCCATATTACCAGCGTGGCAATCTCATTAAGATAAATAATGGGGAGCATCCTTGGCCCATACCAATACAACAAAACGATGGCAAAGGGTGTGGGGAGATAAAGTAGTATTGAATCAGTAAAATTTCTAAGAAAATAGGAGCCATAAGAAATGGAAACCAAAACCGCGAGCAACAACGGCCACGCCCACCAAACCCACTTGGCAGACACTTCAGATTTCTGAGTTTGACTTAAACTTACCTGCAAAGGTTTCAATCTTTAAGAGTAAGCCAAATTATAAGGTTTTAGCGAAAAAACACCTTTTTCCACTGAAACCATTACCTTTGATTTTCAGTTATAACACCATATAGAAGAAGAGAAATGCTGAAATTCTTATTAATTATTGCGATTTCTATTTATGTGCTTTCAAAAATTGGACGATTTTTTTTTCGTATGGGGATGTCCTCTTCTCAAAACAGATCCTATCAAAAACCTTCTGATGGCAACGTCAATGTGAATAGCTCATCCTCAAAAGGTAAAAATAAAACTGACATCAAGGGGGGCGAGTATATCGACTACGAAGAAGTGAAGTAAGTCTTGCTATGGTAATTCACTTTTATAAATATCAGGCTACCGGCAATGATTTTGTTTTAATCGATAACCGCATTGCAAAAAGAGCTTTTTCAAAGTATGAAATTGAGAAAATATGTGACCGAAGGTTTGGTATCGGAGCCGATGGACTTATATTAATTGAGGGTGCTGAAGAAGCAGATTTTAATATGGTCTACTACAATAGCGATGGTTCTCAAAGCTTGTGTGGTAATGGTTGTCGCTCTGCAGTAAGCTTTGCGTCTTCCCTGGGTATCATCAACAATAGCACTTCTTTTCTTGCCTTTGACGGTTTACATCAGGCATCCATTCTGGAAGACAATACCATCCGTTTAAAAATGAGTGATGTAAGCGGTATCAAAAAATTGAATGACGCCTATTTTATTGATACCGGCTCTCCTCATTATGTCAGGTTTGTGAAGAACCTTGAAGATCTGAATGTGGCGGAAGATGGTAAGAAAATCAGGAATAGCGATATGTTTAAGCCTGGTGGTACCAATGCCAATTTTGTAGAACTCCTTCCGGATAATACCATCGCGGTAAGAACATATGAAAGGGGTGTGGAGAATGAAACGCTCTCCTGTGGAACCGGTGTGACAGCCGCAGCCCTTGCTGCCTCTCTGATGGGATTTACTTCACCCATTGCAGTAAAAGTAAAGGGAGGCAATCTTGCAGTAGCATTCAAGGCAGGTGTCCCTGATACTGGTTTGGCAGCAGCTGGCAATATCTCAGCCACATTTATCGATATTTTCCTTATAGGACCTGCCAAAATGGTATTTGAAGGCAAATTGGAACTATAATTGCAATCCTGAAATTCTTAACTTTGCACTCCTTTTGATGGTATTTTGGCTCATCTAATGCCCCAGCCATCTGGGAATGTTACTTATCATTTTTTTCTATGTTGAAATTTATTGCAAAGATCCTAGGCTCAAAGTCTCAAAAAGACATCAAAATCATGATGCCATTGGTAGAACAAACCAAGGCTGAAGGTGAAAAATTAGTCTCAATTTCAAATGATGAGCTACGAGCAAGAACCAACGAGATTCAGGCCCATATTAACCAAAGGTTAAAACACATAGACGATAATCTTGCTGAATTACACCATCGAATAGTGGATCAGCCAGAACTCGATCTCAACGAAAAAGAGTCCATTTTTGCGAATATTGACCGAATTGAAAAGGAAAGGAATACGGAGTTGGAAGTTGTACTGATGGAGGTATTGCCACAAGCTTTTGCCGTTGTTAAAGAGACGGCAAGACGCTTCAAGGAAAATGAAGTACTAGAAGTGACAGCCGTTGATTTCGACAGGGTGATGGCAGCAACCCATGAAAACGTAAAAATAGAAGGTGAAAAAGCATTGTGGAAGAATCAATGGCTGGCAGCAGGAAATATCATCAAATGGGACATGGTACATTATGATGTACAGATTATCGGAGGGATAGCACTGCACCAGGGGAAAATTGCTGAGATGGCTACAGGTGAAGGAAAAACTTTAGTCGCCACCTTCCCCACCTACCTAAATGCTTTGGCCAAAAAAGGAGTTCATATTGTAACAGTCAATACCTACCTGGCACAACGTGACAGCGAATGGATGGCCCCGATCTTTCAGTTCCATGGATTGACAGTGGATTGTATTGATAAGCACCAGCCCAACTCACCCGAAAGGAGGAAGGCCTATGAGGCGGATATTACCTACGGCACCAATAATGAATTTGGTTTCGACTACCTCCGCGACAACATGGCGCGCGACCCAGAAGAACTCGTGCAGCGAAGAGGCCATCATTACACCATGGTGGATGAAGTTGATAGTGTATTGGTGGACGAAGCAAGAACACCGCTTATTATTTCTGGCCCGATCCCCAAAGGGGATGAACACGAATTCTATGACTTAAAACCTCGTGTTCAAAAAATTGTAGATGCTCAGAAAAAGTTAATTACCCAACTTTTGAATGATGCCAAAAAATTAATTGCCGAAGGAAATGACAAAGAAGGTGGTATTGCGCTGTTTCGTGCGTATCGAGGCATGCCCAAACACAAGCCGGTTATAAAATTCCTCAGCGAAACAGGCATCAGAAACATTCTTCAAAAAACTGAAAACTTTTATCTTCAGGACAATAAGAAAATGATGCCAGAGGCCGATAAGCCACTCTTCTTTACGATTGATGAAAAAGATAACACCATCGACCTTACCGACAAAGGAATCGACTTAATTACAGGCGAGGGTGAGGATCCAAAATTTTTCATTCTCCCAGAAATAGGAGTTGAATTGGATAAGATCGACAAGAGTAACACCATCAGCAATGAAGAAAGGCTTCAAAAAAAAGAAGAATTAATAAGAGACTATACTGCAAAATCACAACGTATCCATAGCATTAACCAGTTGTTAAAAGCTTACACTTTGTTTGAACGAGACACTGAATATATTATCGTAGACGGCAAAGTAAAAATCGTAGATGAGCAAACGGGTAGGGTGTTGGATGGAAGAAGGTATTCTGACGGTCTACATCAGGCCATTGAAGCCAAAGAAAATGTGAAGGTAGAGGACGCTACCCAAACCTATGCTACTATTACCCTGCAAAACTATTTTAGAATGTACCATAAGCTTGCAGGGATGACGGGTACAGCCGAAACAGAAGCAGGAGAGCTTTGGGATATTTACAAATTAGACGTGGTGGTTATCCCAACCAATAAACCCATTGTACGGAATGACATGGATGATTTGGTTTTTAAAACCGTGCGCGAAAAGTTCAATGCCGTAGTAGAAGAAATCGTGCGACTCACCGGAGAAGGAAGACCCGTTCTTGTAGGTACCACATCTGTTGAAATCTCTGAATTGATAAGCAGAATGCTTCAATTGAAGAAGATTAAGCATCAAGTACTTAACGCCAAGCAACATCAGAGGGAGGCGGAAGTAGTAGCAGAGGCAGGAAAGCCCGGAAGCGTAACGATAGCCACTAACATGGCGGGTAGGGGAACTGATATAAAATTATCTCCTGAATCTAAAGCAGCAGGTGGTTTAGCCATCCTTGGAACTGAACGTCATGAATCGAGAAGGGTAGACAGGCAGCTTAGAGGTAGGGCCGGTCGACAAGGAGATCCTGGATCATCCCAGTTTTATGTATCGCTAGAGGACAATCTGATGCGCATGTTTATGCCAGAGCGTATTGCTCGAATCATGGACAGGCTTGGACTTAAAGAGGGGGAAGTAATTTCTCACTCGATGGTAACCAATTCAATAGAAAGAGCGCAGAAAAAAGTAGAAGAGAATAACTTCGGAATAAGAAAGCGTTTGCTCGAGTATGATGACGTAATGAATTCTCAACGCGAGGTAATTTATAAACGGAGAAAGAATGCGCTATTTGGCGAGCGGTTAAAACTTGACATCCTCACAATGCTTTTTGACACTTGTGAAGAGGTTGTTGCAAATGGAAAGGCCGGTAATAACGCAGAGGAGTTCAAACTCAATGTGCTCAGCTTGTTGGGGTTTGACTTTGTCATCAAAGAAGAAGAGTTTAAGGATTCAGAAATAAGCCAATTGGCCGAAAAGCTTTATGACGAAGCCTTAAAACATTACCAACAAAAGAACAAAAGTGTTGCAGAAAAAGCCCTTCCTGTAATTACTGAAATAAATAAAACCAGGGGAGCCACTATTGAAAATATTTTAGTTCCATTTACAGATGGCATTAAGCAAATTGGTGTAGCCGCAGATTTGAAAAAATGTGTAGAGACTAAAAATTCTGAGTTGATCAACGCCATGGAAAAAATGATTACTCTGGCAATTATAGATCAGCAATGGAAGGAGCATCTTCGTGATATGGACGATTTGAAGCAGTCTGTTCAAAATGCCGTCTACGAACAAAAGGATCCGCTTTTAATCTATAAGTTCGAAGGATTTGAGGCCTTCAAGCGTTTTATTGCTAAGGTCAATGAAGAAACAACCTCATTTTTAATAAAAGCAGATATTCCTGTACGAGAACCTGACCAAGTGCAGGAAGCCAGATCACAAAGAAGAGAAAGGCTAAAAGAGCAAAAGGAAGAATCCAGATCACTTCTCCAGGGGGGGCAACAACATACTCAAGGTGGACAGCAAGCTGTAGAGGAAAAGGTGCAACCTGTAAAATCTGAAAAAATAGCTGGTAGAAATGATAAGGTGAGCGTTCAATACACAGATGGGAAGGTGCTGAAAGACGTAAAATTCAAAAAGGTAGAGGATGACGTGAAAGAAGGAAAATGCATAGTAATAGAACAATAGTAATGACACTTCATAGGTTAGTTATTAGTGTAAAAAAACACACTCTGAATCTCAGCCTCCTTCTATTAATCCTTCAGACTTCCTGTGTGGTTCAGCAATCAGGTAGTGCTTCATTAAATGACGCCTATACCGAAGACCTTACTGCAGTTCGCCCTTCTTATAAATCAGAGGATATTAACTCAAGGGAAGAATTAACTCCTATTGAACAGCCTCGGGTGATGGCTGCTACAAACACCGTCAATCCCAAAGTGGATATGGTAATGGACAGCCTTGACAAGTTAAATAGGATGAGAACATACGCTGATGGCTTCACTATCCAAATATACTCTGGTCCAAAAAGAGAAGAGGCGTTGGGTGCCAAAGCAAAAATGGTGAAAGCCATTGGAAGTGAGCTTGAAGCTGACATCCAGTATACACAACCAAAATTCAGAGTTACAGTAGGTCAATACTTTTCAAAATTAGAAGCTCAAAAAGACCTACTGCGGCTAAGGGGCTACTTTCCCAACGCTATTCTTATCCCTGAAAAAATTCCTATCAGATAGATCATTAGTTGCATTTTCTCCAGTTTAAAAATTTGGTGTATGCCTTTACTCAACTCCATTAAGCAACTATCAGAAAGTTATTTTGATGACACCAGAAAAACCAGAAGGCATTTGCATGCCCATCCGGAATTGTCATACCAAGAATTCAATACCGCTAAGTTCGTTGCCAGAAAACTAATTGAATATGGATTGACTCCCACAGAAGGAATTGCTGATACCGGAATTGTGGCATTAATAGAAGGAAGAAATCCATCAAAAAAAACGATTGCTCTTCGAGCGGACATGGATGCTTTACCTATTCAGGAAGCAAATGAAGTATCTTACAAGTCTACCACACCGGGTGTCATGCACGCTTGCGGGCATGATGTGCACACTGCCTCATTATTAACTGTATCGCGAATTTTGTTTGAATTAAAAGATCAATTTGAGGGTACTGTAAAACTCATTTTCCAACCTGGAGAAGAAAAAATACCAGGAGGTGCTTCGTTAATGATTAAAGAAGGAGTTTTAGAAAATCCAACACCCTCTCAAATTATAGGGCAACATGTAATGCCTCTTATTCCTGCAGGGAAAATTGGATTTAGAGAAGGGATGTATATGGCCAGTTGCGATGAAATCTACTTCACCGTCATTGGAAAGGGGGGGCATGGAGCTGCACCAGAATTGACCATTGATCCTATCCTAATTGCTTCTTATATTATTATTGCCCTACAGCAAATCATCAGTCGAAATGCCAGCCCTAAACAACCCACCGTGCTCACCTTCGGAAATATTATTGGCAAAGGAGCTACCAACATTATTCCAAATGAAGTAAAAATTGCAGGTACATTCAGAGCCTTGAATGAGGAATGGCGCACATCCGCATTGTCTAAAATTAAAAAAATGGCAGAAAGTATCGCGGAAGGAATGGGGGGCCGGTGCGAGGTAGAGATAGCGAGAGGTTATCCCTATTTGGAAAATAATCCGGAGCTTACTCGAAGGATAAGGGCGGCAGCAGCCCAATATGTAGGTGAAGAGAATGTGGTCGATATTGATATCACTCTGGGAGCTGAAGACTTCTCATATTATTCACAGCTAATACCTGCTTCCTTCTACCGATTGGGCACAAGAAATGAGTCCAAAGGGATAACCTCCTATGTGCATACTCCTACTTTCGATATAGACGAGGATTCATTAAAAATTGCTCCAGGGTTGATGGCCTGGATGGCGGTAAATGAATTGACACATTTCTAACTTAAGGCCTAAGCTTTTGTGCTGAATTAGCCGTTTTCACTGTACTTATTCACTGGGGTTTCCGAGGATAAAGCTAAATTCAAAATATCGAGTAGTAAAACCTCACAGGACTACAAAAAGATGAGAATCTTATTAATGTGTCGCCAACAAATACTTTGCTCGATATCTAATTTAAAAAGTTACTAAATTGCTATATTGCCTATTGAAATGATGGACGGAATTAAAGATACCCTATTTAAGTTTTTAAGAGTTGACAACCTCGCCAATAATGTAACAGGGTATGTAGAAACTCGCGTTAAACTTCTTAAGATTGAAATCAAAGAAGATGTAGCCAAGGCTCTTTCTAAGAGCTTAGCTCAAGCCACAATATTCTTTTTCGCATTTCTGTTTCTAATATTTTTTAGCATAGGAATGGCAGAGTTTCTTAATACCCTATTCACCAATTCCTTTGAGGGGTACTTAATTATTTCTGGCATATACCTTCTTTTGTTTTTGGTATTTCTGTTTCTTAGAAAGTCCGTCAACAAAGTGTTTAAAAACTTTTTTTCTGATCTGATCAATAAGAACGAAGAGTAAGACTATGAGCCTTTTGGAGAAACCTGACCTTGAGAAACAAAAGCTGAAAAAGGCCTCGGCCATGTACAAAAAAGAGTTGGAGGACGAAATCAGATCTATTTCAAAAACCACTGAGAAGTTCGTTACCAATGCACTTATTATTGGTGGCGCCTTAGCACTGACTTACCTGGTAGTCAGCCAATTCACCGGAACCAAATCGAAGAAAAAAAAATCCAAAGAGCAACAAAACGAAAATGAAGAGGTGATTGATGCAGATGACCAATCCTCTTCTCCAAATGTTCTTTCTCAGGTTGGAGGAATATTAGTTACTCAGGCTACAATGGTTTTGCTTGAGTTTGCCAAAGAAAAACTCTCGGAATATCTCCAAAGCAGAAAGACAACCGATGAAGATTCTTGATTCACTGTCAGAAAAAAGCAAGCTTGGGAAAAAATCAATTGCTGTATTGATCGATCCAGATAAAATCGAGGATAACAGCAAACTCAGGCACCTCATCAATTTAGCAAATGAAAATTGTATCGATTACTTTTTGGTTGGAGGCAGCCTTGTCACCTCTACCAATCTATCTGAGGTCATAACCCAAATTAAACAATCCATTAGTATTCCTGTGCTGATCTTTCCTGGCAGCTCAATTCAAATTGATCCAGATGCAGACGCTATTTTGTTTTTGTCGCTTATATCTGGACGAAATTCTGATTTATTAATTGGTCAACATGTTATTGCAGCTCCCATTTTAAAAAATACAAATCTGGAGATTATTCCTACTGGATATTTATTGATCAATTCAGGAAAGATTACTTCAGTAGCTTACATCAGCAATACCACGCCCATACCAGACGATAAATATTCACTTGCTGCCTGCACCGCGCTAGCTGGTGAAATGTTGGGCCTAAAGCTTATGTATCTGGACGCAGGGAGTGGCGCAGAAAAAGAAATAAGCCAAAGAATGATTTCCACCATTCGGAAGTCAATAAATACACCTCTGGTAGTAGGAGGTGGGATTGACACTGCTAGAAAAGCGCTTAATGCATTGGAGGCTGGAGCCGATATAATTGTAGTAGGCAACGCACTTGAGAAAGACCCCAACCTGCTCATAGAAATTTCTGAAAGGGTCTATGATTGGAATCAAGCCATTGAGGCCAGTCAATAACTACCTCAAAAGTTCTCTGGAAATTACCATACGTTGTATCTCTGAAGTGCCCTCATAGATTTGTGTGATTTTAGCATCACGCATTAATCTTTCTACGTGGAATTCCTTTACATAACCATATCCTCCATGAATCTGCACGGCCTCGCTAGTTACTTCCTGGGCCATAGAGGAGGCGAAGAGTTTTGCCATGGCAGCTGCTTTTACAAAATTCTTTTTTTGATCTTTTAAAAAAGCTGCTTGCCAAATCAACAATCTTGCTGCATCAATCTTTGTGGCCATGTCTGCCAGTTTAAATTGTATGGCCTGATGTTCTGAAAGGTGTTTATTAAATGCCTTGCGTTCCTTAGAATACTTTAGCGCCAGTTCATAGGCACCGGCTGCAATTCCTAAAGCTTGTGACGCAATCCCAATTCTACCACCATTTAGTGTAGTCATTGCAAAAGTAAACCCAAACCCATCCTCACCGATGCGGTTGGCTTTAGGCACCTTTACATCCGTAAACATAAGTGAGTGCGTATCTGAGCCGCGAATTCCCATTTTATCTTCTTTCTTTCCCACTACAAAGCCATCGCTGTCGCGCTCTACAATCAATGCGTTTATTCCTTTGTGCTTTTTTGACGCATCGGTTTGCGCAATAATAATATAGACGCTAGCACTATTTCCGTTTGTAATCCAGTTCTTTGTTCCGTTCAATAAATAGTAATCACCTTTGTCCTCGGCTGTCGTTCGTTGGCTTGTGGCGTCCGATCCAGCCTCTGGTTCTGACAAACAAAAAGCACCTATCTTTTCTCCTGTTGCCAGTTTCTTTAAGTATTTCTCTTTTTGCTCCTCCGATCCAAATTGCTCCAATCCCCAGCACACGAGGGAATTATTAACCGACATACAAACTGATGCAGACGCATCTATTTTCGAAATCTCTTCCATCGCCAGCACATAGGAAATACTATCCATCCCGCCACCATTATATTTCGGATCAACCATCATCCCCATAAACCCAAGCTCACCCATTTTCTTAATCTGCTCAGCAGGAAATTTAGCTTCTGAGTCCCGGTCGATCACGCCAGGCAGAAGTTCTGTGTTAGCAAATTCACGGGCAGCATCCCTCACGGCAATTTGCTCTTCGGTCAGTTCAAAATTCATTGGTTTCGGAGTTTAAACCTTAACAAAAAAAACAGGCCTGAGATCAATCTCAGGCCTGCAATTTATAACTTCTTAACTTGAAATCTAATCTCTTCTTCCCATGAAGATCATCACATAGTAAAGAAGCATAGTGACAGCTCCAATAGCTGCAACTACATAGGTCATGGCTGCGGAATTAAGGGCATCTTTTGCCATATCATGTTCCTGAGGGGTCACAATACCCCGATCTTCTATCCAGGCCAATGCCCTCTTGCTGGCGTCAAACTCCACAGGCAAAGTAACCAGTGCGAATAGGGCAAACACTCCATAACAGGAAATGATAACCAGCAATGCTGTATCAAAAGTGAATAATCCCTTTATTGCGAATGCACCGAACATCATCGCCAAAAAGATAAAGTTGATCACTTTGGCACTGATATTTTGTATGGGTACCATGGCCGATCTAAACTCGAGCATGCTATACGCCTTTGCGTGTTGCACTGCATGGCCACACTCATGAGCAGCTACAGCCGTGGCTGCGGCATTCCTTCCATTATATACATCAGGACTTAGGTTAACTGTTTTATTGCCGGGGTTATAATGATCCGTCAGTTGACCTTCTACCGAAATTACTTTTACATCATGAATGCCATGGTCAGCCAACATAAGTCTTGCGATGTCGGCACCAGTAAGATCTTTAGTAAGTCTGATCTCAGAATACTTTTTGAACTTATTCTTCAGTCTGGAACTCACTATCCATCCTACCAACATGAAGAAACCTGTAATCAAAATTGCACCAAATCCCATATGCTTTATTTATGTTTTTTTAATCTTTTTTATTATTCGAGTAGTAGAATATCCAGGTACAAAATCAATGGTCGCTACTATACCCCCATGCCTTCGAACAACATCCGCGCCAACGATGTTTTCTGCCAAATAGTCACTGCCTTTTACAAGAATATCAGGAAGCAATTCAGAAATCAACTCCAAAGGAGTGTCTTCGTCAAATAAAACGACCATATCCACAAATTGAAGTGAGGCTAAAATCCTCGCACGAGAATTTTGATCCTGAATGGGTCTTTCCTCTCCCTTAAAACGACTTACTGAAGCATCCGTATTCAGGCCAACCACTAGCCGATCACCTAAGGCCGCAGCCTTTTCAAGATAGTCTACATGGCCCAAATGCAGAATATCAAAACATCCGTTGGTAAAAACTACCTTTTGTCCCTGAAGATGCCACTCCTCGATCTGGGTTTTACTCTGAATTAGATTTTTAATCTTATTGCTTATTTTCTCCATCGTATCATCCAATAGCTGATAATCAAAGATAACACTCCGCCCACGATCATGATAAAGGTCTGCCAGGCATGAAAAATAAATACAAAGGCGATGGCCTCTCCTTGAGGCAGGTTGTACAACACCACTAAACCAAGGGGTACGATCGTATGGTAGGAACCAGCACCACCCGGCAGAGGCACGGCCATTGCTATAGCGCCCATTGCAAATAAGGTTAATACCGCGCTAATCCCAAGCCACTGTGTTTCTGGAAATGCGATGATTACCAAATAACTCATCACAAAATAAAGGAACCATATAAGTATGGAAATAACGACAAAGGCAAAGCCATGTTCAAGTCTGAACACTGCTAGCAGCCCTTCCTTGAAGCCGACCACAATCTTTTTTAATTTTTCGTTCCTCCTAAAGAAATAAATAGCTAAAGCCAATGCTCCTAATAAAACACCTCCAATAATCAGCCATTTATAAATACCTCCACCCCCGGAGGAAAAGGGCAAAGCATTAATAAAAGTCATCAGCTTATCCCATTCCACGATAAAGGAAATAGCGATAAGGATAATTAGGCAAAGTACGTCTACCATGCGCTCTGCCACTACTGTGCCAAAAGAAACTTCAACGGGTGTCTTCTCCAGTTTTAGCAGGTTATAACAACGTGAAATTTCTCCACCTCTCGGAACAGCAAGGTTAACAAGATACCCAATCATTAAAGAAAGGAAGCTATTACCCAGACTTATTCGATTTCCGGTGGGCACCAGTAGCATTTTCCAACGATAAGCGCGCAACACATGACTTAGCATGGCCACTACCCCCATTACAATCAAATACCATTTATTAGAGCGCCCCCATGTATGCCAGATAAACTCTGCTTTACTTTCACCCGCCACATCAGGAATGCTTTTGAGGGAGAGCCACAGCAAACCCGCGGCCAATGCAAACATACCTAAGTACTGAAGAACACCTTTAATTCTTGAAGTCACAGGATTAATTAAGTCTGTTTTCTATATCAGGGAATACAAGCGAGGGCTTGAATGATTTTGCTTCTTCCCAATCCATGGAGGCATAAGATATGATTACAACTATGTCGCCCACCATGGCTTTCCGTGCTGCTGGTCCGTTTAAACAAATAACTCCACTGTCTCTATCCCCTTTGATCACATAGGTCTCCAGGCGCTCTCCGTTGTTCACATTTACCACCTGTACCTTCTCACCCTCTAACAGATTGGCCTCCTCCATCAGTCTTTCATCGATGGTAATGCTTCCCACATAATGCAATTCAGCCTGCGTCACTTTGGCCCTGTGAATTTTTGATTTTAACACCTCTACCCTCATCTCTTTTTTTCTAATAAAATATTGTCAATCAGTCGAACATTATTTACAAATGCAGCAATCAAAATAATTCCATTGTGAATATCCTTTAAATCTTCCAACGGTTGCAGTGTGTTCTTATTGGCCAATTCAAAATACTCCAATTGCACGCCTCTATTCTGTTTTGCCCTTCGCTCCACTTCACTCTTTATTTCAGCAAATGGCACCCCATTCAAAATTTGATCTTTAGCATCTGTTAAACTATGGTATAGAAATAAAGCCTGCGTTTTATTTTCGTCACTCAGTCGTTGGTTTCTAGAAGACAGGGCGAGTCCTGATTTTTCTCTAACGATAGGCACACTATGAAGTTCGACAGGAAATTTTAATTCCTCTTTTAGTTGATTAATAATCTGAAACTGTTGATAGTCTTTTTGTCCAAAATATGCCCGGTCGGGTTGCACTATATTGAACAGCTTGGACACCACCAGTGCAACTCCACTAAAATGGCCAGGTCTGAATTCCCCTTCCAGTACTTTATCTAGTGAACCAAAGTCGAAAGTCAATGACTTCCCAGAATACATTTCGGTATCTTGCGGAGCAAATAATACCTGGCAGCCTTCCGCCTTCAGCATTTCTATGTCTGCCTCTAGGGAACGTGGGTATTTATCAAGATCTGTCTGATTATTGAATTGCGCTGGATTAACATAAATAGAACTAACAGTGACTTCATTTTCTGCCTTGCATGCGCGGATAAGGGCCAAATGACCAGCATGCAGGGCCCCCATTGTAGGGACCAGCCCAATAGAATTTAAGGCGCTCCGCTTACCCTGTAAAAAGGCCCTTAAAGGCTCAATTTCTTCGAAAATTTCCATTTAGGGCCATTGTAATGGGGCGCAAAGGTAGGCTTTTGACCTTATGCAAGTTGAATAAGGGGTAAAATTTGCGTACTTTTGTGGCTCGATTTCCCATTCTTTTGTAAAAACTCAAAAATATGTCAAAACTTCGTATTCTTTATGTAGCTAGTGAAATCAATCCTTTTCTTCAGACCTGTGAAGTTTCCGATTTTGTAAGAAAACTACCCCAGGCCATGCAAGAAAAAGGAATGGAAATAAGGATATTGGTGCCAAGATTTGGCCTTATCAATGAAAGAAAAAACCGGTTGCATGAAGTGGTGAGGTTGTCTGGAATTAATATTGCTGTAGGCGATGAGGAGAAGCCCTTAATCATTAAAGTGGCATCTATACCCAATGCAAAACTCCAGGTATACTTTATTGATAATGAAGACTACTTCCACAGGAAATCTGTATTCCACGATAAAGAGAATAAATTCTATGAGGACAATGACGAAAGGGCCATTTTCTTCTGTAAAGGGGTTATTGAAACTGTTCGCAAGCTGGGATGGGCTCCCGATATAGTTCATTGTAATGACTGGATCACCAGTTTTATTCCTTTATATCTTAAAACAACTTACAAGAACGATCCGTTATTTAAGCTTACCAAAACTGTATTTACGATATATAATAACAGTTTTAACCACAAGTTTAAAGGCGACCTTTTAGGTAAAGTGAAAATGATGGATATTGAGGACAATATGCTCGGTCACTTAAAAACAGCAGACTACGAAGGGTTCATTAAACTGGGTGCTCAATTCTCAGACATTGTATCAGTAGCTGGTGACAACAAGAAGCTGGAGGGATTGATGAAAAAGATTAAAGAAAAGAAGATTGAAACCATTGAAGAAGACGACAACTGCACTGAATCGTATTATAATTTGTACAATGAACTCGTGGGGTAGGTTTGCGGGGTTAACATTCCTTGCTTTTCTTTTTTTAATTGCGTGTAAGGAAGACGAAAATAGTCTTCTGGGATTTAAGCCTAAATCTGATAAGTTCAAAGTAATTTATCAGGAGGTGCCTGTGGCGTCTTCCGTCATGCTGATTGATTCGGTATTGACATATAACAACCTGAGTCAAGCTGCCAACGGAAGGCTGCTTGTAGGTAGATATTATGACAACACTTTTGGTGAGATTACAGCTGAGGCCTATACCCAATTTGGGCCCATTAACCCTAAAGTTAATATCTCTTCGTCCGCTACATTGGTATCGGGTTATTTGGTACTAAGTCCCGACTTTTATCAGTATGGAGATGGGGTAACCTCAACAAATTCTTTTACAGTATATGAGTTACTGGACAGTATCCCCCCTGTAACTTCTCCTTCAAGTGAACTTCCAATGCGCATCCAAGGGGTTCCGGGCTATCAGCCGTTCTATTTTAACTCCAGTATACCCTATGATCCTAGTCCGATAGGAACAACTCTTTTCACAATTGACCCATCCGGTTTTGACCAAAAATTTGATGACTTAAAAAGCAATCCTGGCAAATTAGATCACAAGACTATTGATACCCTGAAGATCCAATTACATTCAGCGTTTGCAGAGAGATTATTTGCAATGGCAAGAAATCAAACTGCTGACTATACCACCCTAAGCCGATTCAGGAGAATTTTTAAAGGATTGGTCATTCGCCCGGGATCAACTGACACCAAGGTGCTCGGTTTTAATCCGGAGATCGACTCCACGTCCTTTTCTAAATCAAGAATTATACTCACCTATGATGAACCTGATGCTACTTCAAGTGGGATTGTTCGTAAAACCTTGGAATATTCAATATTCAATACTGGGTTGATTGGCTTTAGTCACATCACAGCAGATAGATCCGCAACCCCTCTGGCGCTATTACCCACAGCTGGAACTGCTGTTGAACTGGATGGAACGCGCTATTATCAATCTGGAAATCCGGTAACAACAAAGTTAAACTTTGACAAATTTCTTGAATTTGCCGATACCATTCCTAATTTGGTGTTTAACTCGGTGCAACTCTCCATTGATGTAGATGACACGGCACCTTTTACGCCTCCCTCAGCCTTAAGACTTCGTTACCTCAATACCTCTAATAAGTTTGTTAATTTTTATAGTAGCGTAGACACAGAAGCTACCTTTCCACTTTATCCTTCTATGACCTATGATGAGGATGGATGGTATGTCATCGGACAAAAGATAAATGCGCAAATAACAGGTTCGTTTTTTGATCTGATTTACAAGGCTGAGAATAAAAGGTACACTGCAGATCTTACCGATTTCTTTCAAACTATGCACAATGTAAAGGATACGGAGTTTAGGTACACTAACTATGCCCTTGTGGCCGCATCTCCTCAAATCGGAAAATCTGTAAACAGGACTGTCTTCAATAAAGACAATGTCAAACTGAAGATTGTTTACACAGTACCAGTGTCGGTAACAAAATAATTTACTAACAGTTATGTGTGGAATTGTAGCATACCTCGGACCGAGACAAGCTCAAGAGGTGATCATAAAAGGCCTAAAAAGGCTTGAATACCGTGGTTACGATAGTGCTGGCATTGCCCTGATGAATGGCGGCCTTAACGTCTACAAAAAGAAAGGGAGGGTCTCAGAGTTAGAAGCCTCTATCAAGGGCTTAAACCTAGAAAGCCACATTGGAATGGGACACACCCGCTGGGCAACCCACGGTGAACCTACAGATGGCAATGCACACCCACATTATTCCGCCACCAAAAAGCTAGCCATAATACACAATGGGATAATCGAGAACTATAGTGCTCTTAAACAAGATCTAATTAACAAGGGGCACACCTTTCAGAGTGATACCGATACAGAAGTCTTTATTCATTTTATTGAAGACATCCAGGAAAATGAAAACTGCTCCCTTGATGAAGCGGTTCGATTGGCGCTAACAAAAGTAGTGGGAGCCTATGCAATAGTAGTAATGTCTCTTGACGATCCTAACTTACTTATTGCAGCAAGAAAGGGAAGTCCACTTGTGATAGGTGTTGGTAAGGATGAATTCTTTTTGGCTTCAGATGCTACCCCCATTATCGAATACACCAACGAAGTAATCTATCTCAACGATCAGGAAATCGCGATCATTAAAGATGGAAAACTTACTATTAAAGATACATCCAATCTTCCACTCACTCCTTATGTACAGATAGTTGATATGGAGCTGGAGGCCATAGAGAAGGGCGGCTTTGAACATTTCATGCTTAAAGAAATTTTTGAGCAACCTCGCTCTATCATGGATTGCATGAGAGGGCGACTTGATTCCTCGACTGGCCGATTGGTTCTGGGCGGATTAAGGGATTATGTAAATGCGCTTGTAAATGCCGATAGAATAGTAATCGTTGCCTGCGGAACTTCATGGCATGCTGGATTGGTGGCAGAATACTTCTTTGAGGAAACCTGCCGCATTCCAGTGGAGGTAGAATATGCGTCAGAATTTCGCTACAGAAACCCCGTGGTTCATGAAGGAGATGTGGTTATTGCTATATCCCAATCAGGTGAGACTGCCGATACTTTGGCCGCCATTGAATTGGCCAAATCAAAGGGAGCCATCATTTTTGGGGTTTGTAATGTAGTGGGCTCCTCTATTCCGCGTGCCACTCACGCTGGTGCGTATACCCATGCCGGCCCGGAAATTGGAGTGGCCAGCACAAAAGCATTTACTGCACAACTCACTGTTTTGTACATGATTGCCATGATTGTGGCTCACAAAAAAGGCACTATTCCTGAAAAAAAGTATCGCGAATTGATGGTAGAGCTGGAGAATATTCCTGGCAAAGTCGAAAAGGTTTTGGAACACGACCCACAAATTCTGAAAATCGCAGAAACATTTAAAGACGCCACTAATTTTCTTTATTTAGGCCGAGGATACAATTTTCCGGTAGCACTTGAAGGCGCTTTGAAACTCAAGGAAATTTCATACATCCATGCAGAGGGTTATCCCGCGGCAGAAATGAAACACGGCCCTATTGCATTGATTGACGAAGAGATGCCCGTGGTGTTTATTGCCACAAAAGATAGTTCTTACGAGAAGATCGTATCCAATATTCAAGAGGTAAAGGCGCGCAAGGGCAAGATTATTTCCGTCATTACAGAGGGGGATACTTTAATTCCGGAAATGTCGGAGTATGTCATCGAAATCCCTGCTACCCTCGAGCCCTTAATGCCATTGATTTCAGTTATTCCTTTACAGTTATTGTCCTACCACATGGCCGTATTGAGAGGATGTAACGTGGACCAGCCAAGAAATCTGGCTAAGTCAGTTACTGTGGAGTAAGTTGAAGTAGGTATTCTTTTTTGAGCAAGGGACATATTTTGTAGCGTTCGTCCTTTGTGTCTGCATACACTGCATCCAGCAATTCATAAACATGTTTTATACCGATGAGCTCGCACCACTCAAAAGGGCCATAAGGGTAATTGGTGCCTAATTTCATCCCCATATCAATGTCTTCCTTGGTAGCCGTTCCTTCCTGAAAAGTGAAATAGGCTTCATTGATAATCATACACACCACACGAGGCGTTACCATTCCTACACGATCCTCAATAATCAGATGCTTTGTTTGAAGTTTATCGCAAATCTCAGTGAGTATTTCTGATCTCTCATTATTTAATAAGACCACTTCAAGAATCTCTCTATTAACAAAAGTGGGAAGGCCATTAAAGCCAAACAGTGTGCATTGAATAGTTCCCGCAAAGGAAGTCACCAATTCTAACAAACTTTTTTTAGTTGAATTAAGAAAAGCTATCACCCCAGGATGATTGTGATAAACGCTCATTTTATCCGGAGATTCGTCTATGATGAAATCAAAAATGACCTCACTGCTTGAAAAGAACCTTTCTGCCCCCTTATGTTCAGCAGTTGTCTGATAGGTATGCTGTTTCCCAAACTTCTCTTTGCACTCATCCACATGCTGGGCTTCTCCAATTATAAGAATATTCATGGTGGATAAGGGGGCGGTTGGGCCAAAAATTAAGATATTTGTCAAAAGTAATAAACCCTTAAGTTATGGCAAAAGAAGTAGTCTATTCACCCAATGCTCCCGAACCCATTGGTCCATACAGTCAGGCTATTATGGCTGGCAATACACTTTTTGTTTCGGGACAAATCCCCATTAACACTACTACTGGCAAGGTAATTACCGGTGACATTGTTTCTGAAACAGAACAGGTAATGAAAAATCTTGAAGCAGTACTTCAGGAGGCTAAAATGGATTTTTTAAACGTAGTAAAGTGTTCTATTTTTCTGAGTGATATGAATAATTTTCCCAAAGTAAATGAAATCTACGGAAAATACTTTAAAACAAATCCTCCCGCAAGAGAAACAGTAGAAGTAAGCAGGTTGCCTAAGGATGTAAATGTGGAAATATCCTGCATCGCGGTGAAGTGACCCTCCTTCCCAATCATTACGAAACATTTATACTCACCCAGTCTTCACTGGAGGTCATAAAAAAAATTCGTGAAGTAACTACCTCTAGGGTATTATTTCAAAACCTGGAGGGAACCCAATTCCGCTTTATTGGATGGGTGAAAGAAAATCGATTTCGAGTTTCACTCAAAATTTCGAGACCTAATAATTACATCCCCCTTGTGGTCGGCAGAATTGAAACCACCTCTTCCGGCTGCATAGTCTTCGTTACCTACAAATTATTTCCGGTTACCAAGATGTTTCTGGTATTTTGGAGTTTATTCATTTTACTGGCTGGTGCCCTGGCGGGTTATCAATATCAGTCTCCTTTATATTTATTAGGATCACTCCTCCTTTTAGGCCTTGTGCATTGGATTACCTGGTCTAACTTTAAAATTCAACTGAAGTTTACACACAAAGCCCTATTGGAAGTTTTCATCTAATCGCCCTGGACTTTCTTACCTTTGCAAACCTGAAACTTAGTTATCGCTACATTGATGAAAGACGTAAGAGTTCGATTTGCTCCAAGCCCCACGGGTGCCCTTCATATAGGAGGCGTACGCACCGCATTGTATAACTACCTTCTTGCCCGCAAGCATCAGGGTAAAATGATACTCCGTATTGAAGACACTGACCAAAATAGGTATGTGCCGGGTGCAGAAGTATATATCAAAGATGCCTTGAAGTGGGTAGGGATTGAAATTGATGAAGGCCCTGACAAAGGAGGACCCCATGCACCCTATCGACAATCAGAACGCAAAAATATTTATACAAAATACGCACAGCAATTACTTAATGATGGCCATGCCTATTATGCTTTTGATAGTGCAGAAGAACTAGAGGCCATGCGCAATCGATTGATGAAGACGGGAGTTAACCCTCAATATGATAGTGCCACAAGAATAGAAATGAAAAATTCTTTGACGCTTTCAGAGGATGAAGTAAACAATAAAATAAGAGCAGGAGCGCCCTATGTGATACGACTGAAGGTGCCTAAGTCTGAACAGGTAGAACTCAATGATCTGATAAGGGGTAAAATTTCCGTGAACACTTCTCAAATTGATGACAAAGTGTTGATGAAGTCTGATGGCATGCCTACTTACCATCTGGCCAATGTGGTGGACGACTATCTAATGAAAATATCGCATGTTATTCGCGGGGAAGAGTGGCTGCCTTCTGCTCCGCTTCACGTACTTACCTATAAATTCCTCGGATGGGAAAATGAAATGCCTGCTTTTGCGCATCTCCCCTTGCTATTGAAACCTGATGGAAAAGGAAAGCTCAGCAAAAGGGATGCAGATCAGATGGGGTTTCCCATCTTTCCATTGAATTGGACAGACCCCCATACAGGCGAGTTGGCGGAAGGGTTCAGGGAAAGAGGCTATTTACCGGAGGCTTTAATAAACTTTCTGGCATTTTTAGGCTGGAATCCCGGAACTGAGCAAGAATTATTTACTGTAGAGGAATTGATTGAGGCCTTTGAGATTGAGCGAATCGGGAAGGCTGGGGCGAAGTTTGATATTCAAAAAGCCAATTGGTTCAATCAACAATACCTGCGTTCCAAAACAGATGAAGAGCTTGGTCAATTATTAATTACTGATTTAAAAAGTCAGGGCATTGATTGTGAAAATGAAAAGGCATACGCAATTGCCAATGCATTGCGGGAACGCATCACCTTTCCTTCAGATATTGCATCGCTTGGGAAAATATTTTTTTTCGCTCCGAAATCATTTGATGAAAAGATTGCATCAAAAAAATGGAACAATGAATCCATTGCTGTTATTACAGCACTAAAGGATGAAATAAATAAAACAAACGAATTAACAGTCGATACTGCTACCACTGCACTGGTGGATGTCACTAACCGATTGGGGATTGCGCAGGGAAAAATAATGCAGGCTTTAAGAATGGCTTTAACAGGAGGTGCTTCTGGCCCAGACTTAATGGTTACCATGGCCTTACTGGGGGCAAGCGAAGTAACTTCACGATTGACTTATGCGCTTAACACTTTAGAAGAAAAAGCGAGTTAAAATTTTTATCTTGTCATTATGGCTAAAAAGAGTGATAAACCCGGTAAAAAACAAGGTAAACCAAGAGTTCACAAGGATTTATCTGGTTTAGAAATTTCGATCAATCAATTCGGAGAAATTAAATCGAATATGGATATTGAAAAAGTGAATGCTTTTCTCAATAAAAACGTAGAGGATAAAAAATTGGTAGAGCGAGAGGAAACCTTAAAAAAGAAAGGCAAAAAAAAATAATCCACTCAAAAGAGTTTTGGAATTAAGGCGGGGACATCACGCTTGTATTGAATGTATCTTTCCCCAAACTGCTTTATTAGTTTCCTTTCCTCCAGGTATATTCCAAGGGGCAAATAAACTAAAATACAAATAACGGAAACCAATGTAGGCATGTTCGGATTGAACAACCAATATCCAATTACGATAAGTATAGTTCCTGAATAAACAGGATGTCGGATACTCTTTAATATTCCTTCGGTGGTAAATGACTCCCCATTTTCACTCAATCCCATAAATTCAGAAAAACTATACGCTCTGAATGAGACTTTTATAATAATCACTCCAAAGGCAGCGCACATTAGACTCAAATAGCGTACAACACCTTCACGATTAAATAGGGAATCCGCATAAATATTTGAATTCCAAAAGAGCAAAAGTAAAAGGCCTGTCAAAGAAAACAGAACATAACCCAACCGATAAAATTTGAAGTACTTTCCTAGTAGTTTTTTTGAAAACCCCTTTGTGCGATCAGCTGCCAGTAAGCTGTGCAATAAAAAATATACACACCAACCCAATATAAGTAACGCTATTTGCACCCGTAAGTAATTTATAAAACGCTAAGTTATAACTTGTTTTCTTAACTACAGAAGGTTTAAATTTTACGCACTCCATTGCTGAAATAATTATAAGTAAATATCAAAAAGGTGCCTACATTTGAATTCTTACAAAGAATATGGAAATCATTCGTCTTGGAATTATTAAAGAAGGCAAAACACCACCCGATAAGCGTGTTCCCTTTAGTCCCCTTCAGGTAGTAGAGATAGAGCAGCGTTATCCACATGTAAAGGTGGTAGTACAGGAGAGCTCAGTTAGAGCATTCACAGATGATGAATACCGAGAAAAGGGCATTGAAGTAAAATCCGATGTAAGTGATTGCGAAATACTCATGGGTATCAAAGAAGTGCCTATATCAGACTTGATTCCTAGGAAGACTTATCTGTTTTTTTCACATACTATTAAAAAGCAACCCTATAATAAGAAACTGCTTCAAGCGATATTAAACGCAAAAATCAGATTGGTGGATTATGAAGCATTAAAAGATAAGCTTGACAATCGACTGGTTGCCTTTGGTCGGTTTGCGGGAATAGTGGGTGCGTATAATGGCCTTCTCACTTATGGAAATCGCTATAAATTATTCTCCTTAAGAAAAGCAAGTGAATGTTTTGATCTCAATGATCTTAAAATTGAATTAAGAAAAGTGAAACTACCCCCCATTAAAATAATCCTCACGGGAGGAGGAAGAGTGGCACGAGGAGCCATGGAGACGCTGGATACCGCAGGAATAAGGAAAGTAAATCCCGGTGATTTTCTTACCAATACTTATAATGAGGCGGTATATGTACAATTGAGCAGTGCCGATTATCACGTGCGAAAAGAAGGGGGTTTGTTCAACAGAGAGGAGTTTCATCAAACCCCACAGCACTATAAGTCCACCTTCATCCAGTTTGCGCAAAAAGCAGACTTGCTCGTAGCTGGTGCTTTCTGGAATCCGAAAGCCCCCGTTTTGTTTACAAAAGAGCAAATGACAAAATCGGATTTCAAGATTAAAATAATTGCAGATGTAACCTGCGACATTGAAGGTTCTATTCCTTCCACAAAAATGCCAAGCACCATTGCAGACCCCATTTACGACTACAACCCTGTCAAAGATACTGTTGAACCTCCACTGAGTAACTCTGATTTTATTACTGTAATGGCAGTGGATAATTTACCTTGTGAATTGCCCAGGAGTGCCTCCGAAGAATTTGGCAGGGACCTGATCGATAAAATCCTGCCCGCCCTAGTTATTTCTGATAAAGAAAGCGTCATTAAACGGGCAAGTATAACCAAGGGAGGAAAGCTCACAGAAAATTTCCTTTACCTATCCGACTATGCTTACGAATAAAGCTTATTTACTTGCAGCCCAACTTGCAATTTGACCACGAAACCATTCATCAGCACTTTCGGTCCATTTGAAATTGTCACGGATATATTCCATTGTTTCCTTTTCAATGTCTGTGTAAACCCCTCCATCCTTCACAGCATCAAATAATTTCTTTGCATCGTCATGGGAAATCCGGCCATCTCCCTGACCGACAACCGCAGCTTGCGCCATTTCAACGAGACGCTTGTCTAGTTTCTTTCCATTAATGGTAGTGTAGTAACTCATCTTTATAAATTTTTATCTTAATTTATTCATTAAACCATCAATAATCAATAGTGGTCTTTCAACTTTTTGTTAAGACCAGCGAGACTCCTATTTTTAATGATGATTTTGTACAATGTAACAATTGGGATAGACAGGGATATTGAGAAAGTATGGGTAGAATGGATGAAAAATACCCATATCCCTGAGGTCCTCAAGATAGGAATTTTCGTTCAGCATAGATTTTACAAAGTGCTTTCCCACGATGATGAGGATACTGTGTCTTACTGCGTACAATATTACACGCCAACCATTGAACAATTTAATCTTTATATCAAAGATCATGCATCAGGCCTGATTGAGCAGCATCGCTCAAAATTTGAAGGTAAACATGTCGCTTTTCGTACGTTGCTGGAAGAGGTTTAGCTCCAAAGAATGTGCTACCCTGCCTTACTTCTCTTTAAGAATTTCTTCTATACTCCTGGCGTCAAGACTACAGTTAATAAATGATCGATTAAAGGTGGCATTATACCTTTTATAAAAGGCAATTGCATTTTTGTTTTCATCCAATACCTGCCACATTAAGCTAGTGCATTTTTCAATTAGTGCTACTTTCATAGTGTCTTCAAATAATAACTTTCCTATTCCTTTATTTCTCTCTGACTCCTTTACTACCAGGTCTTCCAGATAAAGCTTTTTCCCCTTCCAGGTTGAGTAGTGAAAAAAATAAATTGAAGTGCCCAGAACAACCTCATCTTGCTCGGCTACCAGCAACTCATAGATGGGGCTTGGGCCAAACCCATCCTCTTTCATTCGCTCTACGGTATTTTCTACCTGATCTGAAAATCCGGTATAGGTCGCCAGCTCATGTATTAATTCCAATACTGTTGGGAGATCTTCTTCTCGGCCTCTTCTAATTATTACATTGCTCATGTAGCTGTTTTGGGTTTTAGCAATAGTGCTCCTCTTATTGACTCTGATCAATCTATGGTTTTAAATCCGGTATAATTCCATAGCGCCTTTGGAATTATAATACCGTTTTCAGTCTGATTGTTTTCCAACATGGCCGCAACGATTCTTGGCAAAGCAAGAGCACTTCCATTCAGGGTGTGAAGCAGTTGTGGTTTACCTTCTTTGTTCTTATACCTCAACCTAAGCCGATTGGCCTGAAAAGTTTCAAAGTTACTAATGGAACTTACCTCAAGCCATCTCTTTTGTGCCCCCGCATATACCTCCATATCATAAGTCAAAGCAGAATTAAAACTGATATCACCTCCGCACAACAACAACTTTCTGTAGGGGAGTTCAAGATCTTCGAGTAGCCCCTGAACATATTTGCACATCTCATCGAGAGTGGCATAAGAGTCTTCAGGCATACTGATGCGAACAATCTCCACCTTGTCAAATTGGTGAAGCCTGTTTAGTCCTCTTACATGGGCTCCCCAGCTTCCCGCCTCTCTTCGGAAGCAAGTAGAATATCCAACATTTTTGATGGGAAGATCCTGCTCACTGAGAATGACATCGCGGTAAAGGTTTGTAATAGGCACCTCGGCCGTAGGAATCATATAAAGATTATCGGCTTGTATGTGGTACATCTGCCCTTCCTTATCCGGAAGTTGACCCGTTCCATATCCAGAAGCTTCATTCACCACAATAGGAGGTTGTATCTCGAGATACCCTTGCGCTACCGCTTTGTCTAAAAAGAAATTGATCAAAGCCCGCTGAAGCTTGGCCCCCTTTCCTTTGTATACGGGAAATCCGGCTCCACTTATTTTGTTGCCTAAATCAAAATCAATGATGTCATATTTCTTAATGAGGTCCCAATGAGGCATCGCCTCTGACGGCAATGTGGGCAAGTTCCCATTTTCAAAAACTGTAATATTATCGTCAGCGCCTTTGCCAGCAGGCACGCTCTCGTGCGGCACATTGGGTATAAGATATAGGGTGTTTTTCAACTCCTCCTCCACTAACTCCAATTCAGAAGAAAGCATGGCCGATGATTTTTTAAGCTCAGCAGTCTTTACTTTTATTCCTTCCGCTTCTTCCTTTTTGCCTGACTTCATAATGTTGCCAATCTCCCTGGCAAGTTTATTCGATTCAGCGAGCAACTCATCATTTTTAAGTTGCTTCTCCCTACGACTTTTATCAAGGGCTATCACCGTGTCAACCAGTTCAACAGCTTCGCTAAAGTTACGTTTGAGGAGGCCAGCGATCACCTTTTCCTTTTCTTCACGAATTACATTTATCTGCAACATGGATGTGTTTTTATAAGCTCAAAATTAGTCATCCTTGGGCAAAAATTTTTGGCTTGAATTTGATTATATTCATTTTTAGGGTATACTTGCACTGTCATCAGAGCCTAACCGGGCTATTTGATTTTTTATAGATAACTCAATTCCTGCAAGCTACACCTTATTCTAACAACTGAATGATTCAGAATCTTAGTTCTGATTTTGCAAGCATAAGAACTTATTACCTATATCATTAATTTTTTAAACCCTTCATTTTTTATCCCGCATGTACACAATTGACGATTTGAATGTCAGATTACTTTCCGAACTCAAAGAAATTGCAGAGCAATTAGGCGTGAAGAACGCCAAGAAATTAGCCAAGCAAGATCTTGTTTACAAAATATTAGACCAACAAGCTATAACCGAACCAGAACCAGCACCGGTTGCAAAGAAACCAACACCCAATGGTAACGGTAATGGCGACAAAGCCAGGCCTCGTCCTAGAAGAAGAGAGAACGTGGCGCCTACACCAAAAGCTGATCATACCGAAAAAGAGCTTTCCTCTGATGAGCTTTTAGAATCGATCGATCTGGAATTAGATAGCACAGTGACTTCGTTTGATAAAAAGAACCCAGAGCCTGAAAAACAGAATGCACCAAACAGATCAGAAAACAGACCAGAAAACAAAGGATCAAGAGATACCAGAGAACACAAAGAACCCAGAGAACCCAGAGAAGAGCGAAGCCAGCCAGCAAAGAAAGAAAACTCTATTAAAGACTTTGATGGTGTAATCGCCAATGAGGGTGTCCTTGAGATCATGCAGGATGGTTACGGATTTCTCCGCTCATCTGATTACAACTATCTGGCGAGCCCGGATGACATTTATGTGTCACCTTCTCAAATCAAATTATTTGGACTAAAAACTGGTGACACCACCAAGGGTTTAATTCGTCCTCCAAAAGAAGGAGAAAAATATTTTGCGTTGCTTAAAGTAGAAAGCGTAAATGGCAAAACAACAGAAGAGATTCGCGACCGCATTGCCTTCGAATACCTTACGCCACTTTTCCCTGAAGAAAAGTTAAAGCTTAGCACCAAGCCAGACAACATGTCTACACGCATACTGGATTTGTTTGCTCCGATCGGAAAGGGTCAACGCGGTATGATTGTAGCCCAACCCAAAACAGGTAAAACGGTGCTGTTGCAACAGATTGCAAATGCCATTGCTGAAAACCATCCTGAAGTATACCTTCTTGTATTGCTCATCGATGAGCGCCCAGAGGAAGTAACAGATATGGCACGCAGTGTAAAAGCAGAAGTCATTGCTTCCACCTTTGATGAGCAGGCTGAGCGCCATGTAAAAGTAGCAAGCATTGTGTTAGAAAAGGCCAAGAGAATGGTAGAGTGCGGTCATGATGTAGTCATCTTGCTGGATTCTATCACCCGTCTTGCGCGTGCATACAATACAGTGGTTCCATCCTCAGGAAAAATACTTTCTGGAGGTGTTGATGCCAATGCCTTGCACAAGCCAAAGAGATTTTTTGGAGCTGCGCGTAATGTTGAAAACGGAGGGTCTTTAACCATCATTGCCACTGCACTCATCGACACTGGCTCCAAAATGGATGAAGTGATCTTCGAAGAATTCAAAGGTACCGGCAATATGGAGTTAGTCCTTGATCGCAAGCTTTCTAATAAGCGAGTTTACCCAGCAATCGATGTGCCTGCATCTGGTACAAGAAGAGAAGATTTGTTGATGAAGGAGGAGGAGCTTCAGCGTGTATGGATATTGCGTAAGTATATGAGCGATATGAATTCCAATGAAGCCATGGATTTCTTACTTCAGAAAATGAAAGGAACAAGAAACAACGAGGAGTTTTTGGTTTCGATGAACGGATAGTTCTCTTCAAGTTTAAGACAACTAAAAAGGCGTATTACTTACGCCTTTTTTTATTTTCTTTTTTTATTTCCTTCTTCTCGTGAAAAGCGCCTTTGAATGCTGGGTCGGCTCTTCTTTTTTGGTTGTCAAGTGTTTTGGCCATCGCTTGCGCTTCATCGAACGGTGTGTCTTCGACTTTTACTTGTTGAGGCAATTGTTTTAAAGGTATATTTCCTTTTATCAGCTCTTGAATCTTTTCGATGTGAAATTGCTCCGCCTCAGTAACCATGGTAATTGCCTTACCCTTTTCTGATGCTCGTCCGGTCCTTCCTATCCGATGCACATAATCTTCATATCGATTGGGCACTTCAAAATTGATCACATGCGAAACCTTGGTAATATCAATTCCCCTGGAACTCACATCTGTAGCCACCAATACCCGCGCTTTACCTTCCCCGAATTCTTTTAGCGCATTCAGTCGACTGTTTTGTCCCTTATTGGAGTGGATAACCCGTGCGGGCCCCATGCCTTTTCGCTCAATGAATTTGAAAACATTATTGGCAGACTCCTTCGTCCTGGTAAAAATGATTACCCGCTTAAAATCATCTGGTTTGGAAAGTAAGTACTCCAAAAAATTAATTTTCGTTTTAAGGTTGGGGACAGAAAAATATTGCTGCGACACCTGCTTGGCTGGAGTCGCCTGGGGCGTCACTTCAATTTTATGAGGAAACTCCAGAAAATCTTCAGAGAGTTTTTCAACCTTCTCTGGGAAGGTAGCCGAAAACAAAAGACTTTGTTTCTTAGTAGGCAACACCTCAAAAATTTTTCTCAGTTGATGAATAAAGCCCATGTCCATCATTCTATCGGCCTCATCAATTACTAATGTTTTAATGTTCTTGGCTGGAATTTCATTTTTTAGATAAAGATCCAGGAACCTGCCCGGTGTGGCCACCAATAGGTCTGCGCCTGCTTTTAAGGCATTTATTTGACCTGTTGGTCCAATGCCCCCATAAAGTGATACAATGCGTAAATCCGTCCATTTTGATAGGGCCTGGGCATTCTGAGCGACCTGTACCACCAACTCTTTTGTTGGGGCGAGTATTAGCACTCTTGGACCATCTTGCTGAGCAAATTTCACTTTCATCAAAATAGGCAACAAATAGGCTGCTGTTTTTCCTGTGCCTGTTTGCGCAATACCTATTACCTGCTGACCACCAAGAATAAGGGGTATGCATTTCCTTTGGATTTCTGTGGGATGTGCATAGCCCGACTCATTAATTGCCTGGAGTAATTGCTTGTTGAGCTTAAAGTTTAACCACTCATTTGGTTGTTCCAATGATTCCACCATTCTGTCTTATCTTTGCAAGGTATGAATTCGACCCTTATTCTTAACGCTAAAATTGTAAACGAAGGAACGGTAACAGAAAATGATGTCCTCATAAAAGGACAACATATTGAAAAGATTGGTTCTGACCTACAGTACGAGCCTGCCAACAAAGTAGTAGACGCGAAAGGAATGTTTCTTCTCCCTGGCGCCATTGATGACCAGGTTCATTTCCGCGAGCCGGGACTTACCCACAAAGCAACCATTCATTCAGAGTCGCGTGCTGCCGTGGCCGGTGGTGTTACCTCCTTTATGGAAATGCCTAATACCATCCCGCCCGCTTTCACACAGCAACTCCTGGAAGATAAGTATCAAATTGCTTCAAAGACCTCCTTGGGCAATTACTCATTCTACATGGGTGCTTCCAATAATAATTTGGAGGAAGTATTGAAGACAGACATAAACAAAGTCTGTGGTTTGAAAATTTTCATGGGGTCTTCCACAGGCAATTTATTGGTCGACAACACAAAGGCGCTGGAAGGTTTCTACTCAAAGTTTCCATCAATTATTGCTACACACTGCGAGGATGAGCCAACCATTCTCAGGAATTTAGAATTGTACAAAGAAAAGTATGGCAATGCAGTGACAGCCGAAATGCACCCCGAGATCAGGAGCCGTGAGGCGTGTTATCTTTCTTCTTCATTTGCCGTGGGCTTGGCGAAGCAATACGGAACGCATTTACACATCCTCCACATCTCTACAGAAAAAGAAACGCACTTATTCGACAATTCAATTCCTCTAAAGGATAAGAAAATTACTGCCGAAGCCTGCATCCATCATTTGTGGTTTAACGACACTGATTACGACCGGTTGGGCATGTTGATCAAATGGAACCCTGCAATAAAAACGCCAAGAGACCAGCAGGAGATACTAAAAGCATTACTTGACGATAGGATAGACGTGATCGCCACAGATCATGCACCACACACTTGGGAAGAAAAACAGAAGGATTATTTTAATGCCCCTTCCGGTGGCCCACTCATTCAACATAGTGTAGTGACCATGATGGAGCTCTATAAACAAGGAAAAATATCCATTGAAAAGGTAGTAGAGAAAATGTGCCATAATCCCGCGATTCTTTTCAGGATTGAAAGCAGAGGCTACATCCGTGAGGGGTACTTTGCGGATTTGGTACTTGTAGATCCATTGGCAAGCTGGGAAGTGAACAAGCAAAACATAGTAGCCAAATGCGGTTGGTCGCCCTTCGAAGGGCAAACATTTTCATCTACCATTCACGCTACCTGGGTATCAGGTCACCTGGCCTACCAACAAGGAAAATTCGATGAGAGTCAGATGGGCAAAAGAATGACTTTTCATAGAAGATAGGACTTGGCATTCACCACGAAGACACAAGTTTGAAAGGGCATAAAAAAAGCCCCGAAAGGGGCTCTTAATAACTGCGGGTGAAAGACGGGGCTCGAACCCGCGACCCCCAGAATCACAATCTGGTGCTCTAACCAACTGAGCTACATCCACCGTTTTTGAGAACGGCAAAGGTAGGCAGGGTAAAACAATTTGCAAAAAAAAATAAACCCTTCCCACAGGGGTATGCCTGTCTTCTACCAAAAAACCATTTTAATTATCTAAATGCTCCCGCAAACTAAGTCAATTACTTCTGTTGACCATAATTCATTTTTTCAGTATGTTAGAATCATGATCTCATGGAAGGAATTTAACGGGTATTCGTTTGATCGAAAAATCAATACGCTCTATGCCACGGGAAATTTTATAATGGCGATCCGTTATTACAGTTTCAAGATAAATTTATACTTGTTGGATAACTTTTATGTAGAGGTTTTTATCGATCATAAGAAAGCGAAAATTGAAAAAATAACCAGGTTGGACACTTCGCACAGTCGTATGAAATTCTATTATGACCAGATAAAGCTTCCAACAATACACCAATAAAAAAACCCCTGAAGGGGGTTTTTTATTTATTCTCTAATCTAATTGGTTATAGTCTTATGCTGTTGCTGCGTGAGATTCCTCATGAAACTTGTTAGATGCTTTTAGGCCAACAACCTTTCTGGCTTTATGACCACAGTAGCTACACAGGTAGTGCTTCGCAATCTCTCCCTCCTCTGTAGCTGTTGGCTCTCTCAAAATCTCCTCACGTACCACTTTAAAGGTCTGGTAGTTACACTCAGGGCACTGAATAGCGTGTAAGTGACCAGAATATTTTTCTATTTTAATGTACCCAGTCTCATCATCTTTCCACACATCGTAGTCCATGGAGAACAAATTCTCCTCTGCCTGCATACCCTCGTCCAGGTAAGCATCTTCTTCTTCCTCACTGAGCAATTTCATTGGCTTACCAGTTTTAGGAGAAATCCGTGGCTTGTACCGCAGTACCTTAAGTCTTTTCTCAATAAAGAATGGGTAGTAAAATTTGAGCAAGTTTTGAATAATTAGGGCCACAATCATACCCATTGATACGGTTGTAAACACTCTTACAAAAATCCAAAGTGGGTTAAGTTCAATAATGTTTGCGTTTGCAAAGAAACATGCCCCAATTACAATTATCAGACCTGCTATCCAAAGTAATTTAATCTCATACTTATTTATGAAATCGAACTTGGTTTTGCTATCAGAAGTTGTAAGTAGCTTCAGAAAATAACCCAAAACTATGAGCAAACCTACTGCCCAGCAAACCATTGCAATGTTCGCAGCTAAATTGTTCCACGAATCATAAGTAGGTAAACCGCTTTCTTCCATAATGCTGTTTTTTTTATCGTTTCTTTATACAGGGTAACAAATATAATAATCTATACCTCACTACGGCCATCAGGTAACTCAAATATATGAGAAAACAATACAATTTAGCACAGTTTTAGAGTAAATTCAAATATCTTCTATTGCTTCATCAGGCCATTTTCAACAACGAAAACGAAGTTATTGACTATTTCTACCAATTCAGACTCGGCTTCAAACATCCCCATATGGCCGACCCTCGGAAGCATATAAATAGATATTCTACCATTAAGAGCCGCTTGTTCTTCTAAACTTCCGATGGGTATCAAGGGGTCGTTCTGCCCGCCCACCATGAGGATAGGGTTGGTAAAATTAGTAATGCAATCCACTCTGGAAGGTCTGTCTCGCATTGCCGCTGTATATGTCAAAAAGGTCGATTCATTGGTTTTAAGTGCTATTTTATGTGCAAACTCAATCGAAGGATGGTCTTTTTGATAGTACAGACTTAGCACAAAAGAATCCACAAAAGCTTTGACACCATACTTTTTCACAAAGGTCATTACTTTGGTTCTACTCAGTCGCTTTTCATCAGAATCTGCCTTGGCAGTAGCGTGTATTAGACCAAATGCAGAATATAGTGTTGGCATTTGGTTCACCATAGCAAGGCTCACGTAGCCTCCTAATGAATGCCCTAGCACAATAGGATTATCAAGTCCTTGATCAAGCACCCAATTGTTCAGATCCGTGGCGATATCTGCCAGAGAGGCATCTGTTTTGGACAATTGGCTCGAACCAAAACCAGGTAAATCAAGTGTGATACTCTGATAGTTGCTGGAAATCTCTGCAACAAATGGATCCCAGATTTCGCTGGTTTCGCAAAAACCATGTAGGAATATAACAGGAAGCCCTTCCCCTTTTATCTTATAATTAATGAATGACATTCAAGTTTAGGAAGACTTTGAAACCGGTTCAAGCATTTGTAATGCAACCTTCCTGATACCTTCAGGGTCAAATCCACATTCACGATGCAAATCGATTTGTTCACCATGCTCCACGACACGGTCAGGAATTCCTAGCCTTGTGACATTCGCCTGGTAATGGTGGTCGGCCATAAACTCCAATATGGCGCTGCCTATTCCTCCTTGAATACAGCCGTCTTCCACCGTGATTATTCTTTTAAAATTAGAAAACACTTCGTGAAGCAATTGTTCATCCAATGGTTTTGCAAATCGCATGTCATAGTGAGCTACTTCAATTCCTTGCTCAGAAAGGTCATGACATACCTCTACAGCATAATTACCAATATGCCCTATGGTAAGAATGGCCAGCTCTTCACCCTCTTTAATCAGTCTGCCTGTTCCTATCTCAATTTCCTCCATTGGGGTTTGCCATACTGGCATTACCCCTTCACCCCTTGGGTAGCGGATTGAAAACGCCTTCTCTTTTCGTGGAAGGGAAGCGGTATACATAAGGTTACGAAGCTCGCTTTCATTCATTGGGCTAGAAATAATCATGTTTGGCAAACACCTGAGATAGGCGATGTCATAGGCGCCATGATGTGTAGGGCCATCCGCACCCGCAAACCCTGCTCTGTCCAAACAGAAATTAACAGGTAGATTTTGAATACACACGTCATGCACCACCTGATCATAGGCACGTTGCATAAACGAGCTATATATATTGCAAAATGGAATCAAACCCTGTGTTGCAAGCCCTGCAGAAAACGTTACGGCATGCTGTTCCGCAATGCCCACATCAAATGCACGATCTGGCATTTCCTTCATCATAATATTCATGGAGGATCCCGATGGCATCGCGGGAGTAATTCCCATTATTTTATCATTATCCCTGGCCAATTCTACCAGGGTATTTCCAAACACATCCTGGTATTTGGGTGGCTGAGGTTTGTCGTAAATTTTTTTGAAGATTTTCCCTGTCACTTTATCAAAGGTTCCTGGCGCATGCCACGTAGTTTTATTTCCACTCTCTGCAGGCGCATACCCTTTCCCTTTTACAGTAACACAGTGCAGAATTTTAGGTCCTTTGATTTGTTTGAGATCATTAAGTACTGCCACCAGATGATTCACATCATGGCCATCCACCGGACCAAAGTATCGAAGATTCAGTGACTCAAAGAAATTGCTTTGGCTTAGCAAGGTGGACTTAATGCCGTTTTCAACTTTTGATACTATCTCCTGAGCATTTTTACCAAAATGTGAAAGTTTGCCCAGCAAATTCCAAACCTCATCTTTAATTTTATTATAGGTTTTGGATGTGGTTATATCGGTTAAATAATCTTTAAGCGCTCCTACATTAGGATCAATTGCCATACAATTATCGTTGAGGATAATAAGAATGTTGGAGTCAGAAACTCCGGCATGATTTAATCCTTCAAATGCAATTCCTCCTGTGAGCGCGCCATCGCCAATTACCGCAATGTGCTGCCTCTCCTGATCTCCCTTGTATTTAGATGCAATCGCCATACCCAATGCAGCAGAAACGGATGTAGATGAGTGACCTACCCCGAAACTATCATATTTGCTTTCTTTTCTTTTTGGAAATCCAGAGATGCCCCCGTACATCCGGTTGGTATAAAAAGCATCTCTGCGACCGGTAAGAATCTTATGGCCATATGCCTGATGCCCTACGTCCCAAACAAGCTGGTCATTTGGGGTGTTGAACACATAATGCAGGGCCACGGTAAGTTCAATAACGCCCAAGCTGGCTCCAAAATGACCTCCGTACACAGACACGTTATCTACAATAAACTGCCTTAGTTCTTCACTTAGCTTAACCAACTGCGCTTGATCCAGTTTCTTGAGGTCCTCAGGGCTCTCAATGCGGCTTAAAAGTTTTCCGGGCTTAATTAGCATTCCTTTATTAGTGTGTCTTTATCCTCTAACAAATACTTAAGGTAAGTGTTTTAACTAACTCCATCTGTTTCTCAGACAAATTTAAGCATTAGTTACTAAAAGGTTTTCTGGACACTTTTGAATACTTTTGCGACCCATGGCAACTAATGACATTTTTGAGGTACGATTACCCCTCTTTGAAGGGCCCTTTGACCTCCTTTTGTTCTTTATTGAACGAGATGAGTTGGATATATACGACATCCCCATCGCCACCATTACCAGTGATTTTCTTGATTATATCCATCATTTAGAGTCGCTTAATGTGGAGGTGGCCAGTGAGTTTATCCTGGTAGCCGCTACTTTGATGAGAATAAAATCAAAAATGCTCCTTCCGCGTCCGCAGATTGATGAGCAAGGCAATGAGGTGGATCCAAGGGAAGAGCTGATTAAACATTTACTCGAGTACAAGAAATACAAATCGGTAATAGACGACTTCCATAAAATGGAAGAGACTGAGCTGATGAAGGAGAAGCGAGGCAATATCATGAAGGAACTTCGCTCTTTGGCGGAAAGCACCAATGTAGAGGCCGAACTTCAGGATGTCGACTTGTTTAAGCTGCTTACAGTTTTTGAGAAAGTTTTAAAAAGACAAGAGGAAGAAAAAAATAAACCAGTTCATCAGGTTATCCAGTATCCCTTCACTATCGATGGTCAAAAACAATTTATTATTTCTGAATTATCCATTAAATCCAGAATTGCATTCACTGATTTATTTGAAGGGAAGCCAAGCAGAATTTCATTGATATTCAACTTTCTAGCTATTCTTGAAATGTTGGCCAACGGTCAACTTGGCATTCAGATCGGAGAGGGGTACAACAATTTCTGGATTAAAAAACCTGAAGAAGAGACCGTTTCTGAGTAGGGTTAATTTTTAGGAACCCGATCGATCAAACCGCCTGTAATTCTGACCAACCCAATTTTCGTTGAGATACTATTGAAGATGGCTAAGTAAGCCTCCAACGCTGCGTTGCGGGCATTCTCCTGAACAATCCTTAGGTCAATAGCACTTAGTGCCCCATTTCTATAGCGTTCATTGGCCAGGTCTAGATTTAAATCTGCAGCTTCCAATTTTGTTAAAGCAATTGTTACCAGTTGATTGCGCAGATTATACATATCAAAGTTTGACAAGAGATCATTTTCCAATGAAAGTTTCAATTGCTCTGTATTCAAATCAGCAATTTTCTCCTGCACCCTTGCGTTCTCAATGGCTCTTTTTATTTGCCCTCCATTGAACACGTTGAATCTTAGGGAAAGATTGGCGTATCCTCCATATGAATTACCATTTTGTGTTTGCGGTACCAATGCAGTTTCGTTTACTGTATTTATTACTGGCTGGCTAGGGTTATTATTTAAATAACCCACTGTATTGTCAATTGTATTTCCTGTAGGGGTTCTAAAGTTGGCATTCAACTGATCCAAACTACCATTTCCTCCAAAATTCAGTGCAAGGGTAGGAGACATATTCGCCTGCTGAAGTCTCGTGTTGCTTCTAAGTATCTCCTGGTTCATATATTGATTCCTGAGATTGGTATTAGAGCTTACCATTTTGGCCCTCAGGTTTTCATAATCATACGTTTCGTGTTTGTATTCGAGTGAGTCTACGAGTTCGTATTTGGTTTGCAAATCCTCATTAAGTAAAAGGTTGAGTTGACGCAAAGAATTCTTATAAACAATTCCCTGCAAAAGCACATTGGCTGAGTCAGTGAGGTAGTTATTTTGCTCCTGCAAGACATCAAAAGGAATAGCCCCTCCCAACTCTTTCCTCAGTTTTACATAGTCATATCGTTCTTTGGAAAACGTCATGTTGTTTTCCAGAATTTGAAGTCTTTCCTTTTCAAGAAGTGCTTGATAATAACCCAAAATGATAGATTGTAGCGTGGTTTCCATTACAAAAGCTGAATTACCATAACTGAGTTGCTCCAGTTGACTCAATCTCTGTTTATTGATTTTTACAGCAAACCCATCAAATAATACAAATTGCACATCCAGTTGGCCATTCAGGTTGTTGGAAATATTTCTTCCTGCTACTGCAAAAGGATTGGCAGGTTTCCTTTGCACCACGCTATTGTTCTGATTGCCCGAAAAGGAGATTGTAGGAAGGGCGCCTGCCTGACCCCAGGTATTATTGTTCCTGGCCACTTCTACATTGAGTTGTTCAATCTGTATATCAAAATTATTCTTCAACCCGATAGAAATAGCCCGGGCAAGACTTAGCGTGTCTTGTGCTTGAACGGAAATAGTAAGTAATAGGGCGATTAAAATTCCAAGAAGTCGGTTCATAAAAAAATTAGTCGGTAGGTACACTGGCTTCTTTGCCACTGAAATAACTATAGATGGCTGGTATTACAAATAATGTAAGAACGGTTGCGAACAACAAGCCTCCAACAATGGCTATCCCCATAGACACTCGGCTTTCTGACCCTGCACCTAAGGCAAGGGCTATTGGCAAAATACCCAAAATCGTTGAAAGACTAGTCATTATAATAGGACGAAAACGAGACTCTGCAGCTCCGATCACTGCATCCATTACTTTCAAACCTTGCGCCTTGCGTTGGTTGGCAAACTCCACGATTAAAATTCCGTTCTTCGTCACCAAACCAATAAGCATGATAATCCCAATCTGGCTAAAAATATTCATCGTCTGATTGGTGTACCAGAGTGATACGAGCGCACCAGACAACGCCAGGGGTACTGTAAACATGATTATCAATGGATCTTTGAAGCTTTCAAATTGACCCGCCAAGACCAAGTAAATAATGGCAAGTGCCATTAAAAATGCCAGATAAATACTAGAAGAGCTTTCAGAAAATTCGCGAGAAGCCCCTGCCAAACTCGTACTATACGTGTCATCCAATACCAGATCTGCGATACGCTCCATCTCTGCAATGCCATCCGCCAGTGCAACACCAGGGGCAGGTTGGGCGCTTACCTTTGCAGATGAATACCTGTTGAATCTATACAACGTTGGAGGGCTACTCTGCTCTTCCACGGTTACCAGATTATCCATTTGAATAATCTCTCCTCTTCTGTTTCTTACATATAAGGTTTTTAGATCCAGCGGTTCATTTCTGTTTTTCTTTTCCACCTGGCCTATGATCTGGTATTGTTTACCATCCATAATGAAGTTGCCAAACCGAGAACCGCTTAACCCCAGCTGAAGTGTCTGAGAAATATCAATGACATTTACCCCAAGATTTCTCGCCTTGTCACGGTTGATGATGATGTTGATCTCAGGTTTGTTGAATTTCAAATCAAGATCTACAAAAGTAAATTTTGGGCTCTCGTTGACCTTCTCTAAAAATTGGGGAAGAACTGCTTTTAGTTTGTCAATGTCGGCTGCCTGCAATACTATTTGAACAGGAAAGCCTCCTCTTCTATCTCCAATAGTTTGAGATTGAGATATAAATGTCCTTACCCCAGTAAACTTTCTGGCTTTTGGCGTTAAATCGTCTACTATTTCTTGCTGGGTGCGGGTTCTCTCAGATCGATCTTTTAGCATTACCTTCAAAAATCCGCTATTCGCTCCCCCACCGCCTCCAAAACTAGGGGAGGTTATACTTAAAACTCCTAGCACCTCAGGTACTTCCTCCACTACAAAATCATACATGGCTGTTACATATCCATCCATATAATCAAAGGTGGCTCCTTCTGGTGCTTGTGCCTGAAATCTAAACTCACCCCTATCCTCCATCGGAGCCAATTCAGCAGGAATACTTATAAGTAAAAAATAAATTGAAACACTGGCTATGAAAAGGATTACAAATGCCAGCCATCTGTTTTTCATAAATCGATGAAGCGCCTTTGCATACGCCCCGGAGAGACCTTCAAAGAATGGCTCGGTTTTTCTATACAACCATGGCTGTACAGCCCTTCTTTTCAAAAGCTTTGAACTCATCATTGGGGTGAGCGTAAGGGATACGAATGAAGAAATAGCCACCGCACTAGCAACCACCAAACCAAATTCTCTAAACAACCTACCTGTCAATCCTTCGAGAAAAATTACAGGTAAAAACACAGCTACTACGGCTATCGTAGTAGAGATAACAGCAAAATAAATCTCCGTAGATCCCTTTTTAGCTGCCTCTATAGGGTCTAGCCCTTCCTCCACTTTAGTGTATATGTTTTCCAGTACCACAATAGCATCATCTACCACCAACCCAATTGCTAAAACGATTCCCAGCATGGTCAATACGTTGATGGTAAAGCCCAACAAGTACATAACAAAGAAACATCCTATCAAAGAGATGGGAATAGTAACTACCGGAATAAGTGTAGTTCGCCAATCTCTTAGAAACATAAAGATGACAAACAGTACGAGAATAAATGCCATAAAAACAGTCTCCTGCACCTCACTGATAGAGGCACGGATATAATTCGTGGAGTCATCGCTCACCACCCAACTTACATCTTCCGGTAAGTCCTTCTCAATCTGAGCCAGTTTCTTATATAGGTTGTCAGCGATTTCAATGTTGTTAGCACCAGGCTGGGCGACCACAGCAACAGCAACCCCTGGAACCCCATCACGCCTCATCAACGTTCTGTCATTCTCGGCATAGAGTTGAGCATACCCAATATCTTGAAAACGTACTAAAAGATCTCCATCTTCTTTTACAATAAGTTTATTGAAGTCCTCCACTGAATTCAGCCGGCCCATTGTACGAACCGTTAACTCTGTATTTTGGCCCTCAATTCGGCCACTTGGCAACTCTACATTTTCCCGGTTGACAGCCTGATATACATCTGAAGGTGTCAATTTAAGTCCAGCCAGTTTAATAGGATCCATCCACAGCCGCATGGAGTATTTCTGCTCTCCCCATATGTTTACAGTGCTCACCCCGGGAATAGTTTGAAGCCTTTCTTTAAAATAAATGTTGGCAAGCCTGGAAAGTTCAAGCAGATTTCTCTTGTTGCTCATCACCGTCAGATAAATAATCGGCTGAGAGTCAGCGTCTGCTTTTGATACCACCGGTAGATCTATATCCGGAGGGAGGTTTCTAACCGCTCCAGCTACTTTGTCTCTCACGTCATTTGCAGCAGCTTCAAGGTCAACCCCTAATTCAAATTCGATTGAAATATTACTACGCCCTTCCCTACTGGATGAACTGATTGTCCTTATCCCTGCTATGCCATTGATGGCATCTTCTAGTGGCTCAGTAATTTGAGATTCAATCACATCGGAGTTGGCCCCTGTGTAAGAGGTAGACACAGAAATAACCGGTGGGTCTACACTAGGAAACTCCCTTACTCCTAAATAGCTAAACCCAATAAGCCCAAATAGTATAATCACCAGCGAGAATACCATTGCCAGTACCGGTCGGTTTATACTAATACTTGATAAGCTCGCCATAATTCTAATTCATTTTAGTAATCTGGATATCTAATCCATTTTTTAACTGCAGAATACCTGTTGTAATCAAGGTGTCGTTCGGGTGAAGCCCTGAGACTATCTCTAACAATATATTTTTTCTTATCCCAGTCTGTACCATCACTTCCTGAGCCTTTCCATTTTTACTAATAAAGACTTTATGCCCGTTGAGCTCAGGGATAACCGCTTCAGTAGGAACCATTATTGCTTTGTCTGTAACGCCAAGAATCAATTCTACTCTTACAAATTGTCCGGGTATCAGCAGCCCTTTTGTGTTTTCGGCAAGTGCTCTGATTTTAAGGGTTCTGGTATTTGCATCTATTTGAGGTTCGATGGCATACACTTGACCCACAAAAACACTGGTGTCACTTTCCACAGTGAAATTGATCTTTTGTCCTGGTTTCACTTGCATACTGTACCTGCCGGGTATAGAAAACTCTATTTTTGCTGGGCTAATATTGTACAGGGTAGCAATGGGCGTACTGGTAGCAATCAAAGCACCCTCACTTACATACCTCAACCCTATTATACCATCAAAAGGTGCCCTGATCTTAGTTTTTTCCTCTTGTGCTTCAAGCACAGCAATATCAGCCTGTGATGTATTTAGCTTATTGAGTGCATTGTCATACTCTTCCTGACTAATGGCCTCTTTTTCTAAAAGTTTTCGCTGCCTGAATTCAATTCCCTCATTTAACTTCTTATTAAATTTTTGTTTTGTTAACTCCGCCTTAATTTCCACATCATTTACTTGCAACAATAAATCTCCTTTCTTTACAGCCCTACCCTCTTCGAAATATATTCTGGTGATTTTACCAGCAGTCTCACTTTTTAGCTCTAATGATTCGTTGGCCTGTACTGACCCGGTAATAACCACTACATTATCAAGCTTTGAAGTAGTAATACGCATTGCCTCCACCGGAAGCGCACTTGATGCCCTATTGGCGCTTTGATCATTTTTTGCAGACGGCTTCTTTTCACTATTCCATAAGCCAAGCTTAGGAAGGACTAAAAGAATAACTATGCCCAAAATTGTCAATACAGAAAAAATCCATTTTTTCATCAAAAGTAGAATAAGAGAATCTAAAATTTAGTTCATTGAATTAAGCCGCTCATGTAATTCCAGCACCTGAGGGATTACGAGTTGCGATTCGTCATTAATAATTACATCATCGGCCTGTGCCACTTTTTCTTTTTCGGCCAATTGGCTTTCAATAATATTTTTAATTTCAATCAGGTTCCGGTGCGGATCTCGCTTTAGCACCCTTTGAATACGAAGGTGCTCAGGCGCAGACACTACGATCAAATGATCCAATTCCCTTGCTGATCCGGATTCAATAAGTAAAGCCGCTTCCTTCATAACATATTTGCTTCCTTTTTGTTTATCAACCCAGATTTTATAATCATGTGCCACGCGAGGGTGCACCAGCGCGTTTAACTTCTTCAATTCAGTTGGATTACCAAAGACCTTTCTAAGGTGCACTTTATTCAAAACACCATTTGCATGATACGACAAACTTCCAAATTCTTTTTTGATTTGATCGACTAGTATTCTGTCAGTGGTCATTAGCGCTTTCGCTCGGCTGTCAGCATCATATAAGGGAATTCCGAGGCAACCAAATATCCTACAAATCAAACTTTTGCCCGATCCGATACCTCCCGTGATACCTACTTGGAGTGGTCCACTCATAACTCGTATTAGAATGCTAGAATAATTTTATTGATACCGAATCAACTTGTATAAGGCGTGCATTGGCAGGCAGGCCTTGAATCTTTGGCAATAACTTCCAATCGCCTCTTTTGACTCCGATCAAGTCCAGTACGGCCACCAAATCATCCTTATTTTCAACCAGGCTCTCTGTCTGACTCTTGGGCATTTGTACCCTGTATTGGACACTATCGTTTACGAGGTTTACCCTGATTGAACCAGGGACATTTTCGACAATAAGCTTTGCCTTTTTGTTAACCTCTATCCACTCTGCCACTTCAAAAATGACTTCCACTGATTTCGGGATGGATTGGAGCAAGTTCTCTCTATAGAGTTTTACCTCCACTCTTTTCCTGAAATCCTTTTTGATGCCTTCCTCATTTATCTCTAATGACATCGAGTCGGGCAATTGGTCAAGAATACTCTTAGGGCCTACAAGCAAAATGGAATCTGGAAGTACTACAATTCGACTAAGCCTACCAAAGCCTTCGGCAAAAGTGAATTGACCAGGATCAACAGCAACCTTTATTTTCCTTTCTGCCTTTGGATCTATCGCAAGGTGAAGGGTATCTGTTACCACATGATTTATTTTGAGATTACCCAACTGCCCCGCTAACAGAGCGGGTAGGGTACTCCCCACTATCTTCTTTACCTCAGTGGGTCTTTCCAGCGGTATGTTCAAATCAGGCAGGTTGACGCCCAAGCTCTTCCTAAGCAAGTCCCAGCCATTGCCACTTACATTCATAAACACACTTTTAGGCAAAGGCGCTACCGGAATATATTTGTCCTGATCAAACTGAAAATTAACTGCAAGCCGTAAATTGGTAGAGTAATCCTTATTGAGGGCATTGAAAAACCAAAACACCAGGGCTGCCAATAAGCATAGGGTGACCGCTTTCCAATTGGTTCTATTGAAATGAAACAGATTAAAAATGACGCGAAAAAAATTCACATCTGCTTGTTACTTTTTATTTGCCAATGCCCTGGTTGACTCCATAGAAATAGATGACTTGCTGAATTTAATTCGTCCACCCTTCTCTACTTCCAATACAAATGTGTCACCTTCAATTTCTGCTACCCTACCGTGCATGCCTCCAATGGTAACGATATAGTCTCCTTTGCTTACTTCTTCTACGAATTTCTTCTGATCTTTTGCTTTTTTCTGTTGTGGGCGGATCATAAAAAAGTAAAACACGGCCACTATGGCAAGCATAAACACCATAGAAGTCCAGCCGCTTCCACCTTGTGCTTGTAATAAAATTGTATATATCATTAGTCTAAAAATTTAGTCGGCAAAGTTATCCTATTAAAAGCACACATCCCACACCCTTACGGGAATGGGATGTGCATTAATCTATTGTTAATCTTATTAGCGAGTGGGGCCGTTGGCGCCTGTTGCCTTAGGTGTTACCATCGCTTTAAATCTTAATGTAGTAACCTTCGGCCAAGTGTTGGCGGTCACCGTTATCGTCTTATTTTGAATGTTAAGTTGTCCAGCGCTATTGAATCCTGCCTTAATAAACCCAGTTCCACCTACTGGAATTGGCTCTTTGGACCATTCAGGCACTGTACATCCACAAGAAGGCTGCGCATTTTGAATAATAAGTGGAGCCTCTCCCGTGTTCTTGAAAGTGTAAGTGTATTCTACATGTTCTCCTTCTTTGATTGTACCAAAATCATGATCTGTTGTACCAAATTCAAACACAGGCAGAGGACCTTCTGGTTTTGTATCTGCAACCGGTGCGGCTATAGGAGAAGTCACTGCCCCTGATGTTGCAGTTCCATTCCCTTCTAATTGAACCAATCTGCTCTCCAACTCAGCAATTCTTTTCTCAGCCGCACGATCTTTACAACTTGCAAAAGCCGCACTTACTAATAGCACCAGTATTACACGATTTAAGATTTTCATATTTCTTCCTTTATAAATTATAATTTAAACAATAAATTTTATTCTACTGAAAGCCAACAGGACACTTCAATTAACAATTCTTTAACTTTTTTCAGTCCCTCTTATTTGGGACAATAGGTCATCTACGTCTTCCAGAAGTCGTTCGGCCTTATTTTTTGCCTCCGAAACAACCTTAGCTCCTTGAGATTTGGCTTCCGTGGTCAATGGGGTTTCTTTTCCTTTTACCAAATCATCCAAAAACTGCTCTAATACCCCTTTATACTTATCCAGCTTATAGGTAAGCTTTTCTCGCGTATTTGAACCCTTGTCAGGTGCATACAATATGCCCAATATGGCCCCCAGGGCCGCACCAGATAAAAATGCCATTAAAGCACCACTCTTTTTACTCATATCATTTTCAATTTTGGGACACCAAAGATACAAGGAAATTATAAGAAGTCCAGTTTTGAGTCATTTACGGCATATTGACTTTTGCCACCTTATTTGTTATCGATTAGCCCCCTTCCGCTTTTTCTTACGATACCCGAAGTCACGAGTTCTTTAGCAATCACATCTAAAATACCGTTGATAAATTTGGCGCTTTTGGGGGTGCTGTAGTGTTTGGTCAGCTCTATGTACTCGTTGATAGTCACTTTTACGGGAATAGCAGGAAAATTAATCAGTTCCGTGATGGCCATTTCAAGAATCACCCTGTCTGTCAGGGGCAACCTGTCTACCTCCCAGTTTTTGGTATTATTGGCAATCAAATCTTTGTTTGACTGTTCAATTTGGGTGGTTTTTTCAAAAAGTGTGTTCATGAATACGAGGTCATCCTCCCAGTCCATGGATAATTTCTGTAATTGAAACGTCCCTTGTTCTATATCCAATGACTTGAGTGTTTTATCAGCAAGACTTTTCACTATATCATGGTCTTCAGCCCATCGAATGTCTCTCTCTGCAAAAAAATCATTGATTGCGGTCTCCCCCAAAATGAGCTTACGAATGATGTGCTTTATAATATTCTTTTGTGCTGTGTCATCAGGAGAAGCCTCACTAATGTATTGGAAATACACCTTATCCGTCTTAATCACATTACGAAACCAACCCTGAACCAACGTTCTGTGGTTGTCCCATGTAGCGTTCGTTTTTAACAATAAACCCTGCAAAGACACATCCTTTCTAAGAGTTGCGATAAATCCGTTTTTTAAAAAATTAGAGTGATCTGCTTTCTTATCTGACTTACTAGCATCGGCAAAAGCCAGGAGCAAACCCAATACCTCATAGTATCTGTGATTGATTTTTTCCACTTCCGCCACCAGATTTTTTTTCAAAAACCCATAATCCTTTTTGTTATTGCTATGACAAAGCTTATAGGCCTCCTCCGCCACACTGTTCACTTGAGGGTCTTCGCTTTCAGTGACCTCCTGAGATGCATAAAGTTTCTTGTATAGGGAAAGTGCTTCTTTGTTCTTCTCTTTAAGAACAGGCTTGTCCTGTACCTCCATGGAATTGAGGTTAGGAGCAAAGCGTTCATCAATGAAATCTTGCGCCAGTGTATTGTTTGCTTCCTTACATTGATCATATGCAAACAAGGATTGCATAATCTTTATCCGGAGCGTACGTCTGTTTAGCATGATTCAATGAACGTTGTATACGCGTAAAATTACAACGAATGTCTCAATAAAAGAAAATCAACACCTATGTTGGAGTCCTATCTGGGTATTCTCACCCTCCCCACCTCCAATATTCTTTTTTCTGCCATCTTAATAGCAGCTTCCTGACTGGTGATTTTTTCTTTTTCTGCCAGGTTTAGAATACTAAGACAAGTGTCGTAAATTTTTTCAGTGTGATGATAAACCCTATCCCTGTTGTAGTTGCCATAGAATTCATTACCCACGTTGATCACGCCTCCTGCATTAATAAGAAAATCAGGAGCATAAGCAATGCCTCTATCTAAAAGCATATAACCATGCTTTATTTCGTCCTTCAATTGATTATTGGCCGCTCCTGCTACAACCACACATTTTAATTTCGGTATTGTCTCATCATTTAACGAAGCTCCCAAGGCGCAAGGGGCATAGATGTCCATGTCCAAATCATAGATCTTATCCTGGTCGATAGTATCCACGCCAAAACGCTTGGCCACCTCTTTCACTTTTTCTTCAGAGATATCTGTAATGGTAACTTTAGCATTCTCCTTTACCAGCCGCTCAACCAGATAGGTTCCTACCTGACCAACACCTTGTACTCCAATTTTTTTTCCTCCCAAATCATCACTCCCAAAAACCTTTTTAGCAGTGGCTTTCATTCCCATGTACACACCATATGCTGTCACGGGTGAAGGATCTCCCCCTCCTCCCATAGACTCCGGAAGGCCAGTGACATATTTTGTTTCCATTCCGATATACTCCATATCCCTGGTATTCATATTCACATCTTCTGCAGTAATGTATTTTCCGCTCAGACTTTGAATAAATTTCCCAAACCTCCTTAAATATGCTTCGGTTTTCATGGTTTTGGCATCCCCTATTAATACAGCCTTCCCACCTCCAAGATTTAATCCACTAATGGCTGCCTTAAAGGTCATTCCCCTGGATAGGCGAAGCACATCCGTGAGGGCTTCTTGTTCTGAGGCATAGTTCCACATCCTTGTGCCTCCAAGTGATGGGCCCAGTGCGGTATTGTGAATAGCCACTATTGCCTTAAGGCCTGTGGGCTCATCGTAACAGTATACCACCTGCTCATGTCCAAGTTCTGCTACTTTAGCAAACAAGCTTTCTGACTTCACTGATTGAACCTCTTTAATTTCCATCGTCTTATTATTTATATTTTTGAATGGCTACTTTTGTCCCGCCTGCAATAAACAAGAGCTGTAAGTGGGTAGGCAAAACTATCTTTTTTCTTGTTTTATATCAAAGACTGATTTTCAGTCAAATTGAACTAATGCAATATTCTTCCGTTTTTAGGAGATCAAGCTAATTTTATTTCATGAAGGAACTCCGATACCTCAATAAATACCTGATAAAATACAAATGGCATATCATCTGGGGGGCTGTTTTTGTAATCATTTCTAATGTTTTTCAGATTCTACCAGCACAAATGGTGCGGCATGCCATTGATCTGGTAATAGATAACATCAGAATTTACGAGGCCTTTGATCAACTGAGTGTACAAAATGATTTTTTTGAAGTCTTCGCTTTTGGCATACTCGTTTACGCTGCCCTCATACTTATCATGGCCTTGTTGCGTGGCATCTTTCTTTATTTTGTGAGACAGACACTGATTGTAATGAGCCGTCTTATTGAATTTGATCTCAAGAATGAAATTTTTGAGCACTACCAAACACTACCACTCAGTTTTTACAGAAGGAACAACACCGGTGACTTGATGAATAGAATCTCAGAAGACGTGGGGCGTGTAAGAATGTATTTGGGGCCATCCATCATGTATGGAATACAGCTCGCCACTTTATTTGCCATGCTTATCCCCGTCATGTTTAGCATTAGTCCCATGCTTACGTGGTATGCTTTAATGCCCCTACCCCTTTTGTCGTTCTCTATCTATTATGTCAATAATATTATTGAAAGAAGATCCGAAGAAATTCAAAGAAGCCAATCCCGATTAAGCACTTTCGTTCAGGAGGCATTTTCCGGCATTCGGGTACTTAAATCATTTACGCGGGAAAATGAGTCTATCAATAATTTTTCTGCTGAAAGTGATGAGTACAAACGGAAATCACTGCGTCTCACCCGTGTGCAAGCCTTATTCTTTCCATTGATCACTGGCCTCATCGGGCTGAGTACCATCCTTGCGGTATACGCTGGTGGTGTGCAGGTAATTGGTGGATCCCTCACATTTGGCAACATTGCGGAGTTTATCATTTATGTGAACCTACTTACCTGGCCTGTAGCCTCCCTGGGGTGGACCAGCAGTCTTATTCAAAGGGCCGAGGCATCACAGAAGAGAATTAATGAATTTCTAAATATAAAAACCGATATTATCTCAGAAGAAAACATAGAACGCGAAATACAGGGAAAAATCGAATTTAAAAATGTAAGCTTTGAATATCCTGATACTGGTATTGTTGCATTGAGAAATGTTTCCTTTCATATCAATCCGGGAGAGTCGTTGGCCATCATTGGCACCACAGGATCTGGAAAAAGCACCATCGCCAATCTCATTGGCAGGCTTTACGATGCCACAAAAGGGGATGTCTTGATTGACGATATTTCTATTAAAAAGTACAATCTCACCTCCCTCAGAAGTCAAATGGGATTTGTGCCTCAGGACGTTTTTCTTTTTAGCGATACTTTGTACGATAATATCAGCTTCGGCTTTTCCGACTCGAATAAAGAAAGGGTGGAAAAAGCCGCCATTGATGCAGATGTCTATGACAACATCATGAGTTTCCCACTTGGGTTTCAAACCAGGGTGGGGGAACGCGGCATTACCTTGTCGGGTGGTCAAAAGCAACGTGTGTCCATCGCGCGGGCTATTGTTCGTGAACCCAAAATTTTGGTTTTAGATGATGCATTGTCTGCCGTGGATACTAAAACGGAGAATACCATTCTTAACAGTATGAAAAAAATAATGAAAGACCGAACCAGCATTATTATTTCGCACCGTGTGTCATCAGCAAAACTTGCCAACAAAATTATTGTACTACACGATGCGGAAATTGTAGAGGAGGGTTCGCATGAAAGCTTGTTTGCTAAGGGTGGGGCCTATAGAGAGCTGTACGAAAAACAAATGCAATCGAGTGAGGTGGAGGGTTAAAACACGTACCGAAGGCCTACCCCTCCCTGAAAGCGTTGATAGCCTGGATCCAGTAAAGTATCAGTAAACCACTCAATCTCAATAAACGCAGATATTGGCAAGGTGAAGTAGGAGTATTCAAATCCTGTAACCGCTACAGGTCCATACGTAAAGCGATTCCTTCTAAATTTACCAAACTTGCTTTCAACATTTACAATCAACCCATCCTCATATAAGTAATCGTACTCTATGGTGGTGCTTCTCCATTGCCATCCCAGACCTGCATAAAATTGTAATCCCTCCGACACTTTATCCAGGTTCCATTGGTAAAGAAATTTTGCCTGTAAAAACCAGTCGGCAGTTGCTTTGTGTCCGAGATAGGTGACCCGCTTATCGTCCCCTAGGGTATCCGGCAGATAAGTATTGAAAAGATTGCGATAATATTTGTTGTACAAGCCGCTGGCTGCCTTTCCGGCATCAGCAGTAAAAGACCAGTTTTTGTTAGGGTAAAACTTATAGGTAAGCGCAAATGGGTCTCCCATTTTTACACCAATTCCCTGATAGGGATAGGCACTCGTTTCAAAAATAGGACACATAATACGCATTTTGCTGCGCGAAACGGAAGGCACCTTAAACTTGGCACTCTTTACGCTTTTTCTCACCTGTGCATGGGTGTATCCGGCTGCAAGCACCAGGATCAAAAGCATTGTCAATGTCTTTTTAAAGGGCATAAGGACAAATATAGCTTTTTTGGGATTTATGGCTGGATGAGTTGCGTGTTTTGAAGCCTAAACGCTAAACCACTTCTTTGTATTGCATCCTGTGGAGATGAGCGTAATACCCATCCTGGGTCAATAGGGTGTCATGGCTCCCCACTTCTTTGATCTCCCCCTTATCCAACACGATGATTGTGTTTGCTTTTTGAATGGTTGAAAGCCGGTGAGCGATTACGATTGAAGTTCTATTGTTCATCATCTTTTCAATGGCATCCTTAATCATTTCCTCTGTTTCATGATCTACCGAACTTGTGGCCTCGTCAAGCACCAAAATTTTTGGATTATACACCATGGCCCTGATGAACGACAATAGCTGTCTTTGTCCTACTGAAAGCGTAGCACCCCGTTCCATTACATTGTAGTCTAATCCTCCTGGCAATCGTTCGATAAATTTTCGCGCCCCTACATGATCCGCTGCCTGCATAATCATATCATCAGTAACCTCCTCAGCCCCGAGCGTAATATTGTACCGGATAGTGTCACTGAAAAGAAAAACATCCTGCAGCACAACACCAATGCCTTTGCGCAAGGAGGATAATTCAATATCAGTAATGTCAATATCATCTACTTTAATGGTGCCTCGATTAATCTCATAAAAGCGGTTAAGTAGATTTATAATGGAAGATTTTCCTGCTCCGGTGGCCCCCACCAGCGCCACCGTTTCACCCGGATTTATCTTCAGGTTAATGTCTTTTAATACATATTCGGCATCATTATAGGCAAACCAAACACGATCAAACTCCACTTTGCCTTTAATCTCATTGAGCGGTATTGTTCCATCATGCACCAGGTATTCATTGCTATCCAGTAAATTCATTATCCTGGACGAGCTTACAATCCCCATTTGAAGGGTATTGTAACGGTCGGCAATCATCCGGATAGGCCTGAAGAACATCTGTATGTACATAATAAAGGCGGTGAGAGTGCCTATGGTTATACCTGTTCCTCCACTAATCACCCCCTTTGCTCCATACCAGACCAATAAGCCTACACCCATTGCAGCGATGATCTCTGCCACCGGAAAATAAACGGAATAGTATAATACCGATTTTAGATGAGCCGCTTTGTGCTCTTTATTTATCTCTTTGAATTTTTCATACTCCCTCTTCTCACTTCCAAAAATTTGCACAATACTAATGCCTGTTAAGTGTTCTTGCACAAAAGAATTCAGGTTGGCAACTGCATTGCGCACATCATTAAAAGTGACTTTAATTTTTTCTTTGAAAATGTAAGTGGATAAAAGCATGAGCGGAACGGTGGACAAGCTAACAAGGGCCAATCTCCAATCCGTATAAAACATAAATATCAAGATGAAAATAATTTGCAAAAGATCTCCGGCCAGTGCAGCCAATCCTTCACTAAAAACATCAGCAAGTGCTTCCACATCAGAGATGGTGCGAGTTACCAGCCTCCCAATGGGTGTGCGATCAAAAAACTTTAACCTAAATCCCACAAGGTGCTTATATAATTTTACTCTGATATCGCGAATTACATATTGCCCTATCCAGCCTGATATATAAGTATGGACATACTGGAGCGCAGACTGAACGATAAGCAGGCCAAATATGAGCGCCATGATCTGCACCATGCCATAGTAATCACCATTGGCTACATCTTCGTCCAGCGTATACTGGATAAGCAATGGTCTAATGGGTGTAAGTATTCCCAGCACTACTGTTAGAACAATTAGAAAATTAAACCTTCCGCGGTAAGGTTTTACGAATTCGAGAATTCGCTTTAATACATTAAAGTCGATGATATTGCCGCTACTGATTTTTTCTTTCTCCACGTATTAATCTAAAAAAATTCTCTTTGGATATTTAACATTGAAAAGATACAATCCGCACGGAGGCACATTCATTCCCGCTCTTTTTCTATCCTTACTTTCAATTATATGCTGGAATTCTTTAATCGAAGTTTTACCGCTCCCTACATCCAGCAAACTTCCCACAATGGCCCGTACCATCCCCCTGAGGAATCGATTGGCCACGATGGTAAAAACCAATAAATCGCCTTTTTGATTCCAACGTGCTCTTTTCAGGTCGCAAATAAAATGATTTACATCCGTTTTTACCTTACTAAAACATTGAAAGTCGTGCTTCCCAATCAATAATGCAGCGGCCTCATCCATGGATTGAATGTTTATTTCCTTAAAGAAATGATAGGCGTAGTCTTCATAGAATGGATTTTTGACACGCGTAATCTTATACTCATAGGATCGTTCTGTTGCACTGTATCGTGCATGGGCATCGGGTTTTACTTTTCGGATGGCATTGATTGAGATTGTTTTCGGCAAGAACGAATTTAGTTTCTGTATCGTAGTGAGGAAATCCAATTCCTGTACAAAGTCGGCATGAAAAAACTGCTTTATACAATGAACTCCGGTGTCAGTCCTTCCACTTGCTACAATTTCAATTTTTTCCCTAAACAATTTTTCAAAGACATTTTCAACCACTTGTTGTACACCAATGGCATTTTTTTGAGATTGCCAACCGTGGTATCCTGTGCCATTGTAACTTATTTCGAAGAAGTAGCGCATTTGAGAAGTTGAGAAGTCAGAAGTAGAGCGGTTGAAACCTAAATTGAATTTGCAATTGCTCTCGAGTAGTTATTTGCCAATTTGCTCACCTCCTCAAGGAGGACTTCCATTTGCCCCTCGAAAGGATAACCCAAATCCCTGGCCAAAATCAAATAGTACTTACATTCCTCTATGGAACCTTGTGAAATATTAAAATATCTTACCTTATCCTTCTTCCCTTTTTTCCCAAATCCTTCGGCAATGTTTGCAGCAATTGAAACAGCAGCCCTTCTTAATTGCGAGGTTAAGCCATAAATTTCTTCTTTGGGGAAACGTGAAGTCAACTTGTATGAATTCAAAACAAATTGATGTGCTTTTTGCCACACAATTAACTCTGTAAATCTTTTTGAAGCCTCCATATTAAATCGGATAAAGGGTTATTGTATAAGTCGATTCTTAAATTCTCTATTCTCAACTTCTGACTTCTCATATACCAACATTCTCATAAATCACTGCTGCGCCTTGCCCCACACCAATGCACATAGTGGCCAACCCATATTTCACATTTCTTTTTTGCATTTCATGAATAAGTGTGGCACTAATACGAACACCGCTACATCCCAAAGGATGGCCGATCGCAATAGCCCCACCATTCACGTTTACAGTCTCGGGGTCAAAACCTAACTCACGCGTACATACAATGGATTGAGAAGCAAATGCTTCATTCAATTCTACCAGTCCAATATCTTTTGCAAGAAGACCTGCCCGCTTCATTGCCTTTTGAGAGGCCGCAATAGGTCCTACCCCCATAATAGCCGGATCGACACCTGCTACGCCCATTGACGCCACACGTACAAGAGGCTTTAGATTAAGTTTTTTTACCAAAGCTTCATTCACAAGCAAGGCCGCTGCGGCACCATCGTTTATGCCGGAGGAATTTCCTGCAGTTACTGTTCCCCTCTCCTTAAATGCCGGCCGTAATGCAGCCAATTTTTCTAAAGAGGTTTTCCTTGGATATTCATCTCTGCCAAACTCAATCGGGTCACCTTTCTTTTGCGGTATTTGAATAGGTACTATCTCCTCTTTGAATTTTCCGGCCTGTGCTGCCTTAAAATATCGCTGTTGGGACTGGAGCCCAAATGCATCTTGCTCTTCTCTGGTAACCCTCCATTTTTCAGCCACATTCTCTGCCGTTTCTCCCATGCTATAAGGATGGTAAAGTTTGGCAAGCTTCGGATTTGTAAACCGCCACCCCATAGTAGTGTCATATATCTCAGCCTTTCTGGAGTATGCGTCACTCGCTTTTGGCATTACAAAAGGGGCCCTGCTCATACTCTCCACCCCTCCGGCTATATATACTTCACCATCACCATTCGCAATCGCACGCGAAGCATCCATAATCGCCTGCAACCCGGAAGCACAAAGTCTATTTACTGTAGTACCCGCCACTTCAAAGGGAAGACCTGCCAAAAGCAATGCCATCCGTGCTACATTTCGATTGTCTTCTCCAGACTGATTGGCAGCACCAAAAATCACATCCTCTACCAATCTTGGATCCACCTGAGGATTCCTCTCCATTAGTTTTTTAATCACATGAGCGGCAAGATCATCTGGTCTTACTGAAGCCAACGTGCCCCCATATTTTCCGACAGGAGTGCGTAATATGTCTACAATGTATGTGCTGTTCATATATGAATAGGTGGTGGAACTAGGCCAAACAGTCCCAAATTCATTACTTTTGCTGCAAGTTAAACCCAGATTGGGTAATTGAATAAATTACGACTTTAATTTATTGACGAATCCTAACGAAATCAACTCCCTATGTGGCAAAGAAAACAAACGATATTTCTCCTGATTGTTGGTATCTGCATGCTGATCAGTGTGTTTTTTCCCATATGGCAATCGTACAGCGATAGTGTGCAGAAAGTCCTATTTCCACTTCACTATTCTGTAACAGAGGGAGGTGTAAAAACAACCCTTTATTTTCCTTTTAGTCTTACTGCCATTTGCGCGATTGCCGCAGCTACTATTGCTTTCTTTGAAATTGGAAAATTTCAAAACCGGTTGCTTCAAATAAAATTAGGGGCCTTTAACTCTCTTTTTATGGCTGGGAATATTGGGGCAGCTGTTTATTTCGCGACAGATCTTATCAAAACAAATCAAGAGGCAGGAGAATATGGGGTTGCTGTGTTTTTACCAATAGTGGCCATGGTCAGCAATATGGTGGCCAACCGATTTATCAGAAAAGACGAAAAGCTGGTAAAGGATTCTGATCGGCTTCGATAAACTTTATTCAAAAGAAATTGTTCTTATTATTTAATCTATAAACCAATTGATAAATGGCTCAAACTAAATTAGGCGAAAACACAGTAAATACAATGGGCGAACTGCCTGCAATTGGTTCAACCGCACCCAACTTTACTCTGGTGGATAACACATTGAAAGACGTGAGTCTGGCAGATTTTAAGGGCAAAAAAGTAGTTCTTAATATTTTCCCTAGCATTGACACTGGTGTTTGCGCCACTTCAGTAAGAGAATTTAATAAAAGAGCCACTGCACTTGACAATACCGTAGTTATATCTATATCAAAAGATTTGCCGTTCGCATTCAAACGTTTTTGTGGCGCTGAGGGAATCGATAAAGTGGTGACGCTTTCCGATTTCAGAAATTCAGGTTTTTCAAAAGCATACGGCATGGAAATGACAGATGGGGGAATGAAAGGGTTTTTTGCAAGGGCTATTGTGGTGCTGGATGATCAAGGAAAAGTGAGGCATACAGAAGTAGTTCCGGCTGTAGGGCAGGAGCCCAACTATGATGCAGCTTTGGCTGCACTTTAAAAATTGATTTACCCTAGTATTAGGATAATGCTTATGAAAATGGCCATCTTTGATGGTCATTTCTCATTTAAAAGGTTATGGTGAGACCAAAAGAAATTATCATTGTAGTAGTCCTCTCCCTTATACTCTTCGAGTGCCATAGTCAAAACATAGTTATAAAAAACATTAATACTGAAGGGTCCTACTTCGTTGAAAATTTTGATGAAAATAATTTCAGGGTTGTCTACAAAATTTTTTCTAAGGATGAACGACTTTCTGATTTCAACGTAGTAAAGTTTGATTCACTTCTTGTGGTCAATGATACCAGTAGAATAAGTATGTTGGGAAATTATCGCATTCTTGGCAATGCATCCACAAAAAATAATTCCGCCTATCTTTTGGGGTCTGTTTCCAATTCCAGTTTAGTTATACACATCATAGACAACATTACCGGAACAGGAATTGATCACAGAATTAAACTCCAATTTAATTGGTCGGGCAATTCACCATGTTATCTCACAGCCGTTAAAAATAACTTCTATCTGCTTGTTGAAGGTAAAATCTCTGAATTAATTGCTATCGCTCCCGATGGGGAGTCACTTTGGCAAAGGTTATTTACTGGAGCAAGCTCAACACTTGAGATCAATTTTATGAAGGCAATTAACAATCAACTTTTCTTATCCTTCACGTATGATCCCAGGACGAATAAAGCAAAAAACGAATTAAGGGCGATTGATCCCGCAACGGGCAACGAGTCGTTTACCTTTCCAATGATTTATGGCACGAAAAAATTAACAATTGACAACATCATCCCATACTCAGATGAGGAGATAATATTAACAGGGAGGTCATTCAAAAACTTGAAGAAAAATGAAACAAGCTCAGGAATTCCATACTTCGCTAAAGTAAATCAAGCGGCTAATTCTATCCATTTTACAGAAATTAAAGCAAAGGAGGGTAATATTTATTGGATGAGTTTACTGAAGTCACCAGACAATCAAAGTGGCTATCTCATAGGAGAAACCTTTACAAGTGACCCACCAATTTACATTCCGCTCGGTGGGGTTGCTGGCATCATAGCCAATAGCATTGCCACATCATCATATTCTTGTACTTTAAGATTTAACAAGATAGTTATTGTCAAACTCAACAACATTGTAGATCATGAATTCCAATCTTATAGCGTTGCTACAAGGACCTTTTCGGTAAATACATATTTATATCCTTACCGATTTGCACGCTATGCTTACAGCAAGGGTAGAGCACATTACTTTGGAGGTAACGAAAAAGGAGATATCTATTGCGTAAACGGTGGAAATATTAAAAAATACAACCCATCGGATAAGTTGGAGCAGACAATTGGAACGATTGCAAATGCAAACACACCTGTAGTGATTTTTTTAAATAACGAATATGCCATGTATGCAGATCAAAATCTACCTAAAAGAGAATTGGTTTTTAATCTTATAAAACTCCCATAAGTTGAAAGTGGGGCTTTTTATATCTATTTCGCTTTTCCTTTTAAACACTCTCTATGCTCAGGTTATTTTTGATTTGCCCCCGGAGAACAAAACCAAACCGAGCCGATTTGGAGCCTCATTCCAAATTGGAATTATGTTTATTGATCCAATGGAAGTAAATACATACATCCAAAAGTATGTCAAGGCTCAAATTGGAAATGGAATCGTATTTTTACACACTGGGGATGAAACCATAAACCAGGCAGTAAATCTAAATTTTTCTCCTTCAATCAAATTCAACAATTATACCTTGAGGTGCATGGCTGATTTTGGAATTGCCAGTAAGTCCGTAACCATTAATTCAAAAGAAAACAGATTTTCTGTCATGAGATTTTCCCCTGGATTATTGCTTGATCGATTCTTTCATATTGACGACCAAAAAAAGTTTTTTGTTGGAGCGGGCATCCAATATCATTTTATGTCATTTGAAAACACCCCAGCTAATGGTTTTGGCGGAAGAATTGAATCTGGACTTAGGTTTCGAACTTTAGAAGAAACTAATTATAGTTTTTTTCTCATGTTTGATTTTGCGAATCAAAAGACACCCACAACCATTGCCTCCAAAATTAAAAGTATTGATTTTTCAGGGTTAGGTATTGGCGCAAGAATAGAATTCTAATTAATACATACCAGATTCCTTTGCATAATTTAGTCTATTAAATTATTTAATAATTCAGAAAAATGAAATCACTAACAATCCTATTCTGCTTTGTGTTGCTTTTTAAGGGAGAGGTTCCCTATGCACAAACTCAAACTTACTACCTCCAACCCGATCGTGTGTTTGATGGAAACGAAATGCATGAGGGTTGGGTAGTTTTGGTTGCTGGAAATAAAATCACAGAAGTTGGGCCAGCCAATAAAATAATCAAACCGAGAGGAGCCACGGCACTTATGCTCACGGGCACCACCATTATGCCCGGTATGATTGAGGGGCATTCTCATTTACTGCTATATCCTTACAACCAAACATCCTGGAATGATCAGGTGATGAAAGAATCGGATGCTTACCGTGTAGCAAGGGCAACCATACACGCAAAAAAAACATTAATGGCCGGCTTTACCACAGTAAGAGATCTCGGTACAGAAGGTGCTGGGTATGCGGATGTAGGTTTGAAAAAATCAATAGAAGACGAGATAATCCCTGGTCCCCGAATGATTGTAGCCGGCAGAGCCATAGTGGCTACCGGAAGTTATGGCCCAAAAGGATTTGATACTGATTTTGAGGTGATGCTGGGCGCAGAACCAGCAGATGGAAATGATTTGATCCGAGTTACCCGCGACCAAATCGGAAAGGGCGCAGATGTAATAAAAGTATACGCAGACTATAGGTGGGGTGTACACGGAGAAGCCGCCCCCACATTCTCCATAGAGGAATTGAAGCTGATTGTGGAAGCCGCAAAAAGCAGTGGAAGGCCTACCGTAGTACACGCTTCTACAAAAGAAGGGATGCGCAGGGCCATATTGGCAGGAGTAGAAACCATTGAACATGGCGATCAGGGCGATGATGAGATTTTCAAACTAATGAAAGAGAAAGGTATAGCCTTTTGTCCAACGCTGGCCGCAGGTGATGCCATTTTGCAATACAATGGTTGGAAAAAAGGAATTGATCCCGAGCCAAAAAGAATTTTGGAGAAAAAGGCAAGCTTTAAAAGTGCATTGAATGCCGGAGTAACAATTGTAGCCGGTGGGGATGTGGGTGTGTTTCCACATGGGGAAAACGCAAGGGAACTGGAGATGATGAAGGACTATGGAATGGATATCATGGCCGTTTTGAAATCCGTGACTTCGGTAAATGCGAAAACTTTTCATCTGACCAACCTGGGTGAGATAAAGCCCGGATTTCTCGCGGACCTTGTTGCTGTAAAAGGAGATCCATCCAAAAATATATCTGATCTAAGGAAGGTATCCTTTGTAATGAAAGATGGTATTATTTATAAACAAGAGTAATGTTTATTAATAAGGTGGGTTGCGCCCTGGCTATTTTATTGTCTTTCACAATCTCCCTTAGTGGTTACAAAAAGTAAATTTCTAATTTACTTTAGAAAGTCTCACCCTTGCATCATCTGCCCTAATATCCACCTTCGCTGTGCCATGTTGCAATTTTAAGCCGGTAAAGGTTTCTGATTGTTCGTATACATCAAAAGCACCTTCTGCCGTTACTCTCGCATCATCATGGTGTACATCAAACTGTCCTCCTCCCTTTGTAACAAACATTGAAAACAATCCATCTTGCACCCGAATGTTATACTCCCCATTGTCAGCAAGCGAGGTCTCAATAATCATGTCTCCATCATCAACATCAGCAACGATTTTGGAAAAGTTGGCGTTTCTGATGTTCACGTCACCATCATCCACGTTTATTTCAATTGTTCCTTTCCCCTGATCCATTTCCAAATTTCCATCATCCAATCTAAAACCAAATTTGTCTCCCTTGCATCCAAATAACGCTACGTCACCATCATCTACACGCATTGAGATGGACCCATTAACATTTTTAATTTCATAATTACCGTCATCCCCTTTGATGAATAGACTAGCAACTTCAGGCGCTTCAATTCTAATTTCATAGTCTTCATCGTAGTAACCAACAATTCCATGACTTGATGAATTTGCTTTTTCTTCGATTTTAAGGTTACCATTGGAGTTATCAATCTCTATCGCAAAATCATCACTTCCAAAAAAAAATCCTTTGGTTACTATGGTACGATCAATTTTCAAATGAACATTTTTTCTACTGGTGCCGACAATGGTCACTTTGGCATCGGATGAAGATAATTCAATAGTTCCGTTTGCAATTAAATCAAACTCCTTGTCCAGATGGTAGTCTCCCTCCTTTTGGGCCCAAAGCGTGATGCTTATTAGAAAACCGATAATAGTAAGGAGTATTTTCATGTTTGGTAGTTTATCTTAGAAAGACACTGAGTTGCCACTAAAGGTTGCACCACTACAATGCTCCAATCAAGTCAATATACAGGTCGGTGAGAGAGGCCTCTGCTTTTCCCGCAATTTCAATAATCTCTGAAATGTTCGCTGGTTTCAAATTATCAGGATCGCAATCATCCGTAAGCACAGAAATGGCGCAACATGGAAGCCCGGCATGGTTGGCTACTATTACTTCAGGAACAGTGGACATGCCTACGGCATCCGCTCCAATTAGTCTTAGGAATCGATATTCGGCCCGTGTTTCAAGATTAGGGCCTGTTACGCAAACATAAACTCCTTCATTAAGCATTATCCCTTTTTCTCTTGCTATCCTTTTTAAGGTATCATTTAGTTTTTTATCATAAGGTTGGCTCATGTCTGGGAAGCGAGGACCTTGTGAGTCTATATTCGAGCCTCGCAAGGGATTGTCTGGTAGTAAATTAATATGATCGTCAATGAGCATCAGTTCGCCTTTGTGCCAACTTAGATTCATGTTGCCGGAAGCATTTGATATCAACAAATACTTTACACCCAATTCCTTCATCACCCGAACAGGCAAAGTGATTTGATCGGCAGAGTAGCCCTCGTAATAGTGAAACCGGCCATGCATAGCCAGTACTTGTTTGCCGTTAATGCTTCCGCTGATCAATTTGCCTTTGTGGAACTCTACCGTTGACACCGGAAAATGTGGAATTGAACCATATTCAATTTCAATAGGGTTTTCAGTTTTTTTTGTAAAAAGATCTCCCAGGCCTGTTCCAAGTATTATCCCAATCTCTGGATTTTGTACGCCTTGAGATTTTATGTATTCAACTGCTTCGTTTATTTTTTTTATCATTTATTTCTCATTATGATTTAACCACAGAGGGCACAAAGAGTCTCACAGGGACCACAAAGCGCTCTGTGCACTCTGTGGCATTTCCTTTGTGATCTTTGTGGTTAAAAGAAATTACTCATAAAAATCATCTCTATTTGTTTTAGCCACCTCAATGAAAAACTGCGCAACTTTTTCAGTCACCGCTTTAAAGTATTTTTCTCCCTTTTCTGCTGTTGCTTTTCGCGGATCCCCAACGCCAGTGTCCTTAGTCACTTTCATCCACTGTCTTTCTGCCCAGGCCCATCCCTCTTGAATGGCTTTGAACTTAAACTTTTTTGAATTTCCATCACCGGCTTCATGCAATGGCAATACCAGGCCCGGTCGAAGATAAAGCATCAGACTTGTTTCCATTTCTCCCGCATGGTCATCTTTATTTTCAAAAAATAATTTCTGATCCAATGACCTAAACCAATCACAACTACTAATAAACATTTTTGGAAAACGAAGACCTAGCTCCCTGACCATCGGTTTAAAGTCATTGCCTCCATGACTGTTTAATATAATCAACTTAAAAATTCCCTGACGGTTTAATACTTCAATCACATCCTTCAGTACCACAAACTGTGTACTTGGATTCATATTCATGTCAAGCGTTACATCATGTTGGCCTGTGTTGACACCAAATGGAATGACTGGTAGTACAATAATTTTGCAGCCTTCCTCCCAGGCCATTCGGGCAGCTTCCCCGGCAATCGCTTCTGCCTCAATAATGTCTGTACCATAGGGAAGGTGATAGTTGTGTGCTTCTGTGGCACCCCACGGCAATATGGCCAAATCAAATGAAGCATATTTGATATACTTCCAGTTGTTTTCAATCAGCAGGTAGGGTTTCATCTTAAATAGCAGGAAGTGCGATTGTGTATGTCTCGTTTCTTTTTACAGTCAACCTATCATCGCGCAACCAGGGGTTATAACGCTTAAGCAATTTATAATTTGTCCCTTGTTCCAAAGAAAAGTCAACCAAATCCGGAATGGTTCTGCTTACCTCCACGTACCGTATTGAATCCTGTTGATACAGATGTTTAGGATTTATTTTAAATCCATAGCGCTCAGGGTTTTCAATGATTTCTTTTATGGCCAAAATTCTGAATACGTAACGGGATGTTTCTTCATTTAAAAATAAATCATAGTAGGAATCTACCTTTTGCTTTTTTATAGCCTTGTCCATTCCACTTACTCCTCTGTTGTAGGAGGCTGCTACCAATGTCCAGTTACCAAATTTTTCATATGCTTTCTTAAAATATTTGCAGGCAGCTTCTGCGGCTTTTATCGGATCGTATCGCTGGTCTACTTCATTTGATATTTCAAGACCGTTTTCTTTCCCTGCACTTTTCACAATTTGCCAAAACCCTACGGCATTGGCAGGGGAAACTACATTAAGTAACCCGCTCTCAATAAGCGGTAAATATTTAAAATCATCCGGTATGCCATTTCGTTCTAAAATAGATTCAAATTGTGGCAGCCATTTGTTGGCTCTTTTAATTAAAAAAATAGTATTACTGTGAAAATAAATATTGATTTGAAGTTCCTGATCGATCTGCTCGCGTAAATCGGATCGATCCAATGGCACCTCCTCACCCGCAAAGCTCAACCGTTGAGGGAGGTCGTAAGAGATTGCGGTTAAGGGACCATCCTCCTGAGTTATATTTTCAAACCCGACTTCAGTAATATTTTCAGAATCCACAACTTCTTCCAAATGTTCAACCCTACTATTAATAAAAATGACAAGAAACAAAAGCACGGTCAACCCGGTAATGACTAATAATTCAATACGGTATTTTTTCAAAAAATATTCCATCACACTTTGAATTAAAAATTGGGTACGAGTAAATATTTAGAGTAAAAATCGTCTATCACTTTAACCGCCTCTTCAGGCGTATCCACCAAATTAATTAAATCAAAATCTTCTATATCAATCATCTTTTCATTCACCAGGGTGTTTCTAAACCAATCAAGCACTCCTCCCCAAAATTCTTTGCCCACCAGAACAATTGGGAAGCGACCAATTTTTTGGGTTTGAATCAAGGTAATTGCTTCCGTTAGTTCATCCAGCGTACCAAATCCTCCGGGCATTACGATATAGCCCTGGGAATACTTTACGAACATCACTTTCCGTACAAAGAAATAATCAAATGATATTAATTTCTCCGGATCAATATAAATGTTACCCTTTTGTTCGTGAGGTAAAAATATATTCAATCCCACACTTTTACCTCCCGCCCGATGGGCCCCCTTGTTACCCGCTTCCATAATTCCAGGCCCTCCACCCGTGATCACTCCATATCCATGATGAACTAGCTTAAAAGCTATGTCTTCTGCCATTTTGTAATAAGGATGTTCCGGCTGTGTGCGCGCTGAACCAAAAATAGTAACACAAGGGCCAATTTTGGATAGTTTTTCAAATCCTTGCACAAACTCAGACATCACTTTGAAAATCACCCAAGAGTCCGAGCTTTTGATCTCTGTCCAATCCTTATCCTTAAATGCCTTTCTGATCTTGTGTTCTTCCTCCATTGAGGGTACTTTTTCCCTTTCCATACTCAAGTTTCATTTTGATCTGCTAATATAATGGGAATACGATCCAAGCGATAGTGTAAATTATGCAATAAGACATTTGACCCATATTTGTTCGGTAGTTAACGCGTAAGAGCCTACTATTTTCAAGCATTTATTTGTTTTTCTTCCGACACATTTACTAACTGCGTGTTGTTTAGTAAAAATTTTATTACACACAGATGAGCACCAAAATATTGACTAGCTTTTTCCCTTGGAAGTCAATAAATCATTGACCGCATTATCCAAATGAGTATACTCAAATTCAAAACCCAGGTTGCGAATTTTTTCGGATGAGACTTGATTTCCTTTTAAAACCAATTCCGACATTTCACCCAGCATAAATTTTAAAATAAAGCCGGGAACATTTGGCGCCCAAAGTGGTCTATCCAACACCTTGGCAATGGCCATCGTCAATTCTTCATTGCTCACAGGGTTATTGGCAACTGCATTGTAAGCCCCAATCATCATTTCATCCTCTATCGCCTTAATAAACATTCTGCACACATCGTCTATGTGAACCCAACTCAAAATCTGTTTGCCCGAGCCAAGGGGTGAACCTACACCCCATTTTATGGGCTTTACCATTTCAGCCAAAGCTCCTCCCTTTCCACTTAGTAAAATACCAATACGGATTTTCACCACACGAATGCCAAGGGTAGCAATTTTATCCACTGACTCTTCCCACTGCTTGACAACATCAGCGAGAAAACCATCTGCCGGTTTATCCGTTTCAGTAAATATTTTTTCAGGCCCTCCTTCGCCATAAATGCCGATGGCAGATGCGGACACAAAAGTTTTAACATGGTGGGTGTTTTGCTTTAGGGTCTGATAAAGCAATTCACTTGACTTAGTTCTGCTTTCCAGAATTTCCTTTTTTCTGGTTGCTGTCCATCGTTTGTCTGCGATACCCGCTCCTGCCAAATGTACAATGGATTCGACTCCTTCAATAGCATGTCTATCTAGCATTCCATCATTTACACTCCATCTGTAAGTAGGGATTCTACCGTGGCTACTGCTACGGCTCAAATGAGAAACCTGGTAGTCTTTTTGCATTAGCATGGTAGAGAGTCTAGTGCCAAGGAGGCCCGAACCGCCAGTTATCAGGACATTTTTATGCATATGGATAATTATTAGCTTTGATTCATAATACTAACAGTATGAGCCGAAATAAGTTTGAATTGATCACTATCTCACTTTTGATCAGCATTGCTGCATTGGGACAAAAGGTAACGACAGAAAAACAAGCACAAAAAATAAATGGGGAGGAAAGTGATGGTTTCTCTACTGCCCTGGAGGGGAAAAAGGAAACAGTAATCATTTCATGGAACAAATTCCTCAAAGATTTTGGCAAGTTAAAGCAAGGTGCTCGCTTCACCAGTATCAGCGAACCAGCTTTGGGAGGAACAGTATATAAAACAGGAGTCATTTATGCCGACATCAAAGAAAAGGGCGAAAATGTAGAGGTATGGCTTGGCATTAAGGAAGGAGAGTGGCAAGTGAATGACATTGATATTGTAAAAAAAGATTTAGAAAATGAGGTGTACCAGTTTGGTATTAAATATTATAAAGACAAGATACAGGCACAGATCGATGAAGCACAGCGGGCCTTCGATGCTACTACAAGACAATCACAACGGCTTGTTAATCAGAACAAAGACTTTTTCATTCAACTTGCAAACAACGAACAAGACAAGGTAAAATTGGAAGAGCGTCTTAAGGCCAATGCACTGGAACATGCGGTACTATTACAAAAACTTGAAAACAACAAGCTTGCACAAGATTCTGTGGTACAAGCGAGCGAGCAAATTAAAAAAGTAATTGAGCTCCATAAGGAGCGACAACGAAAAGTGAATTGATGCTTACTAAGCCGTAATCATGCAATAGAAATTCTATTGCATGATTTGACGAATGAAAATCAACCCGTTACGTCCTTTTTACAAAAACACCTTTGGCGATTTTCATTGTCAAGGTTTAACCCTGACAATCCTGACGGTAACGACAGGATTCGTCATTAAAGTACCCTGCTTTATAATCTTCTAATGCACAGTTTGGGTTAAATTAGAATCCTAAGTAATTCTGGCCTGTGCACGTTAATCTGACCGAGCTACATTTGAGTGTCAAATAAATAACATAGGCCACATAGCATTGAATCTAACTAAACTATGTTTTCTATGTACCCGGTGTATTTAAAAACGCTAAGAAGTTACTTATTGATAGGAACTTTCGTGAGCAGTACTTTGATAATATCAGCGGTACGCACATTATCAGCCTCTGCTTCGTAATTTAAGATGATACGGTGGTTGAGTACGTCCAGTGCTATCTCTTTAATATCCTCTGGCAACACATAATCACGGCCTTCAAGATAAGCCATTGCCTTTGAGGCAAGATTAAGGTTAATACTTGCCCTGGGTGACGCACCATATTGTATGTACTGTGCCTCATGATCCAATTTGTATTCTTTTGGATTTCGAGTGGCTGACACCAACTCAATGATATATTTTTCTAATGATTCAGAAATTTTAACACTGTTCACTTCTTTGCGAATTGCAAAGATGTCTTCCTTGGTAAGGATCTGATTCACTGTAAAATCAAACTGCATGTTTGAAATCCTCCTCATTATTTCAAGTTCATCTTGCTTAGAAGGATAATCAACAAATACCTTCATCATAAATCGATCAATCTGTGCTTCAGGCAAAGGGTAGGTTCCCTCGTTTTCAACAGGATTTTGCGTGGCCATTACCAAAAATGGACGATCAAGGCTAAAAGAAGTTTCTCCAATAGTTACCTGCTTCTCCTGCATGGCCTCCAGCAATGCCGACTGAACCTTAGCGGGGGATCTGTTGATCTCATCGGCCAAAATTATGTTGGCGAATATAGGCCCTTTTTTTACCTCAAACTTTCCTTCCTTTTGGTTGTAAATCATGGTACCCACCAGGTCAGCAGGCAACAAATCAGGTGTAAATTGGATACGTGCAAAATCTAGGTGTAGCACCTGAGCCACGGTACTTATAGTAAGTGTTTTGGCAAGCCCCGGAACTCCTTCTAATAAGATATGACCATTGGTAAACAAACCTATCATCAGGCGATTGACCATATACTGCTGGCCCACCACCACTTTTGCTACTTCAGCATAAACCCGTTTTACCTTCTGGGTATGCTCTTGCTGTACTTCTGTTTCCATCTCAAACGCCATATTTCTATGCTTTTACCCTTAATTTTAGCGCAATAATAAAGAATTAGGTTCAAATTAGTTACAAATGGAGCGAATCGGATTTAAAGGCCACTCCTCTTGTTATCATGCCATCTATTCAATTCTAAACAATCTATGCCCAAAACATTCGTCATAGGTGATATTCACGGTTCTTATCGCGCATTGTTGCAATGTTTGGATATTTCTGGTTTTAATTTTCAAAAAGATACCCTCATCTGCTTAGGAGATGTGGTGGATGGATGGCCTGAAACCCGTCAAGCCATAGACCAACTGCTTCAAATCAAAAATTTAGTATACATAATGGGCAATCACGATTTCATGGCCCTTAATTGGATGGAAATCGGATATGCCGATGAAGCGTGGCGCAATCAAGGTGGGCAGGCAACTATTGATTCTTATGAGGGCAACGTGCAGAACAGCCATATTCAACTATTGAAATTGGCCCTTCCTTATTATATTAATCGCAATAGGTTATTTGTGCATGCTGGAATCGATATAAAAACTTCGATTGATAATCAGGGCATTCAGACCTTTTTATGGGACAGAGATTTCGCACGGATGGCCAAAGAGCAACATGGCCATTCCAAAAGACTCACTCAATATGACTCAGTCTATATCGGGCACACCCCGATCAAGGAGGATAAGCCGATCCAATACTGTGAGGTGTGGATGATGGACACCGGAGCGGGGTGGTCAGGCAGGCTTTCCATGATGAACATTGAAACACAAGAATGTTTCGTCAGTGATCCTGTGCCCAAATTATATCCCGGTATTGAAGGCAGAAAGAAAAACTAAAACTCAATTACCTTAGCATCTCTCGGATTTACCAAATAAGAGTTCACCAGGTTTTGAACTATCTTATTTTCCTTACCCACTTTAATAAATCCCTTGGCAGACTCAAAATCAACCAGTGTTTCTTGTTTATCAATAAATCCATATCCGAGGTATGCACCATTCTCTACAAGCACCAATGAGCGTTCATTGTTTTTTCTGCCCTTTCCAATGATCGCCAAAGAATTCTCCTCTTCAAAAAATGATTCTATTGTGGCGTGAATTCTCTTATTGTACTTCTTAGTTGACTCCACCCCCATGCATCCCCCTTTACATTCACCTGTCTGATAACTAAAGCACAAACCTTTGGCTATTTGTAGTCCGGATAATTTTGGGCACAGTTCAAACTCCTTCACTTTTTTCCACATAAAATTCCAGACATCACCTTTTGAACTAAAACTTATCAATGGTTTCGTGCCCCGCTTCACCGTGTTAATAGCAAATCTCAAATAACCTGCCCTGTCTTCATAATCAAAAATTCCCCATTCTTCTGATCTATGTTTCTGTGCCTGGTTATACTTTGGCCACAACCTTCTAATCTCCTGAGATTCCAAAATCAGCGCAATTAGCTCACTTCCTGTAAGTTCGTAAGTAATGTGATGGATTTCATTTCTGATGTTGGATCGACTCCACTCACGGGCTGTCCCTGTAAAGTGCCCCGCAATTCTTTTTTTAATATTGATGGCTTTGCCCACATAGATGACGTTTCCTCGCCCATCCATAAAGTAATATACACCGACCTTTACCGGGAGCCTGTCATAGTCTTCCTTCGGAAGATTAGGGGGAAGGGTCGTTTCGCCAGAGTTTCTTTTAAGTGCTTTTAAGATTACTCCTTCTGAATCTCTTTTCAACAACAGATCAAAAATTCTCGAGGTAGCTTCAGCATCGCCACCGGCCCTATGCCTGCCCTGAATTATTATACCAAGACTTTCTGCCAATCTACCAAGACTGTAGGAGCTTAAGCCTGGAATGATCTTTCTACTTAATCTGACAGTACACAATTTTTTTGTGTTCCAGTTGATTCCCACCTCTTCAAATTCCTTTTTTAAAAAGCTGTAATCAAAGTGGGCATTATGTGCTACGAAAATCCTATCCTTGAGCTGCTCATGAATTTCCAAAGCCACTTGTTCAAAAGAGGGTGACTCTTTCACCATTTCATAGTTGATGCCTGTGAGACCTGTAATAAAATGTGGAATACTTCTGCCCGGGTTGATTAAAGTGTGATAATGATTGGTAATCCTTATGCCATCATGATGATAGATAGCAACCTCCGTCACCCGGTGTTTATCCGCATGCCCCCCTGTAGTCTCAATATCAACAATTGCGTACATACTCCTCCGTCAAAATTAGAGTTTGACTTTTGGACTTAAAAGCGGAACTTGAATCAAATTTTATCTTATGAATGGAATTGTTCGTTTTCTTTTATCCGGCTTGGCGGTATTACTCACTGCATACCTGTTGCCGGGTGTCCATGTGGAACATTATGGCTATGCCCTGTTGGTTGCGGCTGTATTGTCGCTTGCCAATGCCATCGTAAAGCCCATTTTGGTAGTGCTTACCATTCCTATTACCATTCTTACGCTTGGCCTGTTCCTATTGGTAATTAATGCCCTTATCATCCTTATGGTAGATTATTTTGTACCAAACTTCAACGTGGATGGTTTTTGGTGGGCCCTTGCTTTTAGTCTTATTTTATCCATTTTTAACAGCATGTTTTCAGAAATATTTAAATCCAGAAGCCGCTAGTCCTCCACGAAGATTAAGTATTTTCCATTCATAAAACTTAGTGATCAATCATCTTATGCTTACGTTTCCTCTATAATATTCAAGAACATCTCATGAAAAAAATAATACTCCTCTTGTTTGTGACCTCCCCAGTATGGGGACAGCAATTGACTGACCTAACTGTAGAAAAAATTATGCGTGACCCAAAGTGGATGGGTGTATCGCCCTCTGAGGCATTTTGGTCGGAAGACAGCAAAACAGTTTATTTCAATTGGAACCCCACCAATGCAGCGGGCGATTCGTTGTATGCCATTTCAATTGCAAATAAAGTGCCCCAAAAAGTAAGCCCAAAAGCGAGAAGAAGTTTACCTTCTGTCAATGGGTCTTATAGCAAATCATTCACTAAAAAGGTGTATGAAAAATATGGCGATATTTTTTTACTGGACATCCCAACCAATAAGAACATAAAAATCTCTAATACAATCGATAGAGAGTTTGCTCCCCGCTTTTCTCAGGATGAATCCAAAATCTTTTTTACTTCAGGAAATAACTTATACTCCTGGACTATTAGCAGCGGGGCATTCAGTCAATTAACTGACTTTAGAAAAGACAAGAAAAAAGGAGAGTCTAAAACCACCGCTCAAGAAGAATGGTTGAAGCAAGATCAGCTTGCCCATATGCAAATACTTAAGGAAAGAAGCGAAAATAAAAAGGCGGCCGAAAAAATTAACAAAGCCAATCGTCCTGACCGCCCTCACATTATCTATTTGAATGAACAAAGTGTAGACCATCTAATGGTAAGTCCAAATGAAAATTTTATTACTTACCGAATAACCAAAGAGGCGAAAGATGCGAAATCCACTATTGTTCCCAATTATGTAACAGAGTCTGGATTTACAGAAGACATTCCTGGTCGCACTAAAGTGGGTGTAAATCTTGATACCTATGAATTTTGGATCTATGATATAAAAGGAGACACTACTTATAGGATAAATACAGATGGCATCCCTGGCATTACAGATAAGCCTGATTATGTAAAAGACTATCCAAACAAGCCATCAAAAGAAAACACAACAAGACCAGTGGTAATCAATGGTCCTTACTGGTCAGATGATGGAAAAAATAATTTTGTAGTGGTCCGGGCTGCAGACAACAAAGATCGTTGGATTATGTCGCTTGATCTCCAAACCCGCCAACTCAAGAATTTAGACAGGCAAAGGGATGAAGCCTGGATAGGAGGCCCTGGAATTGGGTATTCCTTAAGTGCTGGCAACTCCGGATGGCTTGGCGACAATAAACGCATCTGGTTTCAATCTGAAGAAACAGGATATTCCCATTTATATACTGTAGATATTACCAATGGTAAAAAACAAAGTATAACATCGGGAAGTTATGAGGTGCAAACCGCACAGCTTTCTAAGGATAAAAAATATTTTTACATTACCACCAATGAGGTGCATCCCGGTGAAAAGCACTTTTACAAAATCTCCGTGGATGGAGGTAAAGCAGAACAACTCACCACTACTTCCGGAGGCCATCAAGTAGTCTTATCTCCAGATGAAAAATGGATGGCAGATCTGTATTCATACAGCAATAAGCCTTGGGAATTGTTTCTCACTGAGAACAAAACAAAAGGAAAGTCTGATCAAATCACAAAGTCTACATCTTCAGAGTTCAATTCCTATCCCTGGAAAGATCCTGAGATAATCACATTTAAAGCAAGAGACGGAGCAGAGGTATATGCAAGACTATACCAACCCAAAGCACTCGTTAACAAAGGGCCTGCAGTTATTTTTGTTCATGGTGCCGGCTACTTGCAAAATGCCCACAAGTGGTGGAGCAGTTATTTCCGCGAATATATGTTTCACAATATGCTTGTTGATAAGGGATATACTGTAATTGATGTAGACTACCGCGGAAGTGCAGGGTACGGTCGAGATTGGCGTACGGGAATTTACAGGTTTATGGGCGGAAAGGATTTAACGGATCAGATAGATGCTGCAAAACTGTTGGTGGACAAATACAATGTAGATTCCAAGCGCATAGGCGTTTACGGAGGATCATATGGAGGCTTTATTACTTTGATGGGCTTGTTCACTACGCCTGACGTATTTGCGGCAGGTGCAGCGCTAAGGCCCGTTACAGATTGGGCACACTACAATCATGGTTATACATCCAATATTCTTAATTTACCTTACACCGACAGTATTGCTTACGCAAAAAGTTCGCCCATCTACCATGCAGAAGGTTTGAAAGGCGCTCTTCTGATTTGCCACGGAATGGTAGACACCAACGTTAATTTTCAAGATGCGGTGCGGCTGTCGCAACGGTTAATAGAGCTCGGCAAGGATAACTGGGAACTTGCTGTTTATCCAATGGAAAATCATGGTTTTGTAGAGCCTAGTAGCTGGACAGATGAGTACAAGCGTATTTTCAAGCTTTCTGAAGATAACCTCAAGCCATAGTGCAACTGGAGCTGTTCCGGTATTGAAAAGATTTTTATGCTTAAATAATATTCGAAATCAATTAGAAGAGATAAATAAAAGATGAAGAAGCCTTTACTTCGTTCAACCTAATCACTTGAGACTTTGTCCATAGATACCGCTCATCTCAATTTTAGTCAGAGTTCTCTCTGGGTGCTTAACCTGTGTCTTGCCATTATCATGTTTGGCATTGCGCTTGACATCAAATTGGAAGATTTTAAAAAGGTTTTTATAGCTCCCAAGGCTGTCTTTGTAGGGCTATTTCTGCAATTCATACTTCTTCCGACAAGCACATTCTTATTGGTATGGATCATTCAGCCATCACCAAGTATTGCGCTGGGCATGATACTCGTGGCGGCATGTCCGGGGGGAAACATCTCCAACTTTATGACTCATCTTTCGAGGGGCAATACGGCACTCTCCGTTAGCCTAACTTCTATTGGTACGATACTGGCCATTGTAATGACCCCTTTGAACCTACAGGTATGGGCAAGCATGTACCCACCTACGGCCAACATCTTACATGAGGTGCGTTTAAATCTATGGGATGTGTTTATAACCATTGCGATGCTTATAGGTATACCCTTGTTATTAGGAATGACCATTAGCAATAAGTATCCCATTATTGCAGCGAAGATTTCAAAACGAGTGAAGCCTTTCTCTATTTTCATTTTTGCAACATTTGTAGTTGTGGCCTTTTTAAAGAACGTGGGTGCCTTTCTTGAATTCATTCATCTGGTCATAGTCATTGTTTTCATTCATAATCTGGCGGCCCTTTTGCTCGGTTACAATGTGGCAAGGCTTTTTGGGTTGAGTCTTGAGAACAGGAAAACACTGGCACTTGAAACCGGAATTCAAAATTCAGGGCTTGGGCTTATCCTTATTTTTGGCTTTTTCCAGGGGCTTGGGGGGATGGCTATCGTTGCGGCCTGGTGGGGCATTTGGCACATCCTTTCGGGGCTTGCTATCTCTACCTATTGGTCGCACACTGCAGCTACTCAACCTACTTAACAGACCAGGCTAACAAAGCGTATCATTGACCTTTTGCATAAATTTTAAGGGGCCCTACTGGTTTCTTTGGTATCTTGCGCATCAAATTTTTAAACAACACAATGAAAAGATTACTTAACAATTACCTCTTGCTGTTGGTTGGCCTTTTCTTATTTTCTTGTGGTCAGAAAAAAGAAGAAACGCTTTCCGAAACATTCCAGCGAATCAATGACGAAGTGCTACAAAACTCCAAAGCCTATGCTACGCTAGGAGAGGCAACTTCAACCATTGGCCATCGTCTTACCGGATCGGAAAATGGTCATAAAGCAGAAGAGTATACGTATAACAAATTCAAAGAATACGGATTTGATGACGTCAAATACCTGGAGTTCGAAGTGAAGGCGTGGTCCAGGGGTGAGATTGCAGTAGAAATTGACGGGGCGACTGTACCCGCAGTCACGCTTGCTCACTCACCTGTAGAGTCAGAGGTTAGCGGTCAACTCGTTGATATGGGTAACGGTTTAGAAGCTGATTACAGCGCTAAACCAAATGCTGTTAAAGACAAAATTGCAGTCGTTTACATCGGTCTTCTGGATGGAGGCCCTGACGGATTACATAATCTACACAGAAGTGAGAAGACTGCCATCGCAATTAAATATGGCGCCAAGGGAATTGTGATTATCAATCAGGTTCCTAATGGCGTATTGCTTACCGGAACGGCCTCCGTTACCGGAGAATTAATTCCAATTCCCGCGGTATGCATTGGAAAGGAAAACGGAATGGAGCTTAAAGAAAAGCTAAAAACCAAGTCTGTTTCAGCACACATCAAAATGACAAACCACAGTAATCTGATCAAAGCACGTGATGTCGTTGCCACCCTAAAGGGATCTGAGTTACCCGAAGAGCGCATTGTGATTGGTGGACATCTTGACTCTTGGGATCTTGCTACTGGCGCCATCGACAATGGAATTGGTTCATTTTCCGTATTGGATATTGCACGGACTTTCAAAGCCAACAACCTTAAGCCCAAGCGTACTGTTCAGTTTGTAATGTTCATGGGTGAAGAGCAAGGGCTGTTGGGCTCACGATACATGGTAGAGCAAGAGATTAAAAACGGCACTATTGAAAGCATCAAGTACATGATGAACTTGGATATGGCTGGAAACCCTATTGGTATAAATGCAGGTGGTAAACTGGATGATCCGAATTTTTTCACCGCACTTGGAGCAGAAATCAATAAGATTGATACCATCTTCCAAAATAAATCTTCCAATCGTTCAGGTTTGCACAGTGATCACCAGCCGTTTATGCTTGAAGGGGTGCCTATTGTGGGGGTGATAAGTAACCTGGATCGTTCTATTTACGGATGTTATCACTCTGATTGTGACGACTTCAATTTGGTAAACGAAGCGCATATGGTAAACACTGTCCGTTTCGGCACAATGATACTGTATGGTTTGGCAAATGCCGAAACACTTCCTGCCAAGAAAATGGACAGTGAGACTACCAAGCAATTTATGATTGATAATAACCTAAGAGAGCCGCTAACAATCGCTGGAGATTGGAAATGGGGTGATGAATAGTTGCAAAAAACTTCCATAACAAAAAAGCCTGTCTCGTATCTGAGACAGGCTTTTTCTTTGTTGAGCATTTCTTAGTTCTTGATTACTGCTTTATTGTAAAAGTCAGCTATATCCTTTTTCATCTGAATAAGGGCTGGCTTAAGAATGTACATCATATGACCTGCCTCATAATAAGACATGGTAATGTTATTTCGTAGACTCTCGTCAATAAACATATGATTTACAGTATACTCTGTGCCGTAATAGGGTGTAGCTAAATCATAATAAGCATTGCAAAAATGCACCTTCAGAAAAGGATTTTGATGGATGGCTGAACGCAGACTTTCCGCAACGTTAAGGTATTGGTTTTGCACATTGTTGTAGTTCCAGGGTCTGGCCATTCCTCCTGTATAGTAAGGATTGTCCTCAGCGAATTTCAATTCTCTTCTTACATAATCATTGATGGCCATGGAGTAAGGTCCAAGAATAGCTGCATTACTAGGATCAAACTCATAGCGCTCTCCCGCGTCATCATAGTCTAATCCGGTGAATCGGCCATCCAAACGTCCCACTGTTTTCCCATCCGTACGTAACAACTCCTTTACAAATCTTCCAATGTCGATGCGGTAATTTGTTTGGCGGATATATTCCTCACTTAGCCCAGTGTATCGATGAAGCTTTGTGGTGATTGATTGTTTTTCCGCATCCGTCATTTGGTCGCCTTTCATCAAAGCAGAAGCATATTCACCGATTGCAAAGTTTTCCACCTCGTCAAGAAATGGTTTTAGTTCCTTAAACTGTGGGTCGGCTTTTTTGTGGTACCAAGCAATGGCAGAATAAGTAGGCAGATAAGTAACTGCTGGTAAATCATTCCCTTTGTGCATTACCTCTGTTTGCCAATTCAATACAGCTGATATAAGAACAATTCCGTTTAAGTACATGCCATAGGCTCGTTCCAGATAGCTGGAGAGTCCTGATGCACGAATAGTGCCATAGCTCTCTCCTGCTATAAACTTGGGAGATCCCCATCGCTCAAACCGACTTGTAGCAAGGTGAATAAATGCCCCTACCGACTCAATATCTTCTTGAAATCCTAGAAACTCCTTTTTATCAACCCCATCTATGGGCCTGCTATACCCTGTCATTATCGGGTCAATAAATATCAAATCGGTAACATCCAACCAAGAGAATTCATTATCCACAATTTTATAGGGTGGGGGAGTGGGTGCTCCAAAATCTGTCATGGCGATTCTTCTCGGGCCCAATGCTCCCATGTGCAACCACATGGAGGGTGCCCCCGGGCCGCCATTAAAGGTATAAGTAATAGGACGTTTGGTTGGATCTGTTACGCCATCTTTCTGATAGTAAATAAAAAACATCTTGCCTCTCGGCTTTCCGTTTTCATCAGGTATCAGCATAAAGCCTGTGGTCGCTGTATAGTTAATGGACTGTCCATTTATTGTGAGTTTGTGCTGAGTTTTCGAAAGAACAGGTTCTGTAGGTTTATCCTGCGATTGTGCCGTACAATAAAAAAATACAAATAATAGAATAATTAACTTTTTCATTTCTAGTCTTAGTTTACATTTTAGTTGGTTCCTTTTTATTCATTACCATCTCGATACCCTTTTCCTTTATCATTTCATTGATAGAAGGCACATTGGTGTCAATAAGAGAATTCAATTTATTTAATTCATCATCTATTTGCCTTGACAGTTCTACACGTACCTGTTCTGCCTGTTGTGTAGGAGGGAAGTCCCCTGTCCCTTGCTCATACATTAAGAAAGCCAATCTATTATTGAGCTTAATGCCAAAATTCAAAGGATCCTGACTTGCTTGATTTTTAGTTTGATGAATAGTGTTCTCAATTATTGTCAGGTCATCCTCAAATTTTTCCACTGCATCTAGCAAATTTTTGTTTTCAGGTTTCTGGTCTACCTTAGATTTCACATAGTTCAAATCCGTTTTAATTCTTCTGATATCCAAAATACCTTGATGCGCCTCGCTCACTTTATCTCTTACTTTGGAAAGGAAATCAAACTGATCCTGAAATTCCTGTTGGGTGGTAGAGACGCGTGGGTCTTTTACTATTTCAAACTCTTGTTCGGTTACTCGTCCATTTGCAGTTAGTCTTGCTTTGTATTTTCCGGGTACTGCTTTAGGACCAATATTGGGCGCTGAATAAAATACAAGACCTGGAAATGTTTTGTAACCAGGGTAACGCATGTCCCATACAAAGCGATTTCCCCCCTTGTTTATTTTCAATTGTGTGCCTCGCTCTTTTGATTTATTAGAAAATATTTGAATAATGTCTCCGTCCATTTCCATTACTTCAATTGACACCTCACTATTTTCATCAACAGATTCTAAAAAGTAGTGCATCATCACACCATTAGGATGATTCTCCCCTTCAAGTCGTCTATCAGGACTGCCCCATCCTGAACCGCCAGCCATCCTGTAGGTGGGTATTGGTTTAAATAGGTAGGACTTTTTGGTTTCTATCTCCCGCGACATTTGATGAAGTGGGGTGAGATCATCAATCATCCAGAAACTTCTTCCGTGTGTGGCCGCTATTAGGTTATCATTCTTTACTGCCAAATCATGGATAGGAACCGGAGGCAGGTTCAATTGAAACTCTGACCAGCTGGCACCATCATCAAATGAAATCCACATCCCTTTTTCCGTTCCTGCATATAGCAGCCCTTTACGCTTTGGATCTGCCCTCACTACCCTCACATATTCTTCAGAGGGTATACCACGCGTAATCAGCGTCCACGTCTTTCCATAGTCTCCAGTTTTATAAATGTAGGGCGTATTGTCTCCAAATTTATAAGAAGTTCCCACTACATAAGCCCCTCCTTTTACAAAGGGATTTACATCGATGCTATTCATCATATTGTTTTTAGGCGCCATCGGTGGTGTCACATTTTCCCATGTTTTTCCTCCATCCTTTGTCAGATAAATCAATCCGTCATCCGAACCCGTCCAAATTTCATTTTCAGTGTAAGGCGATTCAGTAATAACGAAAATATTAGCATAGTACTCTGCTCCGGTGTTGTCTTGTGTAATTGGACCCCCCGAAGATTTAATAGTCTCCGGATCATTGCGTGTCAGGTCCGGACTGATTACTTCCCAACTCTGGCCTCCATTGGTTGTGGCATGAAGGTGGTTTGATCCTGCATATAATTTTTTAGGATTGTGGGTGCTGAACACTACTGGATAGTTCCAGTTGAATCGATATTTCATTACATCGGCTCCTGAGCCAGCGGGTAAATCGGGCCACACATTGGTTGATCTTTCCTGACCTGTTTCCAAATTTTCCATGTTCATGTATCCTTTGTATCCACCTCCGTAAATAATGTTATTGTTTAGCGGATCGGGTGCCACATGTGCACTTTCTCCCAGTGCCAATGCAATCCAATCACTTTCGGTAATGGATATTCCATTTCCACGATGGTTAATTCGAACACTTGAGTTATCTTGTTGTGCTCCATAAATTCGATAAGGAAAATGATTGTCTGTGGAAACTCTATAGAATTGAGCAGTAGGTTGGTTATGATAGGTAGTCCAGTTTTCCCCTCCGTCATTGGATACCTGCGCCCCTCCATCGTCTGCGATTATCATTCGTTGATTATTATTTGGGTCTATCCATAGATCATGATGATCTCCATGAGGCGCGTCTTTCAGCTCAAACGAAACGCCTCCGTCTTTAGAAACGCCATAGCTCACGTTCATCACCCACACCTTATCTTCGTTTTGAGTGTCTGCCGTAATTCTTGTATAATACCACGCCCGTTGACGAAGCGCTCTGTCTTCATTTACTTTTTTCCAGGTCGCTCCGGCATCATCCGATCTATACACTCCCCCAGCCGTGTTTTCAATAATAGCCCAAACACGATTGGAATTCATTGGCGACACAGCCACCCCTATAATTCCATTCGGACCCTTTGGCATTCCTGGATTATCGGTTAACTCGTCCCAAGTATCACCACCGTCAATACTTTTCCATAATTTAGAATCAGGCCCACCACTGTCCATTCTGTATCCATTCCTTTTGATGTTCCAGGTACTGGCATATAGAATACGTGCATTGTTAGGATCAAATGTTAAATCCACAGCACCTGCTTTGTCATTGATAAATAATATTCTCTCCCAGGTGCTACCGCCATCTTTACTTCTATATACTCCGCGCATGTCATTGGGTTTCCATAAGTTCCCCATTGCGGCTACGTATACCAAGTTAGGATCCTTGGGATGAATCCTAATTCTTCCAACATGTTTAGAGTCTGTAAGTCCAATATGTTTCCATGTTACTCCAGCATCCATCGATTTCCACATTCCCCAACCAGATGACACGTTGCTCCTCACGCCCTGCTCTCCCTCGCCCACGTAAATAACATTTGGATCGCTTTCTGAAACCGCTACTGCTCCTATTGTACCCCCAAAATATTTATCGGTGATATTAAACCAGGTTTGCCCAGCATCTATACTCTTCCAAACACCACCGCCCACACTGCCGAAGTAATAAGTGTTGGGATCTCCTACTACGCCAGTAACAGTCACAGATCTTCCTCCTCGAAAGGGGCCCAACTCTCGCCATTTTATACCTTCATAGTATTGCTGATCGAATGTTAATGTGGTGCTGGAATTACTTGAGGGTGTAGCCCCCCTTTTTTTCTGGGCGGATGTGTCCACAACTATAAGTATCGCAAACACAAACATTGTCAAAAATCTAATTCGCATGGTATAAGGGTTTAAGGTTGGTGTTTTATAAAAAGAGGCTAACCTATTCAGATAGCCTCTTCGTAAATTAATATTTAAAATAAATTCAACATGTACTTAACATTACATCTTTTCGGGACCCTTCGTTTTCACCACCACAGCAGGAATGTTTTCAGACCTAAACATATCATTGTATGAGGCGACATCCTTATCGATTATCGATTGCATTTCCTGCTTAAATTTGGACCACTGATTATCAATCTCCTGTTTTCTGTCCTTCACGCCCTTTGTAAGTGCTGGGTCATGCGTGTCCGCTACTCCCAGCAATTGAAAAAATTCTGCGTTCAATTTACTGGGCCAATTAATTATATCTTGTCCATTCTGCTGTCTGGTTTCAATTACATTTGACTCCCATGAATTGATCTTTTCCAGTAATTTTTCACCTGCCTTCACCACCCCATCGGTACCTTCTTTGGGTTTCAATATTTCATTGTGCAGTTCTACCTGTTTCTTCACTTCTTTAATAGAATTAATTGATCCGTGAATCTCTTCGATGGTGGACTCTACTGCGGTAAGGAACTCTTGCTGAGCTGCCCACTCTGCCGAAGTAGCCTTTACCCTTGGATCTGAAATAATTTCAAACTCCGTTGAAGATGTTTCTCCACCATAAGTCAATATCGCTTTATACTTGCCTGGCGCTACGCGGTGGCCGCTATAACTTCCATACACAAATGCATTGGGTACGTCCTTAATGTTCTCATGCCGAAAGTCCCATGCAAACCGATTAACTCCTGCTTCCGCGGGTATGACCTGGGGGGCTGAAGGTCCACCTGGATAGGGTTTGAAGCTTTTGTCTTTGATGTTGGTATAAGATCGGATGGCGCTGCCATTCATTTCCTGAATTTGAAGCGTCACCACATTAGAGCCAGCTTTTTCCTTCAAGTAATAATCCAGGATAACACCATTCAGCGGATTCTCCCCCACATTTGGTGGCAATGATTCCCATGACGGAGAGGAACTTGTTAAACGATAAGTGGGCTTTGGAGTAAACAACTTCACTTTCTCATTTCCAAATCTTCCTTTGGACTGCTGTATCGCCCCCAAGTCATCCAATATCCAAAATGCGCGTCCTCCTGTAGCCGCTATTAGGTCATTTTCATGTATTCCCAAGTCAGTAATGGGAACAATCGGTAGATTAAGTTGGAGCTTATTCCATGATTTTCCTCCATTAAAGGAAACGTAGAATCCTCTTTCTGATCCTGCATAAAGTAAATCCTTCACCTTTTTATCTTCTCTGATCACTTTAATAAAATCATCCTTATCTATTCCACCTCCAAGCTTAGCCCAGGTTTTACCATAATCAGTAGTCTTGTAAGCCATGTTACTGAAGTCATTGAACTTGTAACGTGTAATTGCAACGTACGCGGTACCCTTATCAAATGGAGAAACCTCAATAGAACTGATCAATGATTCAGGTACACCTGGCGGAGTTATGTTTTCCCAATTGCTACCACCATCCTTGGTTACAAAAACCAATCCGCAGTCACTTCCTGTATAAATTACATCCTTCTCATGAGGTGACACCGCCAGATAACTAATGGTATTATAATTCTCTCCTCCTGCTCCTTCATTGGTAAATGGCCCTCCACCTGCACCTTGTTTTGCCTTTTCATTTCTTGTTAAATCCGGGCTAATCTCCTTCCAGCCTTGACCCCAGTCGGTTGACTTGAAAACTACATTGCCTGCATGGTAAATAGTATTTTTATCCTGGAGAGATGAAACAATAGGTGCATTCCAATTGAACCTGTACTTCATATCCTTTGCTTCATACGCAAGATAAGTAGCAGGGTCCTCTCTCACATCTTTTGACTCCCTTGTGTTTACGTCCAGGACTTCAATATTGCCCTGGTAGCACCCGCCCATTAATTTTACAGGGTTAGCTGGATCAAATACAATAAATGCGCTTTCACAACCAGGCCCACTAAACCAATCTCTTTCAGTAATACCTGCAGAGTTGGTGCGGCTTGCAATCACAACAGAAGAGTTATCTTGTTGTCCTCCATAAAGATTATAAGGGAATACATTATCTACAGCTACTCTATAGAATTGAGCTGTTGGTTGATTGCCTTGTGTGCTCCATGTCTTTCCCCGATTAAAAGAAATTTCGCCTCCACCATCATCTCCTAATATCATGTTGTTGTTATCCTTTGGATTGATCCACAAGTCATGCGTATCACCATGCCCTACGGGCACGTTTGCAAAATTCTTTCCACCGTCTATGGATACCATCATAGGCGCGTTCAACACATAAACAACGTCTTCATTGATGGGATCTGGAAATACCTCCATATAGTACCACGAGCGAGAACTGATATCCTGATTGTTACTCAGTAAGGCCCACTTATTGCCTCCATCATCAGAACGATACAATCCTGATTTGGATTTTTCTGCCTCGACAATGGCATATACCCTGTTAGAGTTTGCCCTTGATACTGCAACCCCCATCTTACCCAAATCTTTTGGAAGGCCTTCAACAATTTTCTTCCAGGTCTCTCCCTCATCGGTAGATTTCCACAAAGCAGAACCGGGCCCACCACTTATTACTTTCCAGGGAAGGCGCCTATGTTCCCATGTAGCCGCATATAATATCCTGGGGTTATTCATGTCCATGTTGAGACTGGATACTCCTGTGTTCTCATCAACATACAAAGTGCGCTTCCATGTTTTCCCACCATCAACAGATTTATAAACCCCTCTATCAGAACTTGGACCATGCACAGCGCCTTGCGCCCCTACCAATACAATATCTGGATTTGTAGGATGCACTGCTATTTCCGAGATGTGTCTCGTTTTCTCCAGTCCTATATTCTTCCAAGTAGCCCCTGCATCAGTTGACTTGTAAACACCATCCCCGTAGGTAGTCATTACTCCTCGAACGGCATGTTCTCCCATTCCCACATAGATTACATTAGGGTCTGATTCAGAAATGGCGATTTCTCCCACCGACCCTGATTTAAGAAACCCATCTGATATATTTTTCCATGAAGCACCTGAGTTTTCTGTCTTCCAAATTCCTCCTCCGGTATATCCTGTGTAATAGACCATATTATTATTAACCACTCCGGAGATAGCATTGGACCTACCCCCACGAAAAGGACCTACATTTCGCCATTTCAGACCCTTATATAAATCTGCATCGAGGGTGCTTTGTGCAGGCTGAGAAGGCACCTTTTTTGATCCTTTTTGCGCAAAAACAAAACTTACAAATAACATAGCGATACCTGTAAGTAGATAATTTCTTCTCATAATAATTTTAGGTTTTGGAACTAACGAAGTACAACAAATCAATTCAAGAATCCTAAAAGGATTATTTAATCGGCTCAATTTGTCATGAGGACGCGCGGACATAAGAAATTCCTTTAACATAAAACCCAATGAACCCTCAGCCATAGTATTCCTGTCTGTGGGTAGGATAGTGGCTAGATGCTAATTATCGGTTCTTCATTTGCGAAAGCGCGCGGCTAAAATTATTTCTAATTTCCATTTCATCGGCATGTCTATTGTTTTTAACAATCCACTTTCCATTGATAAGGATCCCTAGGGCATAATTTGTATCCGTAGAATAGACGATTGTAGGGGTTATATTTTTAAGGGATGTGGCTGCTAACAGGGGTGGTTTTGCGTCAAGAACCAAGGCATCCAGCGGCCTACCTATTTCAAAATTATCTTGCGAATCAATTCCCATTGCTTTTCGTCCGGAAACAACCCCTTCATTAATCATATAATGGGCCGCATCACCCTCAAAAGTATTTCGCTCATTGGTTACTAATCTCTGACGATAGTCAATCATCCTCAATTCTTCCAGAGGATTAATACCAATATGGCTATCTGTTCCGATTGACCATCTCCCTTTCAGTTTCACAAACTCCTTCATCCTAAAAATACCATCACCAAGATTTCCTTCAGTAGAAGGACACAGCACTACTCTTGCTCCTGACTTTGCCAGGCGCGAAAGTTCACTGTCATCCAAATGAGTGGAGTGAACCAAATGAAATCTTTCATTCACCGGAAGGTTATCCAGCACCCATTGCATGGGGCGTTTACCACAATACTCAAAACAGTCCTTTATTTCCTTTTTTTGTTCCGCCACATGGATATGAAAGGGCAAGTCCGATGGTATGGACTCCACTGTTTTCATTATGTCCTTAAAATCTACTGCCCTTAAAGAATGTATACTGAAACCAATAGAGGCATCCTCATAATTCTTTATTGCCCCTTTCGAAGCTTCAAAGAGCTTGAAGTATTCATCCACTGATTTTGAAATGAACCTGCGCTGACGAGGCTGTGGATCTTGTCCAAATGTGCCCTTCTGATAAAAAACCGGAACCAAAGTAATTTTTATTCCGGCTCTTTTTGCGGCAGCTACCATACGCTCCCCCAATTCAGCAGGATTATTATAGTGATTGCCTTCCTTATCATGATGTAAGTAATGAAACTCTGCTACTTGTGTATAACCATGACGCACCATTTCTGCATACAGCATAGTGGCAATTGCCTCCACCTGATCGGGGTCAACAGAGAGCGCACATTGATACATGGCTTCGCGCCACGACCAAAAATCATCATGGGTACCTGCTGGATGGGTTTCTGCCAAACCTGCCATCGCATACTGAAACGCATGAGAATGCGAATTTTGAAATCCCGGCAAAGCATACCCATCTACTGAATCCATGGCAAAAGCATCGGTGGGAGGGGTATCGGATAAATATTTAATTATCCCGGCATTGTCTATACCTACATAAGCGGGACTTAACCAATTATCTCGCTGCAGAAGGGCTTTGAATTTGAAATAGGTAAGTCCCTCAACAGATTCTGTAATTTTGTCGGCTGACCACGCTTTATGGAGCGAATTATTATCCATTTTATCCCAGTGCTTCTATCAATCCCTCAAAAGTATTTTTCAAGACCGTGCGTACCTCTTCGGCTTTTTCCGAATCATACCCAAGCTCATCATCCTTCATATACTTCAATTTACTCATTTCCAGCTGAAGGGCATGTTGGTTTTCCATTGGCTTACCAAAACTTCTGGTAATATACCCTCCCTTGAATGGATGGTTATGGGCTACGTTGTAATCAGAATTTTCCAGTCCGACCAAAGCAGTTTCTATCAACCCAGGTGAAGCCGATGTGCCATCCACATCCCCGAGAATAAGATCAGGAAATTTTTCTTCATGAATAGTTGGTACAAATTGCCTAATAGAGTGGCAATCCCACAACAGGACTTTGCCAAATTCATTTTTTAAATCAGTGAGTAACTCTTGAATTTTTCGGTGGTAAGGAGTGTAGTATTGCTCCACCCTTCTTTTCACTTCACTTTGAGTCACTTCATTTCTATTGTCCTTATAAATTGCGTTTCCAAAAAAATCAGTGGTAGGGCAAAGGGCAGTAATAATTCTACCATCTCCATAAAGTGGTTTACTTTCCGGATTACGGTTCAAATCCACCACCCATCTACTGTACATTGCAGTGATTGTTGTAATTCCCATAGAAGGCGCAAAATCATACAGCTTGTCAACAAACCAATCCGTATCATCAGGCTGATTTATTTTTTCCTTTATAAATTCTCCTTTTAGTTCTTCCGGAAATGCAACACCACTGTGCGGTGAGCTCAACAGAATGGGAACTTTAGGCCCGTTGGGAATATTTATTTTAAATGGTTCCAATTAATTTTTTCTCTTCTTCTTTTTTGACTTCACTTCTAACTCCTTTCCTACCCCTCTATTTTCCAACACTTTTAATTCTGATTCGGTTTGCCTGAGCTTAGTTTTATATTGTTCAATTTCTTGCTGTGATCTTAGCCATTCTACCCGGTAATAGTCCGCCTGAGATGAACTTAATTTCTTCTTCAAATTCATAATTCTATGATAGGACTCATCAATTCGACTTATTGATATTGTGCCATCCATCACAAACCTTCGGATAATTGCATGAACCTTGTCCACGGTTCGATCTTCACTCCCCTGAATATTATTTGAAAAAGTAAGGATGTCCACCCCGGCATTCACCGCCAATTTAATAGCCTCTTCAAATCCATAATGTTTTGTGATGGCATGCATCTGCATATCATCTGAAAATACTACACCATTATACTTGAGTGATTTTCGCAATAACGAATCCAGTATTCGAGCCGATAGTGTGCCGGGTAACCCTTTGTTATCCAATTTTCTATTTACGATATGAGCCGTCATAATCGCATCCACATATCCAGAGTCAATCAATGATTGATAGGGTTTAAGTTCTTTCGGTTCCCAGGTTTTTGTAACATCCGCTATCCCCAAGTGGGTGTCATCTTTTGAGCTACCATGGCCCGGAAAATGTTTAAGCACAGTAATCACCCCTAACCTCCTATGCGTCTTAATAAATTCTTTAGCATACATTGCTACAGAGTCTTCATTGGCAGAAAACGATCGTTCCACTTTCGCAATTATGGGATTGTTAGGATTGGTAGCCAAATCTACTACTGGGGCAAAGTTGACATTTATACCCAGTCCAATGAGTGTCGCTGCAGTGGTTTCTCCATAGTAACGCACAGAATCGATCGAAGCACTCATGTTGGCCGCGGATAGCGATTTTGGAAATCCATACTTCTCTTTGAGTCTGTTTACTTTTCCACCCTCCTGATCAATAGAAATAAATAATGGGGTAGGAGCAGCAGACTGGTACGTCCAAGCCAGGTTTCTTAGTCGTAAGAAAGAATTTTTTGTTGAAATGTTTTTTTCAAAAAGAATAATGGAGCCTGCTTTCCCCTCTCGTATTTCCTTTAGCACCATAGAATCGACCTCGGTACCGGGTACTCCTATCAAAATCATTTGGCCAATCTTAATATCCAGACTATCTCTCTCTTGAGCTTGAGCAGCATAGGTCAGTGTGCAGATCAGTAAGGCTAATAATTTAATTTTTCTAGTAGCGTTCATGTATTTCAAATAAGACAGACTCCATGTTTCTCCTTACTTCATCTGTTGACATGGTATAATTGTTATTCATAAAACTGAATATTAACAAATTCCCTTTTTTAGTGATGAGGTATCCGCTCAGGCAATGATTATTGCTCAACGTTCCAGTTTTACCATAAATGTAGGGCATTGGAGCCTTGTAATGATCTATAATAGTTCCTGCCTCACCCCCAATGGCGAGAATTTGAAACAGCCTTTCTTTTGGAACAACCATCAGAATTTTCTCCCACATTTTCACAATTGATCGTGGCGTAAACAAATTATATCTCGACAACCCGGAGCCATCCACCCATTGAGGTTTATCAGGAAGATCAAAAAGAAAATGTTCTTTTGCATAGGCAATGGCTATGTCGGAACTCAAGGAGTCACTTAAAATACCTGCGCACATCTGCAGCAATTGTTCCGCTATGAAATTATCACTCTCCTGCATCATCACCTTATACAAGCTGTCTGAAGGAACGCTATACAAAGTTTGTGCCCCGATGGGAATTGTCTTTTCAATCCAGGTAACATCTCGTTTTAGTGTATCCTCTAAGAGAGAAGTGATTATTTGAGGTGTCACATGGAAAGGCATCTCTCTGGCGAATGATTTCTCCTCATCTCCTTTATAGAATTTTATTGAATTGTCATTAATGCCACGATGTACTCGTCTTCCCTTTTCCTTCACCTGAAACACCTGCACCGAATCTTTAAAAAGTGAGGGCGATATTTTTATATTTTGATTCGCACTATCGGTGATCATCAAATTATTACCGTAAACAGGAAATGAGGATCGTTCTGGAGAATAACTATAATTGTAATCATCCCAAGCCCAGCCTGGTCCAAAGTGTTCCTGGTAAAAATTGGATGTAGAAAAATAAAGTGGCAGCGATTGATTCTTTAAAAAATCATAAACCTTATCATTCTGGTCTACTTTTGAATACAAAAATGATGGATCCCCTGTACCCCAAAATATTAACGAGTCCTCTCTTTCTACATATCGAAGTGCCGGAATTGAATCTCCAATTAGATGCAGACTGCTTAACAGTGTAAATATTTTAGTGTTGGAGGCAGGTGTAAAGTACTTTTCTGAATTATAATCAATAATCGTTTTTCTTGTCTTAGGCTCATACACCAACAAACCGATATGATCCTGAAACTGTACCTCAGCCCTCACAAGGTTCTTTTGAAGCTTAAGGCGAGGCGCGCAAGAAACCAATAATAAAAGAAGAAGGTAAATACTTAATCGCACCATTAATCCCAGGCACTGAAATACCTCTCCTTTAAAATTTTCAAATGGTGGGTTTCATGTCCGGCTATAATAAAACCCTGAGATGCCACTGAAAACTCATTCCCATTGGCCACTCCTTTTCTGGACAACATTTCTGTAGTAAAGCTTGCAAAGAGGTCAATAGTAGAGGTTCTCAAATGAGCCATCTCAGCAATAATACTCTTAAGTTCTCGTCCATGCGCATTTGATTCCGGGGTGTACCATTTCTCATCAAATCCCGACAAAGGCGTTTTGTCATTTCTGGCAAAACGCAATGCTCTATAAACAAATACTCTTTCAGTATCAACCATATGACAGAGCAATTCCCTTATTGTCCATTTATCCGCTGCATATTTAAAATCCTGTTTGTCTGCAGGAATCGTGTGCACTAGCTCCTGTGCACGATTACCGGAAATTCTGAGCGCTTGAATGGGGTCTGTTTCTTCAATAAGTTTTACATAACCCTTATAATAATGAGGTACCGAGTCGAGATTCAATATCATATAGACAAACCTTATTTAAATTTCGTAAACAAATCATCGGACAACGCTTCGTCCACTTTTACATTCTTTGGCCCACCCTCATCTGAGCGGTCAGCCGAAAGCAAAATATTACCATATTTTTTATAGTTGTCCCAGGGACGGGTCCAATTTGCTGAATCGTTGGAGGCGTCACTGTAGTAAGACCAATATCTAATCAACTTATCATGGACATCCACAAAAAGATGATATTTGTTTTGGGGGGTAGCGCCCACATTCTCAAAGGTCAACTGCAACACATTGTAGCGCTGCTTATTTACCAATGTGTCTGATCCCAAGTACTTAAGTGTAACTCCCGAATCCTTTAGTTTGAATGGCATTACTAACCAATACGAATCATTGATCCAAATTTTCTTGGCCCGATCCAGCATTTTTGCCAATGAATCTGCTTGCGTAAGTTCCTGTCCTTTGACCTGCACCCTTCCCTCCATTGTGTTAAGGTTGAGTAGGTATGTGGTGCTGTCACGATGGCTTTCTATTCTTACCCGTCCGTCTTTCTTATCCCAGACTAAATCTCTTGCTCCAAAAAAATTCCACGAAATAAAACGAGTTGCATCCCAGTTTTTCCTGCCCCCAAGAGCCACCATAATGCTATCGGCCAATTCAATGGCCGCAGGATCCGATTCAGCAGCATTAAACCCTTCAGCAGCCGGGTTATTGTATGGGTTGTCGCCTGGCTCTGGTTTGGATTGACATGCCCATCCTATTAATGCCACCATAATGGATATGTAAATATTTTTCATAAGCATGGAAATTAATTAAAGTGAAGTTAATTAAAATAATTGCTGGATATAGGGTATGCCTATAGTTTAACTTCTTTTAAGCGTTTCAAGTCGTATCGCCCCTCAGAAGCTTCTGTCATAAATCTCCTCATTTTCGACTCCAAAGGTAAAATCAGCAAGGCTATAAAAACCTGGATAAAAAAATCGGTTACGGGGGTGGTTTGTACGCTGATAAACGACTCCGCTGTATTCTGAACAAGCTGAATGAGCATAAGCACTGTAAGTATTGACAGCAGCTGGCTAATGTGTCTGTATTTTCTGTTGGCGGCACTTAACTTCAGCGATAAAAATACTAATACCGCAAAAAACACAAATTCAAGTCCGTAAAACCATGTTTGCTTCCAGTAAGGAGGGACTACTCTGAAATCCACCGATGCCAGTTCGGATTCCTTACCAAACAAATCACGGGATTTTATCCGCAATTTATAATGGCCTGAGTTCAGAAAAGGAAAATTGACCACGTTATTAGTAGTCGACCAGTCTGACCAGGATTTGCTAATCCCTTCAATCATATATTGATATTCTATGGCCAGTGCATTGGTGTATTCTGGTTGAATAAACTCAAAGGTCAATGAACTTTCCTGCTGATCAACATTAATTGGACCGCTCCGCAAGAGTTTATTGCCAGGGCCCCTCACTTGCTTTAAAAACAAGGGATAGTTTTTCGCTACTTCATTAAAATCCGTTTTGGTGAACTTATAAAGCTCATTATCGGATGTAATGAGCCAAAGCCCTGTTCCATTATCCGCCATTGTAAGCGTGCGGATATCAGGAAATAGTCCCAGCCATTGAAGATTCAGTTTATTCTGGAGGTTTACATTGATGGTTCCCCATTTGTGTCCATCGTTGTACCAGAAGGTGCCCATTGAGGTGAAGTATTTTCTGGGGCCAGGCAACAAATCATATTTTACAAACTTGTGAGTAATTGCATCGTATCGATGAAAGGCTCCCGATGCAGCCACAAAGACTTCAGTCCCTTGCGTGAAACCTACTGTTTCGTCCAAAACAGTCGATTCAAAGGGCACTGAAGAGATGGTGCTTATCTTCCCATCTACCAGCTCTACCTTAACTACATCGGCCCTTCCACAAAGCCAGATATTTTGAATAGGGTCTTCAAAAATATTGCCTACATATGCCCGGAGTGTATCTAGTAAAAATGTTTCTTCCCATCTTTCCGAATTGTTTCTCAATGTTCTTACCCTATCATTATAAGTACTCACCAATAATTGCTTTAGAGTAGGAGAATAGAAAATAGTGCGAACCGGTGTGCTTAACACAGGAGTTGATTTCATACCCTTGATCTCAAAAATACCCCCCACACCAGCAGCCAGCAGTTTGCCATCTACGCTCATCAGTTGGGTTACCTTGCCCTCTATCCCTTCTACTTTCTTGTAAGCGTAATCAAGGGCTTCAAGCACCTTTCTTGTTCGCTTCTCCACCACTTTCTTTACCCCTTTCCCTTGTTTTGACTTCTCATCTCCTTGGTCTTCTTCTTTATCCCTATTTCTTTTTAGGAATCCAAAGAGTCCTCTTCTGCTTTTCTTCTGCTCCGCTTTCTCCTCTTCTCTGGTGGTTTTTCTCAAATGCGTAACATAATAAGTTTCTTCTGCATAGATTTCTTCTTTGTTGAGCTTGAACAAGCCCACCGAGGTACCCACATATACCTGGTCTTTGTCTGAATAGGCAGTAAGCAAATTGCCAGACAAGCCTTGATAATGATTAAATGTTTTGAAAGGCAGGTAGGGGGCGATCCGAGTGAATCCGTAGTCATGCCCAACCCATACCCCCTGATTGAGGTCTGTCATTAAGGCAAACACTTCATTGTCAGGCAGGCCAGTATAATAATTAATAATTTGCTCGGTGGTCCCGGTTTCAGGATTAATGAATATAACTCCTCCACTTAAGGTGCCTATGGCAATTAATTTTTCATTCACCCATCTCCCCGCTACGACTACATTGTCCTGAAGATACCCTGCATCCTCTCCTTTAATTTCGCGAACCTGTGCCGAAGTATAACTGAATAATCTATTGGATGAAGTCCCTATCAAATAGTGAGATGAGTTTGCCAGTCTGTTTATAAACAACAACTCATCTCCTACTAAAAACGAAAGAGGAGCAGGTACTAGCTTACCGTTATCAAGTTTTAGTAATTCAGAATCAGCATCCGTCACATAAAGTGCATCATCCAATTCATACATTCCGGTAAAACTATGCTCTGTCCTGGCGTCAATTGTCAGATCAATAGATTGTGTTTTAATGTTGAAGCCATAGAGGTGGCCCTCATTCAAAAAGTAGACCCTGTCGTTTAAGGCCTTACACTTGAAAATATTTCTAGCATTAACATTAGAGGAAAGAGGCTGAAGTACTGTTGCTCCTTCGTCTGACAGTGCCAGTTTACCAAAGCCCGATAATCCGCCATAGTAAAGATCATTTCCATTGGCAACGGCAAGGGAGTATATGGCACCCGGTGATTCAATGACATCCCAGTTTCTTCCGTCAAACTCTACTACACCGCCCTTATTGGCAAAATAGATTACACCCCGATCAGTTTGTACGATGTCAAAACTTAAATAGTCAATGTTTTCATCCGTGGGGGCATAGTGCGACAAAAAGTAGTTTCCTGACTGACCAGCTGCACAGTGAGCTAGCAGCAGCGTCACGTAAAAGATAAAATAGGCTCTCCTCATTCTGTCAAATAGGGGTCTAATTTACCAATTATGCACAAAAAAAGGTGAGTTTTATGGCTCACCTTTTTATATCTATTTGGGCATTTTATCTCGCTACAAAAACAAAATCACTTCCAGGAGCGTTGTCTCCAAATTCTCCCATTCTGGGCTGGGGTTTTAAAGCTTCTACATACGTATTCAATTCACCTAGCGACAGGATCATGTCTTTGCCGCCTCTCCCTCTCAGGGCCTCCAATAACTTTCTGGCAAATGGTGAATTCATTCCGGCTCTTCCATCGGGCACGTATTCTTTGCCGCCAGAAGTCAGATATTTTCTGGTTTTGTAAGTAAGTTTTCTGGTCACCATTTCAGCCTGGGTAGCTTCTTTATATACATCCTCATCTAAGCCACGGTGAGCCATGGCCTGATCAAATGTTCCTCCGAAACAAACATCCATCGCAAGGAAAATATGTTCGCAGGGAATGTTGTTGATAATGGACCGCAGTCGGTTATGAGACAGATATGTAGTTTTAGCCACATCGTTAGTAAGAGACTCTTTGGTCACCACAAAACCTTCGCCAAAGGTTTCATCATACTGGCCATGACCAGCAAAGAATATAAATAACTGATCCAATGGTTTGTATTTCTTCTCTGCATACTCCCTTAACTTAGTAAGTATCTCAGATTGAGAGCCTCCTTCCACGATCTCTACTTTATAGCCAAAGTTCTCCCTCAGTTCCTTGGCGATCATGCGGGTATCGTTTACCGGGTTAACCAAATCTGGCCAGTTGTCATAATCGTTAGTGGCAAACAAGATGGCATAGTCTGTGCGATCTAGTTTTGCGGCATCTGCCAGGGCAGTGGCGCCTATTCTAATGGTACGATGGCTTACTGTTTTAGTGCCATCTTCATTTTCTGCCACAATTTCAATGACGTTGTTGCCATCCATTAATGTGATGTTCTTTTCTATAACAGCATTGTGTCTTTGATCTTCTTCCGGTTGCACATTCAGCATTCCCCGAGAAGCAGATTCTTCACTCTCCTTAATAATAATCTGGATGTTTTTGATGGGCTTGTCTGATTCTATCTCAAACTTGATCTTATACTTGTTCTCATTGGAGTAGTTGCTTTCTGCCACAGGTGTTATCCAGCTGATCACAGGAATAATAGAAGACACGAGCTTATCAGGATCACTAAAATCTACTTCAAAGTCATTAGTCCTGGTGCTTACATTTTGTGCATTTAAAACACAGACTGCCCCTAGCACAAATAGAATCACAAGATTAATTGATGGTTTCATGGCGTTTGGGTTATTATTTTTTCAAGACAATCTTTCTGGTTTGAATATCAAAGCCAGCTTTGTAGGTTACAATTAATCTATACGTATAAAGTCCATTTCTAAAATCATTGTTGTTAGCATCCCATTGAATACTGTAGAAATCAGGAACGAGTGTCTTGTTAATTAAAGTCGCAACTTTTCTTCCCATGTTATCGTAAACTTCTATTCTTACTCCGTACTGTGGTTCTTTGGCCGGCAAGGTAAAGGGGATTGTCACCACCCCGGAAGAGGGATTAGGATAAGCATCCCCTAGTAATATGGCCGTAGGCTTAATCTTAGACTTCACATCTTCTCCATAGTAAACATTGAACTGATTGGATGACCTAGGTGTAAATGAATAAGAATTCACCTGTCTCATATCAATAAACTGTTGTCTGGCAATGTCCAGCAGGTACAGTTCCTTGGTACTCTCACCAAGGCTTAGATTATCCCAGTTTAATGTTGCTTCTCCATTTAAGTTGGAGGCAATATTAAATTCCCACACATGCTCATCGTTCGTGGTGACCATTTCCTTAGAAAAATTCTTTCCTCCCAAATACTCAGGGTGGTGAAAATTCATTTCCAGATAATCAAACATGCGAGGTGCCGTTACTCTGTCGTATTTATCTTTGCCAATGCTGGCATCTTGGTGCATACCAATTGCCCCGAGTTCATTTTCAATTGGGCCTTGCGTCAGGGTAAAAGGAAGTTCCCAATCTGGCTCTCCCAGCCTTGAACCCCATGATTTCTTTCCAACACGCCCTCCTGAAGAGTTAACGATAGGGATGGAAAGGGTGACGGCCTCATTGGCAAACACAAACGCTCCCTGAAATATATCAAGTTGCGTCAATGCAGAGTATGACCCGTTAAAATACAACGGATCTTCCACCTGAGCTGTCGGGTTGGCGGCTACTACATCTGCCCATTTAATGGAAAAAGTATAGGGATTCCCTATCAGGTTAAATCCCTGCACTAAGGGCATCATGTAGAGGTTATCTTGACTATAAGATGGAGCCGTTGCCTCCCCAAGAGTAATTTCCACGGGATCAATGATGTTAATAAGATACCCTTTGCCGTTTTCAATAGCGCTTGGGAAATCAATCCATGCTTCAGGGCTGGATTTATAAGATAAAAGACGCCATTTGGTCTTATCCTGCCCACCCACACTATTAAATAATGTGCTGATTGAATTATTCTTTAAGGTATAAGGGATTGAGAAGATTCTGTAATTACCTATTGCTCCACCAAAGCTCAGATTCGGCAATTTAGGAATATTTGCTCCGGTCAATTTCATTAGTAGGCATGAAAGCTTCCAGTGGCAGGCGATCTTACCTTCATTAGCGCGTCACATCCACTGCAGTGAAATAATATTCCATTCCCATGTCGTCCAGCCAAGACTCTAAGACTGTGAAGCTTGCCTGCCCGGATACTATCGGAATATCTGCTGTGGTTAAAAAGCTCCCGGAAGATTCTATTTTTCTATAGAACATTTTACCCGATACCACACCTGATTCAGCATCAGTAACACCAACGGAATAAACGGCTTGCTGGCTTCCCTTCTCAAACGACTTGATCTCTGTAAAGCTTATCAGGGGAGGATCGTGGTCCAAGGTACCTTCCTCCTCGTAATTAAGGGTTTGGTTGGAGGCAACGCCATTATAAATCTCTTCAAGCCCTGAAGGCCAGACAATACGAATTTTATTAATTACCGAAGCACTCCCCAAACCAAAATGTAAAGTTGGGCTACTTTGGGTGGCGTGCGCGGAATGGGATTGCAACTCACGAATTTGAGTCTTTGACCCAGTTGTAACATAAACCCTTGCGCCAAAAGCTGATTTATTACTTGTAACTCCTTTTAGATTGATCTTAATCCATTTTGTTGCACCCGAGGAAGCCGTAGTATTTCGATAAATAATGTTAGGGATTTCCGGATTACTAAACCCGCCATTGTGGAAATCCAAAAATCCATCCCCATCCACATCTTCAAGTGCCGGGCCATATAGCTTTTGAAGGGTTGGGTAGGGTGCATTGAATAATTCAGGAGTAGTGTACTTAGTAAAGGTGCCATCCCCGTTATTATAATAAAGTACATTGGTATATCCCGTTATAAGCAGATCCAGATCCCCATCATTGTCAATGTCTGCCCAGGCACTTCCAAAGGTTGCCAGCCCCCCTTCTTCAACCACAGATCCAACTGCCTCAGAAAAAGTGCCGTCCCCGTTATTTTTAAACAATCGATTGATATATTGAGGATTCACACTTTGCGTTTGTGATCCGATAAAAACATCCAAATCTCCATCGTTGTCGTAGTCACCCCATGATGCTGTTCTATCCTGACTCAAAATGGTTTCAAAAACGGAACCCAGTACCCTGGTAAAAGTACCATTGCCATTATTTTGATAAAGACGTGAATTAGATTGAATGCCGGGGAGAATACCTACGTTAAGAACAATAACATCCTGATCCCCATCATTGTCGTAATCAGCCCATTCTGCATCGCGGGTGGCACCAAAGTCTGTTACTAGTTCTCCTTCCGTAATTCTTGTAAAGGTCCCGTTACCGTTATTATGAAATAGGTACTTGTCACTGGCAACCCCTGCCCCTAACGAGGTGTATGCAAACAAATCAAGGTACCCGTCATTGTCATAATCAACCCAACTTCCTCCGGGAACTCCCCCCTGAATATATTCTGTAAACAGGGTTTTTGTGTAGGACCCATCAGCGTTCTTTGTCAGCAATAAGTCATTAGAATATGGACGAGTCAGGAACAGGTCATTCAAGCCATCGTTGTTTACATCAATAATTTTTACCGATCTGGTTGCTGCCGCTTCGTTGGCCAATTCCGGAACTACCAGTTTGGTGAACTGCCCCATACCCTTCCCTTTAAAGATGACAGGGGGAACTTCATTTCCCAAACTATCCCTAAGAATCGGCAGGAACAAATCATTGATGCCATCTCCATCCACATCTCCCCATGCGCCTCCTCCTCCCGTCTGGGAGTAAGTTAGGGCCGGTAGGTTATCCATGGGTAGAAATAAATAATTTGATCTTGGGATGGCGTTTGTCACGGCCGTGTACGCAGAACTACCCGTTGTATTTTTAGCCTTTACCCTGTAGTAGTAAGTTGTTCCAGAGACCAGTGTAGGGTCAATATCTTTATACGCAATTTTAGGGAATGTAACATCCGCAATTTTTGCAAAACCGGAGCCGGAATTTAAAGATCGCTCTACCTCAAATGCTGTCGTGAAATTACCACTCTGCCAATTTAACAAAATGGCACCGGGAAGATAAACCGCAGCGGTCAGACCAGTCGGAGCTGCCGGTATTGGGTCGGTGGCATTCAGGGTGAATACAGTTGTTTCCTCACGGTAGGGGTAGGCAGGGTGAGTAAACCAAGGAATTGTTATTTTCTTTGTGGTCGCATTCCAAGTACCGTTTCCTTTGGGGAGAAAATCTCCTAAATTATTCATTGACACCACACCACAGTTTTCATCAAATGAAGCATACCCTGGCTCATAGGGCTGAGGGGATAGTCCTGTGGAGGCTCCCAATGCAATGTCTTCTATTTCGTAAAACCCATTTGAACCGGTTACTGTTTGATTCAATTTTGTCTTCACTCCAACGCCACTTAAATTCAAAGTGGTAGCTGTCCAACTTCTGTTAAGTGGAATGTCTGACGTAGCACTACAATCTTGCGTGGTGGTGGCAGATATTTCGTTGCTAGGCGCTGATTTCCCCCCAGCCGCTGAAGCGCGCACCCTGAATTTATAGGTAGTGTTGGACAGAAGTGTCACCTTTTGGGCATCTCGGACTACATAAGTTACTGCCTGATTCCTTGCGTAAGACGCGCTCCGAGTGGTCGTGGCAACAGAGTCAAATTGAGTACTTGCTCCTACCGCCATTTCTACTACAAAATAATCTTCATTGGATGAGTTATCTGTAAAAATAAGACCCACACTATTACGATCAGAATAGAACGAACTCAGACTTGAAGGTGCAGCCGGAGGTATGATAGGCGTTTTGCTCTTAAACATCACGTTTTGATACTGAGATATGTAGGCGTAGTTAGCCGATGACAAAAGCGCGAATTGATTGTACTTATTGGTTGACCCCGGTGAACCCGTATTCACCCAGCTATCTCCTGCATCTGTAGATATAAATACACTTGAGTTTAGGATGAAAAACGTATTGTCATTAATCACCTTAAGTCGGCCATTCGAGGTGCTTGTGGTTTTAGTACTCCATGTAAGACCTCCATCAGAAGAAATATTTAATTTTCCGTTATTAGTAAATACATAGAGCTTTCCATTGAAGAACTCTATGTCTTCAATATTATTGACTGCTGGAAGCGAGCCAACTAGAGTCGTGGCTCCAGTCCCTGGATCAATCTTGTATATTGCGTTCTTATTTGTAGAACAGCTCTCATAAATCCTTATAAACAAATTACCTCCATTGCCTACAATAAAATCATTTTGATCCTGAAAATAGCTACATGTTGGAGAGGGCATCGCCCCAGTCAAAGGTAACCCTGTCCAATTTGCTCCACTATCATTCGACTTTAACACTCTCCATTTTAGATCAGGCCCATCGTAGTAAGAACTAAAGGAATACATATTCACCCCGTCATTAGAGGCGAGGTTTTGGAAGTAATAACTTCCTGCGTTTTGTTCCGTCCAACTTGAGAAGGGAGTTGTTGTTTTAATAATACCTAAACCGTACCCATACAGGGTAGTGCCCGATTTATAAAATCCGTATACTTGGCGGTTGAGTGTGCCGCTTCCTAAAAAATCCCAGCTTGCCCCATCATCAATGGACATATAAAATCCATTGGGAAAGCCAGTCGTGTAAAACAATCGCCCATTATCAGAGATAATCATGTCGCTCCCAGAAGCAGTAATTATTCCGTTTTCGGTTAATGGAGTCCAACTTACCCCACTATCTACTGTCTTATATAGGAGCTTATTTTCCACACCCACGTAAAAAGTAGAAGCGGATTCGAAGTAGGGCATTGTAAGCTGTCCTCCACTTGTCGGTGGACTGGCAAAAGAAGTCCAGCTGGTGCCCCCATTGACGGTTTTCCAAACTTTAGATCCGTTAAATAAATAAATGTTCCCAGATGGATCTTTTTCTATGTTAGTCGCCCAATCAAAATAGACATCTGTTATATTATTTTTTACTGAAACCCACGAGTCTCCGTTGTTGGTCGATTTGAATGGGGCCGTTCCGGATGTCGCAAAAATGCTAGTTCCGTTTATTGCCAATGAGTAAATATTTGGATCGGTTAACCCCTCTCCAGCCCCCAATTGGTCAACATCCAATCCATTGTTAGTCGATCGAAAAATTCCATTTCCTGAAGTTGCTATGTAGAAATAGCCTGTAGAGTTAACTTCGAAATCCCGAGGATCACCCGAAAAACTATTCAACTGAGCCCAACTGACCCCATCATTGGATGAACGATAAATAAGGCTATTGTAACCCACAATAAAAACATAACCGGTTGTTTTGCGAATAAATCTAGCTTGTTGAAAACCAGTATTTGCCGTAAGCGTCCAAGTGGCTCCGTTATCAACAGAGGTGAATACTTGATTGTATGTTAAAGCATACAACTTGCCCGTTGATGCATCTTTCGTGAAATCCACCAAATTTCGGTTGGTTAAACCAGTGTTAGAGGCGGTCCAGTTGAGTCCGCCATCAGTGCTTTTCATAATGCCATTGCCGGATACCATCCCTAATAGATTCCCTCCCGCACTAATGATTTTAGTAGGTGTACCAATATACGGGCCATTGAGTGCCGTATATTTATCCTGTGCCGAAAGCATCAAAGGCAGATAAAACAAAAGCAGGATTAGATATTTTTTAACCATATGGGTCAATTAGTTATTGGCAATTAGTTTTTTGTGGTCGAGGGCAGAGGGGGGTCAAGGATTCCATTGCTATTTGTTGGGCTTTCTCCACCACCTCCTCCTCCAACAAAAGCAACAGCTCCTCCTCCAACAACCACAATAGGCAAAACCTTAAGCAACAATGGCACTTTAGGTTTTACCGTAAAGGGCTTTGAGTAGATGACCTCATCTCCATTACGTGAGTCTGTTATCCTTAATCTATAATCGTCTCCCTTTTCCGCTTTAGGAGGAATGTTGAGCATATAATTTCCCGAGTTCGGCTGATTTGACTCTCCACTTATCCTTTGATCCCCTTTAAAAAGTTCAATTTGAATAGGGTTAGCTGCACCGGGCTTCCACTCCAATGGATAACTCTTGCCCCTTTTGTACGACTGCGAAACATTGAAATTTGTTAATTTAACAAAGGGGGTATACACTTTCCCCCTTACTTCGAGTGAGATCTTCCCTTTGTACCCCCCAAGCTCCTGTCGAATAGCCCACTCTAGCTTTTTCCCAGTCCCGGGTTTTACTTCTGCGCCTATGTCTCCTGTTACTTTTGTCAACGGGGCACTGAAATTATCTACGGAAGAATACAAGTTGAGGAGATATTCATGGCCAGGGGTTGTATCCTCAAGATCATAATGAACCACTATTTTCTCCCCGGCCAGCTCTACTTTGTTAATTTGAACCTTTTGACAGAAAGCCGGGGTAGCAATAAACAGTACAAAGAAGTACAAGGTTAATAAGCATCTCATAGACAAGGGTTAAGGATATTAAATGTAAGAAATCTGAGCGATTTCCCTCACACGGATAATAATATTCTGCCACTAAACCTCATGGGATTTGGCTAATCAGCTTATCCTACTCCAGTTCACAGCTGTTTTGCGCAAAGACTCAATTTGGGCTTTGATTAGCTTATTTTCTGGTTCTTCGAGGTCAGGATCGGCCTCCAGCACTGAAATAGCCACATCCCTAGCCTGTTGGAGTAACAGACCATCTTTTCCCAAGTCTGCAATCAGTAAGTCCAACGCTCCGCTTTGTTGGGTGCCCATAAGGTCCCCGGGGCCGCGGAGTTTTAGGTCAGTCTCTGCAATCTCAAACCCATTGTTGGTTTTTACCATGGTGTTCATCCGAATTTTAGAGTCGGCACTGAGCTTGTAATCGGTGACCAAAATGCAATAGGATTGCTCCGCACCACGGCCTACCCTTCCCCTTAACTGATGCAGTTGGGAAAGTCCGAATCGTTCTGCACTTTCAATGATCATCACCGAGGCATTGGGTACATCCACGCCCACTTCTATCACCGTGGTGGCCACCATAATTTTAGTTTCCCCCTTTACAAAACGTCCCATCTCATATTCTTTGGCATCGGGTTTCATTTTGCCGTGCAGAATGCTGATGGGAACATCCGGAAAAGCCCGCGCCACACTCTCATAACCATCCATCAGGTGTTTAAGATCAAGCTTTTCTGATTCTTCAATTAAAGGATACACAATATAGATTTGTCGGCCTGCAGCAATCTGCTGTCGCATAAATTCATTGATTTGCAATCGGTGCGAATCGTATCGATGGGTGGTCTTAATGGGCTTTCTGCCTTTCGGCAATTCATCTATTACAGAAATTTCCAAATCGCCATACAAAGTCATGGCCAGCGTACGGGGAATGGGAGTAGCCGTCATCACCAACACATGCGGGTAAACATTTTTGTTTTTCTGCCATAGCTTAGATCGTTGTGCCACACCAAACCGATGTTGTTCATCGATCACTGCCAGGCCCAACTTGTTAAACTTTACACCATCTTCAATAAGGGCGTGGGTGCCAATTAAAATTTTTAACTCTCCTGTTTCCAGGCGGTAGTGGAGTTCTGTCCTTGCTTTCTTTTTTGTTGACCCAGTCAGCAATGAGATAGACAAACCCATGAGGTCTGCATACTTTTTCAGGTTGGCATAGTGTTGTTGTGCGAGTATTTCAGTGGGTGCCATCAAAGCAGCCTGTGCATCGCCACCTATTACCAACAGTATGCAAATAAACGCCACAATGGTTTTTCCACTACCGACATCCCCTTGTAACAACCGGTTCATCTGCTTGCCTGATTTCATGTCGGCATAAATTTCCTTTATTACTCTTTTTTGTGCTCCCGTAAGTGGAAAGGGTAAATACTCTTCATAAAACTTCGTGAGGAGGGTGGCGTCATTAAACACAATGCCCCTAAATTTTTCCTGACGCACCAATTTCATTTTAATGAGCCGTAATTGAATGTAAAACAACTCCTCGAATTTCAATCGTTGTTGTGCTGCCGATAACAACGGGAGTGATTGAGGGAAATGAATGTTGACCAGCGCTTCCTTTTTTGGAATCAGATGTTGTTTCTGTAGCAACCCCTCAGGAAGCGTTTCACGAATATGGTTCACAGCAATCGTCAGCAACTCTCGCTGTAGCTTTACTAAAAATTTGTTATCGAGGTATTTTGATCTGAGCCTTTCGGTGAGAGGATAAACCGGTTGCAAAAATCCTTTCTTCTCTTTGTTGGTAGTTACCGGTTCTACTTCAGGATGCGCAATAGAGATTGTTCTCCCAAATCGATTGGGTTTTCCAAACACTACATACTCAATGCCCGGTTTAATCTTATCCAAAATCCAATTTATTCCCTGAAACCACACCAATTCCAATTCGCCAGTTGGGTCCTGAAAATAGGCTACCAATCTTTTTTTTCTTCCGCCTCCGATCATTTCAAAACGAAGGATCTTTCCTTTGATCTGCACATGAGGCATCGTTTCATTTACTTCTTCAATGGTATAGAACTTGGTTCTGTCTTCATAGCGAAACGGATACTGTTGTATTAAATCGCCATAGGTAAAAATTTTAAGCTCTTTCTGTAGGAGAACTGCGCGCTGAGGTCCAACGCCGTTTAGAAATTCAATAGAAGTATCAAAAAAACTAGCCACACTAATTACTTAAAGATTATCACCCAATAGACGGCTGCTATGGTGAACAGTAATGATATCAATTCTATCGCAGAATAAATATGATAAATTATCCGATAGCTCCCCTCGGTAAGTTCTCTTAAGTTTTCTTGAATAGCCTCAGGTACAATGCGTCCTGCTTTTGGATGCGTTCCCAAAATGATGGTACGTTGAAATAACTTTTCAATTTGTACTTGCGCAAAGTAGGGAGAATCTTTTGAAATAAAGTCTGAAATGAATGATAGATCATCAATAGCTTGACTTGTCCACTTTACTTCAAAAGCCATTTTCTTAGCTTCTCTTTTGCCTTCTTAGTAGAGTACACCTCTCCTTTGTCACTTTGCTCCATTCCGAGTTCTATTTTTTGAAGAAGAATGACCCTCTCAAACAATTCCTCAACGGAAAACTTATCAGGCAAATCCTTCAGTGCTTGAAGAAGTTTTTCTTTTGTTAACATACATCAAATTTAACCCAAATTATGCATTAGAAGAATACAAAGTAGTGCACTTTAATGACGAATCCTGCCGTTACCGTCAGGGTTTCAGGGTTGACAAGCCCCATGCCGAATTAAATTCAGAATCTAAATTTAATTCTTCCTGTAAAGAGTGCTAATCTTTCCCATCATGTTCTTCTGAAAAATTAGCCAAGATTCAAATTTACTATAACTCAGCATTAATGCTTTGAGAACTTAGCGCCTTCTTTCACGGTCTTTGCGTGAAATGGTTCCACGCAAAGAGCGCTAAGGATTTCGCAAAGATAAAAGAGCAAGTGCCTCAATGTATAATCCTTAATTATCCTTCCATTCCAGCGTATTGATCATCTCCATCATGTCTTTCTTTACATACTCAATGGCAGGACGCAGGGAATCATTTTGAACTTTGACATTGAAATACAAAGCAGCCCTAAAAAAGTTTTTCGATGAATCTGTCATGGTGACCTGAAACTGACTGGGAACCTCGCCATCTATTTCAGCAATTACCGCTACTTTCCCACTTTCCGTTTTGGTAATGCTTTCGTCTATCGCATACGCCTTGATCTGATGCTTGGCGGTGAGCACATAAGCATCGTTCAAATACTCCTTCAATAATTTTTCACTGCCTCCCAATTGCTTATAGGTAATGTGGATGGTGGCTTTCAATTCCGGATATGTTATTTCTACCCAATGTTTTTCCCTTACCCATGATGTGTCATTTTTTAATAACGCATAGGTCGAATACTTAAAAAAATAAGGCAGGGAATCCGGTGTTACCTGGTAAATCGGTGGAGGCAAAACCAATCGATTGTAGCCCTTTGGCTTTGGTGTATATTCTGTTTGACAGGCACTGAAAGTGGCAGCAGAAATCATTACCAACAACAAGCTTCGAGATAAGATCATGATTTTTGGGTGGGTGGTTGATGAATCGAAACCCTTACTCTTTTAATGCGCCTTTTGTCTACTGAAACAATTGTGAACACAAAACGATCAAACGTAATCTGATCAGCTGCCATGGGCATTGCAGAGTTGATTTCTAAAATCAACCCCCCCAATGATTCACTTTCTCCTTTTACAGAATCAAATATATTTGACTCTACGCCAATGGTTCTGCAAAAATCATGAAGAGAGGTTTTGCCTTCAAACACAAATGTATTTTCATCGATTTTAACAAATGATTCCTCTTCATCATCAAATTCATCATTGATATCCCCAATGATTTCTTCAATCAAGTCTTCCAATGTAATAAGCCCTGAAGTACCACCATATTCATTCACCACTACTGCCATGTGAACGCGCTTGCTTTGAAAGTCCTTGAGTAAGGAATCCAATTTTTTTGTTTCCGGCACGAAAAAGCCCGGCCGAATTAACTTCTGCCACTTAAATGTTTCGTTTTCATCCAGAAAAGGAAGAAGGTCTTTAATATATAATACCCCCTCAATCTTATCCATAGTATCCTTGTAAACAGGCATCCGGGAAAAACCGGAAGCATCCAGCTGGGCCCTCAGTTCATTGTAATTCAAATCATAATCCACGGAAGATATATCCATGCGCGATTGCATGACTTGTTTCACAGTAAGTGTACCAAAGTTCACTATCCCCTTAAGTATGTCTTTTTCTTCTGCAGTCGTTTCATTGTTTTCTGTAGTAATCTCAAGTGCCTGATTCAATTCCTCCACAGTGGTGCTGTACCCCTTCTTTTTGAATCTTCTTTCCACCACGTTCCCCACTTTCAATAACATCCATGATACAGGAGCAAAAACTCGTTGTAACACTTTCCATACCGGACTCATCAATCGGGAGTAGAATAGGTTGCGCTGTGCTGCATATACTTTAGGTATAATCTCACCAAAAAAAGTAATGGCAAATGTGACGGTGAATGTAACGGCTCCCACAACAATTTCACCAGGACTGCGGGTAGCGGCCAATTCCCACATCATAAAAGTAGATAGTGTGACTATGGCTACGTTCACGAAATTATTCACGATCAAAATCGTAGCCAATAAAAGTCGGGGGTTTTTAAGAAGGAAAACAATGTTCTTGTCCTTCGGATCCTCTGATTCCCTGCATTGTTCCAAATCGTTGGCCTTCAGTGAAAAGAAGGCAACCTCAGAAGCCGACACCATAGCAGAAATAAAAAGCAATATGATAATCGCAATAAAACCGAATAGTAAAAATGGATCGGGGCTCCCCGATAATAAATCTGCAAGTAGCGCGCTACTTGGAGGTTCGTCTAAAGAAGTGGGTATTTCCAAAATTAGAAAATAGGTACAACATCAAAACGGCAAATCATCTGACGCGTCAGATGGCTTGTAGTCAGTATCTCCACCCTGCTCGCTGTTTGCAGAGGAAGGTGAGTAATCAGAGCTGCCTCCACCTGATGATTTGGAGCCCAACATGGTCATATTGTCCCCAACCACCTCAGTGGTGTAGCGGGTTACATTGTCTTTTTCCCAGGAACGTGTGCGCAACTTACCTTCAATGTAAACCAAATCACCTTTGTGAAGATACTTGGCGGCCACATCGGCAAGCCCTCTCCATAATACGATGTTATGCCATTCCGTAATCTCCTTGCGCTCTCCGGTTGTTTTATCTTTGTAGGTTTCTGAGGTCGCCATGCTAAAATTGGCCACAGTTGCCCCGTTTTCCAGATGACGTACCTCCGGATCTTTTCCAAGACGTCCTACCAAAATCACTTTATTTACACCTGACATAATTTTTTGAATTAATTCCTCACCCGACACACACAGCACTGTTCCAAAACGAATGGAACAGGTTAAAGAAAAGCCGGATTGCAAAAATACCAAATTTCTTCGGCTACTCTAATATGCCCTTTTCCATTAAAAAACGGGAAACCAATGCGGGTTTGGGTAAAGTAGCTACTTCACGAGGGGTATAAAGCCTCATCCCCAGACTCGCAGCGGCATCTTTTGCTAGAATCCCCTGCGACAAAGACAGTACTACAAATTGCGCCAGGATATGCTGATGAGTAAGTATGTGTTTATAGGGTTTACTCTTAAATTCAATATTGACGTGAGGTTGAATGCCCCCAAAACCCTTTTCGTTTTCAATTATCTTTTCTGGCTGCATCAACCTTTTACCCTCCACCAAATAGAAATCGTATAGACCACTCCATATGTCTTTTGCATCTCTTTTTTTCAAAGCAAGTTTATTGTCTTTTATGAGTATAAAATAGGTAAAATACCTGAAGCGTATTTTTGCCCGCTTCGTTTTCAGGGGCAACAAACCCTGCATTTGTCTTGTCTTGGCGAAGCAACTCGAAGAAAATATGCAATCCAAACACTGGGGAGATAGGGGAGTACAATAAAGTGCTCCAAATTCCATCACGGCCTGATTAAAAACACCCGGTTGATCCACATCCAAAAGTTCCATTGCTTTTTGGCGAAAAGCCCTCTTGCCGGCAGTGGTTGAAGTGTCTTCCTCTATACCAAATACGCGCGAAAGTACCCTGAAAACATTCCCATCCACCACTGCTTCGGGCTGGTCAAATGCCATTGAGGCAATGGCTGCAGCCGTATACTCTCCAATCCCCGGAAGGGCTAACAATTCAGGGTATGTTCTAGGGAATTTTCCGTTGTGTCGTTCAACTATCACTTTGGCGCAGGCATGCAAATTGCGCGCCCTGCTATAATAGCCCAATCCTTGCCAGGTACGCATCACCTTATCTTCTTTGGCTGCCGCCAACGACTTAACGTTAGGAAATTTCTTAATAAAGTCATTATAATAGGGCAAACCTTGCGCCACCCGTGTTTGTTGAAGAATTACTTCGGACAGCCAAATACGATAGGGATCTTTTGTTTTGCGCCAGGGCAAGTCCCGGAGAGCTACCAAATACCAGTTTATTATTTTTTTAGAAAAATCTCTTGTACTCATCAAAATAAACTATTCGCCTCACGAAGGTCTTAAAACCACCTTTAATAGTGGAATGTTTCCGGAAATACCACGGTTTTAATTCACATCTTCGTGATTATCAAAGATTTCATTTTGGGTTTGATGTTTCTAGATTAAATTTGCCGTCCTGAATTTCAAGAATCCTAAACTTTACCGATGTGACCAAAGCAGACGTTATAACACAAATCGCTGAAAAGACCGGAATAGACAAAGCAGATGTGTCTCATACCGTAGAAGCGTTTTTCAATATCGTAAAGTCTTCCATGGCCTCCGGTGAAAATATTTACATCCGTGGCTTTGGTAGTTTCGTAAATAAAAAGAGAAAGAAAAAAATTGCAAGGAATATTTCCCGCAATACTGCTATAGTAATAGATGAGCACTACGTTCCGAGCTTCAAGCCTGCAAAGATTTTCGTTAACAGGATTAAAAACAGCGAAAAAGTAAAACAACTTGCGGAGAAATAAATCTGTCATTAGTTATAGTTCTGAATTCAGATTAACTATTTCAAATGACCCATCACTAATGTCGAAATGTTAAAAACACGCATTATCTTAGTAGTAGCCAGTGTGGCAATCGTTTGGTTGTTGTTCTTACTCCCCAAAGTGGTGGTTGAAAACACGGACCAAATAACTGCAAAGGAAGGGCAGGAGGTGGCGGGGGATCCACACACTACTACACCTGCAGCTTTAAGAGAATCCATTAATTCCTTGAACGCCCAGTACTTAGAGGCATCGGGAAATGAAAAAAGTGCTATCTTTGCCGACTCTTTGGCGAGCATGTACAGTAAAGCGGGCCAATTTGACAGTGCTGCGTGGTTTGCTGAGAAAGCCGCATCGTTCTTTAAAAACAAGGAAAGCCTCATAAAAGCCGGAAATAGCTATTATGATGCATATACGTTTGCTCTAGACCCTAAAAAGCAAAGCGAGATGGCTGAAAAGACCAGAAGCTTTCTTGGGCAAGTATTGGAGGCAGACCCGGCCAACTTAGACGCGAAGACCAAAATAGCAATGACTTACCTGAGTGAAAAAAACCCTATGCAGGGGATAACGATGCTCAGAGAGGTTTTGGAGCAGGACCCAACCAATGAACAGGCTATGTTTAATATGGGCATGCTTGCGATTCAGTCAGGCCAGTATGACCGTGCCATTGAGCGCTTAACTGATTTGATCGCTATTTATCCAAATCATGTTCAGGGTCAGTTGTTGTTGGGGGTAGCTTACCTCAATACCAATAAAAAGGAGAAGGCGAGAGAGCAATTTGAACTTGTGAAAAAATTAGATAATGATCCGGCCGTGCAAGCTGCTGCCGATTCATATTTGAAGGATTTAAAATAATGTTAAACCGTCCGCCAGTTGGCGGACTAAAAAGGAATTTGTATGCCAAGCGGTAAAAAAAGGAAAAAGCATAAAATGGCTACTCATAAGCGCAAAAAGCGTTTGAGAAAGAACAGACACAAGAACAAGAAGTAGTAATACATCTTCTAATCGATGTAATTTTTTAACACATCCAATTTAAAAGTTTTGAGTAACGAACTAATTATTAGCGCAACTCAGAACGGATGTCGCATAGCACTTCTCAAGGATAAGAATCTTGCAGAATTCCATCACGAAGAGGAAGGAGGCAAGTTTTTAGTTGGTGATATTTATCTGGGCACTGTAAAAAAGGTAGTTCAGGGACTTAACGCTGCGTTTATTGACATTGGGTACGAAAAGGATGCATTCCTTCACTATCTTGATCTTGGCGCACAGTTTAATTCACTTCAAAAATACACCAAACTAGTCCGAGCAAAGAAGATTACCGGAGGCCGGTTGGATAAACTCCAACTGGAAAAAGACATTGACAAGCATGGGAAAGTATCCCAGCAACTTTCCAAAGGTCAGGTCATTCCGGTACAGGTGGTAAAAGAACCCATATCCACCAAAGGGCCGCGACTTTCGTGCGAGTTATCCATACCAGGCCGCTACCTGGTGCTGGTTCCTTTTAGCAACACGGTAAGTGTCTCTAAAAAGATCACCAGCAGTGAAGAACGCAAACGCCTTCTTCGTCTTATCCAATCCATCAAACCTGAAAATTTCGGGGTCATCATACGCACCGTTGCCGAGGGCAAAGAAGTGGCTGAACTGGACAAGGACCTGCGCAACCTGACCAAGACCTGGGATGAAGGGACCAAAAGGTTAGTAACCGCCAATCCACGCGACAAAGTAATTGGAGAAATAAGCAAAACCTCTTCCATTCTACGCGATGTACTCAACGAATCTTTTGATAATATCCAGGTAGACGACAAAAAGATTTACGAAGAGACCCGTGCTTATATAAGGACCATTGCTCCGGACAAAGAAAAAATAGTAAAGCTGTACACGGGCAAGGCCAAAATATTTGAGCATTTCAACGTAGAAAAACAGATCAAGTCTGCCTTCGGGCAAACGGTAAGTTTAAAAGGGGGTGGATACCTGATCATTGAGCACACTGAAGCACTTCATGTGGTGGATGTCAATAGTGGCAACAAATCCAATCGCGAAGAAAATCAGGAGACCACCGCCTTATCTGTAAACTTAGAAGCAGCGAAAGAAGTAGCGCGGCAATTGCGCCTGCGCGATATGGGAGGAATCATTGTAGTCGATTTTATTGATATGAGAAGTGCTGAAAACAAGCGCCTCATTCATAAAACCATGAAGGACGAAATGGCTGGTGCCGATCGTGCCAAGCATACCGTACTTCCACTTTCTAAGTTTGGATTGATGCAAATCACCCGTGAGCGTGTTCGTCCACAGATGGATATTACCACCAAGGAAGTATGCCCCACTTGCAATGGCACCGGAAGCATTACAGCAAGCATCCTGATCACCGATGAGATAGAGCAACACCTGGATCATCTGTTGATAAAACAAAATGAAACCGGTTTGGCACTGGCCCTTCACCCCTTCGTGTATGCCTACTATACAACTGGAATTATCTCAAAACGCGTAAAGCTTTTCTTTAAATACAAGAAATGGATAACACTGGTGAGGGATTCTTCCATGGCAATCACAGAATTCAAATTCTTAACAAAAGACGGAGATGAGATTGATACTGGAGTGCATGGACAACCGGCTACGCCAGCACAAACAGAAGAATAAAAGTCTAAATGACTAATTAAAAATTAGAACCGCAGCATGAGAAGTGTTGCGGTTTTTTTTTGCGCTATCCATTCTTTAAACTCCGACCACAAAAGTGAAATCGGAAAATAAGTCATCCTTAAGAATACACATACCCATTTCAACACAGACCCTCCTTTGTTTCGTGTCCTCACAAAACAACACCTAATTATTCCACAACTCCCTTCCCTGCCATCCTGTCACCTTTTACTTGATGGAACGGCTTTTGAAAGGTTTCCCCTGTAAATTATTAATCAAACCAAATCAACGAATATGGCAACTGTTGCTGAAAAGGGTTCAATTTCCATCCATACCGAAAATATCTTTCCCATCATCAAAAAATTTCTCTACTCAGATCACGAGATCTTTCTAAGGGAACTGGTAAGCAACGCGGTAGACGCCACGCAAAAAATTAAAAAGCTTGCCGCAATGGGCGAGTTCAAGGATGAACTTGGAGAAACCCGCGTAGAGGTAAGTTTCGATAAAAAGAAAAAAACCATCACCGTAAGCGACCGCGGAATTGGAATGACGGCAGAAGAAATAAAAAAATATATTAACCAGATTGCCTTTTCCGGAGCCACTGAGTTTGTGGAAAAATTCAAAGACAAAGGAGACGCTAAAGACATCATTGGAAAGTTTGGTCTTGGGTTTTATTCGTCTTTCATGGTGGCCGACAATGTGGAAATCATTTCCAGATCTTACGCTGTGGGAGAGGACGAGGCAGCCAAGTGGACGTGCGATGGGTCTACAGAGTTTTCTCTTGAACCCGCTAAGAAAAAGGAAAGAGGAACCGATATCATTCTACACATCAACAAAGACTCCGAGGAGTTTCTGGACGAATACAGATTAAAGGGAATCCTAGAAAAGTATTGCAAGTTCCTACCTGTTGAAATAAAATTCGGCACCAAGGAAGAAAGTATTCCGGATGGAGAGGACAAGGAAGGAAAGCCAAAGTACAAATCGGTAAAGGTTGATCGCATTATCAATAACCCCGAACCTTTGTGGGCCAAGTCTCCTAAAGATTTGAAGGATAAAGATTATCTGGATTTTTATAAAGAGCTATATCCATTTTCGGAAGATCCCCTTTTTTGGATTCACCTGAATGTAGACTATCCATTTAATCTAACAGGAGTGCTCTACTTCCCGAAGGTGAAAAATGATTTTGAGCTTCAAAAAAACAAAATCCAGCTTTATTCCCGTCAGGTATTTATTACTGATGAAGTGAAAGAAGTGGTTCCTGATTTTCTGATGCTTCTACACGGGGTGTTAGATTCACCAGATATTCCACTGAACGTTTCCAGAAGTTACCTGCAATCTGACTCGAGTGTTAAAAAGATCAGTCAGCACATTACCAAAAAAGTGGCCGACAAGTTGGGAGACATGTACAAAAAAGATCGTCCTGCCTTTGAGAAAAAGTGGGATGACATCAATATTTTCGTGAAATACGGAATGATCAGTGATGAAAAGTTTTATGAAAAAGCAAAGGATTTTTCATTACTGAAAAACGTAGATGGAGCTTACTTCACTTTTGATGAATACAAAGAGAAAGTAAAAGACAACCAAACTGACAAAGACAAGCAAACCATTTACTTATATACTTCTGACGCGGGCAAACAAGACACCTACATTCAGATGGCGAAGGATAAATCATACGATGTGTTACTTATGGATGGTGTTTTGGACAGCCATTACATTAGCAACCTTGAGCAGAAGCTTGAAAACACGCAGCTCAAGAGGGTGGATAGTGATACCATCGACAAGTTGATCGCCAAAGATGAAAAGATTGAAAGCGTTCTTAACAAAGAAGAAGAGGAACAAATCAAAGGAATCTTTGAGAAGGCCATTAAGAATCAAAGTATGACATTAACGGTTGAATCAATGTCTCCTGCTGACCTGCCTGTAACGGTAACCATGAGCGAGTGGATGAGGAGAATGAAAGACATGGCCAAGACCGGTGGTGGAGGTATGTCCTTTATGGGAGGTATGCCTGACAGTTACAATGTGGCTGTCAATGCCAATCACAATGTGATTCAGAAAGTATTGAAGGCCGAGACGGAAGAACAAAAAATAAAGTTGGCCAAGCAAGCGTATGATTTGGCATTGCTTTCGCAGAATATGCTCACAGGCGCTGACTTGACGAGCTTTATTAAGAGAAGTGTAGAGTTGGTTTCATAGTCTAAACAAAAATGTATTAAAAGGGCTTGCTAAAACGCAGGCCCTTTTTTGTTGAAAGGTGATAGAATATTTTTTCGCTAACTTCGATATTTAATCTAATAGCACGTGAATTTTATTGACGGCAATTTACGGTACCCATATCCATGTCAAATAAATGATGCCTAATGTCAAACAAACAGATATTTCAGATTGTGGTATTGCCTGCGTAAAAGCAATTCTCCATCATTATAACATTGAAGTAGAGTTATCTGAATTAAAATTATTCAATCCGCTAAAGATCGGTTTCTATAGTTTTATGGATTTGTCCCTGTTATTAGAGAAATTCAATATAGAGGCTATTGGCTATGTGTCAGATTTCAAATCATTAAGTCAATTGAGGTCACCTTTTATTGCCCATGTACGAATTAAAAAATTCTTTCCTCACTTTGTTGCGATACACGTTGTCGATACTAGTAATGCCTATTGTATGAACCCTTCTACTGGTAAGATTACACCGTTAAGCGAGGTGGATTTTTTGAAAATTTGGTCTGGGAAAATCTTAGTTCCTTCTACGCCCGCAATCGGCAAAAAATTTCCTAGTCGTAATAATACATCTCTCGTAGTCTCATTTATTTTAAATAAAAGAACCACTCTATCCTTAATTTTAATTGTAGCTGGATTTTACTTAATTATAAAAACCTTTATTTGATTAACCCAATCCTTAAACCAATTTCAATTATTGGGATAAACCTTAGGGTTCCTATCGGGGACGCAGATTGAGAATTATTGTTATTTGTTAGCGTAACTTGTTGTAAGTTCATTTTGGCTGACTTTTCAATCAGTGATTTTGGAACTTCACCAATTAAAACTTTGCACTTACCTGTTGCGGCTATCGAAGATGTCGCTTTTGTCATAAGGGCCAATCTGGAATTAAACTTATATACAAGTTCCACCGCGCCAATAATTCCAAATCTATCTTCCCCAACTCCAACATTGACTCTGTCATAGAAATGTTTTCTGCCAATTTGAAAATCCGAGGTGATATTGGATTCACCCAGGTTCAGGTATAAATTTTGAAAATAGATACCAATTGAAGGTTGAATATAAATTGGTTTTTTTCGTCCTGCCAGTCTAAAGTCTTTCTCATACAATAAATTTATAGTGTTTAACTTTACCCCACTCGTAATGTTTCCATAATATTTCAAGACAATGCCATTATTTGGTTTTGGATAATATTTGAAATCAAAGCCAATTGCCACAATGCTACTCTTATGCTCTACGTTTTTACTTATTGAAAAGTAATTTGGATACGTTAGCTCGTAATTACCATTATTAACATACAAAGGAACATCTGCGATTGAAACATTTGTTGATAGTCTGGTAATAAATTTCAACAAACGATTGTTCCCAACTTCATTGAGACTCTTGGCATTTTTTTTAACCATAGCGGAATCTTTGAAAAGAAGATCTACAGTTTTCTGTAAATCCTTAGTTCGCGGAATGATTTCTTCCTTATTCCAAAAGTCATTGTTAAACTTATCTTCCTGCGTAGAATAGAACGCCTGGAATGGTATTGCATCCTTATCTGATATGGGATTATTGTCTACTTCTTCGTTATTTGTTGAGACAAATTCGTTCGTATATCGAATTCTATTATCAAATTTTTTATTGTTGATTAGTGCCACCTGAATAACATAGTCTAGGTACCATGTACCATTTTGTTCTTTATAGTGAACTATATAGTTTCTGTTTTGGAAACTTAAATCAATTGTATTCAAAAAATTTTCCTTCTTAACGCCAAATGGTGTGAGTTTGTATTCGGCCTTAATATAAGCTTTGGAACCTGAGTCGATAAAAAGTTTGCCCTCATACAAGGCATTTTTTATTTCGGGTTTAAAGGTTATAATAATTATTCGATTCTTGTTGTTTTGAACTTCAGCCTCAACAGAATAAGAATATTTATCAAAATGGACTGGATTGATAAACTCCATCCGCTCTTTTACAAAATCAAATCTCTGAGGAGAATAGATGCCTGCATAAAAGTAAACATTTGAATAATTACGCCTGTCCTTAAGTTCAGTTTTAGCCCCTTCAACTATCCTTGCTGGACCAAACTTTCTTTGATTATAAGGAGGTTTATAAAATTCAATAATGGATTCTGAAAAATAAATGAACTTTTTTTCATTTTCCAGCCAATTTGTTTCCCTATAAAATCCAGTAGTTAGTATACCTACCTGCGGATAATTGTTGCCTATTCGATTAAAAACCTGTGTTAAAAATTTCCTCAATGTATCCTCAGAATGGATTACCACATTTTCCAGTATTCTTTTTTCTTCTTGCAATCCTATTATTCCATTGAATTTGGTACGAAGATCCATAGCAGCTATTACCATCGTAGTGTATCCCACATAGCTAATAACTAATGAATCTGTCCTAGAAATTTTTGAAACCGTAAGTAAAAATCGGCCTTCCAAATTGCTTATGGTTCCAATATTCTGATTAGCCTTCAAATATACATTTGCATAGGGGAGTGGCAATCCCGTATCGTTCTCAATAATTTTCCCTTGGATGATTGACTGGGAATTTGCCTTAAACCCTGTTAAAATAAATATTCCTAAAAAAAATAACGAAATAATTATTGATTTGAAATAGGGAAATTGTAGCTTCATAGGCATAATCCAACCAAAATCAAAACTAATGAAAAAAATATCACAAAATGTCATGAGAACCACCAAGGGTGGTTTTTGGGCTCTCTTAGGGATAGCAATTGTTTTGGCCGGTCTTTGGATCGGAATCCAAATCGGTGTGATGTTATAAAGTGTTAACTAAAATAAATGATTATGAAAAAAATGAATGAAATCGAAATGAACGCAACTAGAGGAGGAATCGTTGGTTGGCTTGCACTTTTCTTATTCTCGGTTGCAATTGGTGTCGTTTTGGGGTATGTTGGTGTTCGTTAATCCTCTCCAGTTCTAATAGCTAAAAAGGGCTTGCCAAAACGCAGGCCCTTTTTTGTTGAAAGGTGATAGACTATTTTTTCGCTAACTTCGTTATCCAATCGCAAAGACAGGGTAATCCATGAAATTTCTGCTTTTTACGTGTATTCTTTTTCTCCCCTTCCTTGCTTTGGCTCAGCCTGGTAAGGAAGCGCACATTGTGGAGGGGCAATTTACTTTTGATACCGATAAGCCCTTTAAGTTGCTGGAGTTGGATGAGGAAATCGATGAGCCCATCGTAACCAAAAAGAAAAAGCCAAAGAAAAAGGTCTTTTACGGAATCAAAACCAAGAAGGGGTTTACCCGCAAAGGGTATGGTGACAAAGTGACCATTGAACTGTTTTATTATTTGAAAACCCCCGACAAACCCAACCGTTTTGTGAGAGACATCTACTGGTATGACTTTACACGAAGAGAAATAAGAAAAACCAACACGTTTGATCCAAGCAAAGGCGTGCTCCTACATGGGCCATACAAAAAAATGCAAGGTGACCTCCTCCTGGAAGAAGGCATCTTCTACAAAGGCACCAAGCATGGGCGATGGATGCAGTACAACAGAGAAAATCTTTTGGTAGACAAGGAGAAGTATTATAAAGGATGGCCCAAAGAATCACTCATTGTATACTACGATCCAGCTGAGCGCACTAAAATAAAGGAAATCATCCCGGTAGAATTTGGAGAACGTGAAGGTTACTACTATCAGTTCCATGAAAATGGAACTATTGCTGTAATGGGGGAATATCACTGGGACAATAAAGTAGGCGATTGGATAGAAAACTATCCGAATGGCAGAAGGAAAAAGATAATTGTCTTTCCGCAGGATCCGTTTGATCGTCAACTCACCCCGTTTGTACGCAGTGAGTGGAATGATAAGGGAAAAGAAGTTTACTCCAATCGCAAAGGTCAGTAAAAAGCATCTTCAAAGTGAACAATCTCCGGTTCATCTCCCTGTAAAGTTATTGCCACCACATCATAGCGCACGTTTCCTTTCCAGTCGTTTTCAATAATATAATTTTCGGCCCCCTCCATTATTTTATTCGCTTTTTTTTCGTCCACAAATTCTTCAGGATAACCAAATGCAACCGAGCTTCTGGTTTTCACCTCCACAAAAACGAGCCAGTTATCTTTCTCCACAATCAAATCAATTTCCGAACGCTTATACCTGTAATTTCTCACAACTAATTGATAGCCCTTGTTTTCCAAGAATGATATTGCCAAGCCTTCCCCTTCAAATCCTCTTTTGATTTTATCCGTCATGCAAGTACCTTTGAACCCTTAAGTTAATAGAGAAAATGAAAAAATTGATTGAAGGTTTTACACGTCAACTTACCGATGCGCTGCGAATAGGAGAAGCAGTAGATTTAGTAAGGCCCGGAAGTGACATTCGGAATATTCTTGTGTCCGGCATGGGTGGATCGGGTATTGGCGCCAACCTGATAGAATCCCTGACCTTCGGCCGAATTCCTATCCCTATGATGGTGAACAAAGGGTACAATATCCCTCAATTTGTCGGACCACATACACTCTTTATTGCCTGCTCGTACAGTGGGGACACAGAAGAAACGCTCTCTGCCATTCAAAAAGCGTTACTTAAGAGAGCGCACATTATTTGTATTACTTCGGGCGGTAAAGTGTTGGAAGTAGCCAAAGAATACAACCTGCATTACATTCAAATGCCTGCGGGGTCGAGCAGCCCGCGTGCTATGTTGGGTTATGCCATGATATCACTTCTTTATGCCCTTTACCATACCAACCTGATCGGTGGCGCTTTTATCAAAGAAACTGAGAACGCAGTAGAATATCTTGACAGAGGAGAAAAGGCCATTCAGGCGCAAGCCGAACTGATCGCCAAAAAAATACACGGAAAATTTCCCATTATTTATTGCGATGGGAGACTCGAAGCAATGGCAGTGAGGTTTCAAAATCAACTTAATGAAAACGCGAAGCACTTTGCACATGTAAATACATTTCCGGAAATGAACCACAACGAAATTGTCGGTTGGGAAAATCCTGGTCAGGTGTTATCACAATGTCAGGTAATCTATCTCTACACCGATCATGACCACGTAAGAGTGGAAAAACGAATGGAGCTATGCAGGGATATTTTTGAGAAAAAATCTAATCCCATAATTGACATCGTAGCAGAGGGTGCTTCTTTGTTGGAACAATATTATCACCTCATCCATCTCACCGATTGGATTTCGTATTACCTGGCAATAGAAAACAAGGTGGACCCCGATCCCGTGGAAGTAATCACTTACCTCAAAGGAGAGTTAGAAAAAATAAAGTGAACTCCATTATCAATCGCAAAACAGAAGTCATTGATTTAGGTCTAATAGAATATTCCAAGGCTTGGGATTATCAGACAAAGCTTTTTGAACAAATCCTAGAGGTTAAAAAAAAGAACAGAGATCTGCCGGAATTAGAACAAAAACCAACGGCTAACCATCTGATTTTTTGTGAACACCCGCACGTCTATACCCTGGGAAAAAGCGGAAACGAAAGAAACCTTTTAATTCCTAAAGAAAGGCTGGGCGACATCAACGCCACTTACTTCCACATCAACCGAGGGGGAGACATTACCTATCATGGCCCTGGACAAATTGTAGTGTATCCTGTCATCGACATGGAAAATTTCTTTACCGACATTCACAAATACATGCGATTACTGGAGGAAGCCGTAATTCTCACATTGAAAGAATATGGGGTTGCCGCTGGAAGAATTAATGACCTTACTGGCGTTTGGATTGATCCTGAAGATGCAGAAAAAAGCAGAAAAATATGTGCTTTGGGCGTGAAAACCAGCAGGTGGGTCACACTGCACGGATTGGCTTTTAATATTAATACTGACTTAAGTTATTTTAAACACATAATCCCCTGCGGAATCGATAGCAAAGCGGTCGCTTCTATGGCAATGGAGTTAGATACAATTCAGGATTTGGAGCAGATTAAAAGATCTCTCTTAAAAAATATTGTATCACTATTTGAAATGGAGATTGTAACTTGAATCAGTGAAAACTCAACTGCCTCTTATTATCCTAGGCGCTCTGCTTCTTGGCCTGCTTGCCAGATTTGTGATCCCCTTTACAGATGAGGCTATTGTACCAATGGCCACAAAACAGCAAGGTGTTTGTTGGGTGGGCGGAAGACAAGTCGTCACCGAAAAAGAAATTGAGCCCCTCGTTTACAATAACATCAACTGGATCTCTCAAACACCTTTTGCGTGGCAAAGCAGCGTAACAGATCCTACCATTCGCATGAATACCAACAGCGATCATATCTGGTGGGGAGAATCCGATCAGGGCATTGCAATAACCACCCAATTGGCCAGGAAGTCGAATATTAAAACTTTGCTCAAGCCTCATCTTTGGGTCAGAAACAGTTGGCCAGGCGAAATAAAAATGTCTGATGCCAAAGATTGGAACAATTGGTTTCAAAACTATCAACAGTTTATTCTTCACTATGCACGACTTGCGGAGAAAAATAAAATAGAAATATTCTGTGTTGGTACTGAACTCACGATAACCACTACACATGAAGAAGAATGGCGAAAACTTATTCAAGAAGTTCGGAAAGTGTATTCAGGTAAGCTAACTTATGCTGCTAACTTTAATGAAGAATACAAACAAATTAAGTTTTGGGATGCGCTCGATTATATTGGCATACAAGCTTATTTCCCTTTATCCAAAACCAATAACCCAAGTACAGAAGAATTGGTTACTAACTGGTCCGATTACTTAGCGTCCGTTGAGAAGGTTTATAAAAAATATAAAAAGCCAGTGATCTTTACAGAAATTGGCTACCGGAGCACCACGGATGCAGCCATTGAACCCTGGAAGTGGCCTCAGAAAAATGGAGATGCCATTGTCTCTGCGGAGACACAAGCAAGGTGCTACGAGGCCTTCTTCAAGTCGGCATGGCAGAAAGAATGGTTGGTCGGAGCCTATTTTTGGAAATGGTATCCGAATGAGGAACATTCGCTCCATGAAATTGACTTTACACCGCAAGGCAAATTGGCAGAAAAAATTATCTCAAAAAACTTTAATAGAATTCATGATCGAGGACATTGAATTTCCAGAAGTAAAGAATGTAACACTCGCTGTTGTAAAAGAAGAGGAAGAGGGAGGCTCCTGGAAAGTTTACCTGATCAACAAAAATGAGTTCTCTATTGAAAACACATTGGTCACCAGCAAAGGATATGGGGAAGCAGAAGGCGAAAAGCAAATGACTTCCACATTGCGTCATTTTCTAGAAACAGTACCCGCCAATAATGCAGCGATCGTGGAGTCCATTGATCCTGCCGTTTTTCACCTGAATAATGAATATTGGGTAAGCTACTATGTGGGAAGTGCCATCTATGACAAACGCTTTCTGTTTGTTCCTGATGTGATCCGTGAAGAAAACATAACCTTTATCAAAGAGCTGGACAAAGAAGGCGTACTACACTCATAAATATTTATAAGCCAATCCTGTATTGAGCATCAATACAGACTCACTTCTTTCTATCTTTCCCTTATCAAGTAGGGCTTTCATGGCTGGAAGCAATGCGGCACCCTCAGGACATACAAGCAACCCCTCCAAGGAGGCAATCTCCTTCATCGCGTCTTTTATTGCATCATCAGAAATCGCAATGGCTGTTCCTTTGGATTCATGGAGCACATTTAAAATCATCTTTTCTGCAAAGGGAGTAGGCACCGCCAAGCCATTAGCAAAAGTGGGGCTGCCCTTATAGTTTTTCACTGTATCCAGTTTTCCTTCCAAAATCTGAACAATTGGATTGCAATTCGCTGATTGCACTGCAACCATTCGGGGTAAACGGCTTGTTATCCAACCTAATTCTTTCATCTCATGAAATGCTTTCCACATTCCGATCAGTCCAGTCCCTCCTCCTGTTGGGTAGAGAATCACATCCGGCAGTCTCCAATTAAGCTGCTCAGCAATTTCATACCCCATGGTTTTCTTCCCTTCCAGACGATACGGCTCTTTCATGGTAGAAACATCAAAACAAGCTGTAGTTAATTTTATTTCTGCCACTTTTTTCCCACAGTCGCTGATAAGCCCATCCACTTCAATTAACTCCGCTCCAAAATAGCGGCATTCTTTTTTAAAAGCTTCTGGTGTGTGACGTGGCATTACCACAATAGCCCTCATTCCCGCCTTGGCACAATAAGCACTTAGAGCGCCTCCTGCATTGCCGGCAGTGGGCACTATGCAGCACTCTACTCCCAACTCTTTGGCTTTGGAAACCGCCATGCTCAAGCCCCTGGCTTTGAAAGAACCTGTTGGGTTGGCTGATTCATCCTTTATCAGCAATTCTCTCATGCCATACTTTGCCGACAAACGATCGGCAAGAAGCATGGGAGTCCAGCCTTCACCAAGGCTTACAATATTTGCTTCATCCAATACAGGTAGCATTCCCTGATACCTCCACATGGACCGTTCTTTTTGATTGATCTCATCTTTGTTAAATCCATCCGAAAGATCATAGTGGGCTACCAAAGGACTCTTTCCACATTGATCACAGTCTGCAAATGTTTGTAACTCATTCACTGAATAAGTTTTACCGCAGCCAGAACATTGTAAAAACGCAACGAGTGATTTTTTTTCTTTTACTACCATATCGATTTCAAAAGCTTAAGCTCAAAAGTAACGGAGCCTCTATTCTAATACCAATACAGTTTTTTTATTGCCTATAACTTAATGTTATAGTAGTTTTTAGAGAATTTTATAAAAGAGGCATTTAAGCCACGATTCTCATCTCCATGTCGTTGCACAAAATAAAATTGTCTGGTGATCGTAAGATCATCAATGAATATTCTTACAAGTTCTCCGGAAGCCAATTCTCTGGCCACAGCCCTTGCGGGTAAAAACCCCAGACTGTCATCTGCCAAAAGAAAATTTTTAAGCGCCTCTGTTCCTCCCAGGCGCATGCTAATATTCAGATCGTTCAACTTAATCCCCTTCCCGCTCAGCGAATGTTTCACCGTAGCCAGTGTGCCTGATCCTCTCTCTCGAAGCGCGATCGGAATACCAAGAAGATCCTTAATTTCAATTCTTGGCTTTTTTGCCAGACCACTGCGCGCTGAGCATACTGGTAAGACCTCGTCCGTTAAGAAAAGTTCGCTTTTTACCTGACCTATTTTACCTTTTCCTTCCACTATGCCCAGGTCTATTTCACGCTCCTTAAGAGCTATCAATATATTTTCACTATTTCGGTTAAATAAGCTAATTCTAACGTCTGGGTATTTCTTTCTAAAACCTGATAACACGGGGGGTACAATATATAGGGTCACTGTAGTGCTTGTGCCCAATTTAAGGTCCCCTTTGATCTCTGTCGGATCCCGATGTGTGTTTAGTTCAAGCTCCAACTGCCTTTCCAATGCCTGACCACGGACAATAAAATTAAACAGTATCGTCCCCTCTTCTGTGAGCGCAATAGAATTTCCTCGCCTCTCAAAAAGACTTGTTTTGTATTCTTCTTCTAACAACCGAATGTGTTTGCTAATAGCAGGTTGACTGATATACAATGCCTGGCTCGCTTTTGTAAAACTCAATTGCTGTGCTACTTCAAAAAATACCTTGTGTTTAAAGGAAATCATGGAAAAAGAATATGTTCATATTTTTTTGAAAACACAAAGTAAAGTATAATATTCTCAGAATACATAAATACAATTTGTAATGAGGATTAACGTAATTTGCACTTATGAATGCCGGGTTAAATAATATTCTTTTTCTTGATATCGAAACCGTAGCCGTTTCTGAAAATTACAGCCAACTCGATGATCGATTGAAGGCACAATGGAAAAGAAAAGTTGGCTTTTTCAAACGGGAAGAAAATCAAACTGATGAAGACCTATATAATACAAGGGCCGGAATCTATGCTGAATTCGGAAAAATCGTTTCTATTGCAGTGGGCTTACTTGTTGAAAATGATACAGGAGAACTTGGGTTAAGAACAAAATATTTTACCTCCCACAACGAAGCCCAGCTTCTGACCGGGTTCAAGCAACTTTTGGAAAAGCTGGGGCCAACCACCAGGTTATGCGCCCACAATGGAAAAGAATTCGATTTTCCGTATATAAGCAGAAGAATGTTAGTGAATAGCATCATGCTCCCGGAGGTGCTAGACTTGAGTGGAAAAAAGCCATGGGACATTCAACACATCGATACGTTAGAGCTATGGAAATTTGGAGACTATAAACATTATACTTCCCTCGATTTATTGGCAGCTCTTTTTAACATTCCTACCAGCAAAGGTGTTATGGATGGGAGTCAGGTTAATCAGGTGTACTACAAAGAAGGAGATTTGAAAAAAATATCAGTGTATTGCGTGGGTGATGTTGTGGCTGTCGCCCAACTTTACCTTCGCCTGAAAGGTCAGCCATTGATAGCCGAGAAAAATATCACACACGCAGAGAATGAGTAAAAAACTATTTAAAAAGATAAAAGATAAAAAAAATAAAAAGGAAAGAAGCAGTATACACGCTTCCATTCTTTCATTATTGGAGAATACGGTGGGCAAGGCATACAGCACCAAACAAATTGCCAAAGAGTTGGGGATAAAGAAGAAAACACTATTAACCGATTTATATCGCATTCTCGATCAGCTTGAAGAGGAAGGAAAAATTCAACAACTGGGAAATGGGACCTATCGCAGCATTAAGGAATCCATAGCATTGACAGGCAGGGTAGATCATGTAAATCCAAGGTTTGCTTATGTAATCGTAGAGGGTCAGGACAAAGATATTTATGTAAAATCCCGCGATCTCGGGTCTGCCGTTCATGGAGATATTGTAGAACTAAGCATCTTTTCTTCACGAAAGGGAGCAAGCCCTGAAGGAAAAGTGACTAAGGTAATTGAGAGGGCTCGCACACGTTTTGTGGGCCGGATAGAGGTATCCCCCAATTACTCTTTTATTGTTCCAGATTACAAAAAGATTTATCAGGATTTTTTCATATATCAGGAAAACATTAACAATGCAAAGACCAATGATAAAGTTGTCTTTGAAGTAACAAAATGGGCTACGCCTGATCGAAATCCAGAGGCTAAAGTAATTGAGATCTTGGGTAAAACAGGGGAGAATGAAGCTGAGATACATTCTATCATGGCTGAATTTGATTTGCCTTTTCGCTTTGATCCCAATGTGCTAAAGGAATCAGAAAGTATTAAGGAAGAAATTTCAGAGGCAGAACTTAAAAAAAGAAGAGATTTCAGAGATGTGCTCACTTTTACCATCGATCCAGAAGATGCGAAAGATTTTGATGATGCTATTTCTTTTCGTGCACTTGACAATGGCCATTACGAGGTGGGAGTACATATTGCTGATGTAAGCCACTATGTACAACCCGGCAGTATTCTGGACAAGGATGCCTTTGACAGGGCCACATCAGTTTATTTAGTGGATAGAACCGTCCCCATGCTTCCCGAAAGATTGTCAAATCAACTTTGCTCTTTACGGCCCAATGAAGATAAACTCACTTTTTGTGCTTTGTTTGAGATAGATGATAAAGCCAAAGTCTACAGTGAGTGGTTTGGTAGAACTGTAATTCATTCTGATTATCGATTGGCTTATGAACAAGCACAAGAGCAGATAGAAAGCGCTGCTGGAGGCTTGGCAAAGGAGCTTCAGTTACTAAATCAAATCGCCCTAAAATTAAGAAAGGACCGGTTTGCAAAAGGAGCTGTGAATTTTGAAACTACAGAAGTAAAATTTCGACTTGACGAAAAAGGCAAACCTTTGGAAGTTGTTCCGAAAGTAAGAAAAGATGCACACAAACTAATTGAAGAGTTTATGTTGTTGGCTAACAAGGCCGTGGCCACCTATGTTTTCAAAATGAAAAAAGGAGAAGATAAAAATACCTTTGTCTACCGTACACACGATCATCCCAATCCGGAGAAAGTGCTGGACTTCGCTCAGTTTGCAAAACAATTTGGTCACAAATTAAACATCGAAGATACTGCCATCTCTCAGTCGCTCAATAAATTAATGGCAGACATAGAAGGTAAACCAGAACAAAACGTACTCCAGCAGCTTGCGGTTAGGGCGATGTCAAAAGCCAAATATACCACAGACGCCAAAGGTCATTTCGGCCTGGCTTTCCCTCATTACACGCACTTTACTTCTCCCATCAGAAGGTACCCCGATATGATGGTGCATCGATTATTACAACATTATTTGGATGGTGGTAAATCGGTGAACAAAAAAGATTACGAGGAAAAGTGTGTACACTCTTCTGAGCGGGAGAAAAGAGCGGCTGATGCAGAGCGGGCTTCCATCAAATACAAGCAGGTGGAGTTTATGAGCATGGCAACCGACAAGGTTTATGAAGGCATTATTACTGGTGTCACTGACTTTGGCGTCTTCGTTGAAATAATAGAAACTAAGTGTGAGGGCATGGTTCGCCTCTCTGATATGACAGATGATTTTTACGAATTTGACGAGCGAAACTTCAGAATCATTGGAAGAAGAAGAAAAAAAATATATCGCTTAGGTGATAGTGTGAATGTCAGGATTAAAAAAACAGATATCGCCAGAAGATTAATTGACCTCTCCATAGAAATTTAATTTTAGATATTTTTAAATGAGCAAGACCTATTTGCAATGGATTGAGGCTGAAATCAAAAATCAAAAATTCGGATCAGCCCCGTCAACACTATACGATCCTATCAGATACATCATGAGTTTGGGAGGCAAGCGACTGCGCCCATTGTTAACATTACTTGCGTATTCGCTATATAAAATAAACGCCAGCCGCATTGTACCACTGGCTACTGCAATTGAGGCCTTTCACAATTTTACTTTGCTTCATGACGACATCATGGACAATGCCCCAATTCGGAGAGGAAGTAAAACTGTACACGAAAAATGGAATGTCAATACCGCTATACTTGCAGGTGATGTTATGTTGGTAAAAGTGTATGACCAATTATTAAAAGTGGAGAACGGGTTGCTTAAAGAAGTGCTTTCAAAATTCAATGCGTGCGCTGCAGAAGTGTGTGAAGGGCAGCAATGGGACATGGAATTTGAAAAAATGAAGTCTGTTTCGGAAGAACAATATATTCAAATGATTCGACAAAAAACCGCAGTGTTACTCGGCTTTAGTCTAGAGTTTGGTGCAATCCTTGCACATGCCCCTTCTAAAGATCAAAAAGCCCTTCGCGATTTTGGTGTTGACATTGGTATCGGATTTCAATTGAAAGATGACTGGTTAGATGTATTCGGTGATGGGAAGAAATTTGGAAAGCAAGTGGGTGGAGACATCATTGCCAATAAAAAAACATTCTTATTAATCACCGCATTGGACAAGGCGCATGGTAAAAATAAAAGTGAACTCAACAAATTAATTACCTCCACTCAATTTGATAAAGAAGAAAAAGTAAAAGCTGTCACCGCAATTTATGATCACTTAGGGGTGAGTGATCACACCGAACAAAAGATAAATTTCTATTTTAACCGCGGACTATCACGCCTCAATAAATTGAATGTAAGCGAAAGAAAGAAGGAGGAACTAAAAAAATATACATTGAATTTGATCGATCGCATCTCTTAATGAACCGGACTGAATCAGACTTGCCCATACCTGAAGAATTTTATAATTCAGAAACCCATCAGCCTTTTCAAGCCTGTATGATGTGTAATCAGCTGCTCGCTGATAAACAATATGTAGTAGAGAAGGCAATTAAGAACTATCCATCACTGGGCACCAAAGAAATCATTTTTGAATATGCCATGTGCCTTGAATGTGCTGGCAAAATGCACATGGAACTTTCTGAAGAATCACGCCATCGTATTGAAAACTACATGAGGGAGCACCTTAAAAATAAGACGCATCCCAGACTTGATGGCCTACCAGATATTAACAAGCTCCTTAATCATTGTGTCGTTAACGAAAGTGATGTAAATCAATCTGCTGAGTATTCTATTTACGCCATGTGCAATGGCGCAAACATGACAATTAATCAATTTCCCTACGCGCTTAGTGGCGAAGTTCAGGATGAAATCATGCAGCTGTTATCCGCAAAAAGCCTTGGTATCTTGGATGACTTTATTGGCAATCATTTTACAGGCCCTCCGGAGATCAGGGAAATTCTGAAAAGACGTCCGGTTTTTATTTAGCCCTTTTGTAGAAATACAGAGTAGCTCTTTTATTATCAATACTTTCACTCAAGGTGTAAAACCCACTGTCATCCAAAGCCCAAGCAATAGACTCCCCCTGTGGCTCTCGGCTATAGTCAAGCTTAATTGGATCCGTTAGTAAGGCTTGTTGGATCGAAAGGCTGTCTGGTCTTTCCCAGTAGTAAATTCCATCATACGTTTTAACCAAGAGTTCTTTCGCATCCGATGTAAAATCTACTGCCACCACTTGATATAAAGGTAATGTCCCTATTTTCTCAGGCACAATAGTATCCCTGGCAACAAGGGAACCGGCAGGCGCCCTGTAAAGATTTACATGTTCCTCTCTCTTTGAGATCAAATATAGATTACCCGTATTTTGGTCAATAGTAATAGACTCCATGTCCCTTTTACCATCAGGAAGACTCACTACGAGCGTGTCAATTTTTTCAAGAAATATTTTCTTATCACCCCGAAAGATGGGCTCTACTACCCGGTACAAATACTTGAAATCATATTTCGCATTGTTGTCTCCTATTTCACCTATGTAAAGGTATTTTGTGCTGTCATTGGGACCGGGGCCGATGGCAATGTCTTCCCAATCACGATTATTAACTTTATTTAGTTTACAGGTCATTTCAATCGCTCCTTTATCATTTATCAGAAAGATCTCTGCGGGATTTCCACTGTCATTGAGTGTCCAAAGCTTACCTGGATTACCAAAACTGGCTACTAAGGTTGATGCCTCCTCCAAAACAGCTGATACCTCACCTCTGCCTTCAGCCTTTTCAAACAAGTCATTGCGCTCTCTGCTTGTACAAAATGTGAGAAGTAAAAAAAGAAGTCCTATCAAAGATCTTAAAAACCCCGAAGTCATAGTAGTTATTATCTATAGCGAAAATACTAACGATTTATATAACTATCCCAGTGAGAACCAGAACAATGAAAGATTTGAATTCTCATTCTCAATCAATTCTCACTACCACTTCTTATTTCACTACCAGAGAATAGCAGTCCAGACATCGCTATTGTGTAATTTTGGGCATGGAACAAGTGGAGCAATATGACGATAATGAAGATGACGAATTGTTTGAGCATTATCGGATTGTGGCTGATCCCAAACAAGGACCGATTCGCCTTGATAAATTTTTGAATGCACGGCTTCCTAATGTTACCCGAAACAAGCTGCAGGACGGCATCCAAGGTGGCTTTGTGAAGGTGAATGAGAAGACCACAAAGCCCAACTACAAAGTTCGTCCTCACGACATTATTACCGTTTCCCTTCCTGAACCGCCCAGAGACACCGAAGTAAAGCCAGAGAACATTCCGCTCAATATTATTTTTGAAGATGATCACTTGTTGATAGTAAATAAGGCAGCCGGCATGGTGGTGCATCCTGCATTCCAAAACTGGAGTGGTACGTTGGTAAACGCCCTCACTTACCATTTTCAAAACCTACCGGTGATGCCAGGCAACGAAGGGCGACCTGGGCTGGTACACCGTATTGATAAAGACACATCAGGCCTTTTGGTAATTGCCAAATCAGAAAAAGCCATAACTGGTTTAGCCCGACAGTTTTTCGATCATAGTATTGACAGAACTTACTGGGCATTGGTATGGGGTGAACCTGATCCAGAGCAGGGTACTATAAATGTAAATGTGGGACGAAGCCTGAAGGATAGGAGAATTACCTCAGCCTTTCCTAAAGGTGACAATGGTCGTACAGCCATCACCCACTACAAAACATTGGAAACATTGAGATACGTAAGCCTAGTCGAATGCAAACTCGAAACTGGTCGTACGCATCAAATCCGTGCCCATCTCAAATACTTGGGTCACCCGCTTTTTAATGATGCCACCTATGGCGGTAGTGAAATTGTAAAAGGAACAATCTTTTCAAAGTACAAACAATTCGTTGACAATTGTTTTAAAATCATGCCCCGCCAGGCGCTTCATGCTAAGACCCTTGGTTTTGAACATCCCATTACAAAAGAAAGAATGGAGTTCGACTCTGAACTACCTCAAGATTTTAAGGATGTGATAGAAAAGTGGGAGCACTACGTGAAGTATCATTAACGAATCAATCCGTTAATTGCTCTTAATCTTTTTTAATCCCACTTGTCTTCGTCTTTTATTAAGCTTATTTTTATTTTCAACAGGAAACAGCTGCCCCAGGTTGTTGGTTTGAGTTCCATAGATCTGTGGTTGGCCATTTTCAATTAAAATCCTGTCTTTCATGGTGGCCAAATCTGATTTCCTGGATTCTCCCTCTTTTACTGATTCTTCCAATAAAGGATAAAACTTTTCGCGAATACTATTATCCTGTGCATGCTGAATAACTATGAACAAAGTTGAGTTAGCCCAATCACCTATTTTAGATTTTCCAAGCCAACCATATGTTGAAATAATATTTTCTACTTTGATCAGCGCCAATGAATCATAATTCTGAATTAATGAATTCAATGAATCCATTTGTGGGGATTCGTAACCAAAACGATTAATCGTAGGCATTACATTTTGCCGAAGACGCAGAGATGACTCATTAATATCTTCTAATTCAACCCTTAAGTTATCCATATTCTGAGCACAGCTTATCCCGGGAGAAAAACTCCAGAAAAAAATAATTAACTTAATAAAAGGAAAATGTGGCTTCGTATTGCTATTGATCTACGATGTCAGAAATTTTATACTTCTGAATGATGTAGTAGAGAAAATTAAAAGACAATGGATCTTCTTCCTTCTTCTCAACACTGGATTTTCTATTTGCCTTTGGCTTCATAGAATTGAGTGAAGTAGAATCCCGTTGGATGCTTTTTGGAGTTGACCTTGAAGGCCTACTTTCACTGACATCATATATCAATGACTTATCCTCGTTAAGGTTCAGTTCCTGATAGCTTGGCTCCTGAAAATTACGAGGAGGATAAGCGCCATCCTGGGCCACTGCTTCTTGCGAAAACAAAGCAACACAACCAACTGTACAGACTGCAAGGATATATGGTAATTTGCTATTCATATTCTCTCTACCTTCTTTTGTACCCTCTCGACCTTCATTTGTAACTTGAGCAAATTAAGGTTAGGGCCTCTAAATTATGAAATTTTGATGATGATTACATGGGATGAATTCAATAAAATTGATATAAGATTAGGCACAATTGTCCGGGTCGAGCCTTTTTTAGAGGCCAAAAGGCCTGCTTTTAAGATTTGGGTCGATTTGGGGCCTGAATTGGGTATTAAGAAGTCAAGCGCCCAAATAACGAAAGTTTACCGTCTGGAGGAGCTTAAGGGCAAACAGGTGGCTTGCGTGGTCAATTTCCCCCCCAAGCAAATTGCTTCATTTATGTCCGAAGTACTGGTGACGGGCTTTCCTGACAATGACGGAAATGTAGTTCTTACCACCGTTGATAAACCTGTCCCAAACGGAGCCCGATTGTTCTAAAAATGTTATCCTTTTCGCAACTCCCAAGTGTATTAAAAGGCCAGATGCTACAACTGGCCAAAGATGAAATCGTTGAATATCTTCTCATCGACAGCCGTAAATTATTTGCTTCTCCGCGAAGTTTGTTTTTTGCAATAAAGGGAGTGCGGAATGATGGCCATACACATATCGCAACCGCTTATGAGCAGGGAATAAGGTTATTCATAGTAGAACAGGATATCGCGATTGAAAAATATCCATTAGCAAGTTTTATAAAAGTAGCATCAAGTACAGTCGCTCTTCAAACCTTAGCAACCACCCATCGCAACCAGTTCAATTATCCGGTAGTGGGTATCACAGGAAGTAATGGGAAAACAACCGTGAAAGAATGGCTGTATCAATTGCTTTCACCAAAGTTCAAATGCGTTAAAAATCCTGGGAGTTATAACTCGCAAGTAGGCGTACCCCTTTCTGTTTGGCAAATGAATTCAATGCATGAGTTGGGAATATTTGAGGCTGGCATTTCCCTACCTGGCGAAATGGAAGCACTACAAAAAATAATTCAGCCTTCTATTGGCGTTTTTACTATGTTGGGCACTGCACATGATGAGGGTTTCTCCTCCTCTCACGAAAAACTACTTGAAAAGCTTAAATTATTCCAATCGTGCAAAACCATCATTTATTGTCACGACTATGCCACAATAAATGATGAAATCACCAGACAAAAAAAATCATTTCAGGAATTGATCAGTTGGGGAGAAAATCAAGGCGCCAATGTTTTACTTGAGTTCAGTAATGTTGATTCAGTCTCATTATCAGGCAAATTTGGAAACCTCCATCTTACACTCCCATTTGTTAATGCGGCCTCCCGTGAAAACGTGATGCACTGCATAATGGTGCTTTTGCACTTGGATTACTCGGCATCTGAAATCCAGGAAAAAATAGATCAATTACGCGCTATTCCCATGCGACTAGAGTTGAAACAGGGAATTAATCATTGCCAGATAATAGACGACACTTACAATAACGATCTGGGTGGTTTGCGCATCAGTTTAGATTTTTTGGAAGGCATTAATATGCCAAAGAAAACACTGATACTCTCAGACATACTACAATCCGGATTAACCCTTGATGAATTATCGCAACAAGTCTCTCATGTTCTTAAGGAAAAACATATTCAAAAATTTATTGGAATAGGATTTGGTTTTTATTCACATCAAAACCTATTTAACGATTCGTCTCTTGATTCTCAGTTTTATATAACTACAGAAGATTTTCTAAAAGACGTGAATTGGAATTCTTTCTCGCAAGAAGCCATTCTTGTAAAGGGTGCGAGAGTATTTCAATTTGAAAGAATTACAAGACTCCTTCAGAAAAAAATTCATGGTACCACCATGGAAATGGACCTGGGTGCTATGGTACATAATCTCAACTTCTTTCGGTCTTTGCTTCAGCCTAAAGTAAAATTAATGGTGATGGTAAAGGCGCTTGCTTACGGAAGTGGAAGTAACGAAATCGCAAGCCTCTTACAATATCACCAAGTGGATTATTTGGGAGTGGCCTATGTAGACGAGGGAGTTGAGTTAAGAAACCACAATATCCATTTGCCCATCATGGTGATGAACCCGGGCAAAGACAGCTGGGATATAATGCTCGACCGGCATCTGGAGCCGGAAATTCACAGTTTGCCCCTCCTCAACGCGCTGGTAGAAAATTTAAATGGGCGACCCTGTACCATTCATTTAAAAATTGATACAGGAATGCATCGGTTGGGTTTTGAAATCAATGAACTGGGAGAAGTGATAAAAATTCTTTCTAAGAATAGTAATGTGACAGTCGCCTCCGTTTTCTCCCATCTGGTTGGAGCTGATAATTCAGCACATGATGATTTCTCGACACTGCAGGCCAACCGATATAATAAAGGGCTGGATTTAATAAAAAATGGTCTGAAAATTACCCCTATTAGACATCTTCTTAACTCCAGTGGGATTTTACGCCTTACGGAGTACCAACTTGATATGGTCAGGCTCGGCATTGGCCTCTATGGTATTGATCCAACAGGTGAGTTTAGAGACAAAGTTCTGCCGGTGGCCACTCTTAAAACTGTTGTTTCACAGATAAAAAAAGTAGCCGCGGGCGATTCTATTGGCTATGGCCGATTGGGAGTGGCACAGAATGACATAATCATTGCCACTATCGCCATAGGATATGCAGATGGCTACTCCAGAAGTTTTGGAAATGGGGCAGGTCGAGTAAGTATAAGGGGCAAAAAAGCATCTGTCGTGGGCAATGTATGCATGGATATGACCATGGTGGATGTAACCCACATTGCTGAAGTAGTTGAGGGGGATGAGGTTATTATTTTTGGAAAGGACAATTCTATTTATGAAGTAGCCGCACAAGCAAACACGATCCCTTACGAAATTCTAACCAACACCAGTGAGAGGGTGAAGCGTGTGTTTTTTGCAGAGAGTATCTAGTCTTAACCGCAGCCCAGATTCTTCTTCAAATCCCGGTTTGGTAGCCCCACATACTTCTCTTTTTCTTCAGGCTCCATCTTCTCGACATTTAGCTTCTGTTTTTTTGAGGCTTCTTTCTCCAATTTTGCTTTCTTTTTTCCCATGATATGAGAACAACCTAAGGTAAAACATGGTTTATCTCAGCCCCAACAATTATCTTCACGCAGTTTTAATTTAATCTAAATAAAAATGGCAGATCTTGCCAAAAGTGTTGCTCAGATGGTGCCAGGCGAAACGGCAGTAATTGCAGGATTTGTCTCTCAGGAGCTTTCAAATAAACTCCTTGAGATGGGTTTTTTGCCCGGATCAGTGGTAAAATTCAATTTCAAGGCCCCTTTTGGTGATCCTATCTGCGTAACTATTTCAGGCTATGATATAACACTCCGCTTGGAAGAGGCTGCCATGATTTCTATTCTTAATTAATTTAATTTTTGGTGGAAAGGTTGAAGATCGCATTAGCAGGGAAGCCTAACTCAGGAAAGTCATCACTTTTCAATCAACTCACAGGGCTGAAGCAAAAAACAGGAAATTTTCCAGGGGTAACCGTTGATAAGAAGACGGGAACAACTCGTCTTGATGAAAATACCATGGCAGAAATAATCGACTTGCCTGGCATCTATAGTCTCTACCCCCGATCACTGGATGAAAAAATTGTTGCTGAGATATTTTCGGACAGACGCAATAATTACTTCCCCAATAAAGTAGTCCTGGTTGCTGATGCTACCAATTTACAAAGTTCATTGTTGCTTCTTACGCAGCTTATCGATTTAAGATTGCCTGTTGTTCTCGTACTCAACATGGTGGATCTAGCCGCTAAGTCAGGACAGAGCATTGATGTGATTAAACTTTCTATCAATTTGGATTTACCCGTTGTCCTTGTCAATGCACGAACTGGTCAGGGTATTGAAAAGCTAAAAAAAATATTGATAGGTCACATCCCGGTTTCAAAACAAAAAATCTATCCTATCGATAAAGAAATTCTCCCGGCTGTAGAAGGGGTCAGGCACCACTTCAAACTTGAGTCAAGCTATGAAGCATATCAATACCTTCAACAAGTAGAAAATCTTACATTTTTAGATAAGAACGATAAAGTTTTCATTGGCAAACTGGCCAACGAGCACGAATTTTTCCCAGGCAAATATCAGGGCGCAGAAACCATCATTCGTTATCAATACATTCAGGATTTACTGAGCAAAATAGTTTTAAAAACCGCAGACACAGAATGGAAGCGGCTCTCTTATCGCATTGATAAGGTGTTAACCCATAAAGTATGGGGCTACCTCATTTTTTTTGGTGTTCTTTTTTTAATCTTTCAAGCCATTTTTGCATGGGCACAGGCACCCATGGACTTTATCGATTCTACCTTCGCCAACCTCAGCAACCTCTTGAAGGATGTATTTCCCAGAGGTCCGTTCTTTGATCTGATTACGCAGGGGATCATTCCTGGTATAGGAGGCATACTCATCTTTGTGCCCCAAATTGCCATTTTATTTGCATTCATTGCGGTTTTGGAAGAAACCGGGTATATGTCGCGGGTGGTGTTTTTGATGGACAAAATCATGCGCAAATTTGGCATGAGTGGAAAAAGTGTCGTGCCGTTAATCTCTGGGTGGGCATGTGCTATCCCGGCAATAATGGCCACGCGTACTATAGAAAACTGGAAAGACCGACTGATCACTATTTTTGTAACTCCTCTCATGAGCTGCTCCGCCCGATTGCCCGTATTTGCAATTTTAGTAGCACTTATCATTCCAGACGATAAACTATTTGGTTTCTTTAACTATCAGGGGCTTGTATTAATGGGGCTATATGCGCTTGGATTTTCAGCAGCCATTATCTCTGCGGTAGTGATGAAATGGATTGTCAAATCCAATGAAAGAAGTTATTTGATCATGGAGTTGCCCACCTATAGGATGCCTAAATGGTCAAATGTAGGGCACACCATTGTGAGTAAAACAAAAACCTTTGTGTTTGAAGCCGGCAAAATAATCTTGGCTGTTTCTATTGTCTTATGGGTACTGGCTAGCTATGGCCCAGAAAAGCAAATGAGCCAAGCCGAAACTGTAATAGATAAGCAAATTCAAAATCATCTTGCAGCCCCAGACGAGCGTGAGAATTTATTGATGGCCTATCGGCTTGAACATTCCTATGCAGGAATTATTGGAAAGGCCATTGAGCCCGCTATTGCTCCATTGGGATACGACTGGAAGATTGGAATTGCTTTGATTACATCCTTTGCCGCCCGAGAGGTGTTTGTAGGCACCATGGCCACAATATATAGTGTGGGCAATACGGAGGATCAAACCACTATAAAAAGCAGGCTAAAAGCAGAGATAAATCCGGACACAGGGGGCCCTCGATTTACCACTGCTACCGGTCTTTCACTGTTGGTGTTTTACACTTTTGCCATGCAGTGTATGAGCACACTGGCCGTTGTAAAGAGAGAAACCAACGGATGGAAATGGCCGATGATACAATTGGTATATATGACTGCGCTCGCCTATTTTTCTGCGCTTATCGTGTATCAACTTTTTTCATAGTTAGTCTAAAGCATCTGTTTTTCTCATTGATTCGGTTTTAAAACCACAGGTTTACAGGCATCAAGACCCGTTAGGGGCATTGCCTTAACTCGAAGCTTCAGAAATTTTTATGCATAAGCCCCATTTTCATCATCCTATATTTTGTTTCATAAGTCCTGATTCTGATTATATTTATGGGTTTAACTACCTTATGGGCCATAATAAAAACTATCACCTTGGAGTCCTGTACCTCATGCGTCTTCTCATGAATGCCGATGGCATTGTTGATAGCAGTGAGAACGAAGCGCTGAATAAAGTAAAACAGCATGAAGGTATTCCTGAAGCCACGCTAATAGAATTTGAAAAAGACGTTATTAACAAAGAAGAAAAAGAGATCTACCAATCTGGAATAGACTACTTAAATCTCTGCTCCAATGAGGAAAAATTAAATGCCTTCGTTCATTTATACAAAATGTCTGAAGCTGACGGCAGGGTGCATGTAAAGGAGGTTCGCCTTCTGTTATATTCTGTTCGTCAGGCAAAAATTGAATTTAACGATGTGGTGTCACTGGCAAAACAATTGAAATACCTCTAGCCATCATGGTTCCTGTCCAATAAATTATTAATAGGTTTGTGGCTCCAATGAAGCCACAATATTATCAGAATAACTTTACCCTAGGTGTTTTAGGCGGAGGTCAACTTGGCCGCATGCTCATTCAATCTGGCATTGATTTAAATATTTCGTTTTCAATACTGGATCCTGACGTCCACGCGCCCTGCCATCAACTTGCGCCATTTAAAGTAGGTAAGCTTACTGACTACGATACCGTTATTCAATTCGGAGAAACCTGTGATTTAATCACCATCGAAATTGAAAATGTGAATACGCAGGCATTGTTCGAGTTAGAGAAAAGGGGGAAGAGGGTTTTCCCCCAGCCCTCCGTCATAGCATTGATTCAGGACAAACGCACACAAAAACAGTTTTTCGTTGACAATGAAATCCCAACAGCTGAATTTATTCTTACAGAAAATAAAAGTGAGGTGATGGATCATCGTTCTTTTTTGCCTGCAGTGAATAAGCTTGGCAAAGAAGGCTATGATGGACGGGGCGTACAAATACTTCGAAAGGAGGAAGACCTGGAAAAGGCTTTTGATGCCCCTGGTTTATTAGAGAAATTGATTCCTTTCGATAAGGAAATAGCAGTTATTGTAGCAAAAAACGAAAACGGAGATGTTGTTTCGTATCCTGCCGTTGAAATGAAATTTCATCCTGAAAAAAATCTGGTAGAACACCTGTCTGCTCCAGCCGACCTGAATGAAGCAATTCAGCAGAAGGCCGACCAAATAGCACGCAAAGTAATTGAACAGCTAGGTTTAGTAGGCATTCTGGCAGTAGAAATGTTTGTGACTAAGGAAGGAGAAGTGTTGGTAAATGAGGTGGCTCCGAGGCCCCACAATAGCGGACACCAAACCATTGAAGCCAACGAGACCTCACAATATGAACAGCACCTTAGAGCCATACTAAATCAACCCTTAGGGAGTACAAAAATGCGTTCACCCAGTATCATGGTCAATTTGTTGGGCGAAGAAGGGTTCACAGGAGAAGCAAAATATAAAGGTTTAGAGGATGTGTTGGCTGTAGAGGGGGTTCATGTTCATCTCTACGGCAAAAAAATAACAAAACCATTTCGAAAAATGGGCCATGTAACAATTGTGGATAACAACATAGAAAGTTTAAGGAAGAAAGCCAACTTTGTAAAAGACAACCTTAAAGTAATAGCATGAGTAAGCCTATAGTGGGAATTATCATGGGTAGCCAATCAGACTTACCTGTAATGAGAAAGGCAGCTGACTTTCTCTCAGAGATGAAAGTGCCATTCGAAATTACCATTGTGTCTGCGCACCGCACTCCTGAGCGAATGATGGCATACGCCAGCTCAGCCAGAAGCAGGGGCCTTAAAGTAATTGTAGCAGGAGCTGGGGGTGCCGCTCACTTACCAGGAATGATAGCTTCCATGACATCTTTGCCGGTAATAGGCGTACCTATTAAATCATCTAACTCCATAGATGGCTGGGACTCTATACTTTCAATACTGCAAATGCCAGGAGGTGTGCCAGTAGCCACCGTTGCCCTTGATGGTTCAAAAAATGCTGGAATTCTTGCTGCTCAAATCATTGGTACTATGGATAAAACCTTAGCCAAGCGGCTCGACAAGTATAAAGAAAGTATGAAAGAAAGCGTGCTGGCCACAGCCTCTGAACTTGAAGGATTAGGCCTTCCAAAGCCATAGCACAGGCTGCTCCTGTATATAAATGGTTTTTTTCATATCTTTTCAGACTGATGCAAAATTTGATCCCAGATGAAATCAAGTGAAAAGGGTTGGCTAAAAAAATATCTCGACTTCCGCAAAGACATCTTGGGAGAGTTGACTTCAGAAAAAAGAAAGGCATCACATCCTGAACAGTCCTTATATCGTCTTATTCAACCTACAGGGCTTATGTATGGTCATGCAGTAGACGTGCTTGATAACCCTGAGAATGAGCAACTGAATGAAAAGGACAAAATGAAATTGCTCTTGGCCGAAAGCCTGATCAGTAGTTCACTGCTTTTTCACGATAAGCCAGTGAAAGACCCCGAGGAACTCTCCAGATTAATGACAAAAACACTGGAAAGTATTGGTAGTTTTTATAATAACGTTTTTCCTGAATTAGCAACGCCCTCCAAGTCATTCTTTGGAAGGAAAAAAACACCACTTGAGCTGGCTGAAAAAATCCTTGATAAGAGGATTGAAAGAACAGCAGACTACAGTGGAAATTTTTGGATGCAATTTTTTCACAACAGCTTACTTTTTCTTGATATATTCATTTTTGGCCAGTGGATTCACACCAATGCGGATCGGATTGTCTCTGATTTTTTCAAATATGAACGTGAGGAGTTGCGCTTTTCAGTAGTGAAAATCATAGCAGTCGCAGCACATGCTAATAAAAAAATTGAATTTGAAGAAAGACGATTACTTGACTTCTTCTTACAGAGTGCTGGGCTTTCATCAGATAAAAAGAGAGAGGCAGTAGAAATATTTGAAAGTGGTGTTGATTTAGAATCCATCAATTTGCCCACCAATAATTCATGGCTCTTAAAAAAATATTTCCTTGAGATGGCCATCCTCACCATCTGGGCGGATAAAAAAATAGAAGATCAAGAGAGTGAGTTTCTAGTCCGCTTATGCCATTATCTGGACTTTAAGGATGATGATCTGGAAAACAGTATGATTGCCATTGAGGGCTTTGTACTGGAACACTGGGAGCAGTTGGGCTATCTGCAAAACAAGCAAGATTATAATGAGATAAGCGAGAGATTCATTAAGAGGTTGACCAAGCTTACCGAAAACAATAAAAGCAGAATTGTAGGAGAGGTAAAGGAAAGCAAAGCGCTGATGGCCCTTCTGCGCAAAGCAAAAATAGGAGAACTGTCCGAGGAGGAAAAGCAAAAAGTACAAATGCTAATGTTTACTGTACTAAAAACCATTCCCACCTTTGTAGTTATCTCTTTGCCCCAGCGATATCTTACACTGCCTGTACTTTTGAAGATTCTTCCTTCAAGTGTCTTTTCTGAAACGCTGGGTGGTAACTAAACCAACTCGCCCGATTTGTTTTTCTTTGGAACCAGCACGGAAAATATGATAGACAAGGTAAGCGTGAGCAATATCACCGTAAAGGACAATGTAATCGGTATATGTATTTCAAATATTTCCATAAGCATTTTAGCCCCTATAAAGAACAGGATAATGGAAAGGCCCTTCTGTAACAAATAGAACTTGTCGATAATACCGGCCAATAGGAAAAACATCGCCCTAAGGCCAAGCACCGCAAAAATGTTGGATGTATAAATTAAAAATTCATTTTGTGTTATCGCAAACGCAGCCGGAATAGAGTCTACCGCAAAAATTAAATCTGTGGTTTCAATAAGTACAATTACTAAAAACAACTCTGTGAACATAAGCTTGGGCTTTGTTATCACAAACTTTCCCTCCGTATCTCCTTTGGCCATCGGAAGGTATTTTCTACAAAGTTTTAGTATTGGATTCTTCTCAGGATCAATTTTTTCGTCACTGTCTTCAAAGTAAATTTTAATTCCGGAATATATTAGAAACACACCAAACACGTACAGTATCCAGTGGAACTTGGCTATAAATAGAGCACCAACAAAAATGAAGATCCCCCTGAAAACTACTGCTCCTAATATTCCCCAAAAAAGAATTTTGTGGTAATACTCCTCCTTTACAGTGAAGTACTTTAATATAAGAAGGATAACAAAGATGTTATCCACCGATAAAGCATATTCTGTGAGGTAGGCGGAAAAATATTCTAATGACGCATCAGCTCCCCTGTCATCATACTTGTATACCAAGTAGCCAAAAGCAGTACTTATTATTACCCAAAAAATGGACTGATATAATGCTGATTTTGTGGAAATTTTATGGGCTTTCTTATTAAAAATCCCCAGATCTATAAGTAAGAAAAGGACAATTACAGCCGCAAATACAGCAAATAGAATGGTTTCAGCCTGATTATTATTTCGGAACAGGGAGAATACAAACATTTGCCTTTCTATAGTTTTTGAGTAAAAAAGAGGTGACTAACATTCCAAACAAAGCATGTAATCACCTCTTTTAAAAGTTTTATGGGGACAAATATAAACTAATCCGCAAAACTTACATGCGTGTTGAATACTGCTAATTGTTAAAAAGAAACCACCTACCGGCAACTTGGGCAAGTCCCCTGGATTAAAAGATTTACCTCCTCTATTTTATAGCCTCCCGGCAAGTCAAATGCCGGGATTTCGACCTCATCCAGGCAGCTTGTTTGGCCACATTGGGTGCATTTAAAGTGTACATGGTCATGCTGGTGCTCAGTGTTGGTGCAATGATCACTGCATAGCCCGTATTTCAATCCCCCCGAATCATCCAATATTTTGTGAATAATCCCCTTGTCAAGGAAGGATTTTAGAGTTCTGTAGACGGTTACTCTGTCGAATGAGGGGGCCACTTCTTTTTCAATATCAGAATAAGAAAGCGCATGGGGGTTATGAAGGAATAATCCCAGAATCTTTGATCGACTGGGGGTCGATCGCAGGTTAGATTCTTTTAATATTTGTCTTTGAATTCGCACGGATTAACCCTCGTTAAACTGCAATTTGAGCAAGTTACTATAAATACCATTATTCCGATTGGTAAGTTCATCATGGGAGCCTGATTCAGCGATAATACCCTCCTTGATCACCAATATTCTATCCACTTTTCGAATGGTGCTTAGCCTATGAGCAATGATAATGGTGGTGCGTCCTTCCATCAAGTTCTCCAATGCATCCTGTACCAGTTTTTCGGATTCTGCATCGAGAGAAGACGTGGCCTCATCCAAAATTAAAATGGTAGGATTTTTAAGAATTGCCCTGGCAATAGCCACCCTTTGACGCTGTCCTCCCGAGAGTTTTACCCCTCTATCCCCCACTAGCGTATTCATCTGTTCGGGAAAAGAAAGAATAAAGTCAAGTGCGTTTGCCTTTCTTGCCGCATCCTCTATTTCTGCATCAGTCGCATTGGGTTTTCCGTACGCAATATTTTCTTTGATAGTCCCACCAAACAAGATTACTTCTTGTGGAACAACACCAATATTGCTTCTGTATGCTGAAAGTTTATAGGCTTCAGCAGGCTTTTCATCTATTAGTACCTGGCCACCGCCCGGTTTATAATAGCGCAGCAGTAAACTGGTAATGGTTGATTTTCCCGCCCCGCTTGGTCCCACCAATGCCACTTTCTGTCCCGCCTTAATTTCTAAATTTATTTTCTTTAAGACTGGTAAATCAGCCCGGGTAGGGTAGGAAAACGTTACCTCTTCAAATTGTATTTTACCCTCCAGCTTTAGGGTGCTTTTAGATTCATCCTTTTCGTCCACCTCAGCCAAGATTTCCATGATACGCTCCGAGGCACCAATTGACTTTTGCAGTTGACTGTAGATGTCCCCGAGTCCTGCAATGGATCCGCCTATAAAGGTGGTGTAGAGCACAAACGAAAATAGCTCACCTACTGTAACTTCATTGGCCTGAACTAGAAATGCACCATACCAGCTCACTGCCACAATACCACCAAATAAGGCTACAATGGTAAAGGATATAAATACACCCCTGTATTTGGCAGCATGGAGTGCAATGCGAACAACCTCCTTCAAAGATTTCTTATAACGAGTCACTTCAAACAACTCATTGGTAAAGGATTTGACTACTGTAATCGACTGTAGGGTTTCTTCCACAATCACATTGGTAGCGGCTAATTGGTCTTGAGTTTTTTTCGAGAGTTTTCTGATAAACTTTCCAAAAAATAAAGCTGCTACTACCAAAACAGGAAAAGTCAACAGCATGAATAGTGCTAACTTAGGCGTTAGTACAAAAATGACAATAGTGCCAGCAATAAGTACCACTACCTGCCGAAGCAGCTCAGCCAGAGTAACTGTAAAGGCATCTTGTAAAATCCCTACGTCTGAGGTAATTCGACTGATCAGCTCCCCTATTCGCCTCTTGTCAAAAAAGGTAAGCGGAAGCCAAAGCATTTTCTGATAAACAGACAGCCGAATGTCTGCCAATGTTCGTTCGCTTACGATAGCAAACGTATAAACTCTTATAAAAGAGAAGACGCCTTGTACAATTAAGATTGCAAGCAGGGCAAATGCAATCTGATTAATGCTTGTAAGAATAAAGCCGCCCTTTCCAGACGCTACATCCAATAATTTTCCTGCAAAGTATGGGAATGAGAGCAGCGTAATGCTTGAGAGCATTAAACATAGAATCCCAAGTAACAAGGTCCAGCGATAGGGACTAATAAATTTAAATATGCCAATCAGTTTTTGAAATCCGGAGCGAGTTAATTTTGGCTTTTTATCTCCTTCGGTCAATGGCTCTTCCATGCCTGTTTTAAAAAAGTAATGTATGTAACAATTTATATTCTAATAAATAACCTTCGAAGAGATGGAAAATCTGACACTATCGCGTAGAGTCATTTTTTGAATTCCCCTTACATCATAGCTGGAAATAACCATTTGCTTGTTAATGTCTTCCAACACAATAGAAAGTTTCCGCGTAGTATAGTAGAGTGAATTTTGCTCGCTTAATGTCGCGTCCAGTTTTCTAAGCTTTTTTGGACTGTCTTGATAATAAAGTTTTAAGTTTTTTACAGGGATATCCCTTTTCGCTATAAAACTTCGCACAATCAAATTACTGTTTATGTCCTTTACACCGTCTGTTACCTTATATGCATCTGCATAGATGGGCTTATTAATTATATCAAGGTGACGAAATACTTCTAGCTCTTTTGCCCAGGAGGCACTGTCTGGATTAAAAGTGGTCGTGTCTGTAGCACAGTCAATTGACGCTGTCTTGGATAATCTTGCGCCATTCTCTTCCAGATAAGCCAATTGGCGATCGATAAGGCTGTCAATGTCAAAGTAGTTTTTAGCAACCTCATTGTTGCTCTCGCAAGAGGCTATTACCAATGCCCCAATAATAACAATCAGACTAAATTTCATCGTCACAATTCTATTAACACATTACCTGTCATTTCGGATGGAATGGGAATTCCCATCAAAGTGAGAATAGTGGGGGCCAGATCTCCCAGTTTACCATCTTTTACCCTGCCTTTATAGTCTGAGGATACCACTATACATGGCACCAGGTTGGTGGTGTGGGCAGTATTTGGAGATCCATCTTCGTTGATCATGATATCTGCATTACCATGATCTGCAATTATAATTATGGTATAGCCATTTTTGAGGGCTGCCTCAGTGACCGCCTCATTGCATTGGTCCACTGTTTCGCAGGCGATTATCCCGGCACCAAACACTCCCGTGTGGCCAACCATATCAGGATTTGCAAAGTTGAGGCAAATAAAGTCTGCAGATTTACGCTCCAACTCTGGAATAATTTTATCCCTTATGTCCCTCGCGCTCATTTCAGGTTGCAAATCATAGGTTGCTACTTTAGGGGATGGGCAAAGAATTCTCGACTCCCCCTCAAAAGGTATTTCCCTGCCACCAGAAAAAAAGAAAGTGACATGTGGATATTTTTCAGTTTCTGCTATTCGTATTTGTCTTTTTCCCATCTTTGAAAGTACCTCACCCAGTGTATTTCGAAGATTATCCTTTTCAAAGATTACTCTAACTCCTTTAAACGAGTCATCATAACTGGTGAGTGTCACATAATAAAGCGGCAGGGTGTGCATATTTTGCTCAGCAAAATTCTGCTGCGTAAGTGCCATTGTAATTTGTCGACCACGATCTGTTCGGAAATTAAAACAGATTACTACATCTCCTTCCTTTATAACCGCCAGTGGCTTTCCCGATGGGTTTACAGCAATAATGGGCTTCAAAAACTCATCTGTTACCCCATTCTTATATGATGTTTCAATCGCTGCAATTGGATCATTCGACATCTCTCCAATTCCGTTCACCATCGCATCATAGGCCAACTTCACCCGCCCCCATCGTTTGTCCCTATCCATCGCATAGTACCTTCCTACCACACTTGCCAACTTGCCTGTGGTCTTGTTCATGTGATCTTGCAAGTCGGTTAAATATCCAACAGCACTTTTAGGGTCTGTATCCCTGCCATCGGTAAAGGCATGAACAAACAAGTTTTCAACTCCATTATCTTTTGCAATGGTGCAAAGGGCTTTGGCATGATTGAGATGAGAGTGGACGCCACCCTCTGAAACTAACCCCATCAAATGAACTTGTTTATTGTTCTCCTTGGCATATTTAAATGATTCCAAAAGAACAGGGTTGTTGTCCAGCTCTTTCTCCACTACGGCTTTATTAATCCTTACTAAATCCTGATAAACAACCCGCCCTGCCCCGATATTCATATGGCCCACCTCGGAATTTCCCATTTGCCCGGCAGGGAGCCCTACTGCAAGCCCAGAGGCCTCTAACTTACCATTTGGATATTTTTCGTATAAAGATTTTATGTAAGGCGTGTGGGCATGGTCTATTGCAGATACTTTTTTGTTTTTAGCAATACCCCACCCATCCAAAATCATGAGCAAAACCTTCGAATTCATAATTGCTATTGTTGGCGACAAATATAACCCTACGATGAGGATTATCCCTGTTATTCAGTCCAATTACAGTTTTAACAGGTGTTAGGTTCGGGATATATTAGTTTATATTTAGGTGATATCGTTTAATGGCATAATTTTGGTCAGTAATCATTTGAAATGAAGTACCGGAGAGTAAAAATTGTTGGGTTGGTGGTTGTGCTTGCGTTTTGTGTGGCATTACAGCATTCATATGCTCAGGATGCCATTTTTGACCCCATCAAGGACGTAATCAAAACGGGGAGCGCAAAGGAAATGTCGAAGCATCTGAATCAGAATGTGGAGATCAACATCGAAGGCAATGTGAATACTTATAGTAAAGCACAAGCCGAATTTGTTTTTCGTGATTTCTTCAAAAGGCATCCAGCCACTAGCTTCACTATCGTACACAAAGGAGCCTCAAAAGGCGGACAACAATTTGCTATCGGCAGATATGTGAGCAATAATGACAGTTACAATGTGCTCATGCTGGTAAAAGAAATTGGAGCCTCCTACCTGATTCATGAAATCAGCTTCGTGAAGGAATGATCCGCCCTGCCTACCTTACAGACAAAGCCCTAACAACATTTATTGCTTCTGCCTTGACAGAAGACATTGGGGAGGGAGACCACTCTTCACTGGCAGCTATCCCTGCTCATGCTACCAACAAGGCTAAACTATTAGTTAAGGCGGATGGTATTATTGCTGGCGTAGAACTGGCTGAAAGAATATTTCGGTTTTATGACCCTGCCCTCATTATCAACCTTCAAAAAAGGGACGGGGATACAATAAAAAGGGGAGAAATTGCTTTTACAGTAGAGGGCTCATCCCGGTCGCTGCTATCTACAGAGCGCCTTGTGCTCAATTGTATGCAACGCATGAGTGGCATCGCTACCTACACCCATCAGCTCTGCGAAATAATTAAGGGCACCTCTGCCCAATTGATGGATACCAGAAAAACCACTCCCAACTTCAGGTTGCCGGAGAAGTGGGCGGTGCTAATAGGTGGCGGACTCAACCATCGGTATGCGCTATATGATATGATCATGTTGAAGGACAATCATATTGATATGGCTGGAGGAATTGAAAAGGCAATTACCAACACAAAAGCTTATCTAATAAACCAGAATAAAAAACTAAAGATAGAAGTAGAGACACGTACCCTTAAAGAAGTGAAAGAAGTGCTTCGGGTGGGAGGGGTAGATGTAATTATGCTGGATAACATGAGTCCGCAACTGATGAGGGAGGCCTTGGCCATAATAAAAGGTGAGTACAAAACAGAAGCCAGTGGTGGCATTACAGAATTGACCCTTCGGGATGTGGCCGAGTGTGGTGTAGACTTTATATCAGTAGGCGCGCTTACTCATTCTGTCAAAAGCCTTGATTTGAGCCTTAAAGTGTTTGAATAAATTTTTACGCCTCAGTTAAAGCACCTAATTTTGCCCCTCATTTTCTATCACTCCCAATAACATGATCGTAAAGACCAAAAATTATAGATTAGAAAAGAAGAGTTATATCAAACTTGCCATGCGCAATATTTTAAAGCAGCAATGGTGGGTGGGCCTGATTGTAATTGCAATCTGCCTGGGTTATGTCTGGATACCCAGTATTTGGTGGTTTATTGGTGCCTTTATTGGTGTTGGCCTTTACTTGCTTTTTTGGTGGATACAGTTTTATGGCGTCACTCAGTTGGAGCAAGGAAAAATGCTTTTTGAGAGGTTGTCCTACGAAATCAATAGTCAGCAAGTGTTAATCAAATTGAGTGCCCGCGAGGGCATGCCTATGAAGTGGGATCAAATTAAAAAAGCCCAAATCGGAAAAGATTATTTCTTGCTCATGGTAAACAAGGCTCAATTGATTTACCTCCCTTTTAAAATTTTCAACAGTGAAAATGAAAGGAAGTTTGTCACCAGCATTCTAAGAACCAAAGGCTTTATTAAGCAATAGAGGCAAGAATACCTTCTTCTTATTGATTTCTGTACACAAGCTTAGCAACTTTGTTTTGTGGAAACGCGGAAACAGAAATTAACTCCTCAACAGGCCCTTCAAAAGATATACCACTATTGTGCTTATCAGGAGCGCTCACACAAGGAAGTGCGCAACAAACTCTACGGCTATGGTTTGTGGGGAAGTGAAGTAGAAGATCTGCTCACCCGGCTCATCACTGAAGACTTTTTGAACGAGGAACGCTTTGCAAAATCATACGCAGGGGGAAAATTTCGTGTGAAAAAATGGGGCAGGCAAAAGATAGAAAGGGAACTTGAAAGCCACGGCCTTACAAGCAGATGTATCAGTATCGGAATGAACGAAATCGATGATCAGGACTATAAAAATGTGCTGACAACATTAATTGAAAAAAAGTGGGCTGTAACTGAAGAGGATAATCTATTTAAAAAGAAAGATAAGGTTGCCCGTTATGCCATTATGAAGGGCTTTGAGCCTGACCTCGTTTGGGGTATTATTAAGAAAATATCCCACTAATCTGGTCTATAGAGAGCAAATGGGCCAATTCAAGGAATCAAAAATTGCTCCTGTCTCGTTAGTTTACTAAAATTCCCAAAGCAAAATTATTTCTTCTGCAAACCATACACGATGAGACTGTTAATGATTGTCCTTTTGGTGAGTTTATGCATTGCATCAACTTCTAATGCCCAAACTGAAACCTCCAGAATAAAGAATTATAATGTTAAAAAGTCATTAGCGATAGAGGGGTATGATCCTGTCTGTTACTTTTCGAACAACCCACAGAAAGGCAAGCATGAGTTTAGTTATGCGTATAAAAATATTACCTATTGGTTTAGCAGCCGTGCCAATCTCGACAAATTCAAGACCAGCCAAGACAATTATGAGCCGGCTTATGGTGGATGGTGCGCCTATGCTATTGGTGAATCAGGTGAAGATTAATCCTAAAACTTATAAGATCCTAAACGGCCAACTTTATCTGTTCTACAATTTTGCGGGGTACAATACACTCACAGATTGGAACAAGAACGAAAAGGATTTGAAATCAGAAGCGGATCAAAACTGGAAGAAAATAGTACAATAGACTGATTACAAAGTACTTATTAAGATATATTTGCCCCTTGACCTAAATATTTATGCAACTAGCTAAGGCCTCCTGTTCCATTTTGTCTCAATTGAACTCTGTTGTGGAGCAAATTGAAGAAAAGGACTTTTCACTGCCGTGCCCATCGCTCGGAAACGCAAGTGTTGGGCAGCACCTCAGGCACACCCTCGAGTTTTTTCTTTGTCTTGAGTCCGGCTGTAGTAAAGGAGTGGTGAATTACGACAGAAGACCGCACGACAAACTTATGGAAAGCGACAAGTCAGTTGCCTTGTTAACCATTCATCGAATCAAAGAATTTATTTCCGGTAAAAAAGAAGATTTTGCGCTTATGCTTGAAGTGGGATACGAACTTGAAAGTGAAGAAAGCGTAAAGATGCAAACCAATTATTTCCGTGAGCTCACCTACAACATAGAACATACTGTTCACCACATGGCCATTATGAAAATTGGGCTTAAAGAAATTGCGGCCTATGTTTTACTTCCTCCAGACTTTGGCATAGCTGCCTCCACCATCCGCTACAAAGAATCTTCAGTAGTAATTTCTCGCTGATTAGCAGTATGGGTTTTGGCAATCAAATGTTGAGAAGCAAATTTTTTATTAAACTAAAAAGCTGGGAGTATTGGCCTTTTGGAATCATTCAGGCTCCAATCATTGTCTATTGGCTTTGGCTTTCGATTAGAGCCCGATCCTTACTTTTTTTTTTCAGCCGCTAATCCAAGTATTCTCACCGGAGGCATGTTTGGTGAATCAAAATACAGCGTCCTTCAAAAAATACCAGAAGCTTATCAACCCAAATCCTTACTGATCCATCATCCTACAACATCCGAATCTGTAATTCAAAGATTGAAGGGTGAAAGGCTCTCCTTTCCCCTCATCTTTAAACCTGATCTAGGTGAAAGAGGGTGGATGGTAAAAAAAATTAGATCCGAAGCAGATTTAAGGAAGTATGTCGCCAGCGCCAAATGGGATTTTATCGTACAGGCTTATGTAAGTTTACCATTAGAGTTCAGCGTGTTTTATGCGAGACATCCAGAAAAAGAAAACGGAGAAGTCACATCCATCACCAGAAAAGAAATGTTAAAAGTAAAAGGTGATGGCGAAAGCACATTGCAAGAACTTATTTTAAATAAAGATCGCGCTAAACTTCAATGGAGTATATTGAAAAATACTTACGTGAATCAATTGAAGTCGGTGCCTGCTTTGGGTGAGGAAATAGAATTAGTTTCTATTGGAAATCATTGCCTGGGCACCACATTTCTTGATCAAAATCATTTGATCACCGAAAAGCTATCTGCTTCCTTTGATCAGATCAGCAAGCAGGTGCCTGGATTTATTTTGGAGATATGATTTAAGGGTTGCTTCACTCCAAGATCTTGAAAATGGTAAAATCATGGTGATGGAATTAAACGGCTGCGGAGCAGAGCCCTCACATATTTATCAACCAGGCGCTTCATTTTTCAAAGCCATAGGTTATTTGTTTACGCATTGGCGCACCCTTTACAATATCAGTGTCACAAACCACAAACGAGGGGTGCCGTACCTTCCATGGAGAGAGGGCAAGCAAGTGTACAAGCGATTTAAAGCAGTAACTACATCGTAATGGAAATACTAGCCGCTTTCCTCATTGGAACATTTTTTAGTTTTATAGGTTCTATCCCCCCGGGTACACTTAACCTTTCCGTATTACAACTGGGCCTCGAAGGCAAAGTAAAAACCGCACTTCGTTTTGCACTGTCAGTATCGATAATAGAATATCCCTATGCGTGGATAGGTGTGGAGTTTGAAAGCTGGATCACCTCTTCCCCCATGATAATCCAAAACTTTCAACTAATTACCGCCCTGGTAATGGTGGCCATCGGCATCCTTAATCTATGGTCCGCTGAAAAGCCGACCAACTTCTCCTTAAAATTCAGCGAAAGCGGATTTCGCAGAGGTCTGATCTTAAGTATTCTCAACCCCATGGCCATTCCATTCTGGATTGGTGTTACCGCCTACCTTAAAGCACAGGGCTGGCTTGATCTGTCATCGGCATGGCTCCTGCACGGCTATATTTTTGGCACTTCCGTAGGTGCTATGATTTTATTGACGTTGTTTGCGTTGATGGCCAAAAAACTGGCGCGTTATGTAAAGAATAGCAAAATGGTAAAACGTATTCCTGGATTTACCTTATTGGTATTGGGCATTTATGCCTTTGTCAAATATTTATTTTAGATCTTTTGTTTCCTTAAACCTGAAACAATCGGTTAAATGGTCATTCACTAATCCGCAGGCTTGCATGTGTGCATAAATTACTGTGCTTCCCACAAATTTAAATCCGCGTTTAATTAAATCTTTGCTCAACGCATCTGATTCTTTGGTTGTCGCGGGGACCTCCGCCATTATTTCTCGTTTACCTACAATGGGCTTGCCTCCTACAAATTGCCAAATGTATCTGTCGAACGAGCCAAATTCTTTTTGCACTTCCAGAAATCGCTTCGCATTATTAACAGCCGCATTTACTTTTAATCTATTCCTTACAATCGCGGGGTTTAGCAACAACTTTTCAATTTTTGTCTCTGAGAATTGAGCTACTTTTTCCGGATCAAAGTCTGCAAATAACTTTTGGTAGCCCTCTCTCTTCTTTAAAATTGTTGCCCAACTTAAACCTGCTTGAGCTCCTTCTAAAATAAGAAACTCAAAATGTCTCCGGTCATTGTGTACAGGAACGCCCCACTCTGTATCATGGTATTCAATGTATTGATCAAATCCCAAGCACCAGGCACAACGCTTTTTTTCTCTCATAGATGAAAAAATTAACTGAAAGTGACTGGTAAAAGTCGCAATTTTCTACAAAGAATTATACATGTAAATCTGATGCTGACTCACATTATCTTTCTTAATTTTCTTTATCTTGGAATTTGAAAATAATCCTTACCCTATGAAATATTTGTTGACGCTAGCCTCTTTGTTTCTATTTACTGTTTACTCGTTTGCACAGAAAGTAGATTATGATAAAAAGGTGGAAGAACTGGGCATTAAGTTGGCTCCACCCGCCACGCCTACTGCCAATTATGTAAAGGCCGTACGCACTGGCAACTTGCTTTATCTTTCAGGGCATGGACCTAGCCGATCAGATGGTACAAGCATTACCGGAAAAGTAGGACAAGATATGACCATCGAAGAAGGTTATGATGCTGCACGCCAGGCTGGCATCGCATTGCTATCAACCATGAAGGCGGAACTGGGAAGCCTCAACAAAGTGAAGCGCGTTGTCAAAGTATTGGGTATGGTCAACTGTACTTCAGACTTCAAAGATCAATCAAAAGTAATCAACGGCTGTTCCGATTTGTTGGTAGAGGTGTTTGGCGACAATGGAAAGCACGCGCGCTCAGCAGTAGGTATGAATGCCTTACCTGGCAACATTGCTGTTGAAATCGAGATTATCGTAGAGTTAAAGTGATTAAATTTTGAAGGCGTATATGAGATGGGCATACCTCTATAAAGTAATATGCATATGATCCTTCAGAATTAAATTTGTGGGTTGACCCGACTTATAATGCCCTCTTAATATCATTAATTAAGTCAGAAGAATCCTCGATACCCACTGAAAAGCGCAATAGTTTATCGCTAATACCTGCCGCCTTACGTTCTTCAGGGGTAAGTTTAGCGTGAGATGTTCTCATCGGGGAATTAATGGTACTCTCCACTCCTCCCAAGCTTACGGCCCGTTTAATGTACTTCAGTTTTTTCATGAATTGATCCGGACTACCCTTTAACTCAAACGAAAGCATTCCTCCAAAACCACCGGTCATTTGCTTTTTTGCAACATTGTGAAGAGGATGCGTTTTTAATCCCGGATAAAAAACTTTTCCCACTTTGCTCTCTGACTCCAGAAAACGGGCAATGGTCATTGCATTGCGATTCTGCTGATTAACACGAAGCACAATGGTTTTCATGCTTCGTTCTACCAGGTAGCATATTTGTGCATCAAGGCTGCCGCCAAAATGCATGGCACTTGTTTTTATTTTATTGGTTAGCTTTTTTGAAGACACCATTAACCCGCAACACAAATCGCTGTGACCACCAATATATTTAGTGCCGCTATGTGTTACTATGTCGATTCCAAAATCAATCGGGTTCTGATTTACAGGTGACGCAAATGTATTGTCAATAATAGTAGTAACGCTATGCTTTTTGGCAATCGCTGCCACCTTCTTAATGTCAGTAATTTTCAGAAGTGGGTTAGAGGGCGTTTCTATGTATATTATTCGGGTCTCTTTACGAATTGCTTTTTCAAAATTTTGAGGCTCGGTGGCATCCACCATCGAATATGTTATTCCATAACGATTGAGCTCATGCAGCGCTGCGTGGTGAGTACCTCCATAAAGGTCATTTTGAAAAATAATATGATCGCCTGATTTCACTAGAGCAAATATGGAAGTCATAATGGCTGCCATTCCCGAACTAAAAACTATCCCATCCTCTCCGTTCTCTAAGGCTGCAATTTTTTCAACCACTGCTACTTGATTGGGCGTATTGTAGTATCTTGGATACCTGACCGTATCTTCATAATCATAAGCAGATGACAGGTAGATCGGATTTACAACCCCCCCGTAGAGCGGGTCACCGGGAGACCCGGCATGTACACTTTGAGTCAATTTCGAAAATTTTAGCTTCATCTTTTAATGGGTTTGGGCTATCAAGGACGAACAAATATAGCGTTGCACTGATAAAGTCTTGTTGTTAACATTGGATTTTTCTTTATGGGGTTAAGCTTGCGTGTACCGTTGTATGCTAGAGGGTTCTGAGCCAATGTATCATCCCGATTAATGAAATAAGAGCTTACTTTTAATAATGGGATCAAAGATCAATTTCCTTCTTTTGAAAATTCCACCTTATCTTGTAATTGATTACACTTCATCCATGAATGGAAACCCTCAAATAACTCTCCTAATCGTTGGCGTAACCGTACTGCTGCTAATAGGAGTGGTGGCTATTCTGTTTGTGGTTTTCTACCAGAAAAAGAGGATGCAAGAGGAGGTCAAAAAACAGCGCCTAGAGATTGATTACCAGAGAAAAATGCTCAGGATAGCGCTGGAGATGCAGGAAAATGAGCGCAGGCGCATATCAAAAGACTTGCATGATGACGTAGGAATGATGCTAATGACTCTTCGCATTGGCCTTAGTAGTCAATCTAACAATGATTTCTCTGAGCTTATTCAGCTCGTAGATAAAACCCATGAATCTGTACAAAAAATATCATGGGATTTGATGCCCTCTACATTAGAGAATTTCGGTCTTTTCCAATCCTTGCAAGAAATGTGTGAGCGCCTTTCATTGCACAAAACAACAACCGTTTCTTATAATGAAGAGGGCAAAAGGCTTTCGTTGGATAAAGATCAGGAGTTATTAGTTTACAGGATAGTGCAGGAGGCAACTACCAATTCTCTCAAACACTCACACGCACCACAAATCGATGTAAATTTTCTGTGGACAAAAAACAGTCTTTTCTTTACCATTGCCGATGATGGCCTGGGGTTTGATTTATCAAGCATAAAAAATAAGATTCCCGGAAGGCACGGATTGGGTCTTTATAACCTGGAGAATAGGGTAGCCTTACTGGGAGGCGAATTAACATTAAAAAAAAACGAACCCTCTGGGACTGTTGTTTCAGTAATGCTACCTTTAATTTATTCATGAGCAGCATCAACGTTTGTATCGTAGACGATCACAATCTTTTCAGAAAAGCCATGGTGCGCCTGCTCAAAACCTTCCGAAAGGTAGGGGAAGTATGGGAAGTGCAGCATGGTAAAGAATTGATACAACTCCTTGGCAAACAAAAGCCAGATGTGATATTGCTGGATCTGGAAATGCCCATAATGAATGGAGTAGAAACGGCAGAATACATAATCCCCAAATACCCCGATCTAAAAATCATTGTGCTCACTCAACACAATAGCGAAAAGTTTATGTTGCATATGTTGGAGATGGGGGTACACTCCTTTTTGCTTAAGAACACTAACCCTGATGAATTGGAGCGGGCCATACTTTCAGTATATGAGAAGGATTTTTATCATAACGATTTAATCTCTTCAGTAATGCGTAAGAGCATTTCACTAAGATCTGAAAAACCTCTCTTCTCTAAAATGGCAGAATTGAGTGAACGCGAAAAAGAAATTTTCGGACTCATTTGTGAAGAACACTCCTTAAAAGAAATAAGTGTTAGGCTCAATATCTCCGAAAAAACAATTCATTCCCATAAAGCTCATATTCAACAAAAATTGGGGGTTCGTAATACCGTGGGCATGATCAAATTTGCCTATGAAAACGGACTTTTGATTTAATGTCATTTTAAAGATTTCCTTAAATTCTTAAGGATATCCTTATAGTAGGTCAAAATAAAACCTTCAAATAAGTCAAAAAACAAGCTTTTCCAAAATTGGGAAAACGTCTCGTGCCAACCTCCAAGAAACACATTTTAATTGGATCCATCTTGTAAAATAGGTTTAGTGTAGATGAATGAATACTTGAGGGTGCTTGTGGTACATCGGCAAATTTCGATGGCAAATGATATTAAGAAGCAATTTGATTATGCGGGCTGGTTGGTTCACGTGGCTCAAAGTGGACTTGACGGTTTACTGGCTGCGCGCAAAGAGAGTTTCAGTCTTATTATCAGCGCCATTGATTTGCCGGTGATCACAGGTATAGAAATGGTAAGGGGTATTCGTAATTTCTCTTTCAATGTTAACACGTCAGTAGTCTTTTTAGATCAGACACCAGACAAAGATTATAAACCAATTATGAAGAAATTGAAAGCCAGCATTCATCGGGGTGGGCTGGATGGCATTTCTGAACTAATTAACGCCCATGAACGCACCCGGGCAATTCAGAGTTTTATGGGAATTGATCCCAAGACTGATCAACTGAACTAAAATGTACGCTGACTTTCATTGTTATCCGGGTAAAGTGGCATACAACTCATCAGTAATGGCCTTAGACGGAGTTGATAAACTTCCGCTGAATCCATGGCAAATCCCACAATCAAATCTGGAGGAGCAGAGAAGGGGCCGGCAAGCCAGAGGTTACAGCCAGTGTGATCTAGTAAAAAGTACACAAGCGCGTGTCAAGCTTATGTTTGCGTCCTTATATCCCATTGAGAAAGGCTATTTCTATGGCAACAGCGCAGGTCTTATATGCAAACAAATTATTAGAGATTATTTCAATCGCATTCATGCTGATGGAGAAGACCAAGCGATGGAATGGCTGATAAAGCTGATGAAGACGCAACCTGGAATGGAAAAAGTTAAAAAATCTGAACTTGAATTCATCCAAAATAGGTTTGTGAATCTACCATTAGAACGAATTAAGTATCTACAAAATGGCCATTACGATTACTTTGAAGAACTAAAACAAGAGTATAAATTTTACCTAAGTAAATCGGGTGAAAAAGTAACCACCCCGCATAAACTTCAATTAGTTCCGCATGGTCCTTATCGCACCTGGGAGGGGGTTTATCAACTCGCACAGAATGGAGGCGATGTGCTGTATCGCCTACGCCCAGACAATGACGATGTAATTATAGTCCTTACTTTGGAGGGCATACACGCTTTAGGTGTAGGCAATCCAGAAGATGATTTCCTTAGATCGGGAGGCAGACCCAAAGATGTGAGTATTGGTAAGTTAAAAAGCCGCATCAGGCAATTGAAAGGGGAGGAAGCTTTGGACGATTCTACGCTTAAAAGGTGGGAGCACACACCCTTCTATATCACTTTTGCGGGCCACTTCAACAATACGCTTTGCGGCCATGCACATAGCTTGCCCTTTGTGTCGAAGTATGTCTACGACCAGCATAAAAATATGGATAAAGGGGTTCTTAAGAATGCAACTTACGATGTGATGAATGAACTTCTGGGATTGGATGATGATTTAAAAAATACTGGATCTAAACGTATACTTATTGATGTAAAGCACATGAGTGCCGCCTCTCGCCAGAATTTCTATAAAACCATAATTCGTCCATTCAATCGCAAACCCGAAAATGCAATTTCAAAAATTCCTGTAATTGCCAGTCAGGTAGGCTACTCAGGAATTGACAGGCTGGACACCCAAATTGAGAATACGAAAAACGGCAAAGAAAACGATAGTTTCCGCGTTCAAGGATTTAAAGCCTGGAACATTAATCTTTGTGATGAAGATGTAATTGAAATACATGACAGTGAGGGGTTGATTGGGATCTCACTGGATCAAGAACTTCTCGGATTTTATCAAAAGTTCTGGTTGCCCAATTTGCCACTGCCATATATTGAAAGAAAACGCACCAAAAATCTGTTGGCACGCACACTGGAGCAATTCATTCACATTCCCTTTGATTATCACTTGCCGAACCCCATGCGTATATGGGATATTCTGTGCATCGCCACCGGGTTTGACGGAGCAAACAATCCATTAACAGGATACGCTACAGTGCTCGATATGGGCAAATTAGAGGAAGATTTGATTCAAATACTTCACGGTATGAAAAGAGAAAGACCGAAGTGGTTTAATAATCAATCGCCAGAAAACCTTGCCAGAAAAATTTGTTTTGAAAATGCGTATGATTTCGTGGTCACACACTACCGATAGTGCTTCACCTTAGTTAAGGAATTCAAGTTCAGACGGTTTCCATTAGTTTGAAAATGTTAAGTAGGGCTTTCTAAAAAATTAATGTCCTCTTTAACGGCCAGTCTAAGATAAATATAAATCATCTTTGCAGAACAATTGTGACTCATGAAGAAAAGTGTTCTGTTAGTAGATGATGATGAAATCTGCAATTTTATAACAGAGTCCACCTTAAACCGCCTGGGCATTGCCAAAGTAGTACACTCTGCACTTAATGGACAAGAGGCGCTGGATTTGTTCAACAGTTATTTCCAGGGCGATATTGCCATACCGGATATTATTTTTCTGGATCTCAACATGCCTATAATGGACGGCTTTCAATTCATTGACGCGTTTAAAAAATTGGACTTCCCCAAAAAGGAAAATATCCTCATTGTAGTACTCACCTCATCGATGAATCCTGATGACATAAAAAGAGCTAAAAACCTTGGCATCGATCATTATATGACCAAGCCCGTGAGTGAGGAAAATATTTTGACGTTGTTAAAGAACTAATCAAATCCATACTAAAATAGGTTTTACCTAAACTGAAACCCAGGGTCATCCTGCCTGATGCAGGTAGCAAATATTCAAAAAGACACATACGTTCTTGATTTAAAATTACATTGGTTTCATTTTCTGCTTGAGCGACACAAACCTCCCGAACCCCTACGCCTTATTTTACGTTATTAGTTGAAGTAACTCTAAGCAAATGAAAAGTTTACCCAAAATCGCCATTCAGGCATCCTTGGAGGAGCTTAACGGACTACAAGCAGAGCAGGTTTTGCTTTACATTAAAAGGCTTCTTAACAAACCCCGCAAAAAACGAGACTACTATGAGCTAAAGCAAGAAACTCTAAAAGAAATCCGCAAGGCACTGAACGATGAGAACAATGAGCTAAAAATGCTAGCGTAGCATTTTAGCCATAAAGAAGGCAGTCTTGTATTTCGTACAATGCCTGGTGAAGTGCTGCGTCTCAGATTTTAATTATTACAGCTCTTTAAATAAGCTGATCGATTATTTATCGCTTTTTGCCAGAAAATGCTCCAGGTCTTTCAGTTTCAAAACACCTTCGTAAAACGCTTTACCAAAAATAACGGCATACAGTCCGAGATCATTCAATCTCTTAATGTCATCAAGCCCTCTTACACCGCCACTTGCCAAAATCTGCAAGTCAGGAAATTTTGAAATAATCTCTTCATAGTATGAAAAAGCAGGTCCTTCCAATACCCCATCCCTTGATACGTCTGTTGATTTCACATATTTAAGACCATCTTCATAGAATTGCTGAATATGATCATAAAGGGTTATTTCAGATTTTTTTAGCCAGCTACGAAAGACTATTTGTTTAGATTTAATGTCGGTAACGTCCGCCCCCAATGCAACCTTTTCCCTACCATACGAAATCAGCCACGAAGTAAACAACTGAGGGTTGGTAACAGCAATACTTGCAACTGTAATCTGAGAAGCTCCATGCTCAAACGCCTTACCAATGTCTCCGTCTGTTGACACCCCGCCAGTGAAATTTACTTTCAAGTCTGTATAAGCACACATCGCTTCGAGGACGTGGTAATTTTTTGGAGAGCCCTTTTCCGCCCCATCCAAATCTACAAGATGCACTATTTCTATGCCGCTATCCTGAAATCTTTTGGCCAGATCAAGTGGATTCTCATCATATGCCTTCTCACTAGTCGGGTCACCTTTCCTCATTTTCACCACCTTGCCCTTTCTTATGGCAATAGAGGGTATTACTTGAATCATTATTTTCTCCGGTTTAAATTTTTTTGTTGTAAAAAACTAAGATACAACCTAGTTCCCAAAGTTTCATTAAAAGTTTAGAGATTTTGACTTCATGGCAATGAATTTGCTTTTAATTTTAAATGATCAAATTCGTGGCATGAATAAGTTACTCAATCTTCTGTTCCTCCTGTTTACATGCTCCTATTGTTTGGGCCAGGCAAAGTTGAGAAAACTTCCTTTAACTATAAATCATCCTTCTATTAATGTGAGCGCTCCGTACATAAGTCTTGACGGTAATTCTCTCATTTTTGTTTCAGACAATGCTGACGAAAACCAATTGACCCTTTTTTATGCCACAAAAAAAGACGCGGTGAATTGGAGAGACCCTGTGATGATGCCTAAAACAGTAAATAATCGACTCACCTTTTTAAGAGGATTTGCATTGAGTGCCGATGGAAAAACAATGTACCTATCTAGCTTAAAGGCTGGCGGGCTGGGAGGATTTGATATTCTGGTAAGTCAGTTACGCGGGACATTTTGGGCCGAACCTGTTAACATGGGTCTTCCAATAAACAGTCTTGGACAAGAGGCCTGCCCATCCCTGACTCCTGACGAATCCACGCTATACTTTATGCGATGTGAAACCATGACCCAAAAAAGTGCTTCCGGATGCAAAATAATGGTGTCTAAAAAATCTCGTCTTGGAAAGTGGGAAGAGCCGATAGCGCTGCCTGATTACATCAATACCGGAAATTCACAAACTCCAAGAATTCTTGGGGATGGCGAAACGCTCATCTTTTCATCTGACCAATTCCCAGAAAACAAAGGAGGAATGGATCTTTACCTCACTAGACTGGAAGGATCAAGTTGGTCTCATCCTGTACCCCTTTCCTTTGCCAATACAGCAAAAGACGACCAATTTGTGAGTGCTTCGTCTCAGGGCAGGTATCTCCTCAAAGACCAGGCCGGCCCCAGAACCACCGAAATTGTAGAGTTGCTCTTCCCTTCGGATCTCAAACCAAAGGCAACTGTGAAAATTGAAGGGGTCATTTCCGGATTGGAAAATCCTTCTTCACCATACATTGCGGTTTTCGGCCAGAAGGATCAGAAAAGAGTATACAATGGACGGCCAGAAAAGGATGGAACATTCACCTTCTTCTTAAAGGAGGGCGATCGATATGAGCTCTCCATTGAACCGGAAAAAGATAACTATACTTTCTATTCCAAAACCTATGACTTCACCACTGATGTGCCTGTGTCTGACAAAGTGGAAGCAGAGATAAAACCACTTACCAAGGGAACCACTTTGGCGTTGGGAATAGATTTTGAGGCGAACTCCTCCCGCTTATCCTCCAATTCTACTCAAAGTCTACGCAGACTAAGTAGGATGGTAAAAGGAAATCCCGATATCAAATTTTTGTTAGACGTAACACTCCATGGCTACCGCACCGATTCCATTCCATCCGATCCCGATTTGACAGAAATTATTATTGATACTCTCCACTATTCTGTTTCAAGGCAGGTCGTGGACACTGTAAAATTAGATTCTTTACTTATTGCAATTAATGAACAAAGTGCTTTAGCGGAGGTACAATCAGACTCCAGTGCCATGGCAATAGACACAACTTTTATGTCTCAAATTGATGCTGTAAGAAAAACCGCTTTCAAGATTATACTTGTAGACTCAATAGCAATTAAAAAGACCTATCACAATAATCGAACGCAAGCACAAGTCAAAAACATCATCGCCTTTCTTTTGAAGGAGGGCGTAACCGCGCAAAATCTCAGTTACAGCAATAAGGCAATACCTGAATCGATTCCAGAAAACAGAAAAACGAAGGTAAAAGTAATTGTTATTGAGTAGTCTTTAGTGACTGACACTAATGGGCACTGCTATAATGGTTTTGTCCCACAATAAAATAAGCTCCATATCTTCACCCACCTGCTCAATTGAAATTGTAAACTGTTCAAACTCCTTATTGTGTGTTAATGAAGGAACCTCTACAGTAAGCACATCCTTTTCAGGATTTCTGTTGGCCTCTCCATTGAAATCAATCCCCCATTGCCCACTCTCACTATTGAAAATAACTTTCCAGGTTTGCTCTCCCGGTATCGTCCATAGTGAATAGGTCCCTGCCTTCAATTGTTTTCCCTTGATAACGAGGTCTGTATTGGTCTTAAATACCGTTGCCTCATTTGCACCTGTTCGCCAAACGACATTATAAGGAACGAGCCCTCCAAATATTACCCTTCCATTTTTATAAGGCCTATTATAGAAAACAGAAAGATGATTTCCGTTTTGATTGTATTCGGCTGTAGCCTCAGGGCTAAACGTTTTTGTATAGTAAAGTCGATTATAGGCATAAATGCCCAATATGATCAATAAAAGAACCCCAGTAACAATCAAAAATCTCTTCATGCAATTTTCGTTTTGCAGGCAAAAATCGCCTTATTCAATTAAACTCACTATTGTGAGAAATGGTTGCAGTCTCAACTTTTTCCCTTCAATTATGTGGATTTCAAAGTATGTCATTAACTTTACCTTTCAAGTTAAAAGCAAGAATAATATGCCAGTAATTTCAATCGTAATAACTCTTTTTGTACTTGCCATCATTTCACCATGGGTCTTCCCCAACAAGATGGTTAGCAAAAATGAGCATGATGTAAAGCATTGAAGTGTCCTGAGGAGTTTTACTCCCTATGAATGTCTGTGTTTTTTGCGGTTCAAGCCAAGGCGATCGTTCTATCTATAAAGAAGCAGCCCGCGCTCTGGGTCAGGCACTTTTAGCATCCAACTGCAGCTTAGTCTATGGAGGTGGAAATATCGGCCTCATGGGAATTATTGCTGATGAAGTTTTGGCTGGAGGTGGCAAAGTAATTGGTGTAATCCCTGATTTTCTGATGAAAAAGGAATTTGGCCACCAAGCCATAACTCAGTTAGAGGTAGTTAAAAGCATGCACGAAAGAAAGAAAAGAATGGCCGATCTTTCAGATGCATTTATTGCCCTCCCTGGAGGCTGGGGTACCCTTGACGAACTTGCTGAAATCCTTACCTGGAAACAGCTTGGACTTATTACACAACCTGTAGGCTTACTTAACATTAATTCTTTTTTTGACCATCTCCACGCTCAAATGAATACCATGGTGGAGGAGGGATTTCTTCAGCAAAGCAATATGGATATGCTCATTGTTGAAAAAATACCCCAAAGTCTACTAGCCAAACTAGGCGCGCTCACCGTTTAAATTCTTAATTTTCAATAGTTTAGAATCTTTGGTGCGCCTATGCCGAAAATTATACTGTCTTATATTTTACTGTTTGCCTCCACAATATGCTGCTTCTCGCAGTATTCTGGCTTTAGAGTTGAAGGCAACAAAAGGAAGGTGATCATTCCTGTTGAAATTATGAATAACCTGGTGGTGATTCCTGTTGTTCTCAATAATCAAGCCCCTCTTAAATTTATTCTGGATACCGGTGTACGCACAACTGTACTGACACAAAAAACATACAGCGATATTTTAGGCCTCAATTATTCAAAGGAAATTTCTATTTCGGGGCCAGGTGGCGAAAAATTGATAAATACCTATGTGACAGATAACGTCACGTTGGATTTGCCGGGAGTGCACGGTGAAGGTCACTCTATGCTGGTTCTTGAAAAAGATTACCTCGAGCTTCGAAATTATTTGGGAGCAGAGGTTCATGGTATCTTAGGTTATGAACTATTCAGTCGGTTCATAGTCCGTATGGATTATCATAAAAAGAGAATTGTCCTTCTTTCTCCGGAGCATTTTAAGAAAAAGAGGAGGTACCAGACTCTAAAAATGAAAGTGGAAGACACTAAGCCCTTCGTATTGGCCAAGATTAAACTCAATGATAGTACAAAACTTAACGTAAAGTTACTGATCGACACTGGTGCCAGCCATGGATTGGTACTTGAATCCGAATCTGATCCAAGGATCAGCGTACCTCAAAAGAATCTGGAAAGCATTATTGGAAGAGGTCTTGGTGGTGAAATCAATGGACGGATTGGAAGAATCAATGAATTGGAGTTGGGTGAATACAAAATCGAAGACATAATTGCCAGCTTTCCCGATCCCGGAAGTTATACGGATGCCGTTTTTAATGACGGATCCATCCACCGGAATGGATCCATTGGGGGTGAGGTTCTTAGTCGCTTTAGCTTAATTTTCAATTATCCCAGTGAGGAGATTTATATCAAAAGGAATGCAGACTACAAGAAAAAGTTTAACTATGACATGGGCGGGATTACTATAAAGGCCAAAGGAGCCCGATTGAGAACTTTCGAAATAACCCATATAAGAAGTGGGTCTCCTGCGGAGCGGGCGGGGTTAAAGGAAGGTGACCTGATCACATCCATCAACGGAACATCCGTCCAAAATATGGATCTAAATAACATCAATGGAATTTTCAGTTCTAAGGAAGGAAAACGTGTAGTGGTTGAAGTGAACAGAGGCGGAGCAAGAATAAAGATTGAGTTCCGGCTCGTTAATCAAATATGACTATTTGCCAGCCTTTTCAATTGCTGCTTTCTTTTCTTCAGTGCCTTGTACAGGTAAATCTGTGTTCTTCTAAATTTTAAAGAATTTGTAAGGGCGATGTACAAAGACTGTCCGTTAATATTTTCTTTAAGAATATAATCCATTACGCCCACACTAAACACCTCTTCGTAATTGGAGTTCTTAAGGATAGCAATGGGGACATTTTTCGTCTTCCGATCTTTACCAAGCATTTTCACAGCATTCTTTAATGCTACTTTACCAATGTTGTCATCAATCAGGATATAGTGAGGATGAAAATTTACCAATCGTTCAAAAATGGTCCTTATGTCAAAAGCAATCTCAGTTAAAATCCGGCTTCCGCCTACACTCCGAAGATTATCAAAAACTTTACCCAACTCAATGGGATTATTTCCGACCAATAAAACGTTCAGGTCTTGAAAAACTCTCTTATTTTTTATTTCTGATTGCATAATCAACTTTAGACGTCTTTTTATCTCCTCTCTGGTTCTACGGTAACCGATTTGAGTTAAGTTTATAACATGAAGTAAGCGAAAAGTATCCCATCAATATCCACATATTTTCCACAACATTGTTTTAGCGCTGAAAATCAATATTTGAATTGAAAAAAGTCGCCATAATTGGGGGAGGGCTCTCAGGACTACTGACATCCATTCAGCTGGTGCGGGAAAATATTCCTGTTCAGCTTTTTGAAAAAAGACTTTATCCGTTTCATAGGGTATGTGGCGAATATATTTCTAACGAAACAATCCCCTTTCTAAAATCCCTGAATTTATATCCGGAAGAGTTTCATCCAGCGCAAATAAAGAGGTTTCAACTCACTTCAGTCAATGGAAAATCGGTTACACTACCATTAGATCTGGGCGGCTTTGGCATCAGTAGGTACAGCTTCGACAATTGGTTATGTCAAAAAGCAATTAAGGTGGGGGTAGAGGTTCATCAAAATGCAGAAGTGAATAAAATTCACTTTCAGGAAAACCAGTTTACCCTTTCTACAAATAAAAAATCGTTTTCTTCCGATGTTGCTGTCGGATCTTATGGAAAACGATCTTTATTAGACATTAAAATGAATCGGTCTTTTATAAAAAAAAGATCTCCCTACATAGGGGTGAAATATCATGTAAGAAATGAACACGCTAATGACCTCATTGCCTTACACAATTTTAAAGATGGTTATTGCGGAATCAGCAATGTTGAAAATGGTCTTTCAAACCTATGTTATCTGAGCCACAGAGATAATCTTAAAGAGACGGGAAGCATCCAGGCACTGGAAGAGCAAATTCTTTTTAAGAATTCTTTTCTGAAGAACATTTTTAAAAATGCTGAGTTTGTTTTCGTCCCGCCTGAGACAATCAATGAAATCTCCTTTGAGACAAAAAGGCCAGTAGAAAATCATATACTTATGGCGGGTGATGCTGCCGGTATGATTACTCCATTATGCGGCAATGGAATGGCCATGGCCATTCATTCTTCCAAAATTCTTTCAGGTCACATTGTACACTATTGTAAAAACGAATCCACGTCCAGAGAAACACTTGAATCCTCTTACACCAAACAATGGCAAGAACAATTTGCAGCACGTTTGCGTGTAGGCCGACAATTGCAACATCTCTTTGGATCTACTTTCACCTCCAACCTGGCGGTAGGATTGGCACAAAACTTTAAGCCGCTGGCTCAGCATCTTATCTCCAAATCACACGGAAAACCATTCTCATAAGCTAAAATCCTGCTTTTACAGCTTGTATCACCTGACTGAAATCGAGGAAAAAATAAATGAAAAATCCGTTGAGAGAAAGGGCCGAAATAAAATTGAGCCACATTGTTCGTGAATAATTTACAACTGCAATATTTTTCTGAGATTGAGTAAACCAAACGAAAAAATAGAGAAGAGCGGGGGCAAGAAAAGCCACAAAAATTATGGCGTATTTAATATTAAAATAAAATTTAAAATATAACACAAACCCCAAAGTTGCTGTGGCAAATACTATGGCGGTAAATATAAATGTCCCCTTAATTCCTAATAGAATACTCAATGTTTTGTCTTCTCTTTTTCTGTCTTCTTCATGCTGATAAATCTGAGTCATAGGATAGTTTCCCAATAGCATGATACTCGTTAAGGCAGCCGGAATCAAAATATCGGATTTTAATAAACCAGAAATTCCAAAAGCATTAATACCTTCATAACACATTAGAAAAGTAAAAATACCTTGAAAGAATCCTGTTACTAGCCAACCCAAAATAGGCATCTTCTTCAACCTGATAGAAGGATGGCTATAGGCTTTTGATGCAAGACCATAAATAAATAACATCGAAGCAAAAAGAACACTTATTTTTAATGCCAATAGAATGGCTGCAATATCCATCATCAGCGAAACAAAATAAAGTCCCTTTTTTACAGGGGGTGGATTTTTCAGTCCACCAATACTTTTTTCATCTTTATCAAAATAGCTGTTATACCCATTGCTGGCTGGATAAAGCAGCAGGTGAATAATTAAGAAGGACCATACAATTCTGGATTCCGTGAAGTTAGGAGAGTGGCCTAAAGCAAAAAAATACACGGGCATTAAAAAAAAGGAAAAGGGAAAACGAAGGTGAAGCCAGGTGCTTAATGAAAACATATTTGGAAACTATTTCAACTAAGTTAGTTTATTTTGGTTTATATTGATAGATGGGCTACATCACCTCTATTGGTACCTCAAATCCACTTCATAAATTCAGGCAAAGTCAGATTGCAGATTTTATGATAAAGGCCATGCAGCTTAATCGTGAAGAAGCACAACAACTCAAAGTATTGTATCGCGCTACGGGGATTGAAACCCGATATACCGTTTTAGAAGATTATGGAAACCCTGAATTGTACAAATTTTTTCCCAATTCAAAAAACTTCGAGCCCTTTCCTTCTACCAAATCCAGGATGGAATTATACCAACACCAAGCGATTAACATCAGCAAAGATGCCGTCTTCAATTGTTTGAAAGGTCTTCATGATTTTAATAACAAGGAAATCACTCACCTTATTGTAGTAAGCTGCACAGGAATGTTTGCTCCTGGTTTAGATCTGGCACTCGTAAATGAACTACGCCTCAACGCTACAATTCAACGAACCAGTATCAATTTCATGGGGTGCTATGCAGCCTTTAATGCCATTCGTGTTGCTGATTCATTTTGCTCACAAAGTTCAAACGCAAAGGTTTTAATTGTTTGTACCGAATTATGCAGTATTCATTTTCAAAAAGAAAATACAGAAGATAACAAGTTGGCCAACGCAATTTTTGCAGATGGGTCGGCAGCCTTATTGCTAGAGTCATTACCAAGAAAAAGCAAAAGTTTAAAAGTAGGAAAGTCTTTTTGTGATATTGCTCTTAGTGGTATTGATGAAATGGCGTGGTCTATTGGCGACTTTGGGTTTGAAATGAAACTATCCACTTATGTGCCAGAGGTAATTCGCCATGGAATAAAAATTTTAACAGCTTCTCTTTTAGTAGCCAATCAGATCAAAATGACAGACATTGATTACTATGCCATACATCCTGGAGGTAAAAAAATTCTTGAGGCCGTTGAAAGTGAGCTCAGCCTGAAAAAGTCTGACAACCGGTTTTCTTACTCAGTAATGAAAAAGCATGGAAATATGTCATCCCCTACCGTGCTCTTTGTTTTACAAGAGATTTATCAGCAACTCTCTCCACAAGATCATAATAAAAAGATTTTGAGTTTTGGATTTGGCCCAGGTCTTACCTTTGAAAGCCTCATTCTATCGATTGAATACAATTAATTATGACAACAAGGTTTTCTCAACGCGCAGAAACAGTTGAAATAATGGATGACCTTCAATGCTCCGGTGAAGTGGTGAATCAAACTTTGAGGGAATTGGAGATCATTAACAGATGGCTGGGTGGAAATGCTGTAACCATAAGCGGAATAAAGAGATTAGCATTAGAAAAGACCGAAGGCAGCAATAAAATCACCATCGCTGACATTGGTTGTGGTGGTGGCGACATACTAAAAGAAATTGCCTGGTGGGGGAAAAAACAAAAACTTAATCTAATGCTGACTGGCATTGATGCCAACCCCAACATCATTGAATTTTCAAAGAACAATACCAAAGCATTTAAGGAAATAAGCTATCAAACACACAATGTATTTTCTGAAGACTTTCAGAAAACTAAATACGATATCATTGTGGCCACATTATTTACACATCATTTTAACAATCAAGAGTTAGCGCAACTCATCAGCTCAATAGTAAAACAAAGCCGAATTGGGATTGTGATTAACGATCTTCACCGACATTGGTTCGCCTATCATTCTATTCGGCTACTCACCAAATGGTTTTCAAAATCCCCCATGGTACAATTTGACGCTCCCGTTTCTGTGCTGCGGTCATTTCACAGATCCGATATAATATCCATATTAAAAGAAGCCGGGATTAAAAACTACTCCCTTCAGTGGAAATGGGCATTTCGATGGCAACTGGTCATACGTTCAAGTCTGGCATAATTTTTCGTACTTTTAGATCAAGATTTTAACTTTTAAACTCATGAAATATCTTCCTATTATCTTAATCAGTGCAATTGCCACATTGGCCTCCTGTTCGTCCAGTCCATTTGGCAAAAAAGTGCGTGAGCCTTTTAGGGGAAATACCTACGAATCAAACAATCGTTGGTTTAGAGGTACCGGGAAAGGGGAAAGCTCTCAAGAAAACATTGCTTTGGGAAAAGCAGATATTGCGGCAAAGGCACAATTGGCAGGTCAAGTAAACACCACCATGAAACAGGTCGCTGACCAATATCTGGGTCAAAGAGAAAATGAAAGAGGTACTGATGTGGCTGACAAATTTCAAAGTCTGGTGAGGCAAACCATGAACACCCAAATTGCTGATCTTAGGAAAATGGGGCAGGAGAAATACTATAACGAAAAGACAAAATCTTATACTGTCTTTATCGCTTATGAAATTAAAAAGAACGCCATGTTCCGTTACATGAAGAAGCAGGCCAAAGTCGATCAAACCATAGACGAGCGACAGATGAAAATCATTGACGAAATACTTGACGAACAAATCAAAAAAGCAGACGAAGCAGATAACTAAAACTTAGTTATTTTGCTTCCGTCATTCGCTCGGCTGTCTCAGCTATTTTTAGTTTTTCAACAAACTCATCTATTTCCCCATTCATAACAGCCGGTAAATTATGCTGGGTATACCCAATGCGATGATCGGTAACCCTACTTTGAGGGTAATTGTAAGTTCTTATTTTTTCGGAGCGGTCTCCACTTCGTACCTGTGATTTTCTGGCTGCACCAATTTTATTAGCCTGTTTCTCAACCTCCATCTCATAGAGCTTTGTCCTCAACATCTGCATGGCCCTCTCCCGGTTGCCCAATTGGGATCTCTCTATCTGACAAGTGACTACGATTCCAGTAGGCTTATGCGTCATCTGTACTTTGGTTTCTACCTTGTTTACATTCTGACCCCCCGCTCCCCCTGAACGAGATGTCTGCACCTCAATATCAGCAGGGTTGATTTCTACATCTATTTCCTCTGCTTCGGGTAATATCACTACAGAAGCGGCTGAAGTGTGCACTCGCCCCTGTGTTTCGGTATCCGGCACGCGTTGCACGCGATGCACACCTGATTCATATTTAAGCAATCCGTATGCCCCCTCTCCTTCAACAGCACTAATTACTTCCTTATATCCACCTGCAGTTCCTTCCGTTACATCAAGTACCGTAAGCTTCAATTTATGGTTATCACAATAGCGCTCATACATACGATAAATGTCACCCGCAAAGATGGCTGCCTCGTCTCCTCCTGTGCCAGCCCTAATCTCCAAAATCGCATTTTTTGAATCATTGGGGTCTTTAGGCATAAGCTGCATCTTTAGGCTCTCTTCAATAGCTTCTTTCTTGGGCATCAGCTCTTCCAATTCCATTTTTGCCAGTTCTCTCAGCTCCTGATCTTTCTCCTTTTCCAATACCTCTTTGGCATACTTTAAGCTATTCAATATCCCCAGATAGGTCTTGTATTTTGAAACCACCTTTTCAAGATCACGATATTCTTTGCTCAGTTGTGTGTACTTCTTTTGATCCTTTATCAAATCGGGCTGCATAAGCAGCTGGCCTACCTCCTCAAATCGACCATTTATTTCTTCTAGTTTTCTAATCATATTTCAAAAAATGCGAGGCAAAGTTAGTAATTGACTTTGAGCCAGCCTATTTGCCCAAAAGGTTTGAGCATGACTCTCTCAAAGCTACCTTTGGGAAATAAAGAACTTGCTTTATGAGAAAGCTGTTGCCCATACTCCTATTGATCGTTTTTGCATGCCAGGGGAAACTGACAGAGGAGCAAAAAAAGAAAATGTGGGATGAAAAGAAAGCCCACGAAATTGTTAAAATTTCTGACGCAGAAATAACAGAGGCTGCTTTTCAGTATGGGAGAAGTATTTCCGAAGAGATAAAAAAACTGGATTCATCACCTCTAAATGCGCAACTTAAAAACGAGCTTCAACAAAAGTACCACGTAAGGATTCATGTGCTTTCTCTCGGAGACCCACAACTAATGGGGATTGAACAACAATTGATGGAAGCATACGAAGCCGCGGCTGACTTTGAGCTTGTAGACAATATTCAAAAAATTGGGAAAGACTCCTTGATTTACACCCTCCCCATTACAAACACTCAATCAGATGGAACGGTTAATTTTAAATATGTTGTTGGGGTAAGGATGGCAAAAAAGGATGTAATCCTTTCAATGAACAAAGACTGAGTTATTCAAAAGTAAGCCTCGAATGATTACTAGTAACCACCAGCCGGGAAAGAGAAGAATGGCGCCATGGCAAATTAGGCGGCTCGTGTCCTATGGGGAAACCAAACCCCAGAGGAAATTTAAATTCTGAAACCTTGTCTAAAATCAGTTCCTCCGCTGTCTGGTGAAAAGGCAGTTCAGTATCCTTTAAACCAGTCATGTGACCAACTATCAATCCTGCAAGTTGGGAAAGTTTTCCCGCGCGCTTCAGTTGAGTAAACATCCGATCGATCTTATAAAGCTGTTCGTCCACTTCTTCCACTACCAATATTTTGCCTGCGGTATCCAGTTCGGTAGGCGTACCAAGAGAATCAACCAGTAAAGATAAATTCCCACCAATAATGATTCCTGTTGCTTCACCCTCTCTATTGTGTTGATTTGCATCAGCTAAAATTTCGTCTGCTTGATCAGAAAATAAAAGGTGCTTCAGGCTTTCAATAGAATTAAAGTAATCTGGATTTGAAAACTGCACGGGCATACAACCATGGATACTCTGCACTCCCAACCGATGAAGCTTGAGGTGGAGTGCCGTAATATCACTAAACCCTAAAATCAATTTTGGTTGCTTAATAAAACTCCTGAAATCCAATTGATCAACAATGCGTGTAGTGCCGTAGCCACCTCTTGCACAAAAGATTGCATTCACGGATTCACTGTCTAGCATATACTGTAAATCCCTCAGTCGCTCCGCATCCTTAGCCGCCAAATAAGCATTGTCCTTTTCAAAGCAGTACTTACCAATTTCCACTTCCAATCCCCAGGATTCAATTATTCGTATCCCCTCAAATAGTTTCTGATGGTCTACTTTACGGGCAGGAGCAACAATTCCTATTGTTTGGCCCTTAATGATCGTTGAAATACGCATAGCCGAAAGATGAATAAAAAAACCCTGCCAATTAGCAGGGTCTAAGTATTTACAAACTAAACACCTTTAGTTTGTTTTATCAGCAACAGGTCGGGGTTTTGGGGTTATACCCATTTTCTTTAATACCAGATCTGAAATATCAAATTTCTCGTCACTGTAAAGTAAAATGTCTCCACCTCCTATAAGTTGAGGATTAAGAATAAATGAATATCCCTGTTCTTTCGCCACGTCTTCAATTGCCTTTCCCACTTTGCTAAAGACAGGGCTCATCAGTTGGTCCTGCTTATTTTGAATAGAGGCTTGCGCGTCTTGCTGAAACTTCTGAATACCTTCCTGCAGTTGGGTTAGCTCGGTTTCTTTGTCTCTTCTAACCGCATCTACCATAGCAGCTGCACCTGCCTGATAAGCTTTTAATTTAGTTTCATAGTCTTTGTATTTTGCCTGAAGCTGATTCTGGAGTTGGTCACCATGCGTTTTCATCTCCGCTTCGATCTGTTTGTATTCCGGCAATTGGCTAAAAATATAATCCCAATCAGCGTACCCTATTTTCTGGGCGGGTGTTTGAGCTTGAGCTGCAAAACTCGTGCATCCAATAAGGAATAAAATTAAAAAGTTTCTCATCGTATTAAATTGTATTTAGTTATTTGATCTGATCATTGGGGTCTCCTAATCCAAGTTCCTCTAAAACAAAATCGGTATAGTCATGCCTCGGGTCTGTGTAAATCATGACTAACTCACCCGCCTTGTCAAAAATAATTGCCAATCTGTTCGACTTAGCTACTTTTTCTACTGCATCAAACACCTTGTCCTGCAAAGGTTTAATCAATTCTTGTTTTTTCAAAAAAAACAGCCCTCCAAATCCAAACACTTTCCTCTGATACTCTTTCAGTTCAGCCTCTTTCTTCTCAATTTCTGCCATCCGGTCCTTCCTCATTTCCTCAGTAAGCAGTACCTGTTCAGCTTCAAAAGCATTGTACATTCCTTTGATTCCTATTTGCATTTCTTCGATCTCTTTCTGCCAGGCAGCCGACAAACGATCTATCTCATCCTGCGCCTTTTTATAATCGGCCATTTTGCTCAGAATAAAGTCCGTATCCACATAACCGAACTTCTGAGCATTCGCAAAATCCAGGCCGAAAATAATAAATGCTAAAATTAGCGGAAATGATCGCATTTCTATCTGATTTGCTGGCCAATGGTAAAGTGAAATTGAGCACCGCTCTTTTGGGTCGCACCAGGCAACGTATCAAAACCATACGCCCAGTTTATCCCAATAAGTCCAAAAGCAGGCATAAATATTTTAGCCCCTACCCCAGCCGATTTGTAGATTTGAAACGGATTAAAGTCTAAATAATTGTCCCAATTGTTACCGCCTTCACCGAATAAGAGCACATAAATAGTAGCAGCCTGGCTAAGAGATATCGGGTATCTCAACTCTACGCCAAATTTATCATACACAATTCCTCCTTCAATTTTATTTGCCTGGGCGCTTGAGCCTCTTCTGGCATAGAAAGGAGGGGTTATCTTATTGTTTTCATAACCCCTAAGTCCAATAATATCCTGACCCAATACATACGAATTAAATCCACCGGCTAATCCATCACCCCCTAACAGAAACCGCTCAAATGGGCTAGGTGTAAGTGATTTATTGTACTGTCCTATAAACCCAAAATGTGCTTTTGTTTCCAGCACAAGGCTGCGGCCTTCCGGCTTTGAACTCCCTATTAGCTTAAGGTAGAATTTGGAATCAAACATCCATTTGTGCATTTCTATCCACTGAAACTGCTTGTTGATATCCTGCAAATAACTATCATTTCTTAATCGAGACCATGGAGGAGTAAGTGCTGCACTTAATGAAATGGTGGATCCCTGAGTAGGATACATGGGGCTATCAATACTATTCCTTGCTATTACTGTTTCGAGTTTTATACTATACGTTGTTCCTTTTTCAGGAAGAACATTGGATTGAAAATAGTTTCCTTTATACCTATACTCAAGAAAGGAGAGTGAGTTGGTAAGAGAAAAGTAATTATCCGGCCACTCCAGCCTTCTTCCAAGACCGATGGTAACTCCGCGTTGCTTTAAAGATACTTTGTCATCAATCTCGTAAGAAAGAGAGGTGGGTAGCCTAGAAACTGAATGATTCAGTGCAACGGTAAATGAATTAGGCTTTTTCCCGCCAAGCCACGGCTCCGTAAATGAAAAGCTATAGCTCTGGTAAGAAGCACCGTTGGCTTGCGCACTTAGCGAAAGCCTTTGCCCGTCACCCGTAGGAAGAGGTTTCCATTTTTTTAAATCCGGAACATTTCGGATTGAAAAATTATTAAACGTAAGACCCACTGTACCTACAAAGCCAAACGCACCTCCCCAACCTCCAGAGAGTTGAATCTGATCGTTGGATTGTTCCTCCAGCTTCCATCCTATATCGACTGTTCCGTCTGAAGGGTTGGGCTGTATATCTTGCCCAATTTTTTGTGGATTGAAAAATCCCATTTGAGACAGCTGCTGTTGCGTCCGTATGATGTCCGACCTCCTGAATTTTTGACCAGGAACCGTGCTCAATTCCCTGCGGATTACATGCTCACTGGTTCTTTCATTTCCTGTTATCCACACATTTTTGATGGTCGCTTGTTCACCCTCAAAAATCCTCATTTCAATATCAATGGAATCGCCTACTACCGCTACTTCAACTGGATTTACCCGGAAAAACAAGTATCCATCGTCCATATAAAGACCACTAATATCCGGCCCCTTTGGATTGAAATTGGTCTTCTTATCGATAAGTTCTTTGTTGTACACATCTCCCTTGTTAATGTCAAGAATCCTGTCTAATACGGCAGAACTATAAATGTAATTGCCCGTCCAGTTAATGTTTCTGAAGTAATACTTTCTCCCTTCCTTCACTTGAATTTTAACATCAATGCTGTTGTCTGAGTGCCTGACAGTGGTATCGCTTATGATCTCCGCATCTCGGTACCCCAGAGAATTGTAGTAACTTATGATTTTCTTCTTGTCTTCTTCAAACTCAGAGGCAATGAATTTAGAAGAGGCAAACACATTGAGCTTAATGTTGTCATTGATAAACTCCTTTACTTGTCTCCATGATGACTCTTGGACGGTATCTGCTCTCAATTTTAACTGACTAGGTCTAAAGCCCAGAATACTACTCAAAATAGTACGGTGCAGGGTGATTCTGGCGTGTTCTTTGGTCTTCTTTAACTTCTTCTTCAGCTTGGCTGAAGGGATTTCCTTATTTCCCTCAAAAATCACATCGTGTATCCTAACCTTCGCGTTTAAGTCTACATTGATTCTTACTTTAACACCGCCCCTGTTAAGGGTATCTGCTTCTTGTATTACCTTCACCTCTGTATTAAGAAATCCTTTCTTTGAAAAGAATTTTTTAACGGATAGCTCAGTATTGCGAATCATTGCATCGTTAACAATTTTGCCCCTGATGAGGGTAAGCTCTTCCTTCAATGAGGATTCCCGTGATTTGCTTATCCCTGTAAAGTAAAAGTCTATTAGCCTGGGCCGTTCCGTTAAGGCGATGGTAAGAAAAACATTGCCTCCTTCAATTTTATCTACCAGAATAGAGGCATCACCAACTAAGCCGTGCTTCCATAATTTTCGAATTGCGCCTGCAATCTTCTCGCCTGGTATTTTAATTTGATCCCCAACCTTAAGCCCGGTAAGGGAGACCATTGCACTTTTATCGAGAACATTTAGTCCTGTCACTTCTATTCCTCCGATAGTATATTCTACAGGATTGGCATAGTTGAGTGAGTTCTCTGTCAGGGGCACATTTTCCTGTGTTTTATTCCTTCTAAACTGCCCCTTAGCGGTATGGATTACCAAAAGAAAAAACAATAAAACAAAGGGTAAAATTCTCTTCATCAGCTTACGCAGTTGTTTCTATTACCTTTCCAAATCTCCTATCCCTGGTTTGGTAGGCACAAATGGCCTCATACAAATCTTCCCTTCGGAAATCGGGCCATAATGTTTTAGTGATGAACAGTTCGGTATATGCTATTTGCCAAAGTAAAAAATTGCTCACTCTCATTTCTCCGCTTGTTCTTATTAACAATTCAGGATCAGGTATACCCTTTGTTTTCATGTATCCCGAAATTAATTCTTCACCAATTGCATTCACGTCCACTTTGCCATTCTTTACATCATTGGCTATGGCCTTGATTGCTTCTACTATTTCCCATCTTCCACTATAGCTCAGTGCCAAAATCAACGTTAATCCAGGGTTATCTTTCGTGGCCACTATTGCTTCTTGCAAGTTATCCTGACATGCTCTGGGCAAATGACCAATATCCCCAATTGTTTTCAGTCTCACCTGATTTTCATGGAGCGAATTAATCTCTTTTTTTAATGTATTCACTAACAATTCCATTAAACCATCAACTTCCTCTTTAGGTCTCCCCCAATTTTCTGTACTAAAAGCGTATAGGGTCAGGTATTTAATGCCCAGCTCTCCACATCCTTCAGTCACATCTTTTACTGCCTGGATTGCATTGCGATGTCCAAAAATACGGGCAGCACCCTTTCTTTTCGCCCATCTTCCATTACCATCCATGATAACAGCGATATGACGAGGCAAGTTATTAGGGTTTATATCTTGCTTAAAAGAGGCCACAGGGGAGCAAAAATAGCCTATTTTTCAAACTTTTCACAAGCAGTCACCATCCCTCCAAAATATAGCCTGATGACATTAATACGCAATTCAATATTATCGGTAAGGGTTTGTTGCACACGGAATATCATAGAAGGTGCGGGTTATTGAAAAGCCAGTAAAAAAATAATTATCATAGTCATACTTGTTGCCGTATTGATAATTTTTAAAAGCCGGGTTCTCTTCCGAAATGTTATCCAGATAATCAAAAAATGTTTTCCTAATCCCCAACTCAAAGGCAAGATACCATTTGGGATTAAGGACGTATTTCATTCCACCACCAAGAGGGATACTGACCTGCACATTGCTATATTCGGCTGGCTTTGTTTGCACGCCTGAAATACCGAAGAGCCCAATACCGGCAAATAAATAGGGAGTAAACCTTAATCTTCTTTTATCATCTCTCCAATCAAGGAAATGATATTCAAACGTAGCAGAGCCCTCTAATAAAAATATATTAAAAGAAGCATCGCGTTGCCTGGCAAAGGCATCAATGGGCGTCCTTTTATCTGATGCCGCCACCTTCCCTCCGGTGAGTGCTGTTTTAAAGCTGATTACTTTACTGATGTTGGCGCGATAAAAAGCGGTAGCCGCTGGGCGCGAATTAGAGAAATTATAAGTGCGTGAAAGATCCCCTGTATAGGTGAAGGTGCCAATACCAAAACCTAATTCGGAACGCTGTGAAATTTGAGAAAAGGCTGAAGGAGAAAAACTTAATCCAGTAATAAGGATCACCCCCATAGCGCCTATCCTTAGCATCAATTATCTGAATTTTGCTTTGTGGAAAGTGGCCCCAAGAATAATAGAAAGTCTGACGCTGGTAACCATGTATATGTCTCTGTCAGACTTACTGCCCCGCATGTTATCTCTAAACTCACTTCCATAGCCTGCCTGCACACTCACTCCCGCCAAAGTTGAAGGAATGGGATTGGTTGGATAACCCGCCAACTCATTGGTTCGATATGACATAGCTTGTGCCAATGGACTATTTAGTTTATCAAGATCAACATAGTTCTGACTTACATCGTCTAAGTAATCGGTAAATGTATATCTGAACCCAATATCTGCAGATAGATCCATTACCTCATTGAATCTAAAACGAGCACCAATCCCAAATGGTATTGCCATCTGAAATTGTTTATAAGGTTTTATACCTGAATTAACATCGGTATCAAGCAGTATTGAGTATTGTCCTTCCGTTCCCAGTTTTCTTAAATCCACCCACTGCCCTGCTTCTGGCAGCGGATTGCCACTTAAGTCTGTGGCCGGAGCCTTCGCCTGAGGGTTATGATGAAAAGCCGCAATACCCAAAAATGCATAGGGCGTCCATCGTACCCTGCTTATATAGGTAGATTGATTCTCAAAGAGATCAAATATGGCCACTACCGACAACTCCTTGACCCTGTTTCTAAAAGACAAATTCCGCTGGTATCTGTATATTCCGTTTTGCAAGTCACCGGAGTCTGCTGAGGTCGCATCGGAGCCCCTTAGCGTGGCATACATAAATTCTCCTTTTATAGTATACCTAGGACCAAAGCGATAGGTATAAGAGAGACCTAGGCCTGGGCGGGTAAAAGATATGTCTGTACTTATACGCTGAGGGCGTGGTGCAAGGTCTCCATAATAGTTGACAGCATTAACAGAGACGCCCAATGAAGTATATCTCTTTTCTTTTCCGAAAGCAGCTTTTCTCCCTCGATAACTCGCAATGCGTTTATTGTTCTTCTTTATCGACTTTCTGTTCAACTGGGCTTGAGCCTCAGGTGTCACTATTATCAACAGTGACAAAGAAAGTACCACCAACCATAATTTTCTCATAAGAAAGAGAATTTGCCAACCACAAATCTATTAAAATTAATTTCTTATATCTAATCCCCAGTGTAGCTTCTGTCTTAGGGTTTTGAAGTAGTGTTGGCCAGGCATTTGAATTAACTGTACACCAAATTTTGCCTTCTTTACTTTCAATTTTACCGACTCATCAATTGACTCCACTCTTGAGTCCAGTGAAATAAGAACCTTCTTGCTGCGGCCTTCTATACGAAAGCTTATTTCAGAGTCATCTGAAATTACAATGGGTCTTGCCGTGAGGTTATGCGGGCTCACCGGAGTAATCACAAAACTTTCAGAGCGTGGATACAATAGTGGGCCTCCACAGCTTAATGAATACCCTGTTGAGCCAGTAGGTGTAGATACAATGATTCCATCTGCCCAATAGGAGTTGAGCAACTCCTTGTCCACGAAAACATGAATGTTAATCATTGAGGAAGTGTCCTTCTTTATGATTGTAAAATCATTCAGGGCAAAATTCAATCCATCAAAAAGTTTCTTGTCAGATTCTAAGGTAAGTACCGCACGTGAATCAGTTTGAAAAGTGCCATTTAATAAATGCTCCAACGCCTTCTCTGTTTCATCTCGGCTGATGGTAGACAGAAAGCCCATCCTACCCGTATTAATCCCCATTATTGGCGTCTCATTCTTACCTAAATAAGTAATTGAATCCAGCAATGTACCATCTCCTCCCAATGATATAAATGCATCGAGTTGCTTAAGGTTATCGCCAAGATCAAACGATTTTAGTTTAAGTTTTGATAAACGGGCAGATTTTAGATACTTCAAAAATTTGGAAGATATGCTTAGATCAACCTTGTTTGAAACAAGCGTTTCCAGAAAATTCTCAATGAATTTTATCTGTTGTCCTTTTGCTTCTTTTCCGTGAATTCCAATTCGCATGATGGTTGGGTCAAGATAAAAGGTCTTTGGTTTTATGCTAGATATTCAGGTACCTCATTAACATGTCAATTCTGTCCTTGTCTTCGAAGTCCTTTTTATCTTCCTGATAACGACCTATTATTTTATATTCGAAGCGCTCGAGGGTAGCTACAATTCTTGTTAGGTCCAATTGATTTATTTTAATAGTAAGCTTGATCTTTCTATTGTCCAAAGGATCCTCAACCACAATACTACTTAGAATTTTCGCATTGTTTTCTTCTATCAGCCTGCTTATTTCTGCCAGTGAATAGTCTATAAGCGCGAGGGAAATGATAAGAATGCCACCGGGGGTTTGCACGGCTGCCGACTGTGCAAATGAAGTCATGATGTCTTGCACCGCAATCACTCCTTCATATTCACCCTCCTCATCGATAACTGCTACCAACTGCAGCTTGTGGTCTCCTGCAATTCTCAAAATATCATAGAAGTGCGAATCCCTGCTGACTATACACTGTTTTCCTACCAATTTAAAGTCAGAGAGTTTTTTTTCTATGTCATTGCCTTCCAGAATGATGCCTTCAGAAATGAACCCAAGCAAGTGATTGTTCTCTATCACCGGTAAATGATTGCATCGGAATTCCTCCATCCACACCATTGCCTTGTGGGCATCGTCAGAAGCCTTCAGTGGTGGGATCATTAAGTTTATAATATCGGATGCAACCATTTTAATTCATTAAAAAATCCTGAACCAATTCATTAAATTCCTTAGGATGCTCCATCATGGGAGCATGACAGCACTTGTCTATAAACTTTAATTCAGAGTTGGGTATTAATCTATTGAATTCATGGGCCACCATAGGCGGTGTAATGGTATCGTTTAGTCCCCAAACTAACAAAGTTGGGATCGTTAAGTTCGGTAATTCTGCTGCCAGGTTGTTCCTTTGTGCTGACTTGGCAATGGCCACTATCCTCATGCACTTTGGAATGCTTTTGGTTGTTTCAAAAACTTCATCTACCAGCTCTTTAGAGGCCACATTTGGGTCGTAAAAAGTATAGGCCACGCGCTCTCTGATGTAATCATAGCTACCCCTTCGAGGGTAGGAGCCGCCCATTGTGTTTTCAAACAACCCTGAACTCCCTGTAAGCACCAGTTTATCTACTTTCTCTTTATTGTTGAGTGTGTACAAAATGCCCACGTGGCCGCCCAATGAATTCCCCATAATAATCATATTTTGTAGTTGCATTACTTCCACAAAATCTTCTACAAATTTCCGCAAGCCCTCTAGTCCGGCCTCTTTTATTGGCATTTCGTAAATGGGCAGCATGGGGATTATTACCCGAAAATTTGGTGAAAACCTTGTGATTACCTCCTCCCAGTTGCTTAATGCCCCAAATAGACCATGTAAAAGCATTAATGTTGGCCCCTGGCCCTCATCAACATACTTAAATCCACTTTTTTCTTTGACCACTAATGCCATTATTGTTTTAATTTTCTTTAAGTAAACAAAAAAAACCGAACCTTAGAACTGCTTGAAGGTTTCTTTGAAAAAAGGCAAAACCCCCGAAACCCATCCGGCAAGCTCAGTGGCGAATAATGTGGCATAAGGATATAAGATAGAATTGTCAGTCCAATCAGATCCCGGGCTCCATTCCAGTGAATCAAGTATCCACAACATTACACTCAACATAAAGAGCCACTTGAAAACACCCAATATTGCTCCCATCGCTTCATCAACTGTCCCCAGAATGGTTTTGCCAATACTGGCTTTCAATAATTTCCCAATAATGGTTACCCCGACTACAATAAGAATAAAAATAAAGAGGAACGACAAATAAGGTAATACCCTTGCATCCGCATTAAACTCTCGTTGCAAAAAGAGCATTCCTTCACCCATCAATTTAAATCCGCCAAAAACCCCCAACACAATGGCTACGAGGGAGATAAGCCCCATCAAAAACCCATCCTTATATCCGCGATATGCGCCCCATAATAGCACTAAAGCGATAAAAATATCGAGCTTGTTCAAGAAGCAAGAAGTTTTTTTACAATTTCAGAAACCACTTTTCCGTCTGCCTTTCCTGCCATTGCTTTTGTAGCAGCGCCCATCACCTTGCCCATATCCTGTGGACCAGATGCACCCACTTGGCCTATTACTTTTTTTACTTCCTCAGTTATTTCTTCAACCGAAAGTTGTTTGGGTAGGTACCTGGAAATAATTTCTAATTCGAATGCCTCCTTTTCATACAAATCCTCCCTGCCTTCCTTTTTGAAAATATCAGCAGACTCTTTGCGTTGTTTGGCTGCTTTCATCAGCAATTTGTCTTCTGTTTCTTTGTTCAATTCGCCCGATCTTCCCTTTTCCGTTTCCGCTAAAAGGATCATTGATTTCACAGCCCTAAGCGCCAATAACTCTTCTTTTTGTTTATTCAACATCGCGGTCTTGATGTCTTTATCAATTTGTTGTTTCAAGCTCATATCCTTTCCAATTTCGTGGTGTAAATTTATGCCCAGATAGTATACATCAATAATCCTAAGAAAATTCATGACACGTCTTAGCGTCAATATTAATAAAATTGCCACACTCCGAAATGCAAGGGGTGGAAATAATCCTAACGTGGTAAAGGTTGCTCAAGAATGTGAAGCCTTCGGAGCCCAAGGTATCACCGTGCACCCTCGACCCGATGAAAGGCATATTCGCTACGAAGATGTGTTGCAGCTTAAGAAGGTGGTGAAAACAGAATTCAATATAGAAGGCTACCCTGACGCTCGTTATCTTCAGTTGATTACAGAAATAAGACCAGAGCAGGCTACACTGGTGCCTGACCCACCCAATGTACTCACTTCCAACGCAGGCTGGGATACCTTAAAAAATCGGGAATTTCTTAAGGACGTCATTGCCACCTTGAAAAAATCGGCTGGCCGCGTTTCGTTATTTGTAGAAACCGATCCAAAAATGGTGAAGGCTGCTGCTGAAACAGGTGCCGATCGCATTGAGCTTTACACGGAGCCTTATGCTTTGGGTTATTCTATGGATAAGGAGCTGGCGATAAAGCCATATCTGGAAGCGGCAAAAATCGCAAAGGTGGCCGGACTTGGTGTAAATGCCGGCCACGATCTTGACCTTAATAACCTTAAGTATTTAAGAACCAGTATCCCCTGGTTAGATGAAGTCTCCATAGGGCACGCCCTAATCAGTGATGCGCTCTATTTTGGTTTAGAAAATACAATTCAACTTTATTTAAGAGAGTTGAAATAGTTAATACCTCCAACTTTTCAGATCCGCTCCCGCAGGTGCGCTCTCCGAAATTCGTTTTAAAATTTTAGGAAGGTACATGGTGTTATAGCGCAACCTTGAAATGTAGTTAGGGTTTACGTGATCTCCATTCCAACAATGCTCGGCCCTGTCTCCGTAATCGACCTCTCCTTTATAAAAAGGAGTGTCGGTTTTCTTGAGAAATTCTTCCATCTGATACACTGCATTGTTCAGATAGTAGTTATCCATGTCTCCACAGTAAATGTGAATTTTGCCTTCGAGCTTTGGGCCAAGCGTAGCCCAGTCTCTTTCTAAAATATAGCGCAAATCATAGTGCTCTTTCCAGTAGGCGGCAACTTCAGGATTAATATCACCGGTGAGTTTATCGAAAATTCTTTTTGGATATCCATCTTCTCCCTGTGGCGAGTACACGGCCTCCCAAATATCCCATTGTTGTCCTGACCGGGTTTTGGTGCCCAAAGCCAATTCAAGATGGTTGGCTTCCTCCATGGTACTTTGAATCTGACCCAAGTGGTCCCGGTGTGCTGGTCTCGGAAGTTTTTTGAAGTCGCTATCGTAGAAATAGGCGTTCTTATCCTTATAAATATCCACTAGAGAAAATGACCTGAAGTCAATAGGATCAGGACAGGCTGCAAAGCACCCATTAAAATCATCTGGATAAAACATTTGCACAGCAAGCGCCTCCCAACCTCCGGTAGAACCTCCATACGTAAATCTTGCCCAGCCTTCTCCAATACCTCTGAATTTGTTTTCTAGTGCTGGCACCAACTCTTTCATAATGGCGTCTCCCCATGGACCCATACTGGCAGAGTTCACGGCATAAGAGTCGTCATAATAGGGGGTGGGATGCTGAATCTCTATAATAATAAATCGGGGAAATTTTTTACTGATCCATTGTTGGTAAAAATTATAGGCTTCTTGTTGCTCAAGTTTTTTGTATCCATAAATCCCAAAACGGGGGCTATAGTCTGTTGTGTCCATCTTTGGGTCTGGTGGATCCGTTCTGAATCCTCCAAAATCACTTGGAAAATGTCCGTGGTATATCATCAATGGATACTTTGCTTCAGGATGTTCATCAAATCCTTCCGGTAAAAGTACATGCGCACCCAAATACATGGGCTTTCCCCAGAACTCAGTAAGTAAATCACTTTGCATCTTTATATGCTTGATGTACTTTGTGTCTTTGGGTTCCTCTACCGGAGGTATTTGCTGGTCCATTTTAATATTGATGATGCTCCCATTCGCGGGATCAACTTCTACTTTCTGAGGTGTACTGTAAAAATTACCTGGTTTTCTATTCCATTGCTGCCCTTCTCCTCGATCTGGAGGAAGTTTTACCGTCTGGCCTGTCTTTAGATTAAATGTTTCATAGCGGTTAATCAAAGCTTGTGCATAATAGGTTCCGGCAGGAATATCTGCTATGCTCCCGAAGGGGAACCCGAAAGCAGTCTCATCAATAAAAACCTCCTGGCCTGGTAAAAGACCCTCTACATCTATCCCAAACACCAATTGACCATTTAGCCCGTCATTAATTTGAAACCGAGGTTCACTGGCATCATTATTTGATAGCATAATTAGCAAACGACCATCCTGAGCTTGCTCCGACATCTCCTTTGTAAAGGAAATAGCAAATTTTAGTTTGGTTTTTTGATTCCCGGGGGTGCATTGGACCATGACAAGGGCCATTATGGCAAATAGGAAATTTTGAGGTTTCATTGAACGCTTGGATTAGGTTCAGGAATATAGAAGGAAAGTCTATTTATTCCAAGATGTAACCAGCTAAACGATATGAATGGAAAAAGAAGCACCTAAAATGGCCATTTTTGACTAATTTTAGGTGCTGGAATCGTTCAAACGTTATTACGTTATTATATATTGCACGACCCAAAATTATAGAAAGGCGCATGAAAATCTTTTTGATTGAGGATGATGAGATATACGCTGAGTTCGTAAGAAAGGCCTTGGGTCAGAATTCTGAATATCAGGTCAGTACCTTTTCCACTGCTGAGGATGCCCTTATGGCGGCCAATGGAAAGCTGCCTGATGCATTCATCATTGACTACAAATTGCCGGGTATGAGTGGCATTGAGCTTTATGAAAAAATAAAAGATAAAATAGGAGACACGACTAAAGTAATTATGCTCAGCGCGCTGGATGATGGCAATATGGTGTTGAGCTTTATTCAAAAAGGGGTAAGGGACTATGTAATCAAAGACGAAAATGTAATTGATTCCCTGGAGGCAATCCTCAGCGGAAAGGAAGATGATTACTATCTGTTTGATTAGAGTGAGTCGGACTTTTTAGTGTAACTATAAATTCAGCGCCTTCGCCTAGCTTACTCTTACAGGTGATGCTTCCGCCCATTGTTTCCACAAGCGATTTTACAATCGCCAGTCCAAGTCCTGTGGAACTCTCACCTCCTGTAGGTTTTGCACTTAGTTTTTGAAATTTTAAATAAAGTTTCTTCTGCTCCTCCTCACTTATCCCTGGACCTTCATCCCTTATCGATAAGAGCGCATTCTCTTGTTTGTTCTCAATGGTTACTGTTACCCGTTTTCCCTGTTCTGAAAATTTGATCGCATTAGACACCAAATTATCAAGAATACGGCTAAGGTAAAGGCGGTCAGCAACAACCTTCACATTGTCTGAGCTTATGAAGATGAGTTCAATTTTTTTCCTTTGCGCAACCGTCTTATAATTCTTAACAAAAGAGAAAACCAAAGGCTCCAGATCAATCGATTCAAGTTCGAGATCTAAAATCTCCTCCTCAATTTTTCTGCTATCCAGAAGGTTCCGTACCATGTTTAAACCATCCACAGCAATTTGATGGATTTTCCCAATGTATTCCTTTTGTTCGTCTGTCAAATTATCTCCGGAAAAACTCATGAGTTGTGTTAGCGCAAAAATTCGATTAAAAGGGCCTTTTAAATCGTGGGATACGACACCTATAATTTGTTGCTTCTCTACATTCAAATCATGGAGTTGCTGATTTTGCGTTGCCAAAACCTCGTTTTGTTTTTGAATTTCAAGGCTCTGCCGTGTGATAACACTGTTCTGTTTTTTAAGGATATAATAAGCTCTTACTTGTAAGATAATTACGAGTAATAGAAGAAATGCTAAGAAAAAAAAGCCTGCCTCAGTCATTGAAAAGTAATTATCTACAAGTTAACAATGAATGTTTTGTATAAAAACAGTGTCTAAATTCTCAATCTGACTTCCTTTGTGTAATCAACGGGGATTTTCAGCGGAAAGCCTTTTACGGTTACCCTAACATGGCCTTTATAGTGTAGTAGATATTTCTTCCCTCCAAACAATCCGAGCAGGGCATCTACTAAACCTATTTCTTTAATAGACAATTGTACTTCTAAGGGAAGCGTGAATTCCTCTTGAGCCTTTATTACAGATCTAAGCTTTTGATCTACCCGCGCTGACTTTTTCCCATCAATAAAAACATCAAGCTGGATAGCCTTCACATTCATTCTGATTTTATTCGGATTATAAAAACGGGCATCTGCTTTCAAAATAGGGTCAACGCCTGTCCCTGGGGTCAACTCTACGTTTTCAATAGCACGCAATACAACCTGCTCTTTGGGAACACAGCTCGCCAAACAAACCAATACAAAGAGCCAATACGATTTGAACTTCATTCTTTATATGATCTCTCCACCGCCTAAAACAGAATTACGATTAATCAGGAAATAATGTCTTGTCAATACTCGGGATGAGCTTCAACGCGTTTTTATAATATATTTTTTTAAGCACTTTATCCGGTAAGCCAAGGCCATACATTCTCCAAAAAGCATGATAGCGCTTGTGGTACGGAAAATACTCATCTTCAGACTCTAATACCCTAAAATAGGTTTCATATTCACTGGGCACCCAGCTGTCCTTCCCAAATAATACACGGTCTTGATACTTTTCCATAAATGCTTTTGCCGCTCGCGGCTGTCTTCCCAGTTCAGCAATTATAGCACCAATCTCTGTGTACATATTTGGGTATAAATCCATTAACTCACCCAGTTTCTTTAGGTCACTGGCATACCAGCCCATATGAGCGTTTATAAAGTTTGTTTTTGGGTGCTTCTTAAAAATATTGTGCTGTTCGTTGATGATCGTTTCCCATGAAACGGGATCATTATCGTGTCGCCTCCCCGGATGGGTCTTTAGCTCTAGCCATCTCTCGTTTTGATTGTCGATGGGCTGCCAGAATTGCTTCGGATCAGCAGAGTGAATTAAAACAGGGATTCCTAACTCACCACATTTCGCCCATACAGGATCAATCCTGGGGTCATCTATACGAATTCTATTCCCCTTACTGTCTTTATCAAACATTCCTAAAGATTTAAAAATCTTTAGCCCGCTTGCCCCCCTTTTTACATCTTCCTCAAGTTGCTTCACGGTTCTTTTGGTCCAGTCGGCATCATCAATACCCGAGAAATCTACATTGGTGAAAATTAAAAATCTTTTTGGATAATGGTCTTTTACGTTTTTTATTGAATTCTCGAGATGTTCGGTACTGCCTCTTCCTCTACCACTTAAGTTGGTCATCACCGCCATATTCATCTTATCCATCTCACTGATAAGACCATTTAAATTCATAGTTGGCATGCTATATTGATGATTGTGAATGTCAACAAATGGAAACTTGGCCCTCGTAATACGGTGTTCCGGCACAACCAACGATGAGGGCGGGTCATAATCCTCAAAATCCATTTTCATGTCTAGTTGCTTTTCCTGGGCATAGATCAAAGTGCTTGCAAGCACAGCCATAAATAGAAGAAGGGATTTTTTAATCATTAGTATTTTAGGTTTGAAACAAATATATACGGGTTGAGGGTGGATAGGTTGATCAAACATGACAAATGGTACCAAGATCACAAGGATATAATGCAAACAAAAGCAACTCGAAAACACCTTTTTTAAGTATTTCTTATCCGGTTAAGCTAAAAAGCAGTGATAAGAAGACCAATGTGATTTTATTCGTTCGTATGCTGAATAACCTTATGTCCCAAACGTCATAATGACAATGTTGCCTTATCAAATGCGCTTTTATTTCTACCTTGTCCCTTTAAATGTCTATCTGATTTTGACCATGAGATTATTCGCAACTATTCTGTTTTGTGTTGGTTCGATAGCCGGTTTTTCGCAGTCCAATAACACAGGTCTGGACGGAGCCCGAAAGAAACTTGAAGCAAAAGACTTTAACGGTGCTAAATCAGTCCTGTCTAAAATAATTGATGCCAATCCCAAAGATAAAGCTGCGCTGTCACTGCGGGGCCAAGCCAGGATGGGTCTGGAAGATTTCTATGGGGCCATCGCTGATTTCACCTTTGCATTGGAAGTTGACTCTACTTATGCTGAAGCGCTCAATTTTAGAGGAGAATCTAAAATTGCACTGGCTGATGATTCCGGGGCCATAGAAGACCTGAATAAAGCGATTGCATACAATCCAAAGTATGCAGATGCTTACACCAACAGAGGATTTGCCCGATATAATATCGATCAACTTCAGGATGCCTATTTTGATTTCTCAAAAGCATTGGAGTTGGGCCCTATCGATGCGGATAAATATTTTAATAGGGGTGTAGTAAAGTCAGAACTTGGTGAATTTGTAAGCGCCATAGACGATTACAGCAAAGCCATTGAATTGGATAAGGAAGACGCCTCCCTTTACAATTATCGGGGTGTTGCTTATTACAATACGGATGTATTTGACAAGGCCATTAAAGACTACGATGCAGCTATTCAATTAGACCCAAAAGATCCGCTGAAGTTTGAAAACAGGGCATTGGCAAAAAGCGCCATAGAAGATGTAAAAGGAGCACTGGAGGATTATAATAAAGCCATAGAATTGGATGGGGAGGATCCTGAAACCTACAATCTACGGGGTGTCCTTAAATATGCTACAGAAGATTTTGATGGTGCCATCGCTGACTATACGAAAGCGCTGGAGTTAGACCCCAACAATCCCACCTATTACGACAATCGGGCACTCAGCAGAACGGAAAAAGAAGAATATTCGGGGGCGGTTGACGACTACTCGGCCTCTATAGAATTGTACCCCAGCGATCCTGAAACGTACTATCAGCGTGGTATGATAAAACTACTTATGAACAACAACTACGATGCCTGTCTGGATTTAAAACGAGCTGATGAGTTGGGGTCGCCTGATGCCAAAAGTGCGATCAGAAAAAATTGCAAATAAAAAAACCAGTGAGCTGTATACAGCTCACTGGTTTCTACGTATTAATATCTATTTCTTAACTACCAGTGTTTTGGCAATAATATCATGAAGCCCTTGCTTCTTCTCCGTAAAACCAACCATAATATAACCGATCATTAAAATCATACTTGAAATAATTTTTGAAAGATTCCTTATCAAGGCCTTTACCATGTCTATCTTGTTTCCATTCTCATCGGTAACAATTAAACCAAGGGCTAACTTACCTACTGTAGCCTGATATTTAGATGACTCCATCAAAGTAAAATAAAGGACAACCAGAATGGTTGTAAGTAACGCAGTAGCTGCTGCTGCTGCCATAAATGCTGCTACCATTCCTACAATCTCTCCCTCATTCATAGCGCTCATATCACCTGCTTTGCTGGCAAAAGATATTCCAATCATACCTAATATAGGGATTGCAATAAAAGCCTGTACAGCCCAAATTAATACGTAGTCAATAATGTAGGCTACAAAGCGTAGCCAAAAACCTGCGTTTTCTTTCATGATTTGAAGTTTAGTTGGTATAAAGTCAATTTGAAGATAAGGAAAGCTTTCCGTCCTATCAAGTGAAATTCTTCCTGCTAGATGTTATTGAATTCAATTATCTTGTCTCGTGAATACCCTTTTAAATCAATTATTTACTTCTATCGAAGCCCAGCGCCACCAATTATTGGATCGTGCAAAAAAAGCGCCTGATCGGTTTAACACAAATCCTGGAAATAATAAATGGTCGATCCATCAGATATTGGCTCATCTGGTGGCTGCGGAAAAATTATCCATACAGTATGTAAGAAAAAAAGTACAAGGCATCGATCATGTAAGAGACACTGGCATTGTTGAAGACTTAAAAATGGTAGTGTTACGAATGTCTCAACGCTTACCTATTAAGTTCAACGCGCCCAAGCCAGTTGTAGCTTCTACTTCCACTTATTCAAATCTTGATGAATTGGTCGCAGACTGGGACCTTACCCGCAAAGAATTGAAAGAGGTATTGGAACAAATAAAAGAAAGCCAACTAAAACGCAAGGTGTTTAAGCATCCGGCTGTTGGAAAACTCAACATTGTCCAGGCTGTGGAATTTATGGGTGAGCATATCGCCCACCACTTGCCACAGGTTAATCGCCTTTTGAAGTAGAAAATCGCGATCAAATGCTGCGTATTCTTTAAACTTGTTAACTCTTTGGTACATTTCAATTTCAAAAAAATTCCATTTATGAACAAAATATTTTCAATCATTCTACTCAACCTGCTCTTTGCCACCGCTTTTGCGCAAACGCAACTTCAAACTCCGGAACAATTCCTCGGCTATGAATTGGGTGATCGTTTCACCCGCCACAACAAAGTGGTCGAATACTTTCAACAGGTAGCGGCCGCAAGGCCCAACAATGTAAAGTATATTCAATACGGAGAAACCTACGAACATCGACCTTTAATTGTAGCCATCATTGCCTCTGATGAAAATTTTAAAAACCTAGAGCAGGTTCGCCTCGACAACCTGAGAAGGACCGGTCTTGAACAAGGAACTCCTACCACAAATGTGGCCATGGTTTGGCTGAGTTATAACGTACACGGAAATGAGGCCAACTCTACAGAAGCTTCCATGAAAACGTTGTATGATTTGGCCAATCCAACCAACAGCAAAACACAGGAATGGCTTAAAAATACAGTAGTGATTATTGACCCTTGTATTAATCCTGATGGGCGCGACCGCTATGCTAATTACTATAACCAATATGGAAACTACCCTCCTGATCCAAGCCCAGACGCCAAAGAACACCGTGAGCCCTGGCCCGGTGGCAGGGCCAATCATTATTTGTTTGACCTGAACAGGGATTGGGCATGGGAATCGCAAATAGAGTCACAAGCCAGATTAAAATTATACAACCAATGGATGCCCCATATTCATGTCGACTTTCACGAGCAAGGCTTTAACAGCCCCTACTACTTCAATCCTGCAGCCGAACCACTCCACGAGGTGATTTCTAAGTGGCAGCGGGAATTTGAAACCATGATCGGAAGAAATAACGCAAAACATTTTGATGAGCAGGGCTGGCTTTATTTTACCAAAGAACGATTTGATCTCTTTTACCCAAGTTATGGCGATACTTACCCTACCTACAGTGGTGCTATCGGTATGACTTTCGAGCAAGGAGGAGGTGGCTTTGGTGGGTTGACCATCACCACCAAAGAAGGTGACCCTTTAACTTTGAAAGACAGGCTTACCCACCACTACACCAGTGGACTGTCTACCGTAGAAATTACTTCGCAGAATGCGGCAAGAGTAACTGCAGAGTTTGAAAAGTATTTTAAGGAAAATATGTCCAACCCTGCCTCTCCGTACAAAACATTTGTGATTAAAGCGGACAACAACGTGGATAAGGTCAACCGGATCACTGCCTGGATGGACACACATCGCATTCAATACGGATATCCTTCTGGGGGAAAATCTACCAAAGGATTTGACTTCCAATCCCAATCCAATAAGGCAGTGACTGTGAATACGGATGATGTGATCATTAATATTTACCAACCAAAAGGAAGATTTGTTACCACCTTGTTTGAGCCACAATCAAACCTCCACGATTCCATCACCTACGATATCACTGCGTGGAATTTAATGTATGCCTATGGATTGAAAGGATATGCTTTAAATGAGCGAATTAACGTAGCCAAACCCTACGAGCAAAAGAAAGCAGAGAATTCAAGTGTAGCGTCTAAGCCTTATGCTTACATTTTCAAATACCAGACCCTGGAAGATGTAAAGTTTCTTGCTGCACTGCTCAAGGATGATTTTAAGGTACGCTCTTCAGAAAAAGGATTTAATGTGGGTGGAAATGGTTTTGATCCCGGTACACTCATTGTTACCAGAAGAAACAATGAATCGAAAGCAGATTTTGACAACGCCTTGCAAACCCTTGCCAAAAACATGGGAAGAAAAATCTATACCACCACCACCGGTTTTGTGGACAGTGGAAAAGATTTTGGCTCTGGCGATGTAAAATATCTAAAAGCGCCCAAAATAGCGCTTCTTGGCGGTGATCAAACTTCATCTCTAAGCTTTGGTGAAACATGGCACTTCTTCGAAAGACAATTGAATTACCCTGTCACCATTATTGGCACCGATTATTTCAAATCCATTTCATTGGAAAAATACGATGTGCTTATTGTTCCTCCAGGTAACTATAGAATGTTTGATGAAGAACTCCTTGGCAAAATTGGAGACTGGGTATCTGCCGGAGGAAGGTTAATTGTAACGGCACAGGCCTTAAATTCATTTGCCGATAAAAAGGGATTTGGCCTGCATAAGTATGGCAGTGACGAAGCTAAAAAGGCTGCTGAAAAGGCAGAGGAACAGTTAAAAAAGGAAAATGAACTGGTGCAATATGATGAGGCGGAAAGGAAGCAACTCAGCCATTCTATTTTTGGCGCCATCTATAAGGTGACACTGGATCCATCGCACCCATTAAGTTTCGGACTGGGCAACACCTACTACAGTATGCGTACCACCCCCATGCGATATGATTATATGCAGGATGGTTGGAATGTGGGCACATTAAGGGGCAACGTAAAGCCGGTGATGGGCTTTGCCGGATATAAAGCCAACGAGGCCCTCAGCAATACGATGGTCTTTGGTGTGGAAGACAAGGGTAGAGGTGAGGTGATCTACCTTGTCGACAACCCATTGTTTCGTTCATTCTGGGAGAACGGCAAAATGTTGTTTTCTAATGCCGTGTTTGTTGTAGGAGGGCAATAAATTTATTTTATCATCAGGCTTAAGAGCGATCACATACTGATCGCTCTTTTTCTACCCCTCCAGCACGACCTTCATACAATTGTCTTTCTTGTTAGATAATTTCTACTGTTTGGAAGCAATTGATCTAAAAACTGATCAGAAATTAAAATTGTATGTTACGGATGGGAATATTGTCCCCAAAACAGATAGTTTGTACGCTTTTACCTTATTTAAACCTAAAGCATAATTATTGTTTTTAGTTTTAAAGAAAACTGAATAGGCATTTTTCCTTGCGTACACATTGTATAGTGAGAATGTCCACGAGCCTTTAAAGTGGCTCATTTTTTTTGGGTTAGAATCAATTGAAACGGCAAGATCCAGTCTGTGGTAATCGGGTATTCTATTTTCATTTCTTCCTATGTAATTAGGAATGTAAAATCCATTTACTACATATTTATCCTCAGGAACTGTGTATGGCCTGCCTGTACGATAAGTAAAACTTGCTGAATAGGTTACCCGGTTGTCACTCTTGTAGTTAATAGCCAGGTTTACATTATTCGGGGAGTTATAATTTGCAGCATACCATCGTCCCTGATTAATGTTTTCTTCTGTAAACGAGCCATTTATTTTTAGATGAGTTTGAGAGTAGGTATAACTTAACCAGCCAGTAACAAGCCCTTTAATTTTCTTTATATATAATTCTGCCCCATAAGAACGACCCTTGCCTTGAAGCATGGCAGTTTCAGGCAATGGATTGAGCAGTAAATTAACACCATCTTTGTAATCAGTAGCATTGCTAATGTCTTTATAGTAGATCTCCGCTGAAGTCTCAAAAGCGTTGTTCATAAAATTTCTGAAATACCCAAGCGAAACCTGTTTGACATATTGTGGCTTTATATATTCATTGCTCAATTGCCATCGATCAGTAGGCATTGCTGATGTCGTATTAGACACTTGCTGAATAAACTGGTAGACCTTATTATAATTCAACTTTATTGAACTGTTAGTTCCAACGTTCATTTTAACCGAAATCCTTGGTTCTACTCCACTGTATGACTTAATTGCTTCTCCATTCCTGAATGTTAAAGTATCGACAATCGTTTCACTGGTTTTAGGAATTCCCTGCACATAATTATATTGGGTTCCGCTTCCTAGGGTATTCCATTGTACATAGCGAGCACCTAACTGAACAGAAAAGATATCGTTGATTTCCCATTGGTCGCTTACGTATATTCCAGATTCAATCCCTTGGTCGCGTGGTATTTCGAAGAATCTAATACTGGAAGCACTATGATTTGGCTGTAAAGTCCCTGGTCGAATGTTGTAAAGCTTGATTGCAAGACCAAAATTGACCTCATGATTAGATGTTGGATACCAATTCCAGTCTGTTTTCAAACTTTTATATTTAATATCAGAATTCAACCTAAAGGCATTACTTGAATCTGGAGAGGAAATTGTTGTTTCGTAGAGCCCGTAAATAGCACTGGTCTTTAAATAAAGTTTATCAGAAATTTGTTTTTGCCAGGCAATTGTTGCGTTACTTGTTTGCCAGTTGTACTTAGACGATGTTGCATTAATCTCGATATTGGCTAATGAATCATTTGATAATTTGAAGTTGTCTTTTGATAGATACCCGGTAAATGACAGTCTGCTTTTTTCAGAAAATTGATGATCCAGTTTTGTTGTTAAGTCATAAAAATTGGCTTTGGTGTTCTTAATGTTTTCATCGGAGGAAATTCTAAATAAGTAATCAGGATAGGAAATTCTGGCAGCCATAAGCATTGATAATTTGTTTTCCGTAACTGGACCTTCTATTAATAGGCGGTTAGCCACCAATCCAATTCCACCGCTGACAGACCATTTTTCAGTTTCAGGATTTTTTAGTTTGATATCCAAAACCGATGAGGCTCTTCCACCGTACTTTGCAGGTATCCCTCCTTTGTACAATGTTAAGTCCTTTACAACATCTGGATTAAAAACAGAAAAGAATCCCAGAAGATGTCCTGAGTTGAAAAATGGAGCATCATCCATCAAAATGAGATTCTGATCTGTATTTCCTCCCCGTACATTGATACCAGATGCACCCTCGCCCACATTGGTAACCCCCGGTAAGAGCAGCACACTTTTTACAACATCCACTTCGCCCATAAATGTGGGTAGCTTCGAAATAGTACCGATGTTGATCTTGTTCACACCAATATCAGTGCTTAGTATGTTTTTATCTGGAGCTTCTGCACTCACTGAAACTTCATTTAAAACTCCTATGTCCTCGGTTAAAGCTATTCTAATATTCCTATTCTGATCCATCTGTAGACTAATCGTCCTTGATTTATACCCGACATAACTTATTGACAATACATAGCTACCCGGATTAACATACAGATCAAACTGTCCAAGCGAGTCCGTACTTATACCTAAGTCCGAATTTCTGATAGATAAGTTTGCCCCTACAAGCGGTATTTTTGATTCCCTGTCAAATACTTTTCCTGATAATAACAAACTCTGAGCAAGGCTACCGTTGAACGCTACTAGGCAAAATACTAATAGCTTAAGGTATTTGTAAGAAACTACCATCCAACCGGTTTTTGGTCAGTTCTAAAGCCCCCACCCACTGAACATGGGATGCATGTGTTTGCTGTTTGAAAATTAGGAAAGGCTCCAAACGGAGGTTTATCAATTTTATTTCTAGGAATATAAATAGATTTCTCAACGATGGAAGAAGCACCAAAGAAGCCGAGGACTTGTTCCGTGGGGTCATTTATATTAACAATGTTTCCTTTAATCGTTACAGGTGGTTTATCAAAAATTCCTCCAGCGTTTTCAATTTGTTCGGATACCGATTGCCAGAATTTATAAGCAGATTCTGTCAAAGATTTTTGTTTTATTATAATAAAATAAGGATCCTTAGTCTCATAAGGGATTGTGGTTATCGCTATTCGCTTTACTTTTTGCCCATTGTAAAATTTATCTGATTGTATGTGAATACAGCCGTAACATCTGTCAATCGACCAGCAAGGCCCACAACAGTTTACCGCCCGATTATATTTGTATGATATAAGACAATAAGGTTCAAATTTGTAATGCACCCAATCCCATTGGTAAAAATCCTTTGATTCGATAGGGTCAGAAAAATCGAGATAAAGACTAAATAAGCCTCTAAGATAAACTCCATGAAGTTCCTCATAGGTGGTGTAAACACTATCAATGGCTGCGGTTTGCCTTAATTGTTCTGGTTGCGATTGATAAGTCTTTCCATTCGGAACTTTTATATTAAGGGAATAACTTCTTCCTACTTTCCCAATAAAATCCGGAAGTGTTTCATATACTCCATATTCTTTATAAGAAAGAGTCTCTGAGTTTCCTAAATCATCAAAGATTGATACTGAAGCATTGGCTTCATATCGAGAAAACACAGTTTCATCATTAACATAGGGGGCGCTGTATCGGAGTGTAATCCTATAAGGTCCAGGTTGATCGGTAATCAAACCATCCACAGTAAGTTTGGGATTGTCCTTAACAATGACAGGCTCAAAGGGTGAAATGCAAGAAGCTACAAGAAGATATACTAGCCAAAATATAAACTTTCCTCCTGGACTATTCATTTTAAAGTCATTATTAATCCCCCAAACTCAGTGATGAGAACACCTTGGTTACCTCAGTATCATTGACCGTCTGTGAATTTATACAGTTTCCGTCATACATCAAAATCAAAAGTGGTTTTCTTAAGCCCGTTTCATAGTTGTAAACCTTTTTTAGTGGGTCATCCAGTGTTTTGAGATTTGACCTTATTTCTGCTCTAAGAGAAGTTCCAGTGCTGAATATACTATTAATCAAAACCCTATTCAAGTTTAGTTTTTCACAGAAAACCGAACACCAGGAAACTAATAGCCTCTTCTTTTTACACCTCCAGCACCACCTTCAAACAATTATCTTTCTTATTGGCAAAAATGTCATAACCCGCTGTTCCCTCACTCAGCGGCATCCTATGAGATAGAATAGAGGTGATGTCATATTTCTTTTGTTGAACAATGGGGATCAACTTATTCATATAAAAATGGGCAGGGCATCTGCCTACTTTATAGGTAATATTCTTGTTATATGCCTCCACTGGAGAAAACGATAGATATTGATCATTGCAAACGCCCACCGTGGAGATGATGCCACCCGGACGGAGGATATCATACGCCAACCGGGCAGCATTGCCGTTGCCTACTACCTCCATTACTGCATCTGCACCACGACCTTGATTGTGTTCTTTGATCACTTCCAGTGGGTTCTGCTTAATAAAGTCAATGGGGATGGCTCCAAACCCTTCTGCCATTTTCAATCGCTCTTCTACCGAATCAATCGCAAACAATTTTGTAGCTCCATATTCCCTGGCTCCCACAATGGTCATCATCCCCACAGGTCCACAGCCAACCACTGCCTGTACTCCCGTTGGCTTTATTTCTGCCTGGTGCGCACAGAAAAATCCTGTGGATAAAATGTCACCTAACAACAAACCTTCTTCCAGCGAAACTCCTTCGGGAATTTTTTCTAAAGTAGCATCCGCCATGGTAACACGAACATATTCCGCCTGGCCACCTTGCAGACCACGGCCCTTCTCCACCCAACCATAAAGCTGGCCATTTTCACAGCGGCAGGTCAAGCCTATCTTGCAATAAAAGCATTTGCCACAATTCGTTGTAAAAGGGCTCATCACCCGGTCTCCGGCCCGAAACGATTTAACATTGCTCCCCACTTCCATTACCTCACCCACAAATTCATGACCCATGGCTGTTCCGTGATCCAACCCCTTCTCATGTTCATAATAAACGTGAAGATCAGATCCGCAAATACAGGTCAGTTTTATTTTGACAATTACATCGTCCGGATTTAGAATTTCAGGATCTGCTATCGATTCAAATACTATTTTTTCCTTTCCGTGAAAAGTAAGCGCTTTCATTTTTTAGTATTTAATCGGTTAATGTATCGCAATCTCATCATACAATCAACTGCTTTATCTTTCGTTATCAATCTGGTGCCGTCTTTGCGAGGAATTCCAATAATTATCGGAGACCGAAGCAATCTCCCAACATGAGGGGTGTGATTTTATTCTGGGGGGATTGCTTCACACCATCGCCTGGCCTCCCAATGACGCAGAAACCAACAGGCAGGCAATAGCATCGATGGGAAATAATTTATTAGTGCCCAGTAATAAAAATATAGTCGCCATTGTGTTCAACGGATGGATTTAATCAGCTTGTCCCTTACTTTTGCGCCATGCGAATCTTGGTAACATTTCTTGCGATTGGAGTCTTTTTAGCTGGCTGTAAAAACAGTGCAGAAGAAAAATGCGCATTTATTCCTGATACATCAGGAATAAACATAAATATAAAAGTGGAGCAGTTGGAAGATTCTGTCACCCGATTTTCTTCAAAAAAAGAAATGGTAGATTTTTTCTCCAGAAACACCGAATTACGTGATGTGTTCTTTAACAGGACTTCCTATCCTGATGATTCTGTTTTTATTAATGAGCTCTATAGTAGGTTCAACAATCCTTACTTTGACTCATTGCTAATTGACACGCACCGAGTTTTTGGCGACTTAAGTGAATTAAAAAGGGAGCTCAATGAAGCATTTGCCAACCTCATTTATTACTATCCCAACTTCGAACCACCAAAAGTGCAAACAGTTATCACCGGGTTAGAAAGCGACATTTATGTATCCGACTCGTTAGTTATTATCGGTTTAGACTATTATCTCGGCCCCGGAGCACGATACAAACCCAACATGTATGACTATATGCTTAAAAGATATCAGAAAAATTTTATTGTCCCCTCCATCATGCTTCTATATGGTATTGACGACCAGTTCAACAAAACCAATTTGGAAGACCGCACGGTGTTGGCCGATATGATCAGCTATGGCAAGACTTATTATTTTGCAAAACAAATGTTGCCCTGTGTCCCCGATAGTGTTTTCATTGGATATACAAAAGAAGAAATGCGGGGCTCTCGCGATAACAGCGATCTAATCTGGAAACGATTGGTTGAGGACGAGGTTTTTTACTCCACCAGTCATTTGATCAAGCAAAGATATATAGCCGAGCGACCAAAAACTTTAGAAGTAGGTGAAAAATGCCCTGGCAGAATTGCCACTTGGGTAGGGTGGGAAGTGGTAAAGAAGTACATGGATCAAAATAAAAACATAACACTTCCTCAACTTATGGGGAACCCTAGCGCTGGAGAGATCTTTAAGGCCTCAGGGTACAAGCCGATGTAGTTTTTCAATTCTGAATAGCTTCTGCAATTATTTTTGAAAATTTAGCGGACAAATCCTTGCGGGAATACTTTCGCTCTGCCAGGGACCTGGCATTAAACTGATAATTTTCCAGCAGCAACCGATCCTCTATAAACGGTTTTATCTTTTTTATCAAGTCAGCCGGCTGGTGAGGGTCTGCATAGAATCCACAATTACTTTCTTCTATCTCATCCTTAATCCATCCTCCGAAATTGGCTATAATCAATTTTCCCGCTGCAAGCGCATCAAAGAATTTGTTGGGTGAGCCGGTTTCAAGAATAGGAACAGGCTTGTAGCTTATTAGTGCGGCATCTGTAACATTCAATACTTCTCTGACACCATCACGATTGGTAAAATCCAATATGGATAAGTTTTCAAGTTCTTGCCGCTTTACTTCTTCCAATAATTTTTTCTTTAACGCTCCTTCCCCACAAATTATAAACTGAATAGGCAATCCGGCTTTGCGTGAAGCCTGTGCACATGCTATTACATAGTCCAATCCGTTAGCCACTCCGATTGCTCCAATGTAGGAGACTACGAATTTTCCTTTCACTTTATATTTTTCTTCCAATAGGGGATCCCGGGTCGTTTTTATAAAAAAATCAGTGTCGCCCATGTTTGGTACTAAATCCACTTTTTTGCCTGATATTTTGTTTTCGATAGCGAATTGAATTGCAGGCGAAAGTGCAACAATAGATTTTGCCTCCCGGTAGAAATTAATCTCTAGCTTATAGAGAAGCTTTTTAAGAAAATGGTTTCTTACAAACCCCATTTGCACCGGAGCATCTGGCCACAGGTCACCTACTTCAAACATGTAGGGAATTTTGTATTGCCTCTTTATCCATCTCGCTGACAGGCCTACTGTTAACGGCACAGAGATGGCATAGCACAGTTTTGCATCCCTGAATTCACCCGCTTTCTTCACCGACTTGATTACAAATCTTAAGAAAGAGACGCTTCTTTTAAAAAAACCAAAGTCATTGTTGTAGGGTACTTTTAGAAAATGAACCTCTATTCCATCTACATCTTCCTTTTTGTAAGGCTGATCGTGGCCAGTTATTACCACTACCTCCATTCCGCTACCCACAAGCGCCTTTGCCAGGTAATAAGACCGAACAGCGCCTCCACTTTGCGGTGTTTTAAAGTGTTGATGAATCATTAAAATCTTCACGATTGCAAAGAAAGCGCAATTGGTGACTTTGAGGTGAGGCTGATGGCAAATTTTAAGCTGAATTCATGTTCTTTTCATCTTCACCAAAAAGTAACACAGGGTTCACAACATACCCTTTGCAGTAAAAACGCTGAAATAAAAAAGGACGGTCTAATTCTACATGCGGAATAGCCATCCTTGCATATTATTATTATTCAGAAATAATCTGATTTCTTACAATGAAAAGGACTTAGTGTCTCTCTTGAAGCCCCCTGGCATAATTGAGTATTCCATTGATACAACCCTCAGAGGGCTCCATTCGGATTACATCCAATTGCGCTTTCATTGCCACAAGCTCCTTGTATTGCTCTTGCAATTCAGAGTCGCAAATCAAAGCGCTATCAATCTCCCGGGTCTGCCTCTCCGTAGTCTCGTGGTATATATACCTGATCAGATCGTCTTGGGTAAAGGTTTGGGTCATAGGCAATATTATTTTTAGTCATTTTCTTTCTCAGATTGATAAGGGCATAGCGCATACGCCCTAGTGCAGTGTTGATACTAACACCAGTACGCTCTGCAATTTCCTGAAAACTCATCTGTAGATAGTGCCTCATAATCAGCACCTGTTTTTGTTCTACCGGGAGCTCTTTGATAAAATTTCTCAGCCGGGTTTTGTTGTCTTTCAACAGTTGAACCGACTCGAAGGACTCTTCAGAGAATTCCATAGTGTCGAACAATCGACTTCCCTCTTCCAGTACAATTTCAGGGTGTCTCTTGTTCTTTCTAAAATGATCGATGCCTAGGTTATGGGCAATTCTGCTAATCCATGGCAAAAATTTGCCTTCTTCATTATACCTACCACCCTTAATGGTGTTAATGGCTTTGATGAAGGTCTCCTGAAGTAGGTCTTCAGCTACGTATCGATCCTTTACAATTAAGTAAATGGAGGTGTAAATACGCGATTTGTGTCTTAGAAGCAGCATTTCGAACGCATCTTCATTACCGTTTTGATAAAGCGTAACCAACTGCTGGTCGCTCACTCTTCTGTCTATCATTCTGTCTCACTTTTAGGTAACGTAGAGGTCTCGCTCGATAGTGTATGGGTTAGGTTTATTAATTTTTGAAATGAAAAGGTAGAAAGATTATACGGGGCTGCAAAAAAAATCAAGAAAATATTGTCTGTTATAGAAATTCTTATGCTATTTGAGGCCGATTTTTGTGATATATATAACGACATGGCTGATAGTAAAAAACGCGTAATTAAAAGTTTAGAGACCCTCACTGAGGAACTGAAAGATCTAATCAAAAAACAGCATCCCAATGGCTTTGAGAGCAGCATCTCCAGAATCATGACTGCCAAGAAGGAGCCTATTTTCGTTTTTCCACTTGAGACAGCTGATTCCATCTATTTGGTAAAGGTGCCTGCAACAAAAAACAGTGCTGGCGGCTATGATGTAGATTCAGGTGAGCGTGAAGATGAGGATGATGATGAGGGTTTTGATGCAGATGGCTATAGCAGCAAAGGAGGGGACTTCGATGACGAGGATGGTGCCAAAGACCCCAGCTACGAGCCGGATTTTGATAACTAGCCTCTGCCTGATTAAAATTTATTAGCACCATTCTTATTTCTGTAGAATGGTGCTAATTTTTTAGAGCCCTCATTGCCTAGTAATTCTTTATTTTTGCAGGCCCATGACCCAAGCTGCTCCATTTTCTGAATCCCAACTCGATCAATTAGACCCAAGGGAGTACATTATTATCAAGCGAGCGCGGGTTAACAACCTGAAAAACCTCAGTGTAGCCATTCCTCGGAACAAACTGGTCGTTATTACCGGGCTTTCCGGTTCTGGCAAATCTTCTTTGGCTTTCGACACGCTATTTGCAGAAGGCCAGCGTATGTATGTAGAAAGCCTGAGCTCTTATGCCAGGCAGTTTTTGGGCAGAATGGAGAAGCCGGATGTGGACTACATCAGAGGTGTATCTCCTGCCATTGCCATTGAGCAGAAGGTAAATACCCGAAACCCAAGATCTACGGTGGGTACAACCACGGAAATTTATGACTACCTCAAACTACTTTTCGCCAGGATAGGAAAGACCTATTCGCCTGTAAGTGGCAAGCCGGTGACAAGAGATACGGTGACATCGGTAATTGATGTCATTCACAAGCTAAAAGACGGCACTAAAATCATGATTACCTGCCCACTAAAAATTGCGCGGGGAAGAAAATTGACTGACGAACTCAACCTTTTACTAAGTAAGGGCTTTACGCGTGTCTTGGTAGATGGAGAGGGCCAGTTTATAGAAGAACTTCTTGCTTCTAAAAAGAAGCCAAAAAAAACCTCGCTGTTTGAAATCCTGATTGACCGAGCCGTTACGAAAGAGAAAGATGAAGATTTAACTTATAGACTTTCTGATTCTGTGCAAACTGCCTTCTTTGAGGGACAGGGTGATTGCGCAGTGTATGCTGAGGACGCAGACACACTCCATTTCTCTGACCGGTTTGAATTGGATGGCATATCGTTTACCGAGCCTTCTCCTAATCTTTTCAGCTTTAATAATCCCTATGGGGCTTGCCGCACCTGTGAAGGGTTTGGAAAAGTGTTGGGCATAGACGAAGACCTTGTGATCCCCGATAAAAGCCTATCTGTCTTCGAGGGCGCAGTGGCTCCATGGAGAAGCCCTGCAATGAGTAAATGGCAAAAACCGCTACTCATAAATGGGATTAAATTTGATTTTCCCATTCATCGTAGCTATTCAGACTTAAGTCAAGAAGAGCGTGAATTGCTTTGGAAGGGTAACGAATACTTCGATGGCATTGATCAATTCTTCAAGTACCTGGCTTCGAAAATGCATAAGATTCAGTATCGCGTGATGCTATCTCGATATCGCGGTCGCACTACCTGCCCCGATTGCCGTGGAACAAGGCTAAGAAAGGATGCTGCCTATGTAAAAATTAACGGCACTTCAATAACAGATCTGGTACTTATGCCACTGGAAGAATTGGTCGTATTCTTCGATCAGATTGAGTTAACCGCCTATGACAAGAAGGTTTCAGATCGAATTCTAAAAGAAATCCACTCTCGCGCTGACTACATGGTAAGGGTGGGATTGGGCTATCTCACTCTCAACCGACTTACCTCCACACTTTCAGGGGGGGAATTTCAGCGCATCAAGCTGGCTACTGCGTTAGGCAGTGCATTGGTGGGTTCCATGTATATTATGGATGAGCCAAGCATAGGTTTACATCCTAGAGATACCGCGCGCATGATTGAGGTTTTGAAATCATTGCGCGATTTGGGCAACACGGTGATTGTAGTGGAGCACGAAGAAGAAATTATGAGAGCGGCTGATCAAATCATAGACATTGGTCCAGACGCAGGTGCGCACGGTGGTGAATTGGTTTACCAAGGATCGCTCAATGATCTTAATGGTAAGGTTAAGTCGCACACCACCGATTACCTGAGCAAAAAAGAAGAGATCAAAGTTCCTGCCAGGAGACGCACATGGAAGGATTCCATTGTTGTGTCTGGTGCAAGAGAGAACAATCTAAAAAATCTAAGGGTAGAATTTCCGTTGGGTGTGCTAACGGTAGTAACAGGTGTAAGCGGAAGTGGAAAATCTACACTGATAAAGAAAATTTTATACCCTGCCATTGGTCGGGTAAATGGATCTGTGGCCGACAGCCCAGGCAAGTATGACAAACTAGAAGGAGATATTGCCAGAATTTCTCAGGTGGAGTTTGTGGATCAGAATCCGATAGGAAAGTCGTCACGCTCAAATCCTATCAGTTATGTAAAAGCATACGATGCCATTCGTCAACTTTATGCTGATCAGCCTTTGAGCAAGCAGCGTGGGTACAAACCCTCTCATTATTCTTTCAACGTAGAGGGTGGTCGCTGCGAAACCTGTTCTGGAGAAGGAGAAACAAAAGTAGAGATGCAATTCATGGCCGACATCTTTCTTAAATGCGAAAGTTGCCATGGAAAACGATTTAAGCAGGAAGTACTTGAAGTAGAGTACGAGGGCAAGAATATTGCTGATATCCTCGACATGACGGTAGAGGATGCAATGGTTTTTTTCAAAGACAAGAAAGCCGTGTACGATAAAATTCTGCCGTTGTACGAAGTGGGGTTGGGTTATGTAAAGCTAGGACAGAGCTCCAACTCATTGAGTGGTGGAGAGGCACAGCGGGTCAAACTTGCCTCCTTTCTGGGAAAGAAAAGTACAGACAGTAAGGATCATATACTCTTCATCTTTGACGAGCCCACCACCGGTCTACACTTCCATGACATCAGTAAGCTTCTAAAAGCCATTAACGCTTTGGTAGATGAAGGGCATACTGTCATCATCATTGAACACAACCTGGAGATAATCAAGTGTGCCGATTGGATTATTGATTTAGGCCCCGAAGGGGGTGAAAAAAACGGAGGTCATTTGCTTTTTGCCGGCACCCCAGAAGACATGGTAAAAAAAGCAAAGGGTTATACCGCTGGTTTTCTAAAAGGAAAACTTTAGATCTTAAATATTTCTTACTAATTATAAAATAAAAAGTCATGCCAGCATATATCATCGTAGACATTGAAATCACTGATCCGAAACAATACGAAGAGTATAAAAAACACACCCCTGGAAGCCTTGTTCCATACGATGGAAAGTTTCTTACCCGCGGAGGTGCCGTTGAAAATTTGGAGGGCACTTGGAAGCCCAGCCGATTAGTAATTCTAGAGTTTCCTTCGATGGAAAAGGCCAAGGCCTGGTGGAATTCCCCCGGATATGCACCTGCAAAACTCATTCGCCAAAGAGCATCGAATACGCAAATGATCGTGGCAGACGGTATTTAAATAAGACTTGCAATAAAATAGTAGGTCATTACCCCACTGACTATAAGTTTTAGCACTGTGCCTACGAGGAACCCGACAAAAGAACCAATGGCTGCTTTGAAAGCCTGATCAGAATTTCTGCTACCCAGCCATTCGCCTATTAAAGCACCTAGAAAAGGCCCTGCAATTATACCTACTGGTCCAAACCAAAAGCCTGCAATAAGTCCTAGGGTACAGCCCCATAAACCATACTTGGTTCCCCCAAACCGTTTGGTACCAAATATCGGGACGAGATAGTCCAACGCTGTTATAAGGATTACTATAAAAGCCCATACGATGAGAAACTGAGTTGTAAAGGGGGCTGTCTCCCTTAGTTGCAAGAGCAATAAACCGAGAAAGCTCAATGGAGGGCCTGGTAAAAATGGAAGTAAACACCCAGCTATTCCGGCCAGCATAAGAATGCTACCAATCACGATCCAAACCAATTCCATCTAAAGCAAGATAATATCTTTTGCAGAAATTGAGTAGTTTCCGATATGAAGCTATCTACCACCTCCCTTTATATTACCGTGTTGTTGACATATTGTTTCAGCTGCAACATACGAGATGCTGATTCAAATTATTCAGCAGCCATCAAAAACAGTGAACGACTGCTTGATTCTATTCGGGTGGCACAAAATATACCCGGCATAGATGCCGCTGTAGCCATTGACGGAAAAATCGTTTGGTCCAAAGGTTTTGGGTTTGCCGATCTTGAAAATGAAGTGAAAGTGATACCAGGTGTAACTCGCTTTAGAATTGGGAGTGTGTCTAAGCCACTCACCTCAGCTGCTTTGGGCAAACTGATAGATGCCGGAAAGATTGATCTTAACGAATCTTTGTATTCTTACCTCCCTGACTTTCCGCATAAGAAATATCCGATTACCTTAAAACAGATTGGCGGACATATTGCAGGCATTCGTCATTATCGTGGTAATGAATTTTTAATGAATGCGCGATTTAATTCGGTTACCTCAAGCTTATCCATTTTTAAGGATGATTCCTTACTCTTTGAGCCTGGCACCAATTACAGTTACTCTAGTTATGGATTTAATTTGTTAAGTGCTGTGATCGAAAAAGCGAGTGGGGAAGCATTTCTGCCCTTCATACAAAGAGAGGTGTTTTCTGCACTCGGCATGAATAACACTTGCCCCGACTTCTATGACAGCATCATTGTACATCGTACTTCCTTTTATGCATTGGATAGTGCTTATAATGTGATCAATGCCCCTGCAGTGGACAACAGCTATAAGTGGGCCGGTGGAGGATTTCTTTCTACCACTACAGATTTGATAAAGTTTGGGGAGGCCCATATGACTTCGGGGTTTCTTTCTGCAACTACACTCAATGCTTTTACCACCTCTCAAGTGTTGGCCAATGGAGACAGTACCTCCTATGGAATAGGATGGAGAACTTATCATCATGATGGGTTTCAAGGATTTGGGCATACGGGTGGGTCAGTGGGAGGAATCACTGCTTTTAGGGTTTATCCCACTGAAAAAATGGTTCTGGTGTTGCTTTCCAATTCTTCAGACACAAAATACGGCAATGTGGGTGATCAAATTGTAAAACAATTTTTAGGTGCTAAACCTTAATAGTGCAGATATTTGTATATGTGAAATCGTCTTCCACAATTTACTAATACTAACTATGAAAAATTTAATCATCCTTGCATTCATTTGCTCCTTCTCTGTTGCCTCCGCTCAGGACTCTCCTCTTAAAAAGATGTTAATCACGCAGCTAAAACAATCACACAATGAAAACAATTGGTTTGTAACTCCCAACGTAGCAGTACTGGGAATTACTGCTGAACAAGCCATGTGGACTGACAAAAGTGGCAATCACTCCGTAGGCCAGTTGGCTTATCATCTCCTGTTTTGGAATGAGCGATCCTTAAAAGGATTTAAAGGGGAGAAGAATGTTAGCTTCAAGGGTGAAAACACAGAGACCTTCGATAGGTTTGATAGCAAACAATGGGAAGACGTAAAGAAACGACTGGATAACGTAATGACTGAAATCGAAACAGTCGTACAGAATGCGAATGAAGATCAATTAAAAGAATGGGCGCCCACTCTTATGAACATAGCATCGCACAATGCCTATCACACCGGGCAAATGGTTTTCGTTAGGAAATTGCAAGGATCATGGGATCCTGAGAAGGGAGTAAAGTAAAGTTGTCTTAAAAATAAAATAAACTGTAAAAGATATTCTGAAATACCGATCTTGGGTCATTAATATCCTAGGTCGATGAAAGTATTCTATCCGCATTCAGCGCAGATGGGTTCTTCTTTAAACACTCGTCTTCGTCTATGACAACTGATGCTTCCGGGACAAAAAGAATTCTTCCTCTAATTGTCTTTGCACAATTTGCATGCACCTCATTATGGTTTGCCGGCAATGCTGTACTCCCTGAATTGCAACAAGCTTTTAGTCTCTCTGCAAGCTCATTGGGCAATCTTACTTCTTCAGTGCAGCTGGGGTTTATTATAGGCACTTTGATCTTCGCTCTTCTTTCCATCTCCGATCGTTTCTCCCCCTCAAAAGTATTTTTTGTTTGTGCCATAGCTGGAGCAATAATCAATTTTTCTATTACGCTAATATCCTCATCTGTCCTTTTATTCTTTTTAAGGGGGATGGTCGGCTTTTTTCTTGCGGGCATTTATCCTGTAGGCATGAAAATATCTTCCGATTACCACGAAAGGGGATTAGGAAAGGCATTGGGTTATCTCGTGGGTGCATTGGTAATAGGAACTGCCTTTCCGCATTTCATCCGGATGTTGAGCACTACCCTGAACTGGCACATCGTCATGTACGCCACATCTACGATAGCTATGTGCGGTGGGGTTCTGATTTATTTTCTGGTTCCTGACGGACCTTTCCGCAAGCAAGGGAGTAAACTTGAGTTGAGTGCATGTTTCACCGTTTTTAAAGTGAAGAAATTTCGTGCCGCAGCATTGGGTTACTTCGGGCACATGTGGGAATTATACACCTTATGGGCTTTCATTCCATTTCTAATAATTAGGTATAATCATTTAAACGAGGAACATCTTAACGTAAGCCTGTGGTCATTTCTCATCATTGCAAGTGGAGCAGTCGCATGTGTGTTGGGCGGTTATTGGGCTAATAAAAAGGGGAGTACAAAGACAGCGTTCGTAGCGCTCACCTTATCTGGTCTTTGTTGCGCGCTGTCTGTATCCCTGTTTCAAGCACCTCCATTTCTATTTCTCATTTTCATGATTATCTGGGGAATGGCTGTAGTGGCTGATTCCCCACAGTTCTCAACACTGATAGCAAAATATGCTCCGGCTCAAGCAAGAGGAACTGCTCTCACCATAGTCAACTCTATTGGATTTGCTATTACCATATTGAGCTTACAATTCATGACCATCATGATTGAACATTTCAATCCCAGCATGGTCTTTGTAAGTTTGGCCATAGGGCCACTATTGGGCTTAATTGCATTAGGACGTCCAAATTCTACTGAGTAAAGTGGATAGGGTAAGGAATTTGTGATTCCATTAAGAGATTAACACCATCACGCGTGAGGAGTGTGAGTACGATAATTATCGTTCCGACAACAAGCGCCACTCCCAAATTATTGTTTTTCACTTCAGCAAATTCATCAATAGGCGTCAGTCCTGTATAAATAGTAATTCCGACCAAACTCACTACCACACCAGCAAAATATGAGGATGCTATATAAAATGCGCCATATCCAATAAATGAAAGTAATAGTTCAATGGTGGAGCTCCCCGAAGCGGCCATAATTCTAAACAATGAAAGCAGCGGTTGGATAACTCCACTCACCATATATCCCACAGAAAAAAGTACGCTGGCCATAAAAATACTGTAGGCTAAATTATTCTGGTGAATGTCATACCTTTTACGACCAATCCACATTAGAATTTTATAGGTAATGATCATAATGACAATCCCTATGCTTAATCCAGAAAGGATTTCAACGATTGCTAGAAGCGACAGTTTGATATTCATGGTCAAGTGTTATTCTCCAATAAGCTATATTATTTGTATCCGGGGGCAACATTCCAGGGTTCCACCCGGTATTTGTAGTCTCCCAAAAGTAGAATTTTTTTCCCTTGTAAATAATATGATCGCCAGATGCGGGTAAGTCAATGGCAATCATTGCATGTCGGTATTCGCTGCTTACCATGATCAACGATTTGTATCCAAAGTGCTTTAAAACACTATATAACAAAACAGATCTTGTATCGCAGTCGCCCGTAAGGGTATATAAAAACTCTACCGGGGAAAGTATTCCAAGCTTTTCATTGCCTAGACATGGTTGATCAATGCGGTCACATGGGCCCTCCATCACATAACTGTATGGAATATCCTGCACAAAGGATACAATCAACCTAGCAAACTCATTTCTTGAAAGTTGGTTTTGTTCTGCTATTTTTTGTAGCGAATCCTGAAGAAAAGTTATGCGCTCTCGATCGAACTGATAAAGTTGGTAATACACATCCCTCCAGGAGTTTTCATAAGTTCTGGCTCCAGAATGGATTCCGTTTCGAAATTTATTAGAGGCCTTAGCTACAACAGAAGACAGCATATATGACAAACAATAAACGGAGTCAATCGTATATTTATTCCAGGAACGATGATGGGTAAACCGTACTTCTGTTTGGCTCAGACTATCTGCTTGGGAATACTCCTCACAATATTCAGTTTTCCTGGATTCCTCTTTTTCTTTTGTGTCAGGCAAATCCACGAGGCTGATCACTTTTGCCAACAGGATGAAAATCACAAGAAGAACCGCTAAAGTCTGGAGAAAACGTTTCATTCTGATCTACTTGGGTAACTGTCTGCTTTAATCGCTTTAAAGATAAGACATTCTAAAAATGAAACATTGAAATATCCAGTCTGACGAAGACAAACATAAACAACAAAGCCACAACCTTTTAGGGAAGTGGCTTTATCGGAATTTAAAACTAAAACTATTATTATATTTCCTTTTGTAGTGGCTTCTTTATCACAATCTGTGGCATATTCTTTAGCTTATTATTGATTTTGTCCACCTCTTCAGAGATAATTCTCTCCAATTGATTAGAAGCATCCTGAGCTTCCCGATCAAGTTCTGTGGAGCGATTGCCTTGCTGTGTAGATGGTCTCGCTGTAGCTCCATCCACTGCATTCATCAATGAGCCAATCTCTTCCCTCAACCTTGGTCGTTGTCTGTAATTCATATTAGGGGGAGGTCTTCTCAAAACGTCATCAGTAAAGCCTTCCAACTTCTTGATGGCCTGATCGATCTCACCATTTAGTGCTTTGTCTGATCCTATTTCCTGATCTGATTTCAGCCTTCCCTTCAGTTCTTTCAACTGTTTTACAACGGATTCACTGTTATTGATCATCTCATTGGTTTTAGAAAGCAGGTCATTCAGCTTGCTGGTAGTCTCTACCTTCATTCTGTAATCCTGATCGCTTAGATTAGCACGCGGATCAGCCTTTACCAAAATAGTCGTTGTTAATTCCTGTCCGCTTACATTGATTTTTGCTGTGTAATTACCCGGTATCACTAGCGGATTGTAGCTTCCAGAGCGCCACCCTCCTCTTGGTGGGTTGTCCAATGCGGTTGCTCCCTTAGAGCGTAAGTTCCACACTATCCTATTGATACCTGCTTTTGAAAGTGTGTCTTTTATTGTTTGGATGTGCTTGCCGCTATTATCTGATATGTTTACTTCTACGGGACCTGTAGGGTTTTTCTGTAAATAGAAATTAATGTAAGCTCCGTATTCAGGGTTTTTAGCGGTGTATGTTTTGTCCCCTAAGTTTTCCATTTGATTAGAGTAATGCCAAAGAATAGCATCTCGCACCGGAAATACATGAACTGCTTTTGAGGTAGCGTTGTCCATCTCTTCTAACGGACGAATGTCATCCATTATCCATGCGCCACGCCCATGTGTTCCAATTACCAAATCCCGTTCTCTTGCCTGAACCCTGAGATCCCTTACTGATACTGGGGGTAGATTTACATTTATTTTTGTCCACGATTTGCCCTTATCCCAGGAAGCAAAAATACCATGTTCCATTCCGACAAAAAGCAAGTTGGGATTGTGCGGATCCTGACGAACTACTATTACATAATCGTCTTGAGGCAAGCCAGTGCTTATATCAGTCCATGTCTTTCCAAAGTTAGTTGTCATATAGGCATGGGGCGTAAAGTCATCCAGACGGTGCTGATCTACAGCCACAAATGCTGTTCCTGCATCATGTTCAGACGCATGAATCTTCCCTACCCATGCAAAAGCTGGCAACCCTTTGATGTTATTTTTTACATTGGTCCAGGTTTTCCCTCCATCTGTTGTTAATTGTACATTACCGTCATCTGTTCCTGCCCAAATCACATCTTTCTGCTTGGGCGACTCCGCAATGGTGAGTACCGTACAGTGAAATTCAGCAGCTGTATTGTCTTGATATATTTCTCCACCAGATGAAATCTGTTTTGACTTATCATTTGTGGTTAGGTCGGGGCTAATTTCCTCCCAATTATAGCCCTTGTCTCTGCTCCTGAAGATTACATTGCCTCCTGTATAAACAGTATTGGGATCATTGGGGGAAACTAGAATAGGGGAATTCCAGTTAAACCGATATTTATGTTTGTCAATGGCATCCCCTGCCGAGCCTGTTATTTTTGGATAAGGGTGAATGTTTCGAACATTACCTAGCTTTGTATCTACATGAAAAATAACGCCCCCCTGTAGGTTAGCATAAATTTCATTTTCACTTCCTGGAATTGGAACGGCATAATATCCATCACCTCCTGCCAGGCCTGTCCAGTGCCTCTTCATAATACCCGCTCCCACCAACGAGTTACTTGGTCCCACCCAAGTTCCATTATCCTGAAGTCCTCCGTACACATTATAGGGCACTTTATTATCTACAAAGATCTGATAGAATTGAGACAACTCAACATTATTAATAACATCCCAGGTTTCCCCAGCATCGTAAGACACTTGAAAACCGCCATCACTCCCGCTCAACACGCGCTTACTATTCTTAGGGTCAATCCAGAGTGCTTGATGGTCACCGTGAACACTTCCAGCTATTCTCTTAAAGGTTCTTCCTCCATCAGTGGACTTGCTGAGACTTCCTGAGAGCGTAAAAAGATGATCGGGGTTATTTGGATCCACCCTTACATCACTGTAGTAAAATGCTCGAAAATTTAGGTTGGGATCGTTATTGATCATTTTCCAATTACTTCCTCTGTCATCTGACCTAAATAGTGTTCCGCTTAGATCCTTGAACTCAGTAATCAGATATACCGTATTAGGCTGGCTTTGCGCCACAGACAAACCGATACGGGCCATCGGTTTGTTAGGCAATCCTTTCATTATTTTTTCCCAAGTCTTTCCTCCATCTAATGATCGGTAAACAGCCGTTTTACCACCCCCATCATCAAATCTCCATGGCTTTCTATTGAATGTCCACATACCAGCATACAATATTTTAGGGTTAGAAAGCTCCATTGCAATGTCCGAGCATCCTGTTGTTTCATCCAGATACAATACCTTCTCCCAGTTTTTCCCGGCATCCTTAGTAAGGAATACCCCACGCTCTGGATTGGAACCCCACTCTTTTCCCAATGCACATACACAGGCGACATCCGGATCATTTGGATCTACCACAATGCGCTTAATGCGCTCTGTTTTATCTAAGCCCAAGTGTTTCCAGGATTTTCCACCATCTACAGAACGATAAACCCCGTTACCATATCCTACACTATTTCGTGGGTCTCCTTCACCGGAACCCAACCAAACTACTTCTGGATTGGAGGGTGCCAAAGTAAGAGACCCCACCGAAAAAGCACGTTGATCAGTAAACTGTGCTTCAAATGTGACACCACCATTGGTGGTTTTAAATACTCCACCATCAGCACCTCCAAAATAAAAGGTTGAAGGATCGCCCGGAACGCCCACAATATCGGTTACTCTTCCTCCCATATTGGCCGGTCCTATAGCTCGCCAGTTGAGCTTTTTAATAGCTTGTTCGGTAGAGATATTTTGGGCTAAACTCCCAAGGGTTGATAACACGATCAAAGCTGTTACTAGGCTAAAGTATCTTTTATTCATAGCTGTCTGATAATATTTTATATTAAAGTAGCAAATGATTGTATTTGCACACCTTGTAACTTTATGACATCCCTATATAATTATCTGAAAGGTCTATTCTTGAAAGAAATTCACGTGTGAGCTGTATATTTGGTAACTAACAACTACGGGTATGTCACTGAAACAACGATTCTCAGATAAAGACCTTGAACGCATAAAAGCAGCGGTAAAAGCCGCTGAAAGTAAGGTGTCAGGGGAGATTGTCCCGGTATTCGTGGAAAGAAGCGGCTATTATACGATTGCCAATTATCGGGGAGCGATGATTTTGGCCTCGTTTGCATTTGCCCTTATAGTAATCATTGATCGTTATGTCCCTTCATTGCCCATCTATGATCCACTATTGATCTTCGTCATGGTAGCTGCTGCGGGGACGCTGGGTGCCATTATCACTCATTATATTTTGCCTGTTAAATTCTGGCTTCTCAGTCAATTCCATTTGGATCAATCCACTCGAAAGAGAGCTGAAAGTGCTTTTATGGAAGAAGAAATATTCAACACACGTCACCGCACCGGTATTATGATTTTTGTTTCTTTTTTCGAACATGAAGTGATGGTGATGGCAGATCGTGGAATAAGTAAAGTAGTTGGTCAAAAAGAATGGGATAAGATTGTGACCAACATCATAATGCATATTAAAAGAGATAAAGTAGCCGATGGGATGGTATTAGCAATTGAAAGATGTGCTGAGGTTCTACTGGAAAATGGATTTACCAGAACAAAAGATGATGTGAATGAATTACGCGATGACTTACGCCTCGAGGATTAATCAAATGACCCGGTTTATTTCTCTTCTTCTTTTACTTTTCATACCCTTTGTAAGTCCGGCTCAGAAAGCGATCCCCGAACTGTGGGGCATGCGTGTGCATGATGAGGCAAAGGTTATGTCTGCCCCTGCGCTAGAGCAATTAGAGTCTCAGCTTAAAGTCTATGAAGACTCTACCTCCAATCAAATTGCTGTCCTTATCATTTCATCCCTTGAAGGCGAGGTGTTGGAGGACTATGCGCTAAGAGTAGCTGAGAAATGGAAATTGGGACAAAAAGAAAAAGACAATGGTGTGTTGTTACTTATCTCAATTGAAGACCGCAAAATGAGAATTGAGGTGGGTCAGGGATTAGAAGGTGTGCTCACCGATGCGCTGAGCAACAGAATAATAAGAAATGAAATTGCTCCTGAGTTTAGAAGAGGAAATTATGAGGCTGGCGTGTTAGCTGGTGTTAGTGGGATTATCAAGGCGATCGGTGGAGAATACATTGCCAGCGATACAGATATTAACACGATGGGCGACCAACTGAGTGGTAAAGAACTGATTCTGATTGGACTATTTATTTATGGGATTCTGGGATTATTCACTTTCATGGGATTAATTTCCGGAAAGGGTGGGTGGGCCCTTTACTTCTTTCTCATTCCCTTCTGGGCCATCTTCCCTACATTAATGTTGGGTGCCAGTATAAATGTTCTATTTATCTACTTGATTGGCTTCCCTATACTAAAAATTTTCCTGGCAAAAACAGCATGGGGCAAGCGCATGGCAAAAAGTATGGAGTCTTCTGGTAGTCGGTCTGGCGGTGGCTTTGGTGGTGGTGGATGGAGCAGCGGTGGTGGGTGGTCTTCAGGTGGTGGTGGCGGTTTTTCTGGTGGAGGGGGAAGCTTTGGTGGTGGTGGAAGCAGTGGGTCGTGGTAGACGCACGATTATCACTCAATTATCTTTTCTGGTTGCAATTTCTATGTATTAACTCCTATTTTTGGAGCCTTGAAATTGCAGGGGTCAACCTGCTTAGAGATATTTAATCCAACCACTCCGATGAAACGCGACAAACTTATTTTCGATCTTATCCAAAAAGAAAAAATTCGTCAACAAGATGGAATAGAACTCATCGCCTCCGAAAACTTCACATCACTTCAAGTGATGAAAGCAATGGGCACTGTACTCACCAATAAATATGCAGAAGGACTTCCTGGTAAAAGATACTATGGCGGTTGCGAAGTAGTAGATGAAATTGAGCAACTGGCCATTGATAGGGCAAAGGAATTGTTTGCTGCTGAATGGGCCAATGTACAACCGCACTCTGGGGCACAAGCAAATGCATCTGTTATGCTGGCATGCTTAAACCCAGGCGACAAAATTTTAGGTTTTGATTTATCCCATGGAGGTCACCTTACTCATGGCTCTCCAGTAAATTTTTCGGGCAAGCTGTACAATCCTGTTTTCTATGGCGTAGAAAAAGAAACCGGTCTTATTGATTTCGATAATGTGATCAAAATTGCCAAAAAAGAGAAACCCAAAATGATCATTTGTGGTGCCTCTGCTTACAGTCGGGATTGGGATTATAAAAAATTGCGCGAGGCCGCAGATGCTGTAGGTGCTATTTTGCTGGCTGACATTGCACACCCTGCCGGATTGATTGCGCGAGGTCTCCTTAATGATCCCATGGAACACTGTCATGTGGTTACCACCACTACACACAAAACGTTACGCGGCCCTCGTGGAGGTATAATTATGATAGGGAAAGATTTTGACAACCCCTGGGGCAAAAAAACAGCTAAAGGTGAGATTAGAAAATTTTCTTCCATCCTTGATTCTGGAGTGTTTCCCGGAACACAGGGAGGACCCCTCGAACACGTAATTGCTGCTAAGGCCGTCTCATTTGCGGAGGCTCTCTCTGATGAATATTTGGATTATGTAGTACAAGTATCTAAAAATGCTAAAGCCATGGCCAATGAATTCGTAAGCAGAGGATATCATATTATTTCAGGAGGTACTGATAATCATTTAATGCTTATTGATTTACGCTCTAAAAAACTTACAGGAAAGCAAGCAGAAAACGCTTTGGTAAGAGCCGATATCACGATCAACAAAAACATGGTTCCTTTCGATACCCAATCACCTTTCGTTACCTCTGGGATGCGAATAGGCACACCAGCCATTACCACTCGTGGAATGAAAGAAAAGGATGTAGTGAAAGTAGTTGACCTTATCGATCAAACACTTGCAAAGCCAGATGATTCAAAACATCTTTCTGCCATGAAAAGAAAGGTAAATCGTTTCGTACAAAAATTTCCACTGTATAGCTAAGTAATCAGGAAACGGAATGAATGATGAGAAGGAAATGTCATTCCTCGCCCATTTAGAGGAATTGAGGTGGCATATTGTAAGAGCCGTTTCTGCCATTTTTACTTTCATGATTGCCGTTTTTATATTTGGCAAATGGATTTTTGAAAATATCATTTTTGCTCCGGCTCGTGCCGACTTTGTTACTTTTAAGTACTTGTGTAAAGTGGGGCACGCCTTTAATATGGTCGACTCACTTTGTGTTGAGTTTATTCCTTTTAAAATTCAAAGCAGGCTAATGACAGGTCAGTTTACCATGCACCTGACGGTGGCTTTTGTGTTGGGGTTTATTATCGCTTTTCCCTACGTGTTTTGGGAGATTTGGAAATTTGTTACTCCTGGCCTTCAATCAAGCGAAAGAAAAAATTCTCGTTGGGCTGTTACTGCCGTTTCCTTTCTTTTCCTGCTAGGAGTCTCCTTCGGTTACTTCCTCCTGAGTCCGCTTACCGTCTGGTTTCTTTCCTCCTATTCAGTCAGCAATATGATCTCCAATGAATTTGACATCACTTCATACGTATCTACTATCACTACTTTGATTTTCGGAAGCGGGTTGTTGTTTCAGCTACCTGTCGTTGTTTATTTCCTTTCAAAAATTGGAATAGTGACCCCTCAGCTAATGAGACAATATAGAAGGCACGCACTGGTGGGAATTCTCATTATAGGCGCCATTATCACTCCTCCTGATCCGCTCAGCCAAATATTAGTATCTCTGCCTTTGTACTTACTTTTCGAAATAAGTATCTTGATTTCGGCAATGGTAATACGAAGACAATTAAAACAAGACGAAGAAAACCTTAGGGCAGATCAATTAGAAATATGATACAAAAAATTGTCATAGGCAGTGACCACGCGGGTTACGAGATGAAAGAGGATATAAAAATATTCTTGCAAAATCAGGGGTTAGATGTTTCGGATTTCGGTACACACAGTACAGAGTCCGTAGACTATCCGGACTTTGCACATCCGGTGGCCAATGCTGTAGAAAAAGACGAAACCGTTTTGGGCATTTTGATTTGTGGCTCCGCCAATGGAGTAGCCATGACGGCCAACAAACATCAGGGAATTCGTGCTGCTATCTGCTGGAATGAGGAACTGGCTTCCCTTGCCCGACAACACAACAATGCAAATATTCTCTGCCTCCCCGCTCGTTTCATAAAGACAGAATTAGCCACAAAAATTGTTAATCAATTTTTACAAGTTCGCTTTGAAGGGGGACGCCATGAGCGCAGGGTTGATAAAATCAGTTGTTAGTCCTTCTATAAATCTCACCTTCCCTTTTATACTTCAACCCAAGGGATGGAATCCGATGTATTACCTCCTTCATTAAATTATTCTTATCCAAGATAATCTCTGGAGGATATTCATTGAAACAAGAAGAAATGATTTCTACATGTTCGTATGTCGACATGTCACTAAAAATTGGAGCTGATAGTTCCCAATTTAAAAAACAGCCACCCATTGAATTTTTTTGATACAGGGCCAGGTTATGGTCAAGAATCATTATTTCTTTTCCTTCGATGGTGGCTAGAGAAGAATCCGCCACAGGAAACAAATTACTAAAATCGATAGCCTTAATATCTCCTGATCTTGAAATAAAATTAATGCTAAGAATCCCCCCCAGAAACAACCAGAGCATCAGCACAGCCCTCCACTTTCTTCTGATCAACAAAAGATAGTGGCTTATAAAATAAGCAAGTGGGGGAATGAACAAGACCAAGCTTGCCGGAGAGACCTGGCGCGCAACCAACACCTGGATAAAAGAAAACAACAGCCAAAGAAACATTACCTGCATTAATTGCGATTGGTATTTTGTAAATCGTGCTTCCCTATTCACCATAAAGATAGAGAACACAAAGTAGGCAAGGGGTATAGCGACCAGAACGAAAAGCCCTTTCGTATCCACCAGCATCTCACCCGAGAAGGTAAAGTTGCTTACATAAAAGTTCTGCCAGAGCAAATCGGTTTTCCCCCAGTAAAAATAAAGTGTCAATAATACAGCATGAGGCAGAAAAAAGCCAAATACCAATAACGCGATCTTTCTAAATCTGGCCCGGGTCATTACAATAAGTATAAATATTGTCAACAGTAAAAACACCCAATAGGAAAATACAAGAAAAGTGGTCAGCCCGAGATACACACCTAATTTTAACACTATTTCATCCCTTTGAATCTTAAATTCAATTTCATGGAAAAGTTGATTGAGCGCAAAAAGTAAAACTGTAGAGGCAAGCAAGTCAGTCGAAAACGATAACAAGTCAAAGGAGAAGAAACAAAGTAGGCCAAAAATCAAGGCAGGTAAATAGGTGTTCTCTGCATAAGCCTTATTCTTAATTAATAACACTGCAAAGTAGCTTGCTTGAAAAAAGATGATCAGGATGGCTATTATGCGGCCGGCCAATAAAGATCGGCCAAATAGCATATTCATTAATCCAAACAACGCACTGGCTAACGGTGGCGTATCATCAAACACCTCTATGTACATAAGTTTACCCTCTGCAATGGCCTCACCCAGCACCATGTGCTTTAGTTCGCTTACCATTACCCCAGTAGGCATAATAAGGAAGGGAAGACTCACTAAGAGGATAATAACGAATAATCCCAACAGGCGATAAGGGTCATTAATCCGAAAATAGCGGAGGAGCACAGGCAGTTTTGTTTAGAATTCGCAATTAACCCAAAATATGGATTAGAAATGGATATTTTTCTCGTAGGCTTTACGAATACTGACAGTGCTGTCAGTATTATCAGGGTTGACGCTGATTAATGAAAGCTACCCATCGGTTTTATGCCTTCATGGGTAAATGGTTGACTCTTTTTCTCAAATGATAATTGTGCAAAAAAATGGGGATTTACCCCCGTCCACTCAATTTTCATTCTCCCACGCACCACCCTGCACTTTTGCTTATCTTTGCAGAATGAGCGGACCCATTAGGCAACAGAAATACAGCAGATTTGTACAAAAAGAAATTAGCGATATTTTTCAGCGTGATCGGAGGGGCATACTCAATAATGAGATGATTACTGTGGCAGAGGTAAAAATGAGCCCTGACCTAAGCGTTGCAAAGATCTATATCAGCATGATGCTTGCTAAAAACAAAGAAGCCACGCTTGATCGCTTGAATACTCATAAGAGTGAGATCCGGAAAGAATTAGGAGATAAGATTGGAAAGCAGGTTCGAATAATCCCTGAATTGATATTTTTGCTTGATGAGGTTGATGAAAATGCCTTTAAAATTGATTCATTGATTAGTAGCTTGAACATCCCTCCCATTGACGAAGAGAATAAAGAAAGTTAAAAGGAATCCAATTTTCTGTGAATCTCTCCTTGTTCATCGCCAAGCGTTATTTTTTCTCCAAGCGAAAACAAAATTTCATTAACATCATTTCTATTCTTTCCATGGTAGGAGTTGCCTTTTCTACTGCTGCCCTGATTATCGTTCTCTCAGTATTTAATGGATTAGAAGGACTGCTCCGATCGCTGTATGTGTCTTTTGATCCTGAGCTTAAAGTTGAAGTTGTCCACGGAAAATCCTTTGAAGTTAATGATGACCTTCTCTCCAAAATCAATTCCATAGAAGGAGTTGCGGTAGTTACTCAGGTGATTGAGGACTATGCCTACATCCGTTACCGGGATGCAGACGTAGTCGCCACCATCAAAGGAGTGAGCGACAATTTTATTGACCAGCATCGGCTGGACGATCGCATTGTACAAGGTAAACTAAAATTAAAACAAGATGGCGTTGATTTCGCCATTATCGGGCGCGGTATACAGTATGCGCTCTCTGTGGCTGTTGAAGATGAAATGTATGCGCTTCAGATATTTTATATAAAAGACCTTAAGCAAACTTCATTGGATCCGTCAAAAATGTATTCCCGCAAAAGCATCAGGCCGGGTGGTGTTTTTTCTATTGAAAAGAATTACGATGAAAACTACGTTTTTCTTCCTCTCAGTTTTGTTGTTGACTTATTGGACTATGGGAACAAGCGCACTGCACTGGAAATAAAAACAAAAGAAGGAGCCAATATCAATAGTGTAAAACAAAAAATATCTGATGAGTTAGGAAAATCTTTTAAGGTACTCACCAATGAAGAGCAGCAGAAAGATCTTTATCGACTACTAAAAATTGAAAAACTTTTTACGTTCCTTGCCTTATCTTTATTAATAACTGTAGGCTCAATCAACATATTCTTTTCATTAATGATGCTTGCCATTGACAAGAAAAAGGACATTAGCATACTATCTGCTATTGGAGCCAATCAAAAATTAATCAGAAGGATTTTCTTTTCAGAAGGTGCCATTATTTCTTTCATAGGTGCTGCCTCCGGATTAATTCTTGGAGGCATTATTTGCTGGGCGCAAGATCAGTTTGGCCTTGTGGGCATGGGCATGGAAAATGCCGTTGTCCCCGATTATCCTGTTAAATTGATTTGGAGTGATTTTGCACTCACTAGTATGGTTATAGTGGCCATTACCTTTTTAGTTTCGTTTTATCCTGCAATCCTGGCCTCCAGGTCGTATTCTACTCAAAATTTATAAACACCCCCTATGTAGGAAAAGGGGCAAAATTGTCAGGGTTTTTTCATAGAGAATGTCTATTTTGCAATTCTGCTTATACAGCAAAGTGCTCTCTCTTACCCAAATTGGGCTCTTTGTAAGTAACGGATATTGTTTGACTTTCGAATCAAAGCTTATTTACCCCTATGAAAGTATCGGCAGCACAGCCCTTTCAGCTCATTTACTCGCTATATCAGCACGAGTACCTGGGGTACATGTTTGAGTCCTTTATCGTACACCTTGATGACAACGGTAAGCTTACTTATCAGCATCAAAATATATCTGCTAAAAACGCACGCGAATTCTCAAAAGGACTAGGTGACCGCGATTATGAACTCATTGAGATTATGGACAGTATGAGTCAGGATGCTGTGCTTAAACACTTCTCAAAAAAAATAATGAAGCCCAATGAGTTTTTCGCTAAAGTTTATAATAAGGAGAAGGGTGATGAAATTCTTCAAGAACAAATTGAAGCCTATATGGAAAAACGAAGGTCTCAGGTGATGGACAAGCTTTCCGGCAAAATGGTTTTTGAAATGGGTAATGATGGTGAGCCTACTTGGAGAAAATTGGAAGTTCAACCTAAGAAGGCTTCCATTCGTTTTCATTTTATACGCAACGAGGATAGTACTAACTACTATCCAACACTTTCTTATGAAGGCAAGAAAATTGAGTTACCAAACCCCTCTGCGTATTTGGTCTGCAAAAGCCCTGCCTGGCTGGTGCTCAATGGTAAGTTGTATGGGTTTGATGTGCATGTAGATGGGAAAAAGCTGCTACCCTTTCTTGGTAAAAAGTTTGTGGTGATCCCAAAAAACCTTGAGGAAACTTACTACAATAGATTTGTGGCTCCACTCATTGCTTCGTTTGATAATGTAGAGGTAAAGGGCTTCGAAATTGCTAAACATGATTTCGTCCCTCATCCGTTGCTCACACTTTCAGAACTACCTCCTGTAAGTAATAAAACCGCACCTAAACTTTTTGATAACGATTCCACATCATATCAGAAAGACGATGAATCCGGAAAAATCATTTTTGATCTGTCTTTTAAATATGGAAAGCACCAATTTAGAGGTGACTCTCCTGGACCGGTAAGTGTAAAACTTGAAAAACATGAAAACGACTATGTTTTTCATCGCATTGTTCGAAATCTGGAGGCTGAGAAAAATTACGCTCAAACATTAACCAAACTGGGCTTGCCTTTGCGCGGTGCCTACAGAACTGCAATCGAAAAGGCCCAAGCTTTTTCCTGGCTCAATGAAAATAGAATTAATCTACTCGATCTGGGTTTTGAGGTGAGCCAACCCGACAACAGGGACAAGAAATACTTTGTGGGTAAAGCCGTAATTGAGCTGGATGTAAAAGAAACAATAGACTGGTTCGACATTCATGCTAAAATATTTTTTGGCGAGTATGAAATCTCCTTTAAAGAATTAAGGAAACTCATTATAAAAAAGAAGGTTGAGTTCAAGCTTCCCAATGGTGAAATCGCCATCATTCCTGAAGCCTGGTTGATCAAATTTGGAGACTTGTTCACGTTGAGCGAAACAAAAGGAAAGACTGAGAAGCCTGTCTTAAGAAAGCATCATATTACTTTACTAAAGGAGCTTCAGGAAAATAACCTGGCCAAGGTGCACATGAGCGAAAAGCTTCGCAACCTCGATTCATTCTCAGGCATTAAAGATTATCCCATGCCCAATAATTTTGAGGGAACACTCAGGAAATATCAAAAAGCTGGATACAATTGGCTGCGCTTTCTTAACGATTTCAGGCTGGGTGGCTGCCTGGCCGATGATATGGGATTGGGGAAGACTGTGCAAACCCTGGCAATGCTTCAGGCCGAAAAAGAAAAGGGAAACACCGGCACCTCCTTACTTATTATGCCTACCTCATTGGTTTATAACTGGGAAATGGAGGCCACTAAGTTTACTCCTCACCTAAAAATTCTCAGCTACACAGGTACCAATAGAAATAAAGATGTATCAAAATTTAGTAATTATGATCTGATACTCACTTCTTACGGTATCACGAGGCTTGATGCGGACATACTGGAGAACTATATGTTTAATTATGTGATTCTGGATGAGTCACAGGTAATTAAAAACCCAACCTCAAACATTGCCAAGGCCGTTCTGAAATTAAAATCAAAACACAGGCTTACTCTTACCGGTACGCCTTTGGAAAACACCACTTTGGATCTTTGGTCTCAAATGACTTTTATCAATCCTGGTCTTCTTGGTGGGCAAAAGTTTTTTAAAGATGAATACCTAATTCCTATTGAAAAGAAAGGTGATGAAGGAAAAACCAAAAAGCTCAATGCGATTATTAAACCATTTATTCTAAGAAGACTTAAATCGCAAGTAGCAACAGACCTTCCTGAAAAAGTAGAAAATATCTACTACACCGATATGACCCCGGAACAGGAGGAGAGATATGAGGAAATAAAAGCGCATTACCGCCACAAAATATTAGACCTGATTGAAAAAGAAGGAATCAATAATTCTCGATTTACTATTTTGGAAGGTTTGACAAAACTGAGACAGCTTTCTAATCATCCGAAAATGATTGATCCTGATTACAAAGGCGACTCTGGAAAGCTAAATGACGTGTCGCACATGATTGAAAATGCAATTATAGAGGGTCATAAACTATTAATCTTCAGTCAATTTGTAAAACACCTGGCCATTATAAAGCAACATTTGAGAACAAGCAAAATCCCATTTGCTTACATGGATGGCTCCAGTACAGATAGACAAGAACAAGTGGCAATGTTCAATAAAGACAAAAAGGTAAAAGTCTTTTTAATTTCTATCAAGGCGGGAGGGCTAGGACTTAACCTTACAGAAGCAGACTATGTGTTTATACTTGATCCTTGGTGGAACCCAGCCGTGGAGGCACAAGCAGTGGACAGGGCCCATCGCATCGGTCAGAAGAAAAAGGTATTTACCTATAAATTTATTACCAGAAACTCTGTAGAAGAAAAAATTCTTAAGCTGCAAAAAAACAAGCTTCGCTTGTCCGAAAACCTAATAACAACCGAAGAGAGTGTGATGAAAACGCTTACACAGGAAGACATTGAGATGCTGATGAGCTAATCCTTTCATGTATTGCCTTTCTGAGTTTTGGTGAATAGGTGTTTATGAATTTTCCCTCTTTTTCTTCCATCTTTTGTGGGACCAAAGCCATCCTGCTGGGTCGTTTTTAATTACGCGCTCTGTAGCCTTTACGTAATTTTCAATCATGCCAAAGTTGTCTTTCTCGTAAGGAGGCTCTGCAATTTTTATTAATTCTATTGTATAGTAGCCTCGTTTGGGATGGCTCATTTTTGCAAAGAAGACTGGGTATTGCGTCATGTATGACAGCTGATTAACCCCTTGGAAAAAAGCAGTCTCCTGATTTAGGAAAGTAGTCCAGTATCGTTTGTCATTATCATGTCCAGGAAATTGATCCGCAACAATAGCCACCCCGCGAACAATATCTCTTCTTCGGATTAGCTCTCTTGCCACATCGGCTCTTTTTATTGGGTATCCGCCAAAACGGGTTCGAAGGCGCAGAGTAAACTGATTAAAAAACTTGTTGCTTGGCGCTTGATACACAAAGTCTACAGGAATAGGCAAAGAAATACTCCCTGCGGCTACCAACCACTCCCAGTTAAACTGATGGGAGGTAACATAGATAACTGATTGCTTTTTATCCCTATAAGGTTCGATTATCTCTGGATTAATGTATTTCATTCTTTTTTTCAGTTCTTGTTTTGAGATGGAGAGCAGCTTAAATGTTTCTACTGAATAGTCACACAGATTTCTATAGAATCCCTTTTCATACGCCCTGATCGTTCTTTCATCCTTTTCAGGAAAGGAATTTCTCAGGTTCATTATTACCACATTTCTTCTGTACTTAGTTACCCAATAGGTGATGAAGAATAGAAAATCTGAAAAAAGGTATAAAATCGGGAAGGGTAATCTTGACAGCACTCGCAGGAAAAACATTCTTTTAATTTTGACGGTGGAAAGTTAAACAAGAATTGGCAGTGACGAGATTGCTGCTGGAGGTAGATTACTTAAAACTTAAGTAGAGAGAATCTTTTCGCCACTATACAGTATATTTCGGAACGCTTAGCACCCTCTAAAGGTTGTAAGCTTACCGCAATGTTTGCATGAAGGACAAGGTCGTTATTATCACAGGGGGATCATCAGGAATTGGCAAGGCGCTAGCGTCCCATTTTGGCCAAAAAGGTTCAAAAATATTGATTACGGGCCGGATTAAGGAAGAATTAGATGCGGCTGTAGCCGAATTGAGCAATAAAGGCATCGAAATAATAGGTTTTCAGGGGGACGTAAGCATTAGGACTGACAATGATAAAATGGCTGCTTTGGCCATGAATAAATTCGGGCAAATTGACGTGCTTATTAATAATGCTGGCATTTCTATGCGCGCATTATTCCAAGATATTGACCTTGAGGTAATAAGGAAAGTAATGGACATTAATTTCTTTGGAGCGGTTAGCGCCACTTATAGTTGTCTCCCTCACCTTATTAAAAGCAAGGGAACCATCGTGGGGATCTCTTCTATTGCAGGATACCGTGGACTTCCTGGCCGTACAGGATACAGTTCTTCCAAGTTTGCCCTTAATGGCTTTCTGGAGGCTCTGCGTACAGAGCTCATCCATACGGGAGTACACGTGCTCACGGCCTGTCCTGGGTTTACTGCATCCAACATTAGAAAGCGATCACTTCTTAAAGATGGTTCAACACAGGGCGACTCTCCAAGGGAAGAAGAAAAAATGATGACGTCAGAGGAGTGTGCCAAACATATTTACAATGCTACAGTAAAACGCAAAAAAACTTTGATACTTACCAGCCAGGGGAAACTCACCGTATTTCTCAACAAATGGGTTCCGGGATTGATGGATCGGTTTGTTTACAACACCATGGCCAAAGAGGAAAACTCTCCTTTTAGATAGTTATGTCTTAGTAAGGAATGCTATTTTGGTATTATCTGATCTGGATACCTCCTTATTAAATGAGCACAATGCTTCGTACTCATCTACTGAATACCTACCCTGATTCAAAACAAATTTTCTATAGTAAATCATCTTCCCTTCAGAAAAGGAATAATTAACCACGTATTCCCCAAATTGATTAGATAAAGATTTGTCCTCAGGAATGAACTCTGGATATATATTTTCTGGAATAGAAAATTCAATTGTGTCAACCTCAACGATTGCTTCCTGTATAAGCACATCCGATTTTCTGTCCTCAGAAAAAGGATATTTAATTGGCATTTTCGCCAATAGATTAGGTGACAGGAAAAAGCGTTTGCCACTTATTGAAGCAAGCCTCTCGACAGACATCGAATAGTCCATAATTACTTTAGGTGTGCTTTGGCCAAAATTTTCAAAAGAAAAATTCTTAATCTGGAAAGATGGTAAAGTTATACTCTGTTCTATCCATCTCTTCTGTGCGTCCTTATTTGTATTTATAATAAAATTTAAATTATCCTTTTCATGCTGGAGACCTAAGTAGGTAACATGTGCATCTATTGTGCCATATCCATTCTCACCTATTTCTACTTTCAATTTTCTCATCACAAGATTTTCACCTTCATCCTTTGGTGTATTTACAATCTTAGCCCCTTTTTCAGAAATAACTAGTGCCGGCCGATTTCCCGTAAAAGAGCCCAGATAATTAAAAGAATTTAATTGACTTGTACACTCAAGCCACAAAGTATCGGCACCATTGGGAACGGAAACAATTACATGATTGAATTGAGTACTTGGAAATGTCTGTTCAATGGGAGGCATGTTCCGGCCTGCTCTAATTAATGTGTAATTGGAGTAAACCCCCGCCTCCTTTAGTAAAGCAACCATATAATTTGATAATGCTTTGCAGTCACCATACCCCACTTCATCCACTATCTTCGCATCAAATGGCCGAAAGCCCCCTATGCCAAGTTGGATACTAACGTATCGCGTTTTATTCTGTAAAAATTGATATAAAACACGGCTCTTCTCTTCAATAGTTGCCAATCCCTTTGTAAGTTCCTTGACCTTAAGTTTAGTTTCATCGGAAAGATTATCTCGCCCCAAATTAAGTTGCATTATCCAAGCCCCGAATTTTTCCCAGCTTGACATGTTTCCTGTATATCCATCATACTCAAAATTAGTTGGGGCAGATATAATTGCCGGAATTAATTCTTGCCACGGTGGTCCATTATTTTCCCTAGTAAATTGCTTTAACCCCCCAAATACCCATGTCTGGGATTCCTTATCTTCTATAAATGTAAACTCCTCTTCCCCAATGTTTCGAATCAAGTGTCTTGGCTTGTTGTCGTCCGAAAAGCTCAAGGTGTATTTTGCCCTTTCCGCACTCATATGCTCATCCCAGATAGGGTAAAACGTAGGGATATAAAAAAGGAACTTATAGTCTAACTCATACTCTAACTCTATAGTAAACGGATAATGTGTCGTTGACAGATCGGCTATCTTAATCCTGTTGTCTTCGTATAGTGTATAACCAGAAGCCGCACTACGATCCTCAAAATCTGATAACTTCAGTTTTTTAATTAGTTTTCCATTGCCATCATACACTGAGGCCTGTAGTCGGACTACCTTAGTCAGCAAGTCATAATGCACTGCCTTCACAGCATGCTCACGACCCTTTGAATTTAAAATAGTAATTGCTTCAAAAGAGTAAAAAGAGGCGCTGGACTTTGATTTTATATTAAAATGCTCCTCTTTATTTCTAACAATAACATTGGCTCCTTCTTTCAGTCCATCAGGGATTAACCCAACGCTATAATTACTTTGACAGTAAGATGTAATCGCAGGTACGACCAAAGAAAAGAGAATAAGGGCTGTATAGGCTCTCAATGGACAGACTTCTTTAGTACTATTTGTTCTTCCTGTTTGCTTATTGCTTTTGCATAGAATTCTCTTAGACTTTGATATTCAAGTTGAGTATAAATTCCTTTATTGATAATAAACATACTGGTTAAGGCTATTTCTCCATTTATATTTGCTATGTTATAAAAAAAACGACCTCCTTTTTCAGGGAGGGATACAGCCATGGACGCAGGTAATTCTTCAACATCATAACCTTCTGGAATTTTAACTTTAATAACAGTGGTTAATTCAAATGGGCTGCCAAAGTCAACAGGATATTCTCTTTTTTCAGCCTTAAATGGGTTGTCCTTTATTCCGCTTCCTATCATTGGGTTAAGGTATATGATGTCCGTCAAATTGCTTTCATTACTAAAAGTGAGCTCATAAATTTCCTTGATAGGTTCATCAAGGTTGGTCAAATTTTCAAACTGACTTGAATGTACCGTCCATTCATTCTGTTCAGCAATAGATTTAATATAAGACTCCTTTCCCATTTGGAGAAAATCCTTACGCATGTGTTGGCCGTGATATCCGCCTTTGGTCATTTGTAATTGCCCGACTATGGCATCTTTTTTGAGTTCAATGGTTGCCTCAGTAATTGTTTTAGTTTTAACTGAAGGATTTAAATCCACCCATCGTGAGTTGTCTTCTGATATCAGAAACCCTACACCATTCAGGCATCGCTCGGGTAGCATAGTGGCCGAAAGGCTTCTGTCAGTGGCATCGAGCAGAAACAATTTACCATCATTTTCGACAGCGCAAATAACATAATTAAACTGACTGGAAAGGGGGAATGATTGCCTGATAAATCCATGGCTTCGTGTACTGATTACAACAGGATCAGCTCTCAGCCCCGCCTTCTGAAGTGCAGACACTAACATTAAGTTAATCTCTGCTGAATTTCCTCTTTTGGCATCAAGCACTCGTTTAAAATTACCATCTGTATACTTACGATAGTTCCCATCCCATTGCACATTTGACTTCACATAATTGTAAATGGCATTCATCTTTTCATTGTTTGTTGATTTTCCATTTATGAGTTCCTCTACTGTTTTATTTAAGAAGTTGGATCTTTTAACAACACCGCCAAATTCTGTGGCTTCCAACAATTCTTTGTTGATGTTTTCCCATGTTCCCATCACCAACTCAACCGGCTGGTTGGGCTCTCTTATTTGTGCCAGTTCAAAATTAATTTTAGCGATGTAATCATAAGAGCTAGTCATATAAGGCTCTTCAATAAAAGCCGGAACATTTTCGCAAACCCATCTAAAATTACTTTCTATAAATTCAATTGCTTCTGTTCGAAAGGTGGTTTTGGATGGCCCATCTGATAAACCCTCACCCCCCGATCTTTCTTTAATTCCTAGAGTAAATGACTTTCTTATAGGATTTTGCTCATTTACCTTAAATGGAATATACCCCTGGCTATATTTCTGATATTCAAAATATTCTGGAATTCTGGCCACATATTCACTCCATTTTACGGGGATCGTAGTTTGAAAAGCCCAGTCTTGAAAATTGAAGAGATAGGGAGATGTAACCTTATAGGTAATATCTATTACCGAGCCTTCCCTTACGTTGGGCAATGTAATTTTTACCTTTTTCCAGTTTTCACTAGTCTCCTCCTCAAAGATACCATCCTTTCCAAGTTTCGTTTCAACCGCTTTACCCCCTTCAAGATTTACAGTTATGGCTTTCAATCCATTCAGTTTTTCATCATTGTTATTCTTCTCATATAATGGAATTTCAAAATTGGCCCAGTCGTATCCATCTTTGTTCAAAATTTTTATTCTCCTGATTCTTTCAAACTCGATTTGGAATCCTTCCGTTTGGTTGTATGCAATTACGGACTCACCATAGTCAACCAACACCACAGCCGCAGCCGATTTATCCCCTTCGTATTCAGTCATTTTCAATTCTTCATCTGAAATTTTACCAAACTTTATGGGTGCTTTCTGGGCAAGAAGATTAAAAGAAAGCAAAAGAGTGCATAGTATTGCGATTGAGTTCATGGTTATGATTTAATATGGAATATATAAGGTTTCCTTATCAGAGCCCAGTGAATGTAAGTTTTCTCTAAATTTTGAATGTTTTTTCCCTATGTCCAAAGACAAATCCGTTTTCTTTTGCCAAAACTGCGGTCACGAATCTGCCAAATGGGTAGGAAAATGCCCCTCATGCAATGAATGGAATACCTTTGTGGAAGAGGTGGTAGAGAAGCAAAGCAAGAGCAAAGCAGAATGGCGCCAAGACTCGCCAAAAAGCAGACAAGCCAAGCCCAAAACATTACTAGAAATTGAACCCACTTCCGGGTTTAGAATACTTACCCCTGACAATGAATTGAATCGCGTGTTAGGTGGTGGCATTATTCCCGGCTCCTTAATATTGATCGGAGGAGAACCCGGAATTGGAAAATCTACATTGATGCTTCAAATCGGATTGGCATTGCAAAATCATAAAGTATTGTATGTGTCAGGTGAAGAAAGTGAGCAGCAAATAAAAATGAGGGCTGAACGTCTTTCTCCAGATGAAACCAAAGCCACAAATTTCTTTACGCTCACCGAAACGAGCACCAAAAATATTTTCACAGCCATAGAATCGTTACAACCTCAATTGGTCATCATCGACTCGATTCAAACCTTACATACACAAATGCTGGACTCATCAGCAGGAAGTATTGGGCAGGTACGACAATGCACGGCAGAGCTCATGAAGTTTGCCAAAGAAACCAATACTCCCGTTTTTTTGGTTGGTCACATTACCAAAGACGGTATGCTGGCCGGACCTAAAGTATTGGAGCACATGGTAGACACGGTTCTTCAATTCGAAGGCGATCGTCATTTGGCGTATCGCATCCTGCGTACCACCAAAAATAGATTTGGCTCCACCTCCGAGTTGGGTATCTATGAAATGTTGGAAACAGGCTTAAGAGAAGTCTCCAATCCATCAGAAATTTTAATCTCCCAAAAAGAAGGGCAGGTGAGTGGCGCCACAATTGGTGCCACCATAGAAGGTAACAGACCCTTACTCATTGAAATTCAGTCGCTCGTAAGCCCGGCTTCTTATGGAACACCCCAACGCACGCCTACTGGTTTCGATCACAAAAGATTAAACATGCTTTTGGCTGTGTTGGAAAAGCGTTGTGGATTCCGAATGGGAACACAGGATGTCTTTGTAAATATGGCAGGAGGGATTAAAGTAGAGGATCCTGCGATTGATCTGGCCGTTTGCATATCCATCATCAGCTCTATGGAAGAAATTCCGGTTTCTGATAAAGCTTGTTTTGCCGCTGAAATTGGTTTGGGTGGTGAGTTGCGCGCTGTGAACAGGATTGATCAGCGTATTTCAGAAGCAGAAAAATTAGGCTTCAAAGAAATATATGTTTCTAAGTATAACCAGAAGTCAATTAACGCTAAAAAGGTTAACATAGAGGTAAAGGCATTTAGCAAGCTTACCGAGGTGATTCAGGATTTATTTGGGTAGGATTCCTTGTTTAGTTTAGTTTTGTACCATGGATCATTTCTTCATAGAAACACTTGGCTTTTCAAATGCATTATTCAGTTTTTTGATATTGCCACTGCTTATCTTCATAGCTCGCATTTGCGATGTCTCCATCAACACGGTTAGAATTATCTATATGCTAGGGGGACGGAGAATGACCGCCACACTCCTTGGTTTTTTTGAAGCATTCATTTGGTTGATGGCCATTCGCCAAATTTTTGCGCATCTCGATAATTGGATGTCCTATATCGCCTATCCTGCTGGTTTTGCAGGAGGAATCTTTGTGGGTATGATCATAGAAGAACGGATTGCTTATGGCAAAGTAGTGGTAAGGATTATCACGCGTAAAGACACTGTTGAGTTTCTCTCTTTTTTGAAGCTTGAAAAAATTCGCTACACCCGTTTAGAAGCTTACGGTCCCGATGGGGACGAAAATGTTATCTTCTGCGTATTAGACCGTGAAAGAATCGATGTACTGATCAATGGATTGAAAAAATCCGTTCCTACTGCCTTCTATACGATTGAGGGCGTGAAAGCCGCAAAAGAAAGTGGAGGGTTACCGGAACCAACAGCTGGGCTTTCATTTATATCGAGACTTCGTAGCGTCATCAGAAGTTAAACCCTGCTCTACCCTGTAGTCCACCAGTGTGTAGTGCCAAAATTTTTGATTGGTGCTTAAATCTTCCTGCTTTAATAAGTTCAAAGATTCCGTACATCATCTTGGCCGTGTAAACTGGATCAAGAGGAGTCTGATAAGTCCTCTCAAATTCAAAAATAAAGTCTACTAATTCTTTCTTTACTTTTCCATAGCCTCCGAAATGATATTCTGTTTCAATTCTCCAATTATCCCTCTTGTGATTCACCCTTCTTCTAGTTTCATCCTCCAGGAAAGCACCTCCTCTTAAAGAGGAGAATCCTATTATTTTTTTGTTGTTTAAAACATTAATCATCCCTGCTATTGTTCCTCCTGTTCCTACGGGCAAACACAAATAATCGAAATCGCTCTCGTTATTCAATATGTCTGCCCACTCCTCACATCCTTTTATGGCAAACACATTGGTTCCCCCCTCAGGTATCAAATAGAATTTCCCAAATTGGTCAATTAGTTTTTGATTAAAATTAGGGTCGTCTTTCGTTCGATAGATTTCCCTGCTCATGTAATGCAGTTTCATTCCAATGCGTTTTACAAAAGATAGTGTTGCATTTAGGGGCATCGTTTCCTCCCCCCTGATGATGCCAATACTCTTCAAGCCCGATTCATGTGCTGCGGCAGCGGTAGCATAGATGTGGTTGGAGTAAGCACCTCCAAAAGTGAGCAGCGTATTATGCCCTTGATTAATCGCTTCCTCCAAATTATACTTCAGTTTCCACCACTTATTTCCTGATACATAAGGATGGTTCAGATCCTCACGTTTTATAAGCAATTCAACCCCTCTCTCTTCTAAAAGCTGATTTTTAATCTGAATTATAGGTGTTTGACGGTATTCCAATGCTAATTATGTTATAGTTACTAATTATTTTAGTAAATTGATAAATGCAGGAAAATTATCTTAAAGGCCGTGGCGCCCAAATAAAGCCTGAAAATAAGTACTTAAAGACTCAATCTAGCACCGATCACATCGAAGGTTTGGATGAGCAACTACTTGAAGACCCTCAGACCCAAATATTTCAGGAAACCGCCAAAAAGATTGTCAATAAAGTCAACAGCCCCGATCTCCATTTTGGCTTTTCAATGAATCCCTATCAGGGATGCGAACATGGTTGCATTTACTGTTATGCGAGAAACACACACGAATACTATGGCTTCAGTGCAGGGTTAGATTTTGAGAGTAAAATAATTGTCAAGCAAAACGCACCAGCGCTTTTGGAAAAGCACCTCCTTCAACCCAACTGGCAAGCTGCCCCTATTATGCTTTCAGGAAATACAGATTGCTATCAACCTCAGGAAAAGAAATTTGAAATTACCCGGAAAATGCTTCAAGTACTTCTAAAGTACCGACATCCAGTGGGTATCATTACTAAAAACGCATTGATCATAAGAGACATTGATATTTTAAAAGAACTCGCCAATAACAGATTGGTCAATGTGATGATATCCATCACTACATTAAATGAAGCGCTAAGAAGACAAATGGAACCTAGAACGGCAAGCGCTGCAAAACGACTGCAAACCATCGAGACCCTTACTAAAGCCGGCATTCCGGTAGGGGTAATGAATGCCCCCATAATTCCTGGACTCAATCACCATGAAATTCCAACCATTCTTAAAGCCGCTGCCGATCATGGTGCTGTTGCTTGTGGTATATCGGTAGTCCGGTTAAATGGTGCTATTAGCAAAATTTTTGAAGACTGGCTACGAAAGAGTTTTCCAGACCGGTTTGAAAAAGTTTGGAATCAAATAAGCGAATTGCATGGAGGTGCTGTGAGCGATTCTGCTTTTGGCAGACGAATGACGGGTATTGGCAATATTGCTCATGCCATTCAACAGCTTTATCATGTATCGAAAAAAAAATACTTTGCAGGGAAAGAAATGGCCCCGCTTGATCTAACAAAATTCAGAAAAGGCGGAAATCTGAATTTGTTTAATTAGACCAAATATAAATTATGGTCGTGCTGAACAAATTTTTCTTAATCCTTGTATTATGTGTGCTAATTAGCGCTGTGATTAAAGCCTTATCCATATCCCTCGTCTTTGCCATTCTGATAGGAAGCCTTATCGACTTTCATGATATGGCGAAGCTTCCGTATCTGATAGACCACTACCATCAGCACAAATCAAAAGATACTGCCTTTTCTATTATTGAATTCTTCGACATGCACTATGGTAGCAAAGCAGAAGAACATGATAAGGAAGAGCACGAACAACACAAAGGTTTGCCCTTCAAAGCCCCAGATAATACCTCTATTCATTCTACTATTTTTGTCACATCGGTACAAAAAACATCTGTTGAGTCAAATGCAACAGAGGTCACCTATACCAACTTTTACCAACCCAGCTCATACTCAGAGTTTTGCCCCACTATTTTTCAGCCGCCTCGACTAGGATAATTTAGTCCATCTCTCTCCATTAAATTCTCCTTACAGTAACTGCTTTACACAACTGTAGAGGATTGATTCATTCACATTTTTACTTTTTATTATTATGCTAAACAGCATTATATCATTTTCTATTAGAAATAAACTAATCATTGGTGTGCTTACCTTGGGGCTGATTGGGTTTGGGGGATATTCTCTTACTCAATTACCTATTGATGCAGTGCCTGATATCACCAACAATCAGGTTCTTGTGATTACCTCTGTCCCTTCATTGGGCGCAACAGACATCGAACGGCTAATCACCTTTCCCATTGAGCAGGTAAACAGTAACCTTCCGGGTTTAATTGAGATTCGAAGTTTTTCTCGCTTTGGATTATCACTCGTCACTATTGTTTTTGATGACAAAACTGATGTGTATTGGGCACGGCAGCAGATAACAGAGCGTTTACAAATTGTAAAAGATGAACTGCCCAAAGGTTTGGGAGTACCAGTACTGGCTCCGGTAACGACCGGCCTCGGGGAAATCTATCAATACGTGGTAAAAGCCAAAAAGGGTTATGAAGCCCAATACGACATCACGGAACTGCGCACCATTCAGGACTGGATTGTAAGACGACAACTCTTGACTGTACCCGGGGTGGCAGACGTGAGCAGTTTCGGTGGCAAGCTGAAGCAATATGAAATAGCGGTTGATCCCAACAAATTAAAATCTTATGACATTACTATTAATGATGTCTTCACCGCATTGGAAACAAACAATCAAAATACGGGAGGCGCCTATATTGAAAAGCAATCAACTGTCTTATACATAAGAAGTGAGGGCCTGATTGGAAGCCTTGAAGACATTAACAGCATTGCCGTTAAGAATACTGCAAACGGAACACCCCTATACATAAAAGATGTAGCAGAAGTTCGATTAGGCAGCGCCATACGCTATGGAGCAATGACTTATAACGGAGAAGGTGAGGTTGCTGGTGCCGTGGTTATGATGTTAAAAGGAGCCAACAGCAATGAGGTAATTAACGATGTAAAAGAAAGGATAGCGCAGATAAGAAAAATCTTGCCAGAGGGCGTGGACGTTGAGGCCTTCCTTGACAGAACCAAAATGGTTAATAATGCCATCAGTACAGTAAGCACAAATTTAATGGAGGGTGCCTTGATTGTTGTCTTTGTGCTTGTCTTGTTCCTTGGCAATTTGAGAGCCGGTATTTTAGTCGCCTCCGTAATTCCACTTTCCATGCTTTTCGCTGTCATCATGATGAATCAGTTTGGTGTGAGTGGCAACCTGATGAGTCTTGGCGCTCTTGATTTTGGGTTGATTGTAGATGGTGCGGTGATTATTGTTGAAGCCATCATGCATCACCTTGCCTTTGGTACACAGTTTGGTTCGATGACTAAATTGAATCAGACTGAAATGGATGAAGAGGTAAAAAATTCTGCAGGAAAGATGATGAACAGTGCAGTGTTTGGTCAGATTATTATCCTTATTGTTTACTTGCCTATTCTCACTTTGCAGGGCATTGAAGGAAAAATGTTTAAGCCCATGGCACAGACTGTTGCGTTTGCTTTGATTGGTGCCTTTATTCTTTCACTCACCTACATTCCCATGATGAGTTCTGTTTTCTTAAGTAAGAAAACCAAACACAAAAAAAATATTTCAGATAAGATGATGGAAAAGATTGAACGAGTTTATCAGCATTTGCTGAAAAAGGTTCTTGCTTTCCCTAAACTGATTGTGGCTTCCGCAGTCTCTCTACTTGTTATTGCCTTGATTACACTTGCCTCTCTTGGCGGAGAATTTATCCCTGCTTTGGAGGAAGGTGATTTTGCCGTAGACACGCGGGTACTGACAGGCAGCAACTTAAGTGTTTCAATAGATGCCACTCTTAAAGGGGAGAAACTCTTGCTTGAAAGGTTTCCAGAAGTAATAAAGGTCGTAGGAAAAATAGGAAGTGGTGAAGTGCCCACCGATCCTATGCCGATAGAGGCCAGTGATATGATGGTTATTCTTAAAAACAAAAAAGAATGGACCTCTGCCACTACCTTTAATGAGCTTGCAGAGAAAATGGGTAAAGCATTAGAAGAAATACCCGGTGTCACATTTGGCTTTCAATATCCTGTACAAATGCGTTTCAATGAATTAATGACTGGAGCGCGGCAGGATGTGGTTTGTAAAATATTTGGTGAGAACCTGGATACCCTTGCTTATTATGCTCAGAAATTAGGAAATATTGCCAATACAGTAGAAGGAAGTGCCAACCTTTATGTAGAGGCTGTGGGTGGTATGCCACAAATTATAGTGAGTTACAATCGGAGTGCCATTGCACAGTACGGTCTAAATATTTCTGATATCAATCGAATCATCAATGTTGCCTTTGCGGGACAAAGCACAGGGCTGATCTATGAAAATGAAAGACGATTTGACCTTGTGGTGCGAATGTCTGGCGAACAAAGAAAAGGATTGAGTGATGTACAAAATCTCTTAATTCCTACTCCAAGAGGAGACCAAATTCCGCTGTATCAGCTAGCCCATGTTGAAATCACTGAGGGGCCTAATCAAATTCAACGGGAAGATGCCAAGCGAAGAATTATTATAGGATTTAATGTTCGTGGTCGCGATGTGCAATCCATTGTCAATGAGCTACAACAAAAGGTTGAAAATCAAATCAATTTTCCTCCAGGATATTATGCAACCTACGGAGGAGCCTTTGAGAATCTGAATGCGGCAAAACAAAGGCTGAGCATTGCCGTACCTGTTTCGCTCCTATTGATTTTTGTAATGTTATACTTTGCCTTCAATTCTATAAAACACGGTTTACTTATCTACTCTGCTATCCCGCTTTCTGCTATTGGTGGAATCTTTGCCCTTGCATTGCGCGGTATGCCTTTTAGTATTAGTGCTGGTGTAGGCTTTATCGCTTTGTTTGGTGTCGCGGTTCTAAACGGGATCGTATTGGTAGCGGAATTTAACAGGTTAAAGGCAGCAGGAGATCTCGATATAAAAAACATTGTACTCTCCGGTACCAAAGTGCGCTTGCGCCCAGTACTCATGACTGCCCTCGTTGCTTCGCTGGATTTTTACCTATGGCCCTCAGTAATGGTTCGGGTGCAGAGGTACAACGACCGTTGGCCACCGTAGTAATTGGTGGGTTGCTCATTGCCACGTTGCTTACGCTATTTGTTTTGCCCATTCTATATATAATGGTCGAGACAAAATTTGTCAGGAAGAGGAAGAGTATCTCACCAGTCATTCCCTTATTGATATTTACATTCACGCTTTTTACGATGCAACCTGCAAGCGCGCAAACACCTATTACCGTTCAGGCTGCCATTGATACTGCCCTGATGAATAATCAGATGGTAAAGAACGAAAGACTTATAACTGATTATCAAAAACGCCTAATCAAATCTGGAATCAATATTCCACAAACTACAGTAATCGGGGAATACGGCCAGATCAATAGTGGTTTTTCAGATAATCGATTTGTCATTAATCAAAATATCAACTTTCCAACAGTCTACTCCAATCAAAAGTCGGTGTTGAAAGAAGAATGGAAGAGCAGTGTGCTTAACATAGCCGTAAAAGAAGCAGAACTCAAGAAACAAGTCTCACAAGCTTATTATATGCTGGCATATCTGTTGCAAAAGAAAAAATTGCTTTTGAAGAATGACAGTTTGTATGGTGAGTTTCTGGAGAAGGCCAATTTGAGATTTAAGACTGGAGAAAGTGATATCCTTGAGAAAACAACAGCAGAAACACAACGAGCACAAATAGCACTGCAACTTAATCAACTCAATGCAGACCTGGATTTTTTACAATCACAGTTTCAGCTTTTGCTTAATACCCCTACTGCACTTGTGCCGCAGGAAAATGATTTTAAGATGACGCGTTTAGAGTTGATAGATACGGCTTCTGCCTATCAACACCCTGCCATTGAGTGGCTTGAGCAACAAACAATAATATCCAATAAAAACACACAATTGGAAAAATCAAGGCTGCTTCCCGATTTGTCTTTTTCCTATAATAATATGACCATGCGAGGCGCTGGAGCGGATAATATTTTATATGATGGATCAACCCGATTTCAAGCTGGTCAGATTGGAGTCGGAATCCCATTGTTCTATGGAGCACAAAAAGCAAAAATTACTGCTTCAAAGTCTCTCCAACGGTTAAGCGAAGAGAATTATCAGTTTGGTCTAAAGCGATTCAAAGCAGAGTATCAAGCGGCCGTAAATCAATACATCAATTTTTCGAAATCCGTAGATTATTTTGAGAAAACCGGATTAAAAAACGCTTCGCTCATTCGCGATGCAGCTCATCAACAATTTGCCAATGGTGGGATAAATTACATTGAATGGGTAATGCTAATCAATCAGGCAATTACAATTAACAATGACTACCTAAGTGCAGTGAACAATCTTAATGAAAGTATTATTCAGCTTAATTACTTCCTCAATAAATAGCATTAAACATATGAAAAATATAAATTTCTTTCGACTTATAAATAAAATTAATAGTGTTGCTGTAAGTGTCCTGGTAATCAGCTGGCTACTAACCATTAGCTCTTGTGCCTCAAAAACAGAAATCAGTACAGAGGCGGCTATCATAGAAACTTCAGTTACACTCTCGGATGCGCAAAGCAAAAACGCCAATCTGCTTACAGGCAATATTGAAAAAAAGTCACTCTCCAGTTTACTTAAAGTAAATGGCCGAATTGATGTTCCTCCGCAAAACCTCGTATCCGTAAGTGTGCCAATGGGTGGCTATCTCAAGCACACCAAACTTATGCCCGGAATGCACCTAAGCAAAGGAGAAGTGATTGCCGTGATGGAAGATCAGCAATACATACAATTGCAACAGGACTACCTAACGGCAATGGCTCGTTTAAATTTTATGACCAGTGAATACCAGCGACAAAAAGAACTCAACCAAAGCAAAGCCAGTAGTGATAAGGTTTTTCAACAAACCGAAGCAGATTATATGACTACAAAAATTAATGCGAAGTCGCTGGCCGAAAGATTACAGCTCATTGGTGTCAATCCGGATAAGTTAAATGAAAATACCATTTCAAAAAGCATTAATATTTATTCGCCAATAGATGGGTATGTCTCAAAGGTAAATGTGAACATTGGAAAATATACACAGCCAAGTGAGGAGTTATTTGAATTAATCAATCCTGCCGATATTCATCTGGCCTTAACGGTTTTTGAAAAGGACCTAGGTAAACTTTATATCGGGCAAAAGGTGTTTGCCTATACCAACAATAACCCTGATAACAGACACGAATGTGAAATTATACTCATTGGTAAAAATCTTTCTAATGAAAGAAGTACTGAAGTGCATTCACATTTTGAAAAATACGATAAGAGTCTCATACCCGGAATGTACATGAACGCAGAGATTGAAATAAAAAGTCATGATGCATATGCTCTTCCAGATGCCGCCATCGTTCGTTTTGAAAACATTCAATACATATTCATCGAAGACAAAAACAACAGCTTCACCATACAAGCTGTGGAGACCGGTGAATCTGAAAACGGGTATACAGAAATCCGTTCTGGAGAAAAATTAGTCGACAAAAATATAGTGGTGCAAGGAGCTTATACGCTTCTAATGGTAATGAAAAATAAAGCCGAGGAATAAAGGTTGAGTGAATCAATTCAAACTCAGGGCTAAGACAATTATACTATTTTTAGGTTATACATGAATAATCGCCATTTCGACCATATTACCAGAAAAGACATTCAACGCTTTATTAGTGATCATGAAAAAGAGGATGAGACTTTACTTGTTTTAAAACATAAAGAAATACTAGGGCTAGCTGCTGCAGAAATTGCTCAACAAATAGCAGGAAGGCGAAAAGCCAAAACAAAACTCCCTCTATACTATAATACCAAAAATATTATCTACCCTCCCAAGCTCAATCTGGAACAAAGCTCTTCTGAAAAAACAGCACAATTCAAATCAGGCATTCAATCTGGAAAATTAGCAGTAGACCTTACGGGAGGTTTTGGTATTGACAGCTACTTTCTCAGCAAAAATTTTAAGGAGGTAATCCAAATTGAGCCCAATGAGGCTTTACTGCAAATTGCAAAGCACAACCATTGTATACTTAGCACGAATAATATTGAGCACCTATGTACCACGGCAGAAGAATTTCTAAATACAAACAATGACCATTTTGATTTGCTCTACATAGATCCTTCACGGAGAAATAATGCAAACAGAAAGGTTTTTAAGTTTTCTGAATGCAGCCCCAATGTGGTGAGCCTACTAACCCTGTTGATTAAGAGGTCCAAGTCGGTTTTAATAAAAGCATCGCCCCTTATTGATATAAAGCAGGGGCTTAGTGAGCTGGGTCATTTTTCTAAAGTTGTAATAGTTGGCTTTGACAATGAATGCAAAGAAGTGCTCTTCTTAATAGATAAGACGAAAGCTGAACCAATTGTTGAGGTTGTTGACCTCTCTGAAAGAAATGAAAAATCTGCTCTTTTTTCATTTAGTCTATCAGAAGAAAGAAAAGCAGAAGTCTCATATGATGAACCCTCAACTTTTATATACGAGCCTACAGCTATGATATTAAAAGCAGGGGCATTCAAGCTGACCGCAAAAAGATTTAATCTGAAAAAATTAGCGCCCAATACTCACTTGTATACAACTGATAAAGTCATTCCCAATTTTCCCGGCCGAGTTTTTAGAATTGAAAGCCTTTTGAAGTCGGACTCAAAATCTGTTCACGCAGTTTTAAAAGAAGGGCAGGCCAATATTATCTCGCGCAACTATCCGCTTAGCCCCTCACAAATAAAAAAGAAGCTTAGAATAAAGGATGGTGGAGATAAATTTATTATTGGGTTTTCTGGGGTGAACAAAAAATACCTGGTGCTTGCTGTTCGTGTCAAATAAAATAACCTATCATAACATACGCCATTAAAAAAATCAGTGTAAGCGTGCCGTACACTAGAAAAATCTTTTTGCGGTTTTGCACATCTTCCCACCACAGAAGCCACCATGGCTTGAACAATCCTATAATGAGCGATAAAAAACTAGCGCTACTAAAAAACAAACAGAAAAGGCGAACGGATTGCATAATGAATTTGTAAAAGTATTAACCGTCAGACTAAAGCACGCTGTGTCCTTTGAACAAATCTTTGCGATTCTCCGTGGTTAAAAAAACAATTTGCTCTATTTTCTTTTACTATTGACTCTTGATATGACCCTAATTTGCTCTTTTCCCATTCATGCAGGTAACACAGAGGCCATTGGGAAAATTCAGTTTAGCCCGTTAGCTCTTTGTAGCCTTTCGTGGTCAAAAAAAGATTCATTCCTTGTGCTTTCTCCTTTTTGTACTCATCCTCAATTCCATACCTTTGCTATCCTGATTTTTTTGAAGGTTTGAGGGCGAATGAATTCTTGTCTGTTTATACTTCCGATGGCCTGGTGCAAACGCTGGCCGAGCGGATTCGTACGTCCAAAAAGGAAAACATCCACTTAAAGGGCCTCAGCGGTAGTCTTGACGCAGTCATTTTTGCTTCCGTGTGCAAATCCGTAAAATCCAGTCATCTCATTATCCTCCACGACAAAGAAGAGGCTTCGTACTTTCTCAACGATCTTCAAAATCTGCTGGGAGAAAAAGAAGTGCTCTTTTTTCCAATGTCATACAAACGGCCTTATGAGTATGACGAAGTTGAGAATGCCAATGTGCTTATGCGCTCAGAAGTACTTACCCTTATTTCCAGCCAGCCCGACAAACAAATCATTGTCACCTACCCTGGAGCGCTGGTTGAAAAAGTCATCAACAAAAAATCGCTGGCGAGTAATACTTTCAACATCAGAAAAGGAGAAAACCTCGATAGTAAATTCCTTGAAGATTTTTTCCACACTTATGAGTTCGAGAAAACAGACTTTGTGCATGAGCCTGGTCAGTTCGCCATCCGAGGTGGAATCATAGATGTATTCTCATTTGCCCATGATCACCCCTATCGCATTGAACTGTTTGCCGATGAAATTGAAAGCATACGCAGTTTTGATCCGGGCTCACAACTCTCAGTAGAGGTGCTGGATCATGTAAGCCTTATGCCCAATGTGCAAACACGATTGGTACAGGAGGAAAGGCATTCATTATTAGATTTCATTTCCCCCTCCACCCGTATTTGGATAAAAGACACAAAGTTAATCGCGGATGTGCTCACTAAAAGTTTTGAAAATGTCTCGCAGCGGTTTGACAAAATCCTGCGAGACACAGGCAATACAAAAATTGCACTTCAGCCTGAACAACTTTTTGAAACTTCGAAATATTTCTCCTCTCGTTTGGATGAATTTGTTTGCCTAGAGTTTGGCAGGCGATTCCAACTTCCGGCAACTCATACTTTAGAGTTTAGTGCAAGCGCTCAAACTTCCTTCAACAAGAACTTTGAGTTGATGGCAAATTCTCTCATCGATTCGCAAGGACAAGGCTATTCCAATTTCATTGCTGCTGAGCAACCCAAGCAGCTAGAACGGCTGCAAGAGGTTTTCGAAGAGATCAATCCAACATTAGAATTTCAATCTTTGGAATTTCCTTTGCGCCAAGGCTTTGTGGATCACCTTGTAAAGGTTGGTGTCTATACCGACCATCAGATTTTTGAACGCTTCCACCGCTATCGCAGCAAAGAGAAGTTTTCAAAATCCAAAGCCATGACTTTTCGCGAGTTGCACACGTTGCAACCCGGTGACTTCATCACACACATTGACTATGGTGTAGGAAAATTTGCGGGCCTTGAAAAAAAGATTGTTAATGGCAAAGAGCAAGAAGCCATACGCATCGTCTTCAGAGACGATGATTTGCTCTACGCCAGTATTCATTCCCTTCGCAAAATTTCAAAATATTCCGGTAAAGACGGCACGGCTCCTTTAATAAGTAAACTGGGTAGTGGTGAGTGGGAAAGCAAAAAAGCCAAAGCAAAGAAGAAAGTAAAAGACATTGCGAAAGAACTTATTGAACTCTACGCAAAACGAAAGCAGGCTTCGGGATATGCTTTTTCTCCGGACGGATTTTTGCAGGCTGAGTTGGAGTCCTCCTTTATATATGAAGATACCCCCGATCAGGCCAGTGCCACGGAAGCGGTCAAAAAGGATATGGAAATGCCTCATCCAATGGATAGGTTGGTATGCGGTGATGTTGGTTTTGGAAAAACAGAAGTAGCCATCAGAGCCGCTTTCAAAGCAGTCTCAGAAGGAAAACAGGTAGCCATACTGGTACCCACAACCATATTGGCCATGCAGCATCACAGGACTTTTTCTGAGCGACTGGACGGCTTCTCTTTGAATATTGAGTACATCTCACGTTTCAAAACTTCACAGGAAATAAAAAGGGTAGTAAAAGAAGTAGGGGAAGGCAAGGTAAATATTGTTATTGGCACCCACCGTCTGGTAAGCAAAGATGTTGTTTTTAAAAACCTTGGCCTTCTCATCATTGATGAAGAACAAAAGTTTGGTGTAAAAGTAAAAGACAAGCTCAAGGAACTCAGAGTAAGTGTTGATGTACTTACACTTACAGCCACTCCCATTCCTCGGACGTTGCATTTCTCATTGATGGGAGCAAGGGACCTTAGCATCATCGCTACTCCTCCACCCAATCGACAGCCTGTCACTACCCTAATGCATACTTATGAAGAGTCGATCATCCGTGATGCAATAAGTCATGAACTGCAAAGAGGAGGTCAGGTGTTCTTTGTTCACAACCGCGTAAGCGATATTGAACAAGTTGCCAATGTTATTTTTAGGCTGGTGCCTGACAGCAGAATTGGTATTGCACACGGACAGATGGAAGGCAACCGGTTGGAAAAGGTAATGGTAAAATTTATTGAGGGCGAATATGATGTATTGGTGTCCACCAACATTATCGAATCCGGATTGGACATCCCTAACGCCAATACCATTATTATCAATCAGGCGCATATGTTTGGGCTAAGTGATTTACACCAAATGCGCGGGCGTGTAGGTCGCTCTAATAAAAAAGCTTTTTGTTATTTGCTTACTCCTCCTGTTTCTGTGCTTTCATCCGATTCTCGCAAAAGACTCTCGGCACTGGAAGAGTTTTCTGATTTGGGCGATGGCTTTAAAGTTGCCATGCGCGATCTTGACATTCGTGGTGCCGGTAACTTATTAGGGTCGGAACAAACAGGATTTATCAATGATCTGGGCTTCGATACATACCACAAAATATTGGACGATGCCATTCAGGAATTAAAAGAAACAGAGTTTAAAGAATTGTTCTCAGAAGAGTTGGCAGAGAAGGTGAAGATTCTTGCGCAGGATTGTGTAATTGAAACCGATCTCGAAATTTTAATTCCTGACAACTATGTAGGCAACACCAGTGAGCGCATTCAACTTTATGCCAATCTAGACAACATTAAAGATGACAAAGACCTTATAAAGTTTAGGGAGTCGATAAAAGACAGATTTGGGCCCATCCCAGAATCCGTAAATCAACTCATCAACACAGTTCAGCTACGATGGATTGGGGAGGAACTAGGATTTGAAAAAATTACCCTGAAGAACGGAAAGCTGAAATGCTATTTTATAACAGGCAAAGAAGAATATTTTAAGTCAGAGGTCTTCGGTAATGTTTTGGCATTTGTACAATCGCGCGCTATCAAATGCCGTCTCAAAGACACCTCGGGTAAATTAATACTTACCATTGAGAATATTGATTCTGTAGACAATGCCCTGGAAATCCTTGAGCCCCTGACCGATCAGAAACTCAGGTTATCCAACGAAACGGTCTCCGCGTAAGGTGCCAACATCCTTATATCATTAAAGGCATTTATTGCTTGTATTCTTCGGTGAAGGGAAGAATACAAAACTTCTATAAAGAAAGATCCGGTATGGTATAAGTAGGCCTTTCCGTTTGGGAATTCCCTGTACATGATATAGTTGGAATAAATAGTTACTACATCGCATTTCTTATCAAAGGAATAGTCTTTAAAATCAGCAATAGATAAAAGTTTCATTTGGGTTGTTAACATCTTAATACATTCGTTACTTCCAAATGAGTGCCAAAGGCAATATTTTCGAATTTGAGCTGCAATGGGGCTTTTTATTCAAAGCATAACCCAAACAAAGATTATTAGTCCCAAAAAGAGAACGAACACAGATGCAATAAGCCATCTGGCCCGACCGTTGTTAGGTAACAAAAAGGATGGATTTACTTAAAGCAAGGATTGTCAAAAAAATCCTTTCTCTTTGGAAAACATCTAATTATCTACATATATTAGCGGTCGCTTTGACTATCTATATGAATAAAATGAAGTACTACAAGGGTCTCCTTTCTTTAGTTGGCGGCTCCCTCATTATTTCATCATGCTCACTTTTTGGGGGTGGTGGAGGTAAACCCAGCGCCACAAACCCAGGGCAAATGAGTACTGCCACAGGCTTGGCTTACAACGATGTAGACGCAGGCGGATTTGAGGTGACGCCATTTGAGGGCCAGCCGGATGCGCCTAACACTGTTTTCATTGAAGGAGGACGTGCCGTTATGGGATCATTCGAGGAGGACGTAATGTCTTATCGGGACAACATTGAAAGAACAGTTTCTGTTGCTTCTTTCTATATGGATGAAACTGAAATCGCCAATATCCACTGGCTTGAATACCTGCACCACCTTGCAAAAGACTCCACACAAGAAGTATACGCTGCGGCATTACCTGACACAACCGTCTGGGTAAGCAAACTTGCCTTCAACGATCCTTATGTAGATCACTATTTAAGATATCCTGGTTTCCGCTTTTTCCCTGTAGTGGGCATTAGCTGGGTTCAGGCCAATAACTATGCTGTTTGGAGAACCCGCGCTGTAAACGTACAATTAGCCACTAAGTCGGGTGACGAATATGCAGAAACTGATGGTCGAATTCCTTTGGAGTCTGGTATTGTAATTCCCGCATACCGTCTTCCTACTGAAGCAGAATGGGAATATGCGGCACAGGCCCTTATTGGAACACAATGGCTGGAAGAAATGCAGACCCATGCGCGAATCTATCCTTGGGACGGTCACGCTTTGCGTAATCCCTACGGAAAACAAATGGGATTTTTCCTTGCTAACTTTAAGCGCGGCCGCGGTGACTATGCAGGTATAGCAGGTCGCCTAAACGATGGAGCGTTAATTACATCGTATATATATGAGTTCCCTCCCAACGATTACGGCTTGTACAACATGGCAGGTAATGTGAGCGAATGGGTAATGGATGTTTACCGCCCAATGTCTTATCAGGATTTTGATGACCTTAATCCAATCCGTAGAGATGGATTTTTGGATGACGTGAGAGGTTACAACAGTAACAGCGAACAGAACCCACAAGGATTTACGTCTTTGATTACGGATAAAGCCCGTGTTTACAAAGGGGGTTCATGGAAAGATGTGGCTTACTGGATGTCTCCAGGAACCAGAAGATACTTAGACCAGGACTCTTCTACAGCTACCATTGGATTCCGTTGCGCCATGATCCGCGCAGGTTCTAACTACTAATAGGTTTTAATAAGAAATTATAAAAAACCCTGATGGCAATGCCATCAGGTTTTTTTTATTACGCGCACTTTTTAGGGTGTTTAAAAAACATCTCCATGTATCTTTATGAATGGAGAAAATAAGTCGAGAACTCTTACTATCTACTGTGCCTCGGCTATGCAAGCAACACTAAGTTCTGCACATCCGCTGTTTACCAGATGCATTCCGCATGCCTCTAAGGTGGCTCCGGTAGTAATCACATCATCCACTAGAAGAATTCTCTTTCCCAATATTTGATCCGATTGAGTGATCGCAAATACCTCCTTTACATTCTCCCATCGCTCCAACTTCGATTTATTGGTTTGCGTTTTGGTACTGGTCTTTCTTACTGAAATACTTTCATCCCAGGGAATGTTGAGTACATAACCTAGGCCTTCTGCAAACTTTGCACTTTGATTGTAACCTCTTTTCCTAATCCGGGACGAGTGAAGTGGCACTGGAATAATTAAGTCAAAAGCTTCTGACAATCCTTTTTGCTTTAATTCATTACCAAATACCTTACCCAACTTTATACCTATCTCAGGATGGTGCTTGTACTTAAGTTGATGAAGCATTTTTTGTACTACCCCTCCCTTCTTTAATTTTAAGAAAGCACCGGCATAGGTAATTGGTAACCTTCCAAACAACCTATCCTTTACAGGATTGTCCATCATATCATAGTTCGTTTTAGGAAGGTGGACAATACATCGGGTGCAAAGAGTTTCTTCAGCGCTCACCAATGAATTGGAACAAGCGAGGCAATACCTTGGAAAGAACAGCGAGACGAAATCCTTTAGTAAGTCCATCACAAACTATCCATTTGTTTTGATGATGAATGACCTCATATTTGCATTACTAACTTTTTATTTCCTATGAGTCAGGTAGAGCAATTTAATGAATATCGGAGCAAGATGAATGAAAAGATTCTTTCCTCCGACAGCCTTATCATCAAACGAATATTTAATCTGGATACAAACGCTTACGCGGAAGGGGCTTTGGATGTAAAATCCAAGGAACTAATCGGCCTAACCTGTTCCCTGGTGTTGCGTTGTGATGATTGTGTGAAATATCACCTTGGAAAATGCAAAGAAATTGGGTTTTCTACCTCAGAAGTGAACGAAGCCATGGGTGTTGCTACGTTGGTGGGCGGTACCATTGTAATTCCTCACCTGCGAAGAGCCTACGAATTCTGGGAAGAACTGCAAAATGTATAAAAGAGATCTCGAACTAGAGCGGAAATGGGCCTGGCTATTGACTGAACTGGACGATAAGCTGGGAAAAAAGCCCAAAGACTTGAATGGTGTGCTTTTTATGATCGGTGTTCAAGAACTAGGGCGGGGTCATGTTCATTTTTCAAAAGAAGAAAAGCAGGACCTGATGCACATCGCTATTTGTAAAGTACTAAGCCTTTCCGGGTATTATGAATTGGAAGGAATTGACAAAGAAGGGTGGCCTCATTGGAATCTGATCAAAAAATTACCTCACTTCGATTTGCTAGAACAGGAAAAGTTGTTGAGAATCCATGTGCTGGAATACTTCGAAACAGAATATGGCTGGACCTCAAACATTGAGTAGTTATAGCCCAACTTGGAGGAGGTAATCGTCCATTAAACTGATGGATGGTTTTGAATTCGCATCACACCATTCTTATCTTAGTAAATTCTAAACTATCCAGGCCACCTATTCGTTTTTACGATTAAGGCGATTGTATGAAAGAGGGTATAAAAGTGATTGATAGCAGATTAAATTCCTTTAGAAAGAGGTACTACCTCAATCTATTTATAAAAGGTAGCATCCTCACCCT